>JAZKDJ010000001.1:0-566346 GCA_040387635.1 Patescibacteria group bacterium
TAGAGCACCTCATTTGCAATGAGGGGGTGGCAGGTTCGAGTCCTGTAGGGTCCACCAACAATTTATTTAGAAAACTAGAAGCCCCGTATTTTTACGGGGTTTCTAGTTTTCTAATACTGAATACACAAAAGTTATCCCCAAATATGATAAAAATTGCGCATATTAGCCATCAAACTCTGAAGTTATTCACATGGGGTTTAGACTTCCATTTGCCTGTTATCCTAACTATAGTGAATGAATCAGGATTCAATCTAATCCGAACATTGACTACACTAAACTACCGGAATGATTAAGCGTCCGGCGACACGCTAGATCATAATCATGTTTGAAGTTTGAAAATAATTTATTATTAAAAAATAAAAGCATACAATATGGAGGAATCTCTTAAACTATTACTGCGAGACATTGAATCGTGCTACTTACTAGCAAAGCAGGAGCTCTTGGAACGCGAACGTATTGAAAAATTAAATTTAAAAGTAAGAGAAGAATTAGCAGCTATTATCCCTGAATTACCTGATGAAATCATCCAGCTAAAATGGAAAAAATTAAATAGCGGCTGGCGCTCTTCTTTAAAGCCAGGCTTTTATGGCCTTGAGACTGCACAATCTGAATTTGGAACACGAGAGAGTTTTATGCGAGAAATATTAGCCTATTTAAAAACAGCTAAAAAGACATTTAAAGATCGATTGGATGCGGAAGGCTTATTTATCGAATCACGATCAAAGGAAGATGGTGATATGCATCTCCTTATTGGCCAACGGGATGGAACAGCGGAAAAGGCCCATGTAATCATTGATGCAAAGACAGGGGAAATTCGAGTAGAAGACAATCAAAAGGAGCCTCTCGAATTCGTTAAAAAAATTGAAACTATATTAAGCCTTCCAAGCGGGAAGAAAATAAGAATTGTTCGAGAGGCCATCGAAGAAATAATTGAATAAGAACTAATATACCCACAACCCCTTCATAAAAAACCCATCTTGCTGTCATACTATAATGACAATATGGACTTCAGTATTGTTATGACAAACTTGTTTTCTGAGCATCTCTATCCACTGATGGGGCTCGGGTTAATGATCGGGGGTATTCCAGCGCTCCTAGGCTCTATATATCTGGCGCTTCAGGGATACATTGATGTAAAGATGCTCTTCGTGCTTTTCTTCGTAGCAAGTCTTCTTCTCGACGTAATATGGTACGGGGTTGGAAGGGTACTTCGAAAGCACCATCCAAAATGGGTTCGAGGCCTCGCAGAGAAGGCTCGCAAGGCAGAGCAGTTGTACGTGCATCAAAATATTTTCAAAATGGTTTTTATATCACGCTTTGTGTATGGAACAAACTCAGCAGTTTCCATTCTGTCTGGAGTGAAGAGGGTATCCTTCAGTAAATTCTTGCTAACCTGCATGTTTACGCTTTTCATTTGGTTCTTCGTAATGCTCCTCATTGGCTACTCGATCGAAGCAAGCCTTCCTGAGTTCCAGAGCACGCTCAACAACGTCATCATCGGCATCTCAGTATTCTGGCTAACGATCATCTCTATATTCATTCTGCTCAAAAAATACATATGGGCCAAGCTTACAGGCGAGAAGCCTGAGAAATTCGAGCGCACGCAGCAAATGATGCATGGTAACCTCAGGAAGAGTAACGCCAATTCCTAGGGTCTAAACCTCAAAAACTCTTGATTTCAAGCTAGATTTTGAGTAGGATAACCTTTCATGATCGTAAAAGTCTTCAGCTTCGCATTATGGGTATTAGCGGCAGTCATCATATTGCCGTGTGTTTTCATTGCGAACGCATTTTATCCCATCTGGGTAAAGTGGGGCGAGGAATTCTAGTGTTCTCTAAGGTTTTTTTGGGCTTTATGCTAGTATTATAGCCATGCGCAAACAAACTACTTTCCTGCAATCCTGGAAAATCGGCATGTTCCTAGCTCTCAGGGAACTGAAGAAAGCCAACAAATGGACCACACTTCTCATCATTTCCGTGATGATTCTTACGTTTCTTAACCTCATTGTGATCAGTGGAGTGCTTGTCGGTCTTATCGAAGGTGCTACTGAAGCAAACCGCGACCGATATACGTCAGATATCATCATTTCGACACCTATCAAGAAGAATTACATCGAACACTCTGTGGAGCTTGTTGATTTTCTCAAAACATATCCAGGCGTCGCTCTCTACTCTGCACGATACTCCGAAGGTGGCCGTATTGAGACCAACTACAAGCGCCGCACGAGACTCACAGACGAACCAGATCAGGCAGGCGTGAACATTGCTGGAATCGATCCTGTAGCCGAGGACAAGCTTACAGGAATTTCAAAATATATTATTGAAGGTGAGTATCTTTCACCTGACGACACTGATTCTGTAATTATCGGTGCAAACATTCTTTTCAAATATACTCCTATCGAATCTCCAGGTTTCCAAACACTCAAAGACGTAGAGATCGGCTCGAAGGTCCGTATGGTCGTCAACGGCCTAACTCGCGAAGTGACAGTGAAGGGAATTGCTAAAGGCAAAGTAGACTCTATGGACATGCGCGTCCTCATGGTTGATTCGCATTTTAGAAAACTAATTGGCCGAACTGATTTCAACGTTGACGAGATCTCTGTAAAAGTTGCTCCTGGTTACACTCCAGAAAGTGTCCAGAGTGTGCTCATTGGACAAGGGTTTGATAAATACGCTCGTATTCAGACATGGGAAGAGGCTCAGCCTAAATTCCTTCAGGATATCAAGCTAACCTTCGGACTTCTTGGAAACGTAATCGGTACTATCGGTCTTGCCGTAGCGTGTATCACCATTTTCATTATCATCTTCGTGAACGCTATTACTCGCCGACGATACATTGGAATTCTCAAGGGAATCGGTATTCGCAAGAGCGTTATTGAGATCTCCTATATGATTCAATCTATTGTCTACGCTGGCGTTGGTATTCTTCTCGGTATGGCAATCGTATTCCTTCTCTTGAAGCCATACATCGCAGCGCACCCAATCAACTTCCCATTCAGCGATGGTATCCTGGTTGCAACTCCTCTCGGTACAGCTATTCGAGGTATTGTTCTTCTTGTCGCAACTATGATCGCTGGATATATCCCTGCGAGAATCGTCGTGAAGCAAAATACGCTCGATGCGATTCTAGGAAGATAACCTGACCTGCTAAATTTATGATCCAGACAAAAAATCTTACAAGAAAATACAAAAGCGGAATGGGGGAGATTACAGCTCTCAACAATGTCAGCGTTGACCTCGCTGAGGGAGAATTTTTGGCAATCACAGGACGATCTGGATCTGGTAAAAGCACACTCCTGTATCAACTCGGTCTGTTGGATAAACCGACATCTGGCGAAATATACATTGATGGAATTGATGTGGTTAAGGCTGACGAGAACGAGCGAACCTTCATGAGACTCTCAAGCCTCGGTTACGTTTTCCAAGATTACGCTATTCTTCCTTCGCTTACAGCACTTGAGAATGTCATGCTTCCACTCCTCATGCTCGGAATTGAGCCTATTGAAGCCGAGAGAAAAGCCGAAGCTGCTCTAGCAAAGATTGGGCTCTCAGATCGCATTAGGAACTATCCTGCACAGCTCTCAGGAGGACAGCAGCAGCGAGTTGCTATCGCTCGAGCCATTGCTCATGATCCAATGATTCTTTTTGCTGACGAACCTACTGCAAACCTCGATACAGAAACTTCTGAAGTAGTACTCAAGGCCTTCAAAGACCTCCACAAGGAAGGTCAGACCATTGTTATGGTTACACACGAGAAAGACTACGCAAAGATGACAGACCGAATTATCGAACTTGCTGATGGAGAGATCATAAGCGATACTAAATCAATATAACCCTGCAAACCATGACTACTACCGCTTCTGCAACGCCTCCCTCTAATGAACATCAAACACCAACCGTATTCGTAATATTCGGAAAAACCGGAAACCTCGCACAGAAAAAACTTTTACCTGCGCTTCTCAATCTTTATTCCAAAAAAATTCTGCCAAAGCAGTTTGCTATTGTTGGAATTGGACGAAGAGTGTTTACGCGTGAAGATTTCAGACAGTATGTTCGTGACAACATGCATATCAAAGTCGGCCAGTACAAGGAAGAAGACATTAAACACTTTCTTGATCACATGACCTATGTGCAGGGTTTCTTCGACTCCAAAGATCTCTATACAGAGCTAGCAGAGAAGCTTGATGCGCTTGATAAGGGTTTTAGACGATGTTCGAACAAACTTTTCCATCTCTCCGTGTCTCCTGACCACTACGAACTAATTCTTAGCCAGCTATCGGATTCAGGATTAACAGTTCCTTGTGGAGGCAATCAGGGTTGGACAAGAATTCTCGTGGAGAAGCCTTTCGGTAACAACAGCGAAACAGCAAGATCACTCGATGCATTGCTCGGCAAGCTTTTTGATGAATCTCAAATATTTCGAATCGATCACTATCTCGCTAAAGAAGCGATGCAAAACATTATTGCCTTCCGATTTGCAAACTCACTCTTTGAACCGCTTTGGAACAAGGACTATATAGACAAGGTTCATATCAAGCTTTTGGAGAAAATCGATACCGAGGGCCGAGGCGCCTTTTATGACAACGTCGGTGCACTCAAGGATGTAGGACAAAACCACATGCTGCAAATGCTTGCTCTTGTTGCTATGGAAAACCCAGACTCATTCGAAGCAGACGATGTTCGAGGTGAACGTGCGAAAGTATTGGGCAAGCTTTTGCCTATTACCAAGAAAACTATTGCCCATCATGCTACTCGCGCACAGTATGAGGGATACCAACACGAGAAGGGTGTAACTCCTAAGTCACAGACCGAAACGTACTTCAGGCTTGAGACATACATAGACAACGGCCGATGGAAGAAAGTTCCGTTCTATCTGGAGAGCGGTAAGGCTTTGTCTGAAGCTAGAGCTGAGATCGATGTGTATTTCAAGAATCCATCATCAGAAGAGCGACAGAACGTCCTCACCTTCAAAATTCAGCCTGACGAGGGCATCAAGATTCGTTTTTGGGTGAAAACTCCGGGCTTCGACCTCAAAGTTGAACCGAAGACACTCAAATTCAAATATGCCGATTTCCAATCACTCGACCTACTTCCTGACGCATACGAACGAGTGCTCTATGATGCGGTAGTTGGCGACCAAACTCTCTTCGCAAGCACAGAAGAAGTGATGGCTGCTTGGGATTATATAACCCCAATTGTGGAGGCCTGGAGCGAGGTACCCCTCAAGAAATACAAGAAAGGAAGCGAGTACGTAGACTAGGCTGGTGAATTTTATCAAAATCCCTGTTATAATTTGCCCATGTTCAAGAATTTTTTAATGAAACAAATGCTTAAGCGCCAGCTTAAGGGAGTTCCGGAAGCCGAGCAGGAACGAATTATCAGTGCAGTAGAGAAGAATCCGGATTTTTTCAAAGAGATCGCGGACGAAGTTGAGAAGCGAGTGAAGGGAGGAATGGGTCAGCAGGAAGCAGCAATGTCAGTCATGAGAAAGCGCCAGGACGAGATCAGGAAGATCATGAATGGCTAATTGAAAATAATATAATTATGAAGAAAAAGAAGATCACAGTATTCCTCGGACACCCTGACAAAGAAACAAAGTCAGGATCATTTGCTGACGCGTACGAAAAGGGAGCACGAGACGCAGGTCACGAAGTCCGAAGAGTAAACCTCGGCGACCTTAAGTTTGATCCCATCCTCCACAAGGGATACAAGGTCATCCAGGAGATCGAACCTGACCTCAAGGCAGCTCAGGAAGCAATCACGTGGTGCGACCACTTGGCGGTCTTCTACCCAAGCTGGTGGTCAACTATGCCAGCCCTCCTCAAGGGTTTCTTCGACCGAGCATGGATTCCAGGCTTTGCATTTAGATTCAAGAAGGAAGGCTTTGGAGCCGGATACATCTGGTACCGCCTCATGCAGGGTAAATCAGCTCGAGTATTCGTAATGTCTGACTCACATCCACTCGCAGCTCGATTCATCTTCGGAGATACAACTAACGAAATCAAACGATGCCTCCTCTGGTTCGCAGGCTTCTGTCCAATCAGAATCAAGAAAGTCGGTCCTCTCAAGTTTGCCAATGAAGCAAAGCTCGCTAATTGGAGAAAGCGGTTTGAAAAGTGGGGAAGCAAAGCGGCTTAAATAATTTGGAAAATTAAATAAAAAAACGGGCAGCAAGGCTGCCCGTTTGACGTTTATTGGTAGCGGACATGGAGAAGGCCCTCGCCGTTTAGCAACCTAGGCTGCACTCCGTATCAAGTGTTGCAACTTGCCACCTACACAAGAAACGCCGCTCAGATCTTATCACAATCAAACCTTTATGGTATGCTCTTTCTACCATGTCACTTTCAATCGGAATCGTAGGACTCCCGAACGTCGGCAAGTCCACACTTTTTAACGGCCTTACTCGCAAGAGCGTGCTCGTAGCCAATTATCCATTCGCAACCATCGACCCATCAGTGGGTGTTGTTGCTGTTCCTGATGACAGACTCGTAAAGCTCGGTGAGTTTTCTAAATCAGTCAAAATCGTTCCTGCTGCAGTTGAATTCGTAGATATCGCAGGATTGGTTAAGGGTGCATCCGCTGGAGAAGGTCTTGGCAACCAGTTTTTGACTAACATTCGAGAGACTGACGCGATCGCAGAGGTTGTGCGAATTTTCGAGGACGACAACATCATTCACGTTGATGGAAAAATAAACCCTCTCAAGGATATCGAAGTAATCAACCTAGAACTCATTCTCGCAGACATGCAAACTGTATCTAAACGACTCTCAAACCTCGGTCGTGAGATCAAGCAGGCCAAGAAGGAGGCCCTTATTGAAGAAGCTCTCCTCAAGAGACTTATGGCAGCCCTTGAAGCAGGAAAGCTTGCATCATCTGTCACAACAGACGAATTCGAAAAGCCTATGTACCAGCAGCTTTGCCTCCTCTCATCAAAGCCTATTCTTTATGTATTGAACAAAAAGTCAGGCGGTAAAAACTTGGACGAAATGAACGACGAGCGTTACCAGAAGCTCATGGAGTTTTTCAAAAGCACTAACTCAGGATATGTAGTTGTAGATGCAGGTATCGAGCACGATCTCAAAGACATGACAGATGTTGAGAAAAAAGAAATGCGCGAAGGACTAGGTGCAAAAGAAGACGGCATCGATGACCTCATCAAAAAGGGGTATGAAATCCTCAACCTCATTACGTATTTCACAACAGGCGAGACAGAATCTCGAGCTTGGACTATCGGCAAGGGTTGGACAGCACCAGAAGCAGGAACAGCAATTCACGGAGATTTCAAAGAAAAGTTCGTCCGAGCTGAGGTAATCGAATGGAACAAACTACTTGAAGCTGGATCATATGGAGTAGCACGAGAAAAAGGCTGGGTAAAAACTGAAGGAAAAGAATACATCGTGAAGGATGGGGATGTGATTGAGTTTAAGATTTAGGCAAAGAAAAGACCCACATACCCAGGGTCTTTTTTGATATAATAACCATACGCAGGCTTATTCATAATTTGTACAATTCCAACCATCATGACACCTACCAAAATGACGCCGAAGGATTTTTTCCTTCATATCGCATCGATGATTGCACTCTATATTAGCGCTTCGAGCATTCTGATTCTGCTTTTCCAGGTCATTAACTACGCTTTCCCAGACACACTCGCATTCACTGGATATTCTTATCAATATGACCCATATAGCGGACCAATCAGGTGGGCGATCGCATCACTTATCGTGGTTTTCCCTCTATATATCTATTTTGTAAACTGGCTCAACAAAGATTACGCTGCCAATCCTGAAAAAAAGAATCTCGGCCTGAAACGATGGCTTACATATCTGACACTCTTCTTGGCTGGAGCAACTATAGCTTGCGACCTCGTTGCGATCATTAATACATTCCTAGGAGGGGAAATAACTATCAGGTTTGTCCTCAAGGGTCTTGCAGTACTAGTTGTCGCTTGTGTGATCTTCTCTTACTACATCAGAGACCTCAAGAGCAATTCTTCGCTTCCACGTGCAGAGCGGGAGGCTTTCCGATGGACAGCTATCGTCCTCGTGCTTGCAGCTATTGTTACTGGTTTCCTCGTCATGGGTTCACCGATGAAGCAAAGAATGGTTCGGTTTGATAATCAGAAGGTAAACGACATGCAGAACATCCAGTGGAGAATTATCGACACATGGAGAACGGAACAAGGACTTCCAGAGAACATTGCTGCTCTCAATGACTCACTAAGCGGATATGTACTTCCTAAAGATCCTCAGACAGGGTTGGATTATGAGTACACAAAGACCGCATCAACGACGTTCAACATCTGTGCAAACTTTAATTTGCCATCACCAACAGCACCTTCACCTACGACAGGTGAGACAAGCAGGATCTATCCGTACGACTCATCTATGGAAAATTGGAAGCACGGAGCAGGTAGAACGTGTTTCGAGCGAAAAATTAACCCAAAAGATTTCCCTCCAATGCCGACTCGGTATTAGAACTGACAGGGAAGATTCAGGAAAATAAAGAATAAAAGAAGCTAGAAAACCGCTATTCTTGGCCCTAGTTGGGAGCCATAGTAGGGGTTTTCTTTTGTCTTGATCTGTGCTATAATATATACAGTATGCAAAACACCACCATGTCTCGTCCTTTCCAATTTCGGAATCGATTAAGCTTCGCAGCAAACCACGGCATTCACTCAACCGCTCCTACGAGCCTCCACAAAACGGAGCAAACATCCCCTCAGGTGAGGCTCATGCGAACATTGAGTGTCTGGAAGAAATTCTTCAACCGGAAGAAGAAGATCAAGACCACGGTTTAAGCGAAACAAAGAATTGGGCGAGCGCACACGTTGTGAGCTCGCCCTTTTTCTATTCTTCTTGTTTATGAGCTCCGAGCCTCTAGCATTTTTCATTAAATACCACAAGATTTGAATTTTGTAACGTTTACTATTACAATCAATATTATGAAAAAGAAACCGAGAACGTACGACCATATCTCACTTGAGAAAAAGTGGCAGAAGTACTGGGAGAAGAAAAAGGTATACAAGACCAAAGACCTCTCTAAGAAATTCTACGTTCTCGACATGTTCCCGTATCCATCAGGCGAAGGACTCCATGTAGGTCATCCAAAGGGCTACATCGCTACTGATGTTGTCTCCCGAATGAAGCGAATGCAGGGCTACGGCGTACTCCATCCTATGGGCTTCGACGCGTTCGGATTACCTGCAGAGAACTACGCCATCAAGACCAAGACCAATCCTCAGATTGCGGTCAAAAAGAATGTTGAGCGCTACAAAGAGCAGCTTGAGATCCTAGGATTCGACTATGACTGGGAACGAGAGGTAAACACTACCGATCCTGAGTACTATAGATGGACGCAGTGGATTTTCCTTCAACTCTTCAAGAAAGGACTCGCATATGAATCATACGAGCCTATTAACTGGTGCCCTGTAGACAAGACTGGTCTTGCTAACGAAGACATCGAGGACGGCAAGTGTGAACGATGTGGTGCTGTGGTTGAGAAACGACCAATGCGACAGTGGGTGCTCAAGATTACCGATTACGCAGACAAGCTCCTAAGCGATCTCGATCTCAAAGACATCAACGGTGATCCACTCCTCGAATGGCCTGAATCGATCAAAGAGCTTCAACGTAATTGGATTGGCCGAAGCGAAGGCGTTAACTTCAAGTGCTGGATCAAGGACTTGAACATCGAGGTCAAAATGTACAACTCAGTGCCTCAGACATACAGAGCTGAGACATTTACTGTTATCGCACCCGAGCATCCGCTCGTAAATGATTTGATCAAAGGAACCGAGTATGAAAAGCCAGTGCTCGAATTTGTAGAGAAAATCAAAGCCAAGAAAGCAAACAACAAGTTTGATATTGATAAGGATATGGAGGGTATTTTCACAGGAAGATATATTCGGGACTTTGCAGGTACAGGAAGAGATCTACCTATTTGGGTTGCTTCATATGTTCTAGCAGACTATGGAACAGGAATGGTCAACTGCAGTGCCCACGATGAGCGTGACTACGCTTTTGCTAAGAAATACAACCTTCCACTCCATGAGGTAGTAGAACCATTCGTACAAGTTACTACGGGCGATGACGCGGTACGCAAAGACATGCCGTTCGTTGAACGAAACGCAGTCATCTGTGTTGTTAAGCACTGGTCAGAAGATAAATACCTCTGTCTCCACTGGAAAGCTGTTGAATGGAGAGGCTTTGTCGTAGGAGGTATCGAAGACGGTGAGAGCGCCGAATCTGCTGCTATGCGAGAAGTCGTCGAAGAAACCGGTTATAAGAACGTCAGGTTTGTTAAAACACTTGGAGGAAAAATCCACTCGCAGTTCTACCAAGCAGTCAAAAAGGTAAATCGCTTCGCGCACTTCACACCTGTGCTCATGGAATTAATTGATGGCGAACAAAACGAGATCGCCGAAGAAGAGAAAGCACTCCACACTCTCGAATGGGTATCCAAGGACAAGGTCATGGATTTCGTGAACAAGAATGACTTGAAGATCACATGGAGCAGGGTAATCGGAGCCGAGAAGCCAATAGTGAAGAACGGAATTCTCCTCGAGCCAAAAGAATTTAAAGGCAGAGAATGGAAGGAGGTAAGGGAAGACATCATCGACTATCTTGTAAAAAGCGGGTACGCCACAAGAAAAATAAACTACAAGATTCGCGACTGGGTTTTCTCTAGGCAGCGATATTGGGGCGAGCCGATACCAGTAATACATTGCGAGAAGTGCGGAGTGGTGCCGGTTCCAGAGAAGGATCTCCCGGTGAAGCTTCCGAAGGTGAAGTTCTACGAACCAACAGGAACAGGAGAATCACCGCTCGCCGCCATCGACTCATGGGTGAACGTAAAGTGTCCGAAGTGCAAAGGCAAAGCAAAGCGAGAGACAAACACCATGCCCCAATGGGCAGGATCAAGCTGGTACTACTTACGATACATCGACCCCAAGAACAGCAAAGCTTTCGTTGACAAGAAAAAAGAAAAGAATTGGATGCCTGTAGACTTGTATGTGGGAGGAGCAGAACATGCCACACGACACCTCATCTACGCGAGGTTCTGGCATAAGTTTCTCTATGACCTAGGCGAAGTAAGCACACCCGAACCTTTCAAGAAATTACAAAGCGTTGGTCTTATCATGGGAGAAGACGACAGAAAGATGAGCAAACGCTGGGGAAACGTTGTAAACCCAGACGATGTCATCAAGATATACGGAGCAGACACTTTGCGAGTATACGAAATGTTCATGGGTCCATTCGATCAGGCAATCAGCTGGAGCACGGACAACATGATTGGATCACGAAGATTTATTGAACGAGTATGGAAACTTTCGGCGAAGGTAACTCCAAACGAAAGCAAAGCACTCGACCCGATCATTCACAAGACCATCAAGAAAGTGACCGAAGACATCGACGCGATGAAGTTCAACACAGCAGTGAGTACGATGATGATCGCGGTGAATGAATTCGAGAAAGCGGAGACGATAAGTAGGGAACATTACGAAATGCTCATCAAACTCCTTGCTCCGTTTGCACCTCACATCACCGACGAGCTATGGACCGAACTTGGCAACAAACAGTCCATCCACATATCGATGTGGCCACAGTACAACGCGACCAAGATTACCGAGACTACTCAGCAGATGGCGGTCCAAATTAATGGAAAAGTGCGAGCAAACATCGTCTCCCGTGCAGACGCTTCAGATGAAGAAATCAAGAAGCTTGCGCTAGGGCACAATGATGTTGCCAAATGGCTCGATGGGAAGGAAATAATGAAGGTCATCATAGTGAAGAATAAGCTTGTAAATATCGTGGTTAAAGCCTAAAACGAGCACAATTTAAAGCCTTCTTGACTTATAAATGATAAAATGATACAACTAACAGCATAAACGGCCAGAAGTCACAGATTATTATGACAACTACAATCAAATTCAAGCCAAAACAGGCCACAAAGAAGCTTCTTTCAGTGCTCCAAGACAGAGCGCGAGATGTTCTTGTTAATCGATACGGACTAGGTAAAAATACCGAAAAAATGACATTGGATGCCATCGGCAAGATGTACGGTATTACTCGAGAACGTGTTCGACAGATCGAGAACTACGCACTTAACAACATCCGAAAGTCAGACGCTTACAAGTCAGAGAGCGCGACCTTCGCGGAGCTCGAAGAGCTTATCCATTCACTTGGAGGAATTGTTGTTGAAGAAGATCTTCTTAGCCACACCTCAAAAGAACGCTCAATCCAGAACCACCTCCATTTTCTCCTTGTAGTTGGGGAGACATTTAAGAAGCGAAAGGAAGACGAACATTTCAAGCATCGATGGCATGTGAGCGAGGACCTTGCACGAAAGGTTGAAGAATCTATTCACAAGCTCTACAAGAACCTAAGCGACCAGGACCTTCTTCCTGAAGCTGAAATGGTTAACACATTCCTTTGCCATCTCCAGGACGTGTCAGAGAAGTACAAGAATCAGGAAATCGTTCGACGATGGCTTTCTCTTTCAAAGAAAATCGACAAGAACGCAATCGGCGAATGGGGAGTTTCTCATTCATCAAACATCAAGACTAAGGGTATGCGAGATTACGCATTCCTCGTCATCCGAAAGCACGGATCACCTATCCACTTCCGAGAAGTTGCAAACCAGATCACTAAGATCTTCAAGAAAAAGGCACACGTGGCAACTTGCCATAACGAACTTATCAAGGATCCACGATTTGTTCTCGTAGGCCGAGGTTTGTACGCCCTCGCTGAATGGGGATACATGAGCGGAGTTGTGAAGGACGTGATCAAGAAGATCATCGATAAGCACGGACCACTCACAAAGGAAGAGATCATCGAGAAAGTACTCAAGGAACGATACGTTAAGGAAAACACTATCCTCGTAAACCTTCAGAACCACAAGTTCTTCAGGAAAGACAGAGACGGAAGATACTCAATGTCAGAAGAATTGGCTACAGCGAAATAATAAGGAATACATATCCCCGGAAAGCACCCCAAAAAGAAAAAGGGGTGTTTTTCGTATTCGGAACATGAGGTATAATGTTTTCCATGAACGAGCCCTTAGACTTTCTGTCGTATATCTACGTCCCAACAATTGAGCCTGGGAACATTGCCTTCACACTCTTCAATATCCTCCTTACTATCTCTCCCATCATCGTGTGCTTGGCGCTCGCAGGATTGTTTTTCCCTATATGGGTGCGATTCGTCAGGGCTAAATTTTTCTTTAAGGAGAAGTACGCAGTGATCGAAATGAAGCTTCCAAAAGAAACTGTCAAAAGTCCTGCTGCTATGGAACTTTTCCTTATGTCACTCCATCAGACTAGCGGTGAGAGTACTTGGTACGATAAATATTGGCTTGGAAAAACTCGAACATGGTTCTCTTTGGAATTAGTTTCTATCGAGGGACAAGTGCGATTCTTCATTTGGACAAGAGCATCATGGAAGACATTCATAACTGCGAGCCTCTACTCGCAGTTTCCTGGAATTGAAATTCACGATGTAGACGATTACACACGTTCAGTGCACTGGGAGCCAAAGGAGATTGCTGTATGGGGCGGAGAATTCACACTTACAAAGCCTGACCCGTATCCAATCAAGACGTATGTTGATTACGGTCTCGACAAAGATCCTAAGGAGGAATTCAAAGTGGATCCTATGGCACCTATGATTGAAGCTTTGGGTACTGTGGGACAGAACCAGCAAATCTGGATACATATTCTCGTACGTGCGCATAAGGCGGAACAAACCAAGCCTGGATTCTTCTTCAAGACAACTGACAAATGGAAAGATGATGCCATGGCGGAAGTGAACAAGATCATGATCCGAGATCCTAAGACTAAGCTCGTAGGAACATTTGATGATAACAAGCACATCAAGCCAGAACTAAGCCCCGGCGAACAAGATATCATCAAAGCTCTCGAGAGAAGCATCACCAAGCAAGGATTTGATGTTGGTATTAGATTTATCTATGTAGCCAAAAAAGAAAACTTCACTCCGGGTCAAATTCCAACAATCTTGGGAAGCTTCAAACAGTTCAGCTCAGAACACCTCAATGGATTCAAACCTAACGGAAAGAAGTGGGTTCTGAAGTTCGATTATCCATGGCAGGACTTCAAGGAGATTCGCCAGAACCGACAGCGAGATCAACTCCTCCAGGCCATGAAGCGACGTTCTTATTTCTTTCCTCCTTTCGAGAGCAAGCCATTCGTTCTCAACTCCGAGGAGCTGGCAACTATTTACCACTTCCCAGGACAAGTTGCGCCGACACCGACATTGTCTCGTATTGGCTCCAAGAAAGTGGACGCACCGCCAAACCTTCCGATATAACATTTTTACAGACATCCTATGGAACCGAGCAATCATATAGAACCGAGCCTCCCGAAATCGAGACCCAGACTGTCCACGTCTGCGGGGATATTTTTCATTATCATCCTCGCTCTGTTGGCATTCACTTGGGCAGTGATGCCTCCGCGGCATTTTCCTAAGGACACGCCATTCCTTGTTAACAAAGGTGACAGCATCAAGAGAGCAGCAGCCAACCTTCAGGCGGCCGGTTTTATTCATTCTGATTTACTTTTTTCTATATACGCACGGTTCACTGACAAGGACAAAGGTGTGATCGCAGGTATCTACGTCTTCGACAAGCCAACCAACATGTTCTCAATGGCGGAGAAGATGACTAAGACTGGTGGAAGTGAACCATACGTCAAAGTTACTATTCCAGAAGGATCTAACAATGCAGAGATTGCAGCCATCCTCGAGAAGAGAATCGTTAACTTTAGCAAAGAAGAATTCCTGACTGGAACTATGGAGCTTGAAGGATATCTTTTTCCTGACACATACCACCTGTCACCTTACAGCTCTGAAGATGTGATCATCGATATTCTACGAAAGAACTTTAATGAAAAGATGAAGCCTCTTGAACCTGGCATCAAGCAATTTGGAAAACCGTTGAGCGAGGTACTCATCATGGCTGCGATTATCGAAGAAGAAGGAAAATCTCCGGAGTCTAAGCGAATGATCTCAGACGTGCTCTGGAAAAGACTCAAGGATGACATGCCGCTCCAGGTAGACGTGGCTACATCGACGTATGCAACAACAGGCCTCACACCGAAACCAATCACAAACCCAGGTCTTGAATCCATCCAGGCAGCCATCAATCCGAAGCCAAATCCTTACTGGTACTACCTCTCAGATGAAGATGGAAATTTCCATTATGCTACGAGTTTCGAAGATCACACGGCCAATATTGCGAAGTATTTAAAATAGTGCAAGATAGGGGAATTGTGGGACTAATATTCCAAAAGAAATCAGAAAAACCTAAGGTATACGTCGGTATGAGCGGTGGGGTAGATAGCTCAGTATCGGCCGCGCTCCTAAAGGAGCGCGGCTTCGACGTGACTGGAGTTTTCATCAAGGTATGGCAGCCTGACTGGATTGAATGTACATGGAAGGACGACAGGAGAGATGCGATGCGAGTATGTGCCAAACTAAAGATTCCTTTCATGACCCTCGATCTCGAGGATACATACAAGCAGGAAGTTGTTGATTATATGATCAACGAGTACAAACTAGGCAGAACTCCAAACCCCGACGTCATGTGCAACAAGTATGTGAAGTTCGGTGGATTTTTCTCATGGGCAATAGCGCAAGGTGCTGACTATGTTGCAACAGGACATTACGCGCGCGTTGAACAAAAAGACGGACTCTACATGCTCAAAACCGGACGAGACAAAAACAAAGACCAGTCATACTTCCTATGGACACTCACACAGGAGCATCTTTCTCGAACACTGTTTCCAGTTGGTGATATTGAAAAGCCTAAAGTTAGGAAACTAGCAGAGCAGTTCGGACTTCCTACAGCAACGAAGAAAGACAGCCAAGGAATTTGCTTCATTGGTAATATCGACATGAAGGATTTTCTTTCACATTACATTACCGCGCAACCAGGAAACGTCCTCAACGAAGCCGGAGAGGTAATCGGCCACCACAATGGAGCTATTTTCCTTACGATAGGAGAGCGTCACGGTTTTACAATCGACAAGAAGACTCCAAACGACGAGCCTAGCTACATCATTTCAAAGAACGTCGAAGCCAACACTGTTACGGTTTCACACAAGAATTCAAGCGAGCATCCTGCCTCCGCAAAAACACTTTGTATCTCTCATGAAAATTGGACGCTAGGACACAGCCCAGAACCCGGCCTCGCACTCACCGCCAGAGCGCGATATCGCCAGCCACTCACACCTATTAGTGTGGCGAGCAATGACTGCTTTGAATTCGACGCTCCTCAGGACTATCTTGCGCCAGGGCAATCTCTTGTTATCTACGACGGCGATATTTGCTTGGGTGGAGGAATTATCGAGTAAAACTATTCTCAGGGCTTTGCTTTATTGCTACAATAGCAGGCATGAACGAGATTTATATTGTTAAGGTTGATGGAACGAAAGAAATCTTTAACCCGATTAAGCTTCGAACATCCCTCATCCGCTCAGGAGCATCCAACCAATTAGCAGAGGACGTGGTCCAAAAAATCGCAGCTGAACTTCGCGATGGAATGAACACGCACGACATCTACCGAAGAGCCTTCGAGATTTTGCGATCACTCCAACGACCGCTCGCCACAAATTATTCATTGCGCAGATCACTCATGGCCCTTGGCCCCTCAGGTTTCCCATTTGAAAAATTCATTGGGGAAATCTTCAAGAAAAAGGGTTACAGCGTACTTATCGATCAAGTTGTGAAAGGAAAGTGCGTAGAGCATGAGATCGACATCATTGCCTACAAACCTGATCATCTCGTCATGATTGAAGCTAAGTTCCACAATCAATACGGAATGAAGTCTGACCTCAAAGTCGCTCTCTATGTGAAGGCACGATACGACGACCTCAAAGGAATCAAATTCTCATTCGGCGGTGTTGAGCGAGAGCTCGACGAAGGTTGGCTCATTACCAATACCAAGTTTACTGAGAGCGCGGTCAAATACGCTATGTGCCAGAACATTCCAATGATTGGTTGGAACTATCCAGAACGAGCGAGCCTCCTCAAGATGATCGACGATAGCGGCTTGCATCCTATAACATCCCTCACGTCACTTACTGACCACCACAAGCAGGAATTGATGACCAAGGGCACAGTACTCTGCAACACCCTTAGACAAGATCCTGAGGTTCTCAAATCAATAGGTATCACCGGCGAATCTGCCAGCGAGGTTCTTGAGGAGTCGAGATATCTTTGCCCAAGCGTATAATCCTTCGTTTCATTCACGCCATGACGAAAACAGACCAGCTCAAAAAAATCGAAGACCAGGTCATGGCTCTCAAAGCGTCGCCGCTCTATGCATACCGTACTGAAAACAATTATTTTCCAGTCATCGGTGATGGAAATCCTGATGCCAATATTGTCTTTGTCGGGGAAGCTCCAGGAAAAAATGAAGCCAAGACAGGCAAACCTTTCTGTGGAGCAGCAGGGAAGATTCTCGATGAACTTCTTGCTTCTGTAGGCATCCCGCGCAGCGATGTTTATATTACAAACATCGTCAAAGATCGACCACCCGAGAATCGTGATCCTTTGCCAGAAGAGATTGAAATCTATGGACCCTTCCTGGATCGGCAGATTAAAATACTCCAACCCAAAGTAATTGCCACCCTAGGCCGCTATTCGATGAATTACATTATGAATAAGTTCAAGATGGAGCTTGAGCTTGAACCTATTAGCAAAGCTCATGGTAAGGTGTATAAAGCCCAAGCAAGCTATGGGCCAGTTACCATCGTTCCGCTCTATCATCCCGCAGCAGCCATCTATAACCAGGCTCTCAAAGGCACACTCAAGAAAGATTTTCAGGTACTTAAGCAATTTATATAACCCTCATGACAACCCAGAACTACAAAACCGAATGGGACTTATCTGTATTTTATTCTTCACCCTCAGATCCCAAGATCAAAGCTGAACTCAAAAAATATAAGTCAGTCATTGAGAAATTTGAGAAAAAATACAGCAAAGCTAATTTCCTCAAAAACGACAGCGCTCTCGAGAAGGCTTTAAAAAACTACGAGGAACTTTTTAGCATAGCAGCAAGCCCGAAGCCTTTGATTTATGCTTACCTTCTTACGAACACAAATAGCGGCAAAGCAGAATATCAAGCCCTTCTCGCATCGCTTGCCAACGAATTCACAAATCTCATCAATAAGATAATCTTTTTTGAACTTAGAATTTCCAAGCTACCCAAACAGCTTCAATCAAAATTCCTCAAGTCAAAGAAACTCTCAAAATATAAATATTTCCTTGAGAATATCTTTAAGAGAGGCGCTTACACGCTTTCAGAGGCAGAAGAAAAAATAATAAACTTAATGACGCTTCCTGCAAAGGAAATGTGGACCATGGGCCAAGAGAAAGCTTTCACCAGCCTTGAAATCGAGCACAAGGGAGAACATCTACCGATCGGCAAAGCTCTCAACATGATCAATGCCGCCCCTACTGAAGAGAGGCGAATGCTGCATGATGCCATTGTTGCAAAGATTAAGAGCATGGCTTTCTTTGCGGAAAGCGAAATCAATGCTGTATATACAGTTAAAAAAATTACTGACGAGCTTAAGGGATACAAGCGGCCTTACTCAAGCACGCTTCTCGACTACCAAAACGACGAGAAAACAGTTATTGGTATGATTAATACCGTTGCGGAAAACTACAAAATTTCCCATAAGTTTTCCGATATTAAATCGAAGCTTCTCGGTCTTGAAAAACTCATGTATTCCGATCGTGCAGTGAATATCACTGGAAAGAAATATGATTTTTCTTTCGAGAAAACAATAGAAATTATTGAGGAATCTTTCAAAGATCTCGGAAGCTACTACAATGAAACTCTACAAAGAATGCTACGAGATGGTCAAATTGATGTGTATCCAGCCAAGGGTAAAACCACGGGTGGTTTTTGCTGGCCAAATCTTGGATTACCTACGTATATACTGCTAAATCACAACAATGAACTCAGATCTGTTCTTACCTTGGCACATGAAATGGGACACGCTTACCATTCAGAACTTAGCAAAGGGCAGCCGCCTATTTATGAAGGTCATACTATATCTGTAGCTGAAGTGGCCAGCACGTTTTTTGAGAACTTCGTATTCGACAAACTTCTTGAAACCGCTGACGACGAGCAAAAAATTATTCTCCTTCACAACAGATTGAATGACGAAATTGCAACAGTATTTCGGCAGACAGCATTCTTCAATTTTGAACTTGAGCTTCACAATCTCATTAGAGAAAAAGGCGCTGCTTCAAACGAGGAAATTTGTGCGATTGTAAACAAACATATGTCGGCATATTTAGGACCTCGTTTTGAACTTAAGCCGGATGACGGATATCTCTATGTGGTTGTCAGCCAATTGCGAAGATATTTCTATGTATATTCGTATACATACGGCTCTCTCATAAGCTCTACGCTTCACGCACGCTGCGTCAAAGACAAAACATACATGAAAAAAGTTGAGACATTCCTCAAGGCTGGAGGAAGCATGTCGCCTTATCAAATGTTCAAAGCAATTGGTATCGACACTTCAGATCCAAAGTTTTTCAAAGAAGGATTGAAGGCAATAGAAAAGAAGGTGGACTATCTAGCAGAGTTGGTTGAGAAAAGAAACAAATAAATCATCAAAAGAAAAAGCGAACACCTCGGTGTTCGCTTTTCGCGTAAGGTTCTATGGGCAAAAGCCTATCTGACAGCCAGCCGCTCGTCGAGCGCCTTTTGAATCAGTGGCCAGACGATAGTGGCGTCCATCTTGAGCTGAGCCGTTGTAGCCTTGAGGAAAAACTTGCGCCACGACATGTTTTCCTCATACGTGCATCCGCCCATGCCACCGTGCCAGGGCAACTGCGGATCAATGCGGCAGCCGTACATGAATTTCTTCACCGGGAGCTTCGCTGCCTTGCGGGCGTTGATGATCTCGGTGAGAGGAGCAAGGTTCTGGATGTGGTTGCGGGGAATGCCGCCACCAATCGAGATGATGCCCAGGCGCTTGGCGCCGGTAAACATTTTCAAGAGCTTTTGCGTATCGAGCTCCTGATTCATAACGAACTGTTCCTTGCCGCGCAGGGCACGGAGCATGTTATGCGTCATATGATCGTTGCCGAGCTCGGAATCATGGAATGCCGGCACCATTACGGGCACACCCTTTTTGTAAGCGGCCTTGAGGATGCCTCTGCATTTCCCATACTTCGGGTGATAGGCAAGGTACTTGCCGATCTCGCTATGGAGCCGTGCAGGGGAATGGTTTTTCCCGTCGAGGTCCGACAGCACTGCGTTCAAAACCTCATCAATATGATCGAAGTTGGTCTCGGGCTCAAGCGTGTCAGTGACACGATTCATGCCGAGCTTGGCAAGCATTCCGTCGTCGAACTTGGGATCATACTTGTAATGCGCCAAGCCTGTGCCAGCAATGAGACCGTGTGCCATCAAGGCACCCGTCGAAGCAATACAATCAACGCGATTTTTCTCAAGCATGTCGCAGATGAGCAGCGAGAGCTGTGCAACTGTCATGGCACCCGAGAGTGTCATGAAGACCGTGCAGCCTGGATCGCGTTGCATTACCTCCCACGTATGCACCGCATGACGAACCTGCTGTCCAGTGTCGCCATAGTTAGCGACTTCTTCAATTGCCTGAAAAACCGTCCGCGGCACACTTAACTTCAGGCGTTCATCGAGAACGCGAAAGATGAGCGGAATGATAAACGCAGGATCTGCGAAAATCACGTTAGGGAAGTAGCCGTCCTGGATTTGACCAGGCCGACACCTGCCCTCGGAGTTAATAAAGATCACCTCCGGACCCAACTCTTCGTGGAGGAGCTCTTCGTAATACGAGGAGTAATTCCCAACAACAAGAACAGGGCGGTCGCCGATAGCTATGCGATACCGGCAGTAGTCCTCACTCGAAAGGATTGCATAAAACCACCCCCGGTGATGTCGCGCATACGCTAGTGCTTCATACATCCGATTATTGACGGTAGGACCGTCGTAGATGACACAGGGCTTTTGAGGCTCCTTCACCCATTTAGTAAGCGTCGCGCTCACGTCTCCCAACATTCGTCCGCCGAAAGCCGTCCGACTCATGCCGTCAACGAGTTGGCCGATGGTAGTGTGTTTGGATAAATCAAGCGGTTCAAGCCGCTGCATAGATTGTAGGAACTTCTTAGCTGAAGCATGTTTGCTCTTCATAGATTTTCAAATGTCTGTTCTTAAAACTAGTCGAATTGAGACATAAGTCAAGGATTGAAATTATCTGAAGTTCAAACGAAAACACTCCTCCAGGTTTCCCTTGAGGAGTGCACAAAACTGTGTGAATACTACTTGAAGTTAGTTCAGGCCCGTGTCAGGCCGACTCAGCGCCGAAAACTTTGCGGGGCTCCATTATTTCTTGCCTCTGCAGCTTCGCGTAAAAATCGCTGAATGCAGAGCTTTGTACTTCTTTGGCGAAGTCAGCGATCATCACGACTTCTTCTTCAGGAGTACGTGCGAATTGAAGAATGGTGGGCAGTACTTTTTTCATAACGAACACCACACCCACATCATCTCTGTGAACAAGCGGAGTACCGCCCATCTGCCTGAAACGAAGTTCAACGAGAAGGGCGCTAGCCACCAAGAAATCAACATTGAATCGATCATACTCCTCTTCAACTTTGAAGAGTTCGCGCATAAGTTCACCAAGAACACGTTGTCGTTCCGCTCCACGGACCATCCATGCGTCACTCATACTTGATCTTCAAATTCTATTGTATAGGATGCAACTTTTACTAATGAATGTCAAAACTCTTTTTGCTTTTTTCAGAAAATGTGTAGAATTAGCACATTCACATTAAACATATGACCCTGCACGAAGTACGCACCAAATATCTTGAGTTTTACAAGAAGCACGGCCACACCGAGATTCCTTCGGCGAGGCTTGTTCCCGAAAACGACCCGACAACACTATTTACAGGTTCGGGTATGCAGCCACTTGTGCCATACCTTCTCGGACAAAAGCATCCGCAGGGAGGAAAGCTTGTTAACTCTCAGAGATGTTTCCGATCAGGAGACATCGATGATATTGGAGACAACCGACACACAACATTTTTTGAAATGCTTGGTAACTGGTCGCTTGGAACATACTTCAAGGAAGAACAGCTTCCGTGGATTTTCTCATTCCTTACCGAAGAGGCAGGTATTGATCCAGCACGACTCTATGTAACAGTTTTTGCAGGTGACGAATCCAACAACATTCCTCGCGACACTGAATCAGTAGCGCTTTGGAAAAAACTTTTTGCTGACAAAGGAATCGACGCGAAGGATGTTGAGATAATAACTGAAGCTCGAGGAGGTGAAGTAGGAATGCAGGGTGGAAGGATTTTCTATTACGACGCCAAGAAAAACTGGTGGTCACGAACAGGCGTACCTTCAAACATGCCTGCTAATGAGCCTGGAGGACCAGACTCAGAAATGTTCTATGAGTTCACACATGTTGAGCATGACCCGAAGTTCGGCAAGCACTGCCATCCAAACTGCGACTGTGGACGATTTCTTGAGATCGGCAACTCTGTTTTCATGGAGTATAAAAAGAATCCTGACGGAACATTTTCAAAACTTCCACAACGAAACGTAGACTTCGGAGGAGGACTTGAGCGTATTGCCATGGCCTCACAGAATCTCGCTGACATTATAAGAATCGATGTTTTCAAAGATTTGATTGCTTCAATGGAGAAGCTTTCAGGCAAAAAATATGACGATGCAGCCTATACGGCAGCCTTTAGAATCGTTGCAGACCATCTCCGAGCAGCTGCATTCCTCATTGGTGATGGCGTCCTTCCATCCAACTCAGACCAAGGATATTTCGTTCGACGATTGATCAGAAGGGCAGTGCGATACTGGGACAAGCTTGGCATCAAAGATGGCGGGCTGTTCTTGTCTGTTGAACCTATTGTTGAATACTACAAAACTTCATATCCAGAAATATACGCAAATAAGCTTTCTATTATTGATGAAATAAAGCATGAAGAAGAGAGGTTCCGAAAGACTCTTGAGCACGGCCTTAAGGAATTTGAGAAAATTTCTACAACGTCAGCTGAAGCTATTTCAGGCAAAGATGCATTCATTCTTTTCTCAACATACGGATTCCCGTTGGAGATAACTGTGGAGCTTGCAAAAGAGAAGGGTAAGACTGTGGACAACGAAAGTTTCAAAGAAGAATTTAAGAAACATCAGGACGCATCACGCTCAGGATCAGAACAAAAATTCAAAGGAGGACTCGCAGACACATCAGAGAAATCTCTTCAGTACCACACAGCAACACACCTTCTCCACAAAGCACTTCGAGAAGTACTCGGAACGCATGTTGAGCAGCGTGGATCAAACATTACCCCAGAGCGACTTCGCTTCGACTTTTCTCATACTCAGAAAATGACTGACGAGGAAAAGAAAAAAGTAGAAGACATCGTCAACGAACAAATCAAAGCAGCACTTCCAGTACAAAGAGTTGTTCTTCCAAAGGACCAAGCTGTCGCGACTGGTGCGCTGCATTTCTTCGGTGAGAAGTATGGAGACGAAGTAAGCGTCTATTTCATAGGAACCTCAATCGACACAGCATTCTCAAAGGAATTCTGCGGAGGACCTCACGTTGAAAACACAGGCAACCTAGGAAAGTTTAAGATCTCCAAGGAAGAAGCTGCCGCTGCAGGAATTCGAAGAATCAAAGCTGTTCTAGAATAATTCTTCATTTTAAGTTAATAAAAATCTGGTAATCAACAGGAGCTCATTGCAAGCTCTAAAAGCTTGTAGTACTATTTTTGCAGACCATGAACACCAAGCATATGTTGCACCAGCCCGGCACAGCCAACACAGTTGGACACAATCAAGGATTCGCAGTCGGAAGCATGCCATTCCCGTTTGCTTCCACACAGTCACCTTCCGATCGAGGAGGAGACACTGCCGAAAACTTCGCACACACCTTTACGCGCGCTGACAAGGCCACCGCAGATGCTGCGGCACGTCTCAATCGCCGACTGCTTACCTCGGAATAACCACCATTCGACGAGGGCCATATCTTTCGAAGCTCCAGACCACAAGGTACTGGAGCTTCTTTCTTTTCCACAAAATTTAGACAAATTAAGGCAATCCAGCGTGGTATAATTTGTCGTATGAATTTTACCCGCTTCTTCTCGCACCCAAAAGAAGAATTGACACTCATTCTTGATATCCAAAGCGAGAACGTCTCCGGCGCACTAGTTTCATTTTCTAATGACGGCAAGCCGATGATTATGGCGTACCAGAAGGACGACATTGCGTTCAGGAAGCTTACCGACTCCAAATTTCTTACCAAAGCCATGCTCGCGTCGCTCGAATCCGTGGTAAATACGCTCATTATGGTCAATTTGCCGAAGCTCAATCATGCTGACGGTGTTAGAAGGAAAGTACGATCAACACATTTGCTCTTGGCGCCGCCATGGTGCATGTCACAGTCAAAAACTGTAACCCTTCACTACGACAAACCTACTGATGTGGGCAAAAAGGAGATTGATCGCGTGCTTGCAGACCAGAAAAAAGTACTCGAAGACGAATACAAGAAAAGCAGTGAAGCCGATCAGTCTACATATGACGTCACATTTTTCGAACAGAAGGTGCTCGACATTCAATGCAACGGCTACTCCATCAAGAATATCGAATCCGTATCGGTAACCAACTTATCGGTTTCTTTTGTAACAAGCATTACATCTTCATTTTTTCTTGAACAAATCAAAGTCGTGCTTGATAAGTTTATGCATGGATACAAGGAATACGTACACTCATCAGTACTCCTTGAATACACATCGCTACGGGATATTTATCATTCTATGAATGAATACGTTCTCATCAGAACACTCGGTGAACTCACTGACATCATCATCATCAAAAACGGTTCCTGCGTGAATATCGCTTCGTTTCCTTGTGGAAGCCATACGATTGCGCGCAAAATCGCAAGAAAACTCCAGCTACCAACTCATAATGCCTATATTTACCTCAAAACCGGCCACCAGCAGAGTGATATCAAGATAGATGGCAAGATATCGCATTACATGGACAATGTCATTAAGGCTTGGGAATCTCTCTGCGTTGATACGTTCAAAACTATTGAGCAATCAACAACTATCCCGCGCACGTGGTTCCATATCGGTACAGAGGCGCAGGATATTTTCCTAACATCCCTCAAAAATGCGGCCGAAAAGATTCATGGAGGAGGTATGGAATTCACAATTATCACGCCCGATGTGAGTTCGGCCAAAGAAGATGTCGCAAGCTCTTCCAGTTGTGGCACTGTTTCTGATAGAATGTATCTCCATGTCCGATCACTTGAACATTTGTTAAGTTAATCCTACTCCCCAAAGCAATGCCTAAAAAAATTCTACAAGACGTCGTTCCTAAAAAAAGCATCCGGTCCATCACAAGGACTGACTTGTCCGGCCAGCCCGCAGCCCCAGCTCGAGAAACTCTCCGCCCTGAGCCGAGAATGGAACCTCGTCATGAGATACGTTCTGAAGTACCTGAACCAGCGCCAAGACCAGAAGCGAGACCGGAAGTAAGGCGAGCTCCAATACGCCCAATGCCAATGACGCCTCCACCTCAGCCTCAACAGAACCGTGAGTATATTAGGCGCCAGGAGGAATTCGGTAGTGAACCGCCAGTAGTACGAACAGAGAAACGATCTTCATCTCGAAGAGTCATATATTTTGTTGGAATTGTCCTCATCCTATTGGCCGTTGCAGCAGGACTTATGAGCGTTTTCTCATATGCATCAGTGAAAATCACACCGAAAAGGCAAATTGTGCAGGTTGATACGATCATGACTGCCAAGAAGGACCCTAAACTCCTAAGCGAGCTACCTTATGAAGTACTTTCTCTCTCTAACACAGCCACACAGGACGTTGTGGCGACACCAGGAGACATTGTACAAGTGAAGGCAAAGGGCCGAGCAGTGCTTTATAACAGCTTCAGCGCAGAGGCTCAGAAGCTTGTTGCTGGAACACGACTCCAAAACACAAAAGGACTTATCTACCGAATCGACACGAACGTAACCATTCCTGGATACAAGAAGGTTGGTACAAAAATAACTCCAGGATCATTGGAGGTAGGAATTACGGCTGATCAGTATGGTGATATCTACAATTCAAAACTCACCGATCTTACGGGAGACTTTACGATTGTTGCTTTTGAGGATACTCCAAAGGCAAAAACTATCTATGGAAGACTGAAGTCAGACATAACTGGAGGATTTGTTGGCCGAAAGCTCACTGTCGCACCTGAAGTCGCAAGCTCTACCGAACAAATGCTTCGAAAGGAAATAGAAGCAAAGCTCATGCAGGAATATACCAGCCGAATACCACAGGGCTTCATTGCATATCCAGGAACACATGTCATCAGCTACGATAAGCCTGAAGTAACCACAAACGAGGGTGGTAAAGGTCAGATGACGCAAACAGGAACAATCTACGGCTCTATCTTGAGCATTGATTCTCTCGTAAACAAGCTCCTATCTAAGGAATCAGAGCGTTTCCCTAAGGAATACTATTCTCCACAGGGACTTGATAGCCTTGAATTTACCCTCATAAACAAGAAGGAGTTCTCAGCAGCCAAAGACACAAACATGACCTTCCAGCTCAAGGGAACTATGTACATGGTTGGATTGGTACCTGCGGAGGATCTTAAGAAAACCCTTACAGGTCTAACCTTGGATGAAAGCAAGAGTATTTTCAGCAATTATAAGGGGGTAGGAAATGCCAATGTGAGCGTTACGCCATTCTGGATCGATCATTTCCCGAAGAAAGCTGACCGTATCTCAATAGATACTATTGACTTTAAGTAGAGGTTTCTGCTAATATGCTTCCACCTGTAGATAACGTAATGGACACTCAAAAAAAGGCAAAACCAGCATCCGGAGTCGTAACCGAAGCGTTGCCTGATACGTTATTCCGAGTAAAGCTCGACGGGAGCGAGGAAATCATACTCGCATATCTCGCCGGAAAGATGAGAATGAATCGCATTCGAGTCCTTATTGGTGATAAGGTGGAACTTGATCTTGATCCATATGGAGGAAGAGCAAGAATCACGAGGAGATTTTAATTCGACATTATAATTCACTTATAGCACGCATAAGCAATATGAAAGTTCGAGCATCAGTTAAAAAGATGTGCGCAAAATGTTCAGTAGTCCGACGAAAGGGCTATGTTTATGTGGTGTGCAAAGGAAATCCTCGCCATAAGCAGCGACAAGGTTAATATAACGATATTTAAATAAATTTTATTACAACGTCACCATGCGAATACTCGGTATAACAATCCCTGAAGACAAAAGACTTGAAATCGCCCTCACGACACTCTATGGAGTAGGACGATCACGAGCTCAGTACATTTTGGATAAAGCAAAGGTAGGCCACGCCGTCAAAGCAAAGGACTTGAGCGTTGAGCAAGAGAACGAGATCCGAAAGACTGTCGAAGCTTTCAAGATCGAGGGAGACCTCAAGCGAGAGACTGCTTCAAACATCAAACGATTGAAGGACATCAAAGCATATAGGGGCATGCGACACGCTCGAAAGCTCCCAAGCAGGGGCCAGAGAACGAAGACGAATTCCCGAACGCTTCGAGGAAACCAGCGAAAGACCATGGGTTCAGGACGAAAGAAAGAAGAAAAGAAGTAATTAATGTAATATGGGAAAAAAGCGAATCGTAACAACAGAAGGAGAAAAGAAAGCGGACGGTGCTAAAGCGCCTCAGCAGACCTCATCGAAAAAACGAGTTGAGATTGGCATTTTGCATGTGCAGTCAACATATAACAACACCAAAGTGCTCCTTACGGACGCACGAGGTGATGCTATCATGGCCTCATCATGTGGTGCACTTGGATTCAAGGGCGCAAAGAAGGGAACTCCTTTCGCAGCAGCAAAGGTAGGCGAGACGCTCGCGGTCAAAGCAGCACTCCTAGGCCTCAAGGAAGTCTCAGTTGTAGTAAAGGGAGTAGGATCAGGACGAGAGTCAGCTATCCGAGGATTCATTTCTAAGGGAGTAACAATCACGTCAATCATCGACGAGACTCCAGTGCCATTTAACGGACCTAAGGCTAAGAAGCCACGGCGAGTATAATCAGGAGTAATAAATATTATGAAAATAGGACCACGATATAAAATTGTACGACGACTTGGTGCTCCGGTGTTTGAGAAGACTCAGACACAGAAGTATGCAATGCGAGCGATGCGAAAGACTCCGAAGAGGGGACGCGCTAAGACAGACTACGGTCTAGGCATGATGGAGAAGCAGAAGGCGCGAATGACCTACGGTGTAACAAGCACTCAGTTCGGAAAGTATGTTAAGAAGGCTATGGCTCGAAAGGGTAACTCTGTTGACCTTCTCATCTCTATTCTCGAAAGCCGACTTGATAACGCGGTTCTAAAGGCAGGTTTCTCATCAGTTCGAGCACAGGCTCGACAGATGGTATCTCACGGCCACTTCCTCGTTAACGGTAAAGCTCTCAATGTTCCTTCATATCAGGTAAGCGTAGGCGACGTAATTTCTATCCGTGAGGGTAGCAAGAAAAAGGTCCTATTTGCCGGAATTGAGGAGAAGTTGAAAACTGCCAAAGTGCCTGCATGGATCAAGGTGAATCCTGAGAAAAAAGAAGCTGTTATCGATGGTATTCCGCGAGCTGAGCTTACGGAACTCCTCTTTAACCCAGCATCTGTCCTTGAGTTTTATAGCAGATAATGGTATAGTGTTTTTTCAAAGTCCTTCAATTTATTTAATACATAAATAGCAATGTCCATGTCTGACAACAAAGTGATGCTTCCATCGAAGCCAAAAATCATCAAAGAAGAAGGTTTTTTGGGCGTGTACGAGATCGACGGTCTCTATCCAGGCTACGGTCATACACTAGGTAACTCTCTCCGACGAATCATCCTGTCATCTATTCCTGGTGCAGCTATTACTGAAGTAAAAATCGGAGGAGTAGAACACGAATTCTCAAGCATTGCTGGCATCAAGGAAGATGTCATCTCAATCCTTCTTAACCTCAAGAAGGTACGAATCAAGATCATCACAGATGAGGCTCAGACAATTGTTATCAAAGCAAAGGGAATCAAGAACGTAACTGCTGGAGACATCGAAATCCCAGGACAGGTTGAAATCCTTAACCCAGAACTCCATATCGCGGACCTTACAGAGAAAGCAGCTGAACTCTCAATCGAGATGAAGGTTGAAAAGGGTCTTGGATACGTTGCTAAGGAAGTTATCCAGAAGGACCGAGTAGACATCGGAGCAATCGCTCTTGATGCTATTTTCACACCTATCCGACGAGTTAACTACGAAGTAGAGAACATGCGAGTAGGCAACCGAACAGACTTCAACCGAGTTCGAATGACTATCGAAACAGACGGAACTCTTACTCCTAAGGAAGCTCTTGAATATTCTATCCGAGTCATGATCGATCAGCTCAAAGCGATCGTAGGATTCGAAGAGAAGGTTGAGGAAGCTCCTGTAGTTGATGTTGCTGAAGAATCACTCGGCGATGACGACAAGGAACTTGATGTTGAATTCTTGAAAACAAGAATCGACTCAATCGGACTTTCTCCAAGAACAGTCAAGGCTCTTTCAAACGCTAACATCCGAACAATCGGAGGACTTGCGCGAAAGAAGGAAGCTGATATCCTCGAGATCGACGGTCTTGGTAGCAAGGGTATGCAGGAAATTAAGAAAGTATTGAGCGGATACGGCATCACGCTGAAGTAAGCCAACCAGAAAGATAACATGCGACACCATTCAAACGTAAAAAAATTCGGACGAGAACGCGGACAGCGAAATGCTCTTATTAAGTCTCTTCTAAGATCTCTTATTATTCATGAGAGAATTACGACGACAGTTACTAAGGCAAAGGCTCTACGACCTCACATCGAGAAGCTTGTAACAAAGGCAAAGGCAGGGGATGTCGCAACACGACGTCTCGCGATTTCACGACTAAGTGGCGTGAAGGAGGCAAAAATCCTCATGGAGACAATCGCTCCTAAGTATAAGGATCGACAGGGAGGCTATACCCGAATCACAAAGCTTCCAAAGCGAAAGATCGACGGGGCTGATATGGCAGTAATTGAATTTGTATAAAACCATGACGACTCACACTATAGATGCAACAGGAAAGAAGATGGGACGAGTAGCTAGCGAAGCTGCTAAGATTCTCATGGGCAAGGACAAAGTTACCTTCGCTAAGAACAAGGTAGAGAACGTCAAAGTCATCATCATAAATACTTCAAAGGCTGAAATCGACGCCAAGAAGAAAGATGACAAGGAGTACGTTACCTTCACAGGTTTCCGAGGTGGTCTCAACACTGAGAAGCTTGGAGCACTCATTGACCGAAAGGGATACTCTGAGGCTTTCAAGCGAGCTGTGTACCGAATGCTTCCTCCAAACAGTCTCCGGAACAAGATCATGAAAAACTTAACTATCACTGAATAGATATGACACCTACACAAGACAAATACTTTGCAGCAGTAGGACGACGAAAGACAGCAACTGCGCGTGTCCGAATCACTCCTGGAGCAAAGACATCTTTTTCAATCAACGACAGGGAACTCGCATCATATTTTCCTACAAAGGAACTTCAGATGATTGTTGCTCAGCCGTTCACAACAGCTAAGCTCACTCAGAAATTCAAGATCTCAGTGATCGTCCGAGGCGGAGGAGTTTCTGCACAAGCAGTAGCCGTCCAGCACGGAATCTCACGAGCACTTCTCGAATACGACATAGAGCTTCGAAAACTTCTCAAGGCAGCAGGACATCTCAAGCGAGATCCTCGAGCAAAGGAGCGAAGAAAGTTCGGTCTCAAGAAGGCCCGAAAGAGCCCACAGTGGTCAAAGCGATAATCTCAGAATTACGCTCACTATCTCAGAAAAACACCCTCAACGGGGTGTTTTTCTTTTAATTGACATGCCCCCATATCTTCAGTAGATTAAAGCTAGACCTGTATTGTTTTGACACATGAAAAAAGCTACACAATCGCCTGCGAAAGCAACGAAACCAGCGGCCCAAACCGCTCAAATCCTGAGGCTTCCTGTTAATTACGAAGCTATGGAATTCGCCTTCGGCAACCAATGCCTGAAGTACAGCATCCGGAGAACGATGGAACTCTATCGAACTCCACTCAACACAATCGAGGATGTCACCGCAGTCATCCGGATAGCGGAGAAAGACTCTCCTTTGCGTAGCGAGGCGCTTAGCATTTGGGTGGATCTCTCGAGCAAGGAAATTGCTCGCGCCGATAAACCTCAAGCGCTCGACGCCGCTCTTGAACGCATGCCTTCCGGGGAACTCGTGAATTTGGAGCTCGCCATGGCCGGCTTCATCAAGCGCATCCGCATGACCAAGACAGTAACCGAGGTCAAGGAAATCGTTGCGCACCACCGCGGTCGAGGATTCAACGAGAGCTGCTGCTATACCGAGGAAGTTCTTAACTGGGCATTCACGCGCGTCAAAACCCTCGAGGACACGGCCTTCGTTTACAACAACATCCCACGACCGCCGCACGTGAGCGAAAAAGAAAAGAAAGATGTGCACGGGACCCTCCGTAAGGAAGCCTGGCAAAGTCTCGAAAAGCTTTTCGCGAAGCAAGTGGCCAAAATGAAAGCGAAAGGTCTGATGGGAGCGATGACACTCATCGTCTCGCTCGATATATATTACGGCAGGGAAGAGCTGTTCAAGGTGGCGATCACCACGCTCCGCCCCGACGAAGACACGTTGCGTTCCTTCATCAAGAACTCGCCACCATACAGGTCTGTGAACAGTCTGTACGACCTTCATCAGAAGGTTTTCAGCCCCATAGCAGGCGCCGTACTGGATGATTTGGTGCTCGCAAGAATCAAGCCCGATATGTCTTCCAAAGAGCTGGAAAAGCTCAATGAGTCATGTCAGGGTCTTCAGAAGAGCCATGCGGCGATTTGTAAGCTGCTCGAAAAGAAGCAGCCGAAGCCAAGCTCGCCTGAGGAAGCAAAAACCTTCGAAGAATTCCGAACTGTCCGCCGTGGATCTAAGGACCACGCTCTGAGAAACCGCTGCTTCGAGCAGATGCTCACACTCGCGGACACCAGGGATCGATTCGAGTGCTTATGGCAGATTGTGGCCGAAGAACGCAATAATGGGATGGCGGAAAAAGTGCACGAGCGCTGGCTCGAATGGGCCAAGAACAATCCGTCGGAAATTCGTAATCTCTACTTCCAAGTCTATTCGGACCTGTCATTGAAGGCGCTACTCCAATCATTCCAGACACCTTCGGAATGCCTGGACCTGATGGAGCGAATCGACGACCGCAGTGGTAACCACCATTACCATTTCCATCGTTCAGACTGCCTCGAAAGGGCCATCGGCCTAATCAAGACACCTGCTGATGGCCTGGAACTAATGACGCGAATTGAACGCGACGATCGGCGCAGGGTTGATGGCAATAGTGCCATGAAGGCATTCATGCAGACGCTCATGGTCACCGAGGAGAAGGATGACCTGCTCCGTATCGGACGCACGCTCAAGGGCATGACCCAACAGATGAGTGCGGCCCTGTACGAAAAGCTCGCGCCGTTCTTCCCGGCACAGCCCGCTTCGGCGGAACATGGTGTCGCAGCCTAAGCCGCACAACAAACAAAACAGTTAGTACTTTGCACGCGCCGCAACCCCTTCAGGTTGCGGCGCTTATTTTTATGGCCGTTAATATATTTTGCCAAATCCAAAAAATTCTGTATACTTTTTCATACCATGACATCTCACAACGAAGACAACAAAAAAGACGAAAACGAGCAGCCAGATGAATTCATCATCGAATCCAGCGACCTCGATGACTCTGTTGTAGCTGAAGAATCAGCGCAAGAAACTATCAAGAAACTCCGCGAAAAGCTCAAGCTTTGCACGAAAGAGAAGCAAGAATATCTCGATGGATGGCAGAGAGCTAAAGCGGAATTTGCCAATGCTCGAAAGCGAGACGCTGAAGCACAAGCAGAATACAGAAAGTTTGCGAACATGGGACTCGTGGAAGAACTCCTACCTGTACTCAGTAGCTTCGACATGGCTTTTGGTAACAAAGAAGCTTGGGAGAAAGTAGACAAGAACTGGAGAATGGGCGTGGAATATATCGCTAACCAACTCAAGGGAGTTTTGGAAAATAACGGCATCAAAGAGATTGATCCATTGGGTCAACCTTTCGATCCGAACAGGGATGAGGCAATCGAATACATACCGACAGACAAGGAAGGTGAGGATAACTTAATTCTCAAGGTGGTGCAGAAAGGATATACTTTAAACGGTAAAACAATTAGAGCACCAAAAGTCCATGTCGGCGAACATAAGAAGACGAACCATTAAAAAGCGACGGAAGGTTTCAACAGTTGATGTTGCACATTTTGTCGCGACCGCAGCGGCCGTCATCGGCGTAAGCTGTCTCATTCTTACTCTTTCATATTTCCTTGGAACAGATCCGCGCATGCAAAATGCAGACCACTATGCTGCAGGCGATTCCGAAAGCTCATCTTGGAAATTAGTTTCTTCAGATAACATGGACGTGCGATTCGAAATTCCTTCTACCTACGATTATTACGAATCAGAAGACGAGATACTCGTTTACACTTCAAAAAACAAAAGAAGCATCGGCATGGCTGAGATGTCCATCCAGAGAAAAGCCGGTACCAGCTCACTCGTGACCTGGAACGAAGACGCTATATCTATCAATCAGTATCGATCAGAGAAAAGCAGGAACACAATCGTATCAACTGCCTACGCAGCTGACCGAGGATATGTAGCTCGAAGATATATCATTCTTCCTACTAACGGCGACACCAGCCTTGTTGCTTGGATCTATGCAAACAGACTCAAAGACGGCACCATTCGACGAATTATTGATAGTCTTGCGGACACCCGACCCTCTGTTGTAGAATTAGAATAAATAAGGCTCTAAAGCCTCGAAACCATGCTTATAACCCAACCACAAGGGCATATTTTCGATAGAGTACTGCGCACCAAGGAAGGAAAACTAGTGCGAGTGACTTTTGTCGTTGTATCAGTAGGCGGCGAACTCAAAGCCAAGGTTTTGAATATTGCTCCTCTTGAAGGACACCAGCCGACACTCAAAGCAGCTGAGATTCTCGCACTCCCAGGCAAGGTTTCAAAAGTTTCCATACTTCCTCAGAAGAAAACAGGCTTCGAATACAAAAGCATTCTTTCTCCGCTCCAGAATCTTAACTTTTTCATAAGCCAACCAACACGAGCACCATCTACAGTTTAAGTTCCGAATTTAGTTTCTACTAAAAGTCTAACTTAAACTATCATGTCAAAAATCATTGGTATTGACCTGGGTACCACTAACTCAGCTGTAGCTGTAATGGAAGTAGGTACTCCAAAAATATTGGAAAACGCAGAAGGACAGAGAACAACTCCATCGATCATTGCTCAGTCAAAAACTGGCGATCGATTGGTAGGTCTTCTTGCACGACGACAGGGTGTTACAAACCCAAAGAACACTATCTATCAGATCAAGCGATTCATCGGACACAACTTCGATGAATCTCAGATCCAGAAGGACAGGTCCTCAGTGCCATTCGAAATGCAGAAGTCAGCTAACGGAGGTATCGAGGTAAAGATGGGCGACAAATGGTATCGACCAGAAGAGATTTCCGCGATGATCCTCACGAAGCTCAAGAATGACGCAGAGACACGACTTGGTGAGAAAGTAACTCAGGCTGTTATTACAGTTCCCGCATACTTCAACGATGCGCAGCGACAGGCAACGAAGGATGCTGGTAAAATCGCAGGACTCGAAGTTATGCGAATCATCAACGAGCCTACAGCAGCGGCACTCGCATACGGATTCAACAAAAAAACAAATGAGAAAATCGCAGTCTTCGACTTCGGTGGAGGTACATTCGATATCTCAGTACTCGAAGTGGGTGATGGAGTCGTGGAAGTGCGATCAACTGACGGAGACGCGCACCTCGGAGGTAAGGATATCGACCAGAAGGTCATTAACTGGCTTGCAGACACCTTCAAGAAAGAAAATGGCGTAGATCTCATGAAAGACCCTCTCGCAGTACAGCGACTCGATGAGGCGGCTGAGAAGGCAAAGATTGAGCTCTCTACAGCAGTTCAGACTGAGATCAATATTCCGTTCGTAACATCAACAGCAGATGGACCAAAGCACCTCGTTGTCACAATGACTCGAGCAAAGCTTGAGGAACTCACACAAGAGTTCATTGATCGCGCGATGACAATCACAAAGCGAGCAATGGAAGCTTCGCCATTCAAGGTAGGAGACATCAACGAAGTAGTTCTCGTAGGAGGCCAGACACGAATGCCAGCGCTCCAGGCAGCAGTGAAGAACTTCTTCGGCAAAGAGCCTCACATGGGTGTTAACCCAGACGAAGTAGTGGCAATCGGTGCCGCTATCCAGGGAGGTATTCTCGCAGGAGATGTCAAAGACGTTCTCCTCTTGGACGTTATCCCACTATCACTCGGAATCGAAACTATGGGAGGAGTTGCAACTAAGCTCATCGAGAAGAACACAACTATCCCAACTTCGAAGTCACAGACATTCTCAACAGCTGCAGACAACCAGACTGAAGTAACTATCCACGTTGTGCAGGGTGAGCGACCAATGGCGTCAGACAACAAGTCTCTCGGTCAATTCAACCTTGGAGGAATCGCTCCTGCACCTCGAGGTATGCCGCAGATTGAAGTTGCATTCGACATTGATGCCAACGGAATTCTAAGCGTCTCAGCAAAGGACAAGGCGACCAACAAGACAAACTCAATCAAGATCACAGCAAGCTCAGGCCTTTCAAAGGAAGAGGTTGAGAAAATGAAAAAGGAAGCCGAGATGAACAGCGCCGACGACCAGAAGAAGAAGGATACCGTTGAAGCTAAGAACCTTGCGGAACAGCTCATCTACACAAGTGAGAAATCTCTCAAGGAACACAAAGACAAGATCCCTGAGGACGTAACGAAATCAATTGAAGAAAAGATCACAGCTCTCAAGGGCGTGAAAGATGGACAGGATCTCGCTGCAATCAAGTCAGCAACTGAAGCCCTCTCAAACGAACTCTCAAAGATCGGAGAGATCATCAGCAAAGCCGCTCAGGAAGAGCAAGCTAAGGCTGGAGCTCAAGGAAATCAGGGCCAGCAGGGAGGTGATCAGGGAAATGGTGGAGACGAGAAAGTACGAGATGCGGAAGTGAAGGACAATAAGTAACTTGAAAAGGAGTAAAAAGAAAATCGCCTGCCAGCCTGTATAAATACAGAGTGACAAGCGACTCTTGAGTCTCCTTTCTTACTCTCCGTCACGATTGTGGCGGGGAGAGTAGAGGGGAGAATTATTCCTTAAACTTCATTCCAAAACTATGTATTCGACTACACACCCAGTGGTGCGTGAACGATGACAGATCCAAAGCTTTGAATTCTTCGCTCGTATGACTTAGAAGCTGTTGAATTGAGTTGATTCCTTTTTTCTTAAGCGATCTTACAACGTCACTGCGCATCCCTAAATCTTCAAATGATTCCGGCGCCCAAATTGGCGAATCCTTTAAAGCGAACTTGTGACGAGCAAGCGTAAAACGAATATCAGAAAGGGTTATGTGACTGCTATTCCTCATTCTTAACACTTCAATGGGAGTAAGGCGCAGCAAATCTTCGAGTGTCGAGACTGTGTTATTTACCAAGACATTCAACACTCGATTACTGAAACCAAGGTCACGAAGATTCATATTCTCAGGAGACTTCGTCACAGTCACCCTGATTTTTGGTTCGACTGGAACAGTTTTGACTTGAACTGAGACATCCAAATGCTCCTCAGGTAGGAGTTGGTAACCTTTTTTCTTCGTCAACCTTTTCAAGTAAGCCGAGAGTTTTTCCTGAATTTTTTCAATCGTGGTCATAACACAAAGAAGACATCTAAAAATACAATATAACGAAACATTCAATTAGTCAACTAATATAACATGACCGAAACCTGCTAAACTAAGCGTTAATTATGGCAAACAAAGACTACTACAACATACTCGGCGTCGACAAAGGCGCATCCAAGGAGGACATCAAGAAAGCCTTCAGAAAATTGGCGCACGAACATCATCCCGACAAGAACAAGGGTAATGATGCCAAGTTCAAAGAAATCAACGAAGCGTACAGCGTGCTTTCTGACGACCAAAAAAGAAAGCAGTACGACACCTTCGGATCAGCAGGTCCAGGAGCAGGAGGCTTCGGTGGATTCAATGGAGGACAAGGCTTCGGCGGTTTCGACTTCTCTCAATTCAACCAGGGCGCAGGAGGCCAGGGATTTGAATTCGACTTGGGCGACATCTTCGGCGAATTCTTCGGTGGCGGCAGTCCTCGAGGAGGAAGAGCAAAAAAAGGTCAGGACATCCAGGTAGATATTTCAATAAGCTTCAAGGATTCAGTCTTCGGTGCGAACAAGGAGATTCAGTACGAGCATATGGCTCAATGTGATACATGCAAAGGCTCAGGAGGGAAGCCTGGAACATCCATGGATACATGTTCTACGTGTGGTGGAGCAGGTAAGGTAAACGAAACGAGACGCTCACTCATGGGAACATTTACAGCGACAAGAATCTGTCCTGAATGTCATGGAGCAGGCAAGGTACCTAAGGAGAAGTGCCATGATTGTCACGGCCAAGGTGTGAAGGACAAGCGCGAATCTTTGACCGTCAAAATACCTGCAGGCGTTGAGAACGGCGAAACGCTCAGAGTCTCAGGCCGAGGTGAAGCTCTTGCAGGCGGTCCATCAGGCGACCTCTATATCGTCATCCATGTTGAACGACACGCAACCATCCATAAGAAGGGAAACGATCTCATCACCAATCTCAAGGTTCCTATGACCACCGCACTTCTAGGTGGAGAGATTTCTCTAGATACGTTGGAAGAGAAACTTACTATCAAGGTCCCTCAAGGAGTAACTCACGGTGAGATTCTACGAGTAAAAGGCAAAGGAGTTCCAAACGAGAAGGGCAGACGAGGCGACCTCATGATTACGGTTGCAATCAATATTCCAAAGAAACTTTCGAAGCAGGCACAGAAGTTGGTGGAGGAATTGAAGAGAGAAGGAATATAAAAAACAAACAGCCAAAGTAAAAGCCCCGACTCACATCGGGGCTTTTCATGAATGGAAGTTCTAATCTCAAATTCCGCGGAGCCGTAGGCTAAGCAGATGTCCCACAAGCTCCTTACCTTGAGGATATGTAAGTGATCTTGCGATCGATTGCTGGAATAGCATACTGCTGCAGAGCTTGCGCTTGAGTGCACGAAAGAACATGTCGCCATCTCGGCGTTCTCGCTGAGCTGGGCTAGCTTCGATCTCATCGACTGCTTTACTCGCGCGATCAACTAAGTACGAGATGTTCCGGAGCACCTTGTACGGAAGTGGATCGCTGTATGTCGCAGCTTTAGCCAATTGGTCTCCTACGATGCCAATGACCAGTCTCATGCAATGAAGAGCGAGCCTCTGTGCGCTCATGTAATCTTTCTTTCTTTTGCATTCGCGGATGAGATATCTCACCCGTTCATGATCGCGACGGATGTGCGGCGGCACCAAGCTCGACGGTTTCGGACGAGAACGAGTTCTCCTCACGGTTGTTTTCATAACAAAGCTGCTGGAGTTTTCTTTAGTAAAGGGTAACAGAAGCCCCATATCGCTGCAAGTTTTATACAAAAGAAAATCACTCGTCAGCCTGTATAAATACAGAGTGACAAGCGATTCTTGAATCTCCCTTCTTTCTCTCTGTCATGTTAGTGATAGAGAGGCCTGCTGGGAGACGAAGGCTCTTTCTTTTCCTTGCTTTGCAAGATTGCTGAGCTAATGGTATTTGAGACATGTAGTCCCATCGCCATGAGCGCTAGCAACATCGTCATAAACGTAAGGCTAGCGAGAGTTCCTAAACCCATCGCCAAAGCCCACGACTTGTCGAAAGCAAGCACTGCTGTGAATGTCACGAGCAGGAAAAGAAATGCTGAGGAAGCGAGAGTGAGAATGAGCGGCATAACTAGTGAATGTGGTATTTTCCCAAGGTTACCCGGCATGAAAGCCAACCTTCTAACACTTATATAATAGCATAATTATTACATAAAGTCAATCCATATAAAAACCTAGCTAATTCTTATCCTTTCGGTATAATTTCAATTATGAAAAAAACCCTTCTATCAGCCATCCAACCATCGGGACGGCCTCACATCGGCAACTACTTTGGAGCAATGAAGCAGTTTGTTGATCTTCAGAATGAGTACGAGGCATTTATAATGATCGCTGACTACCACGCGCTCAACTCTGTCCAGGATGCAAAGGAGATGCGAGAGAATATCCTCAACCTCGCACTCGACTATCTCGCTATTGGTCTTGATCCAAAGAAAATTACGCTCTTCAAGCAATCAGATGTTTCAGCTCATGCTGAACTTACATGGATTTTTGATACTGTGACTTCTATGCCTTTTCTCATGCGAGCGCATGCATTCAAAGATGCTGAGGCAAAGAACAAGGAGATCAGCGTTGGAAAATTCAACTATCCTATCCTCATGGCTGCGGATATTCTTCTCTACAACACAGACCTAGTGCCAGTAGGACAGGACCAGAAGCAGCACATCGAATACTCTCGAGACATTGCTTTGAAGTTTAATAATATTTTTGGAGAAGCATTTAAGTTGCCAGAAGCTTTGATCAAAGAAAGCGTTGCTATTGTTCCAGGAGTTGATGGTCAGAAAATGAGCAAGAGCTACAAGAACACCATCGAGCTTTTTGCTTCAGACGAAGAGATCGACAAGGCGGTTATGAGCATCGTTACAGATTCGTCTGGAGAGGTCCCTAAGAACGTTTACGAGATACATAAGCTCTTCAGAAGCAAAGCCGAGCTAGACGCTATCTACAGCGAGCATAAGGGCAAATACAAGGCATTGAAGGAAGCATTGGCTCAGGATATCAAGGCATTTGTTGGACCACTCCGTGAGAAGCGAGAGAAGCTGTCTCAAGACAAAGCGGCCGTCATCAAAATACTCGAGGAAGGCGCCCTCAAGGCCAAGGCAGTAGCTGACAAAAAGCTCGCCGAAGTGAAGAAAAAGATCGGAGTGACTCTTTAGATTCGCTGCGATATAATGCACGTATTAATTAACTAACGACAATACCATGGAAGCACACTTAGACATGAAAGGATTAGACAAGGCATGTGAATGCGGATCTACAAAGCCTGCGGGAAACTGCTGCAAGAAGGATGAGAAATGTCCATGCGGATCAGGACAGAAGGTGAGCGGATGCTGCCTTATGGGAGTAAGCAAGGCTCGAGAATAGACGAAGAAGAATAAGTACCGAGACGCAACTAAGCCAGAACGGTTTTACAAAAAAATGAGTACGAAACAAACCAACCCGGAAGCATACTTCAGGGCGGTTGATTTTATTGACAGCTTCTCCAATAGTTCTATTCGCAAGAATGTTGGCCGAGGAAAAAGAGAGAAGAAAGATCTCAATTTTTACCTTAACCGCACTAAGTATTTTCTTGACCTTCTCGGCAACCCTGAGAAGTCATTCAAATATATTCACGTAACAGGTACGGCTGGAAAGGGAACTGTATCTTCGATGCTCCATGAGACGCTCGTCGCATCGGGCAAGAAGACAGGAATATTCACTTCGCCATTTGTCACCACGACAATAGAACAGATCAAAGTGAATAGGGAGTATATAAGCCCTGCGGAGTTTACGAAGCTTGTCGATTACATCAAACCATTCATAGAGAAATCCAAAAGCGGACCTTACGGCAACCCGTCGGCTTTCGAGCTGTTGTTTGTTATTAGTATTCTCCATTTTGCGAACAAGAAGTGCGAATGGGTTGTTTTGGAAGTTGGAATGGGAGGAAGATATGATGCGACAAACATTATAGAGGAACCGGTCATCACGGCCATTACGAACATCGATTACGACCACATGGAGATACTGGGCAAAACTCTGAATGAGATCGCCACCGACAAGATGGGAATTATCAAACCTGGATGCAGCTTTTTTACTTCTGAACAACGACCAGTGCTCCAAAAGATGTTTGAGAAAACATGCAAAAAAGTAAACGCTAAGTTCCATAAAATTCCTCGTCAAAAAAACTATTCTGATCACAACAAGGAACTAGTGCGGGCCATTGCTTCTGAGCTTGGAATTTCCACAGAGCATGTCGAGAAGGGAATTCAAGCTACAAAACTCCCATGCCGCTTTGAGACAATGCAGGATACGCCACTCGTGATATTGGATGGTGCACATAATAGAGCGAAGGTAATAAGCACAATGTCCAATCTCAAGAACTACACGTTCAAAAAGCTCTTTCTCATTACTGCAATCTCAGACACAAAGAAAGAAAAGCAGCTCATCATCGAACCCCTCATTTCAAATCCTTACGACATGACTGTGATCCTGACTCAGACCAAGACGAAGGAACGTAGCTCAGTGTCTCCGAATTTTCTCAAGCCTTTAGTACAGAAGTATTTAAAAAAGAACTCAAGGCTCGAGCTGATCGACACTCCTTCCAAAGCTCTAGAATATGCATTGAGTAAAGCAGGGAAGGACGACGTGATTCTCGTTACCGGATCGTTTTTCCTAGCCGGCGAGCTTCGAAAGAAATGGATTTCAGAGGCTTGGGTACTTGAGAATCTGCGAAGTTTCAAAAATTAATTATGCTAAAATAATCACATGAAAAAAATACTACTCATCCTACTCTGTGTCCTCGTTGGCGTCGCTGCGCTCTATCTATTATGGTCAATGAAAGCAACCACTCTTATAAACATCAACGATACTTCGTATTTGGTTCCTGGAGCTACGTCTACAAACAAGACAACAACCACAAATAATTCCAAATACCCTGAAGTTACATTTACTCCAATCGCTCTAAGCCCTACCCAAGTAACAGGAAACATCAACGTTGGACCGTTTAGCAAGTTCATAAGCGTTCCGGTAACGTTTACTAATGGAAAGTATGTAGCAAACACGACGCTCGACCTCAGCGCATTCAATTTCATAGGAGCATCCAACTACAAGCAGGCGGTGGTGCAGGTGAACGTGACGCTTAAATAAATGTTGTTTTTAAGGCTTAATTTGCTATAGTTACTTCGAATTTAATCACAATGGAACGAACATACATCAAAGACATCAAGGACAAGGTGGGGCAGGAGGTGCTTATCAAGGGATACGTGGATATTCGACGAGACCACGGCAAGCTTATTTTCATGGACCTTCGGGACATGACGGGCAAGGTACAAATGGTTGTACTTCCAAACCACGCAGAAGCGAAAGCAGCTGCTCAGGAAGTTCGAGCTGAATGGACTATTGCAGTGAAGGGTAAGGTAAACGCTCGACCAGAGAAGATGGTCAACAAAGACGAAGCTCTCGGAATGGTTGAGATTGAGGTTCTCGAAGTAACAGCTCTCGGTAAAGCAAAAGAGCTTCCGTTCGACCTCAACTCAGACATCAATGTCGACACATACCTCGATAACATGCCTCTCACACTTCGATCTCCAAAGCGACGAGCTGTGTTCAAGGTACAGGCTCACATTGCAAAAGCATTTCGAGATTACTACACAAGCGAGAATTTCACTGAGATCCAGGCGCCAAAGCTCATTGGTGATGACGCCGAAGGAGGAGCGAACTCATTTGATGTTACGTACTTCAAGCACACAGCGCATCTTGCACAGAGCCCTCAGCTCTACAAGCAGATCATGGTAGGTGTTCTTGAGAGAGTGTTTGCTATAGGAAACGTTTACCGAGCAGAGAAGCACAGCACGACACGACACCTCAACGAGTATACAAGCATGGACATTGAGATGGGATTCATCAATGATCACTATGACATCATGAATGCCGAGAATGGTTTCCTAGTACATCTCGAGAAAGAACTACGAGCTCACTGTGCAGAAGAATTCAAGCTTCTTGGAGCTGAGATTCCAACAGTTCCTCAAGAAATTCCAAAGATGACCCTCAGAGAAGCACAGGATCTCATCACAAAAGAAACAGGCAACGATTGTACGAAGGAGCCTGATCTCGAACCTGAGCATGAGCGATGGCTATGTACGTATGCAAAAGAGAAGCTCAACTCTGACTTTATTTTCATTACGAATTTCCCAACAGCAAAGCGACCATTCTATACCTATCGAGACGAGCAGGATCCTACCTACACAAAGGGCTTCGACCTTTTGTTCCGAGGTGTTGAGATTACAACAGGTGCACAGCGAATTCACGACTACGACGCTCTCGTAGCTTCAATGCTTGAGAAAAAGCTTGATCCTGAGAAGTTCAGCTACTACCTCCAGGCCTTCAAATATGGAATGCCTCCACACGGTGGATTCGGACTTGGGCTTGAGAGAATCACAGCGAAGCTCCTAGGAATCGACAACGTGAAGGAAGCGACTCTTTTCCCAAGAGACCTGAACCGAATTGACGTTCTGCTATCAAAATAGCAGCATCCGGATAACCCTCTTGCCACAAAAATCAGGTCATGCCACTATAGCGACAGACCTGATTTTTTGTTTTTCAATGCGTTGTCCTGCATGGAATGTTGGCCTTGTCGATGCCTGGCCACTACGTCCGCCGCACTATGGGCACTGGACAATGCGTTCCTGGTGAGCAAGATCACAAGTCTTGCTGCCATGTCTGTGTGAGACCGCTAGACTCACACATGAGATCCGAAAAAAGCCTTGAAGGGGGCCTTTCCTCGGATGTAACTAATAAGGACTTTCTTGTTAGTTACAAAACCTGAGTTGCGTTCAAAGCTGAACAGATAAGAAACGTTGCGACAAAACGTTGTGACCTACAACCGCAATTCAGAATAGCAAAACGTGCAAAAAGTCTGCACTTGAGGAACCGCTGAGTGCAATGCAAAGCGGTTCCTTTTACTTTTTGGGGTATAATATCCTTATATATCCAGGCTAACTATGTTCCACAGCGCTAAACTGAATTTCAACGTCAAAACTACCACCTTCGAGGGACCTCTCGAGATTCTTCTTGGTCTCATAGAGAAAAGGAAGCTCATGATCAATGAGATTTCTCTCGCTCAAGTGGCTGATGATTTCGTTACATACATCAAGCAATTCGGCGCACTTCCAATAGGCGAGTCAGCGCATTTCATCCTTATTGCGTCAACGCTTCTCCTCATCAAATCAAAGTCGCTTCTGCCAGTACTGAACCTTACCGAAGATGAACAGCATGATATTGCAGATCTCGAACGAAGACTTAAGATTGCTCAAAAAATAAAAGAGGGAAGCGAGCATGTTAAAAACCTTTATGGCAAGCAGATTATGTTCGCTCAGCAAAAGGGAAGAACTATTGAGCCTACATTCGTGCCGCACGAGACTATGAATACCAAGAACGCTTATGAATCCATGTTGCGCATCATCATGACGCTCCCAAAGCCCGAGAAGATCGCCACATCAACTATCAAAAAGGTAATCAGCCTCGAGGAAGCCATCAGTAACCTCGCAGACAGAGTAAGCAGGAATCTTAGAATCAGCTTTAGAGAGTTTACAGGTCAGGGTACTAAAGAGAAAGTGAATGTGATTGTTAGTTTTCTTGCCATGCTCGAACTAGTAAAACAAGGCGCACTCCAAGTCAGCCAGGAGGGTGCGTTCGACGATATTCACATCGAAACGAGCCAAATTAAAGTTCCAAGGTATAATTAACCATCATGACACTCGAAGCACAGCTCGAAGCAATTCTATTTTGGTATGCCGAACCGGTAGCAATCAAAGACCTTGTAAAATCTTTGGAGAAAACCGAAGAGGAAATCACTGCCGCTCTAGCTGCGCTTGAATCGCAGCTTTCAGAACGAGGAATCAGCCTTCTCCAGCACGGAGGGGAAGTTAGCTTACGCACAAGCCCAAAGGCAAGCTCTCTTATCGAGAAACTCACGAAGGAAGAGCTCTCAAAAGATCTCGGCAAAGCTGGACTCGAAACTCTCTCGGTCATCCTATATCAGGGTCCAATATCACGCTCTGAAATCGATTACATTCGCGGTACCAACTCACAGTACATTATCCGCAACCTCCTTATTCGTGGCCTTATCAAGAAAACTGAAGATCCTAAGGACGAGAGGCGAATGCTCTATGAGCCAACGCTTGATCTCTTGTCGCATTTAGGAATCTCATCTATCAAGGATCTTCCTGAGAGGGAGCGAATACAGAAGGAGATAGAAGGATACAAGCAGGCCGCTAATACAGAACCTACAACCAATGGCAACCAAGCTGCATAGGATTGATCGCATATTTCTCGCTATCGTTGTCCTGCTTACGGTTGGCGGGTTTTTTATCTTTTCTTCAGCATCACTAGGATTGGTAGCTCGTGATGGGGCTCAGATTGGTTCAGTTACATTCAACCAGCTCTTAAGTCTTTGTCTTGGAGCTGCCGCTTTTTTCATAGCATCCAGAATTAAATATACGTATTGGAAAAAGTACTCGTTCTATATTTTCATTGGAGCCTTACTTGTTAACCTGCTTATCTTCATTCCTGGACTCTCCCTAACGCACGGAGGAGCAACACGATGGATAGACCTTGGATTCTTTACATTCCAACCTTCGGAACTCTTGAAAATCGCATTCATTATCTACTGTGCTGCATGGCTGTCATCGCTGAAGGATAAGATTACGACGTGGAAAACAGGACTGGCCCCGTTCATCCTCATGACCGGTGTCATTGGATGCCTTCTCATAGCGCAATCAGACACAGACACGCTTGTTGTCATACTGACATCGGGCCTCGCTATGTTCATTGTGGCAGGAGCGAAATGGAAGCATATAGCACTACTCATTCTCCTAGGCCTTATAAGCATCAGTATGATTGCATACGTGCGGCCATATGCGCGTGAGCGAATCATGACCTTCATCAATCCAGCGGCTGATCCACTAGGATCCGGATACCAGATCCAGCAATCGCTCATTGCTATTGGATCAGGAAGAATTACAGGTAGAGGCTTCGGACAAAGCGTTCAGAAGTTCAATTATCTGCCTGAACCCATCGGAGACTCGATTTTTGCAGTAGCAGCTGAGGAATTCGGGTTCTTGGGAAGCCTTGTCATCGTTGGGCTTTTCTTAGGACTAGCCATTCACGGATTCAAAATCTCGACTAAGGCACCCGATGTCTTCAGTGGACTCATGGTCATAGGCATTGTTATACTTGTATCCGTAGAGTCGTTTATGAACATTTCGGCCATGTTGGGAATCACGCCACTATCCGGCATGCCCCTACTTTTCGTAAGTCATGGAGGAACAGCACTTATCATGGTGCTTGGAGCAGTAGGAATCATCGCAAATATTTCCAGATACACTAGAACATAATTTATGAAAATACTTTTTACAGGCGGAGGCTCAGGTGGACATTTTTATCCAATTATTGCCGTCGCACAGTCCATCACTCAATACTCGAAAGAGCACAAGCTTCTTCCGCCAACTCTTTATTACATGGCGCCAAGCAAATATAATCCTCGAGCGCTTTTTGACAATGAGATTATTTTCGTAGGCATTCCAGCTGGAAAAATCAGACGGTATTTCTCAATCCTTAATTTCTTCGATCTTTTTACAACAGCATACGGAATCGTTATGGCTGTGATCAGAATGTTTAGTATCTATCCAGATGTTGTATTTGGAAAAGGAGGCTACGCAAGCTTTCCAGCACTCGTTGCCGCAAGACTCCTTAAGATTCCAGTTATCATCCACGAGTCAGACAGCGAGCCAGGAAGGGTAAACAAGTGGGCAGGAAAGTTTGCTCAGAAGGTCGCCATCTCATATCCTGATTCAGCGCAGTTTTTCGATCCTAAGAAAGTAGCAATGACAGGATGCCCGATCAGAAGGGATATCATTATGCCGTTGCACCAGGGTGCACATGAGTTCTTGAAGCTTGATCCATCTATACCTACCATTTTCATTATTGGAGGATCACAGGGATCACAAAAAATTAACGATCTCGTTATCGACAGCGTAGCAACACTCGTGAAGAGCTATCAAATCATCCATCAGACTGGCCGTGCGAATTTCAATGAGGTTCAGCAAACTGTAGGAGTGGTTCTCAAAGACAATCCAAACGCTGACAGGTACCAGCCTTTTGATTATATGAATGATCTCGCTATTCGAATGGCTTCAGGAGCTGCATCTGTTGTTGTATCCCGAGCAGGCTCTACCATATTCGAGATTGCAGCTTGGAAACTACCTTCTATCATAATTCCTGTACCAGAAAGCGTTAGTCATGATCAGACAAAGAACGCCTTCTCATATGCTCGAAGGGGAGCCTGCGTGGTTATGGAAGAGAAGAATCTTGCGTCACATGTGTTTATCTCCGAAATCAATCGCATAGTTTCAAACCCAGATATTCAAAACGTCATGAAGGAAGCGGCAGGTTCGTTTACTCAGCTCGGCTCAGCAGACAAGATAGCGAGGGTGTTGCTCGACACTGCTCTAGAGCACGAGAAGTAAAATGGCATAATATGGCCGTATTCATTCTTTTTTAACCGTGTATGATATACTTTATCGTACAGAAAGATGAGACATTATTAGCCATTTATTCAGCTTAATTTTAAATAATATATGAATCCAAACAGCGGTATCAGACCATGGCAGTGGATCGTAGGAGTAATCGTTATCATCGCGATTATTATATTTATCATAGTTACCTGGGGCAAAAATAAGACTCAGGACGTGACACCAAACACAGCTAACAACGGTTCTCAGATCTTTAGCCAGAGAATTGTAATTGCTGACCAGTTTCCAGGCAATATTGTTTATTTAACATCAGTAGAAGCGGCAGAGCCAAGCTTCGTCGCAATTTATGCTGATAACGGAGGACAGCCAGGAGCTCTTCTTGGAAGCACAGCTTTCTCAAGCGGCATCAACCCAGGCAAAGTAAATCTTACGCAATCAACACTCGATGGCAGAACTTACTACGCCGTTCTCTACAAAGATAACGGGGATCAGGTATTCAACCCTTCAACCGACACTGTCGTAAAGGATGCACAGGGAAATGACGTCATCAAGTCGTTCAAGGCAGACTCAAATCTTTCAGAAGACAAAGGATAATTATGATAGTTACACGCTTCGCCCCATCACCAACCGGACTCTTGCATGCCGGAAATTACAGAACCGCTCTATTCGCATATCTTTTCGCAGTTAAAAATGGCGGCAAGTTTCTTTTGCGAATTGAAGACACAGACAAAGCACGTTCCAAGAAAGAATTTGAGGATAATATTCTAGAAAGCCTTGCGTGGCTCGGCCTCGGCTACGAAGGACTTTGCAGGCAGTCCGAAAGAACAGCTATCTATACTTCTTACATTAAGAAGCTCATTGATGCTGACAAGGCCTACATATCAAAAGAAGAGATCAAGAACGAAGGGGACAGGGCAGAGGTGATTAGGTTCAGAAACCCAGGAAAGAAAGTTTCGTTCAATGACGTCATTCGAGGAAAAGTTGAATTCGATACTACTGAATTAGGTGACTTCGTTATCGCACGAAGCATGGAAGAACCTGTTTTTCATTTGGCTGTGGTTGTAGACGACTTTGAAATGGGTGTGACGCACGTTCTCAGAGGGGAAGACCACATCTCAAATACGCCCCGCCATATTCTTATTCAAGAAGCTCTTGGCTTCCCAGTGCCGAGCTATGCCCACCTACCACTACTTCTTTCAACTGACCGTTCGAAGCTCTCGAAGCGCAAGGGTGCACTTCCAATCACAGCATACAGAGACCAAGGTTTCCTCAAAGAAGCCATCGTCAACTACATGGCCCTTCTAGGATGGAATCCAGGAACAACTCAAGAGATATTGAGCATGGATGAGCTTGTTAAGCTTTTTGATCTTGAACAAATTCAAAAGAGCGGTGCTGTATTCAGCGAAGAGAAAATTAAGTGGGTGAACAAGCAGTACATCAACAAAATGTCCGATGCTGATTTCAAGGCGTATGCAATGAAATTTATTCCTGAAAATTCTCCAATTCCAGCAGCCAAACTTGAGAGAATCATTCCTGTACTCAAAGACAGAATTCATACGTTTGGAGAGGTAACAGAATTGCTATCACCTACAGGAGAACTTGGTTCACTTTGGACTAGCCCTTCTTTCGAAAAAGAGAAGCTCCTTTGGAAGCAGGACAGCGACCTATCAGTACCCAAATCTCATCTAGCCCATATCGCATCAGTGCTTGAAGGCTTGAGTGAAGAAACATTTGCTTCACCTGAGACGGTCAAGCAAACCCTTTGGGGCTACGCAGAAGAAAAAGGCCGAGGAAGCGTCCTCTGGCCGATGCGCTTCTCACTATCAGGAAAAGAGAAATCACCTGATCCGTTCACGCTCGCGCACATCCTTGGCAAGGAAGAAACGATTTCTCGCATCAAGCGGGCACATGACATTCTTTAGAAGCAACCGAAGACTCCATATCCTGAAACAGTTCATAGCTATCCCAGCCATCCTAGGAATTACCACTCTGAGCATTACAAGTGGGCAATTTTCCTATAATATATCTAAACCAAAAACTGTTGAAGCTCAGGTCAACGCTGCTGCCATAAACGAGCAAATCAACCGCAAGAACGCGGAGATCAAGCAGCTCGAAGCCGAGATTTCTCAATATCAGAAGCAAATTGAAATCATAGGCAAAAGCGCATCATCGCTCTCCTCAGCTCTTTCATCCTTGGATCTTACTCAGAAGAAACTCAATGCCGATCTCCAGCTCACACAGAAGAGAATCGACAAGGTTGAACTCGACATCAACAATCTTTCAAAAAATATCGGCAACCAGACCGAGAGTATTGAAGACGCTCGGATAAGTTTGAGCAAGCTCATGCAGACGTTGCGAGAGTATGACAATGCGACACCACTTGAAGCCATGCTTGGAACTGAGAGTCTCGCTGAACACTTCGACGAAGTAGAGAGAGTCGTACGAACTACAGGAGGTATTAGAACTGCTATTTCTGAGCTCCGACAAAGCAGAACTGAACTTCAAACCACCAAGGACGCAACAGAACTGAAGCGCAAAGAGCTCGTGTCCCTTCGACAAGAACTCGATGCTCAACGAAGAGTGGTTCAGTCTACAGCTAATGAGAAGAAGCAACTTCTAGCTGCAACCAAGAATCAGGAGTCAGCTTATAAAACCTTGGTTGCTGATAGACAGGCAAAAAGAGAGGCCTTCGAGAAGGAGATCCTTGCCTTCGAAGCAGCTCTCAAAATCGACGTTAACACCACACTGCTACCTACCGCCGGATCCAGCGTTCTTAAGTGGCCGCTTGAGAGGGTAATCGTTACGCAGTACTTCGGCAACACAGCTTTCTCAACGCAGAATCCTCAAATCTATAATGGTAAAGGTCATACAGGAGTTGACCTCGGCGCACCAATTGGAACAGCCGTGAAGTCAGCTATGACAGGAGTAATAGCCGGAACAGGGAACACAGACCTCGTTCCTGGATGTTTCTCTTTTGGTAAATGGGTAATGGTGAAGCATCCTAATGGCTTATCAACCCTATACGCACACCTATCAGTAATTAACGTAGCGAGTGGCCAAGATGTCGTAACAGGACAAATCATTGGCTATAGCGGCAACACAGGCTACTCAACAGGCCCGCATTTGCACTTCGGAGTTTATGCCACTGAAGGAACAAGAATCCAGGCTCTTCAATCAAGTACAAACTGCAAGAACGCTGTGATTCCTGTAGCCGATTTCAAAGCATATCTCAATCCACTTTCTTATCTATGATATAATTTGAAGCAAGAGCTTTTATAATTCAAATCATATGCAGCAGGGTTTCATTATTAAACTGGTCCTTATCATCATCGCTGTCATTCTCATTGTCAGCTACTTCGGAATCGATATCGAAGACACTGCGAATACTCCGACAGCAAAAAAGAACTTCAGCTACGTCACAGACAGGATAGTGTACGTTTGGGATAATTTTCTCAAAAAACCCTTCAAGGTAGTCTACGACTTTATCTACATATACATCTGGGAGCCTGCTCTGGATGGATTAGAGAGAATGAGAAAAGGCGACGCCGCCTTCAACATCAAGGGACAGACCCCTGACGTAGCTCCTCAACGATGAGGAGTTATTTTTTGTGAAACTTTAACAAATAAAAAAGGGAAGGGTGAGCGAATAAAAAAGACGTCCGACTCCCCCGGCAATAATAAAATTTATGAAATACTGGCTTATCAAAACCGAAGGCTCCTGCTACTCCATCGATGACTTAAAACGCGACCGTAAGGTGCCTTGGTCAGGTATCAGGAACTATCAGGCACGAAACTTTATCCGCGACCATATGAAGGTCGGAGATCTTTGTCTGTTCTATCACTCAAGCGGCACTGCGAACGATCCTACAGGCGTGTATGGCATCGCTCGAGTTACGAGCGAACCTCACGCCGACCTTACAGCCTTCGATAAGAAGGACGAGCACTTTGACCCTAAGTCGACCAAGGAGGCTCCGATATGGTATGTAGTCGATATAGAGTTCAAGACAAAATTCAAAGAGCCGTTTACATTGGCAAGAATAAAAAGAGATTCGAAGCTTGAGGGAATTCCTGTGGCGGCCAAGGGAAGCAGACTGTCAGTACAACCAGTGAGTGCAACGCATTTCAAATACATCGAAGAGAAGGGGTCGCAAGCATAAGTGCGCAAGAATAGAAAAGGCTTGGTTTATAGGTATTATTGTGTAAACAACGTCGTAAAAGAATGATTGTACGACGTACCATGTTTCTCAACATTAAGACTCCCTATAAAGTTATCCACAGGTACATAATATATCCTTCCCTCTGTCAATATCTCTGAAATTAAAAAATAATTTCAAATTTATTTTTCTCAAATTATTTCTCCAACAATGATTTAAATTCTTCGTGCAATCTTTCAGCAACTAGGGCATATCCCCTATCGTTGGGGTGGATGCCATCTGACATGAGGTCTTTGTGACCATATACTCCATCCAAAATGTCTTCAATATAAACTGATCCGGTTTTCTCAGCCAAATCTTCGTAGAGTCCATCGACTGGATCATTGATAAGGCCTCCCCTTACCCCAACAAGAACCACCACGGCACCCTTATCCTGTATCTGGGTGACAATGCTCTCAAGATTTTTAAATGTTGTAGCTCGTGGAACTCTTCTGATGAAATCGTTTCCTCCAAGCATGACAAGCACGATCTTTGGATCGTTATCCAACACGTCTTCCTTAAGCCTCGCAAGAGCACCTTCTGTCGTATCTCCAGATACGCCTTTGTTGAGGATAGGAACGCCAAGCTTGGCTGAGAGTAGGGTTACATAGTCTTTGCCATCAGAAGATCCTATACCTCGTGTAAGACTGTCCCCGAAGGCGATTATATTGCCCTTGGACTTTGGTGGGTAGTTCTTGATGTCGTAGTCACTCCAAAGAAAATAGCCAACAAGGATGATAACGATGCAGATGGTGATAGTTACTAGTTTTTTCATATACCAATTAAAGCATATGTTCAGACAAACAAAAAAGCCCCCTTGTGGGGCTTTTTTGTTCAAGCTAGATGCTTGATGATTGTATTTAGTTAGTCTTTAGTTCGTCTTGGGACCATGTACCTGCGAAGCAAACTGGCTTCCGGTCGTAGTCTTGCCCCAACATTTAGATGAAGCGCTCCACGGCTGCGCACCCTGAGTTTCATATAGATACTTTGCGTATGCCATATTCCCCTCAATAGTATGCAAGTCGATGCCCATCTTTTTAGCTCTTTCACTATGATATCGCTCGTTGATCTGCATCACTCCCACGTCAGCATCGTCCACTCGACCGCGAAGAAGTTTTCCTTCCTTCGTTGAGTGAGTAAATGTAGATTCACATCGTGCGATTTCAATGAGAAGAGGGGTGTCTTTATAAGCTTCACGAACAAATGATTCGGCATTTCTTGCGCCCTTGGTAGTGTCCGTTAGGGACATTTCCACGGTCGTAGCCTTACCGAATGGCTCAATGGTTACCGGTGAGTTCCCTATTGCCTGCGCTGCAGTTGCCTGCATGTTTCCTCCAGCCGTAAGCGAAGTCATAAGGAAGCCGATAGTTGTTGCGATTTCTATCATAAATGAAAAGTGAGGTACTTTGATATGATCTAGTAACCTCACTTGTTCATAGATAATGATAGCATATCTAACATTAATTGTCAATGAAAACCACTTTTCTTTTGGTCTGGCGGCTGTTTATTAAATGGCTCAACAAGGCCACATTTATGCCAAAAGACTAAACCACGGCTTAACCAAGGTGTCAAAAAATGGCTTAACCACTAGACCTCAAAACACCCCTCCCTACCCTGTCTGAACCGGGTTTTGACTGAGACGTATGCCTTCCAAGGGTCATTGCTCTGAGTTCGCCATTTTTCCTCAGTTTAATGCCAATTCTCTTGCATTTCTTATGATTTCCTATATACTAATCTTCACTAAGTAGAAACTACGAAATAACCAACTATGGCAACAAAAAAATCGGCAGGTGTCAGTAAAAACGGTAGAGATTCGGGACCTCAGTATCTAGGCGTCAAAATCAATGATGGCGCGCTAGCTCTCGTGGGTCAGATTATCGTACGACAGCGAGGTACGCCTTATATGCCTGGCAAGAATGTAGGCATCGGCAAGGACCATACTCTTTTCGCCCTCAAGGAAGGAAAGGTTAAGTTCGGAACCAAGCGAAAGACGAATTTCGACAACACTATCTCTCGAAAGAACATCGTTCACGTAATTTAAGTAAAACAAAAACGCCTTCGTAAGACCGGAAAAGTTCGCTAACTTTTCCTGAGTCCTCACCCTCTTCGGGTTGCGGATGTCTTACTCAGGCGTTTTTTGTTTACTTAATATTTACTTCTTATTCTCAATCACGAGCTTGAACTTCCCTTTCTTGGAGCCTGCCTGGATGTTTATGACGTGTTCGCCAGTCTCTTTGATTGGATGGTCGAGCATAACGAAGCTTGGGATAATATCGATTCGGAGAGCCTTCTTCACTTCAGCTACAATCTCTTCTTTATGAAGTCCTGCGAAGAGATGACCCTTATCATTTGCCTTGGCAGTAATCGTAACTAGCTGTCCGTCCAACTCGGTGATGTTCTTCTCAAGGAGAGACTCGTTCACCTTCTTGCGAGTCTCGTCTTCTGCAACAAGCTTGCTAATCTTTGCTATTGCCTCAGGAGTAGCAGCGATCGCTAGTCCCTTTGGGAACAGAAGGTTTCGTGCGTATCCTTCTGACATTTCTTTAGTTTCGTACTTCTTGGCTACCTTATGAACATCTTTTAGGAAAATTACTTTCATTGTGATTATTTAAGGTTCTTAAGCATGTCTATGGCTTTCTGCATCTGTACATCGTTCTTTGCTTTGACGTCCTCAGGCTTAATCTCAACGAGCTCATCAGGAGTCAAACCTTCCTTAGAGAGGTTCACACCCTTTGGTGTAAGCCATCGAGCTACAGTTACCTTGAGAGCTGTGTCAGGAGTGATAGATATAACTTCCTGAACTGAACCCTTACCGAATGTCTTAGTTCCAACGAGCTTCGCTACTCCATGTTCCTGAAGAGCACCTGCAAGAATCTCTGAAGCTGAGGCTGAACCCTTGTCTACGAGAACGATCATCTTGAGGTCACCCTTAGGAAAGGCATTATGTCCCTTGCTTCTATAGTACTTTTTCTCCATGTTCTCTCCGAAGTCCTCAACAACCACAACTTCACCTGCAGGAAGGAAGTAGCTTGCCATATCCCATGCTGCGTTTAGATATCCTCCTGGATTGCCTCGAAGATCGAGAATGAGCTTATTTGAACCTGACTTAACGAAATCACGGAGCGCGTTTCTGAAAAGATCCGTAGAGTTCTCAGTGAAGCCATAGAGTCTCAAGACGAATATGTCGCCTTCTACAAGTCCGTTTTGTTTTACCTTAATGTTTGCACCCAGAGAGCCTGGCTTAGCGCTTGTTTCAACTGTAGGCATATCAATCACATCACGAGTGATACTAATCACTTCCGGCGCGTTGGTACCAACCTTGAGGAAGGTAATCTTTACGACAGTTCCCTTCTTTCCTCGAATCAGTTTTACCGCCTTATCAACCGCCATACCTGTCGCTTCTGTATCATCAATCTTGAGAATTCTGTCTCCTGTCTGTACGCCAGCCTTTTCTGCAGGGCTGTTCTTGAGAGGTGCAACTACTGTGAGAAAATCCTCTTTGAGGCCAATTTCCATTCCAACTCCCTCGAAGTTACCCTTGATATCGCTTTCAAATGTCTTGGTTTCTTCAGGATCAAAGAAAACCGTATACGGATCGCCTGTTGATTCAGCCAGACCTTTAATAGCACCCCAAATCTTTTGTTCTTCTGTAGTAGATGCTCGATCTACGTATTTCTCGTTCAAAACCTTCCAGGCTCGCAAGAATGGGATGAGTTCCTGTTCTGTAAGTCCAACCTGGTTCAAAAGCGAGGCGCTTGGAGCTAACCCTGTACCAGCTCCCTGCACTACGGATTTTCCGCCTGTATAATTGCCAATTACAAACACAACAATAAGCGCGAAACTAATTAAAATCGCACGCAAAAGTTTTGGGTGGGAAGTATTCATGAAGTCTATTATCGCAAATATTCCAGTCTAATACAAATAATGCTACAATTCTTCCATGATTCAGACATACAAATACAATCATTTGACCTGGGTGGACATTCAAAGCCCCACCAGCGACGATATTGCGACCATTCTTAGAGACTACAAACTACATCCTCTCGTAGCTGAAGAAATCCTCTCCCCCTCTTCCAAAGCCAAGATTGAACGATACGACGAGTACCTCTATGCCGTCCTTCACTTCCCCGTCCGAGTTCGTTCTTCTGAAGAAAACAGCTTCACTGTTGAAGAGAAAGAAATCGACTTCATTATCGGCAAAAGCTACGTCATTTCTGTTACCTACAGCACCGTTGAACCGCTGCAAAATTTTGCCAAAGTATTTGAAGTTAACTCAATCGTAGACAAAGCAGGAACCAGAGATATCAATAGACATGCTGGGTTTATTTTCTATTACATGCTCAAGCGACTCTATGGATCGGTCAACAATGACCTCCAAGCTATTGAGAAATCTCTTTATGTAGGAGAAAAGAAAATTTTCTTGGGAGAAGAACGATACATGGTGCGTTTCCTCTCTGAAATCAACCGCGAGCTTATCGATATCAAGCACGGACTACGAGGGCATCGTGATGTTCTCTCATACTTCAGCCAGATGCATTTGTTCGGGGATGATTTCGGCTATTACAGCACAGACCTTCAGACCGAATATCAGAAAGCTCATGAGTTCACCGTCAGCAACAGAGACCTCCTCAGCGAACTTCGAGACACCAACGACTCTTTGCTTACAACAAAACAAAACGAGACCATGAAAGTTTTCACCATCATGGCCTTCGTCACCTTCCCGCTGACCCTTATTATAGACATCCTTACAGTTCCTTCAGACCACAACCCAATCATGGGTCTGCGATTTGACTTCGAGATAATTCTGGGAATAATGATACTCGCCACACTAGCAATGTTCTGGTATTTCAAGCATAAAAAATGGCTGTAACTCTCTATAACACCCTCACTTCCCGCAAGGAAGAATTTGTCCCTATCCACAAGGGCAAGGTTTCTATGTATCACTGTGGTCCTACCGTCTATGACTCTGTTCATATAGGAAATCTCAGGACAGCTACATTTAATGACCTTCTTCGAAGAATGTTCGAATTCAGCGGCTACAAGGTACAGCAAGTAATGAATATCACGGACATTGATGACAAGACTTTGAGACGAAGCAAGGCCGAAGGAATTTCTTTGGAAGAACTCACACAGAAGTACGAGAAAAAATTCTTCGACGATGTGAGCACACTACATATCTTGCGACCTCATAATGTTCTTCGTGCTACTGAGCATATAGAAGAGATGGTCAAGATCATCGGCATGCTCCTAGAGAAAGACATCGCATACGCTACCAAGGATGGCGTATATATGAGCATTGGAAAAGTGAAGAACTACGGAGAATTGGCTCACCTCACAACCAAAGACATCATCGGCGCTCCTACTGGCCATGAAAGAATCGCGAGCGATGAATACGAAAAAGAAAACCCACGCGACTTTGCACTATGGAAGTTCCATTGTGAAGACGACGGTAAGGTTTATTGGCATGCTCCATTCGGTAAAGGCCGCCCGGGTTGGCACATCGAATGTTCCGCTATGGCCCACAAAGCAATAGGCCCAACCGTCGATATTCATACAGGAGGCGCTGATTTACTATTCCCTCACCACACCAACGAAATCGCTCAATCAGAATCAGCATTTGAAACTAAGTTCGTAAACTACTGGATGCATGGCGGTATGATGAATATGAACGACGAGAAAATGTCCAAGTCAAAAGGCAACATTTTCAAGCTAGACGATTTGCTCGAAGAGAAAATCGCTCCCCTCGCCTACCGATTCTGGCTTCTCCAAGCTCACTATCGAACACAGGTAAACTTCAAACTCGAAGCTCTTCGTGGTGCACAGCAAGCACTAATTCGATTCATTCATACTTACATTTCACTACCGGAAGGAGGAACAATAGACGAAAACTACAAAGAGAAATTCCTAAGCCTAATCCAGGACGACTTGAACATGCCTGAAGCTCTCGCGCTTGCGTTCGAACTTCTCAAAGATCCGAATGTAAAGCCTGAAGACAAGAAAGCAACGCTCCGTGACTTTGACCAAGTATTTGGAATTAATTTTGATACATTCACAGGAATTGATCAGGGAGCCAACGAAAAAATCCCTCAAGAGATTGAAGTACTCGCTTCCCTACGAGAAGAAGCTCGAAATGCAAAAGAATGGGACAAGGCTGATGCCCTACGCAAAGAGATTAACGAACGTGGATATGAGATAAAAGATGAGGATAAAGGATATTCAGTGAGGAAGATGTAGAGTTTGATGAAGTTTTGCATTTCTCCCCAACTTAGACACACTTTATACCCTTTGCATAATTGCCGCCTAACCGTTTGCAAATGCTATAATGACTGGCATGAAGCAACAGACAGCATCTCCATATTACAAAGCCGATCAACTGAAGATCCCTCCACAAAGTTTGGAGGCTGAGAAAGCTTTACTCGGATCAATCATGATCCGACCGGAGATGATGTACGAAGTGATGGACATCACCAAAGAAGAATCGTTCTACTCAGAGCGACACCGATTGATCTGGGGCGCCATGTTGGAACTCCATAGCAAGGCAACTCCAATCGACCTTCTCTCCCTCTCTACTCGACTCAAAGAAAAAAGCGTACTCGATCATGTTGGAGGTATGAGCTATTTGACTGAGCTCGTCAGCGAAGTTCCTTCTTCAAGCAACGCTACATATTACGCTCAGATCATTCAGAAGAAAAAGATTATGCGTGATCTTATTGTCGCAGCTGAGCATATTGGTACGCTTGGCTTCAACGAAGCTGGAGACCTCGAAGAGATCCTTGATGAGGCTGAGAAAAAGATCTTCGACGTTACCAACTTCACAAGCCACCACAAGTTCGTAGAGATCAAAAACGAGCTTGAAGGCGCATTCGAGCGAATTGATAAATTGCATGCAACAAAGGGAGAACTTCGAGGAGTACACACAGGATTCAAAGAACTTGATGACAAGCTTTCAGGTTTCCAGAAATCCGACCTCATTATCCTCGCTGCCCGACCTTCCATGGGTAAGACTTCCCTAGCTCTCGATATTGCTCGAAAGTCAGCCATCCTTCACCAAACACCTGTAGGTATTTTCTCATTGGAAATGAGCGCCCAACAGCTCGTTGACCGTATGCTTTCTGCTGAATCACAGGTTGATTCATGGAAACTACGAACAGGTCAGGGACTTTCTATAGAACATGACTTCGGCAAACTACGTGATGCCATGGGTCGCCTCTCAGGAGCGCCTATTTATATCGAAGATACACCAGGAAACAACATCCTCAAGATGCGTTCTATTGCCCGCCGACTCAAGAGCGAGAAAGGTCTTGGTCTTATCATCGTAGACTACTTGCAGCTCATGGTACCTGTTCAAAGCCGAAATACTGATAACGTTGTGCAGCAGGTTACTGAAATTTCTCGATCCCTAAAGAACCTTGCAAGAGAGCTTGAAGTTCCTGTGATTGCCCTATCTCAGTTGTCCCGAGCCGTAGAACAGCGTGGAGGTGAACCTCGATTGTCTGACCTTCGAGACTCAGGTTCCATCGAGCAGGATGCCGACATCGTTATGTTCATTCACCGAGAAGACAAGTACAACAAAGACTCTGCTCGTCCAAACATCGCAAAAATCATGATCGAGAAGCACCGAAACGGTCCTACTGGAGTTATTGAACTTTTCTTCGACGACAAAAAAACAAGCTTCGTCAGCATCGAGAAGAGCGACTTCGGAGAGTTTGATGGAGGAGGCAGCGGAGGTTTCTAGAACGATATGGATCCATTCAATTCCCTTATCAGATACTTTGAAGAGTTCCCGGGCATAGGTCCGCGCCAGGCGCGGCGTTTTGCGTATTACCTCCTCAGCCGTCCATCTCATGAACTTCAGGATATTTCAGAGCTCATAGTCCACATCAAGCAAAGCATCAAAAAATGCTCGCTCTGCCATCGCCGATTCTCTTCCCGAGACGAGACTTCCCTATGCGGCATCTGTGCTAACCCTGCTCGAGACAACAGCCTACTCATGGTTGTTAGCCGTGAAGGTGACCTCGACGCTATCGAGAAGAGCGGCGTCTACACCGGCCTATATTTCGTACTTGGAGGCAATGTTCCAATATTAGAGAAGGAACCAGAGAAGAAGATCCGAATCAAGGAACTCATAGACAGAGTTGATGCCGACTCCCAATCAGGACTCCTCAAAGAGCTCATCCTTTCCTTGAGCGCTACCCCAGAGGGTGAACATACAACTCAATATGTTGTAAGCGCTATTAGAGAGAAATCAATGGCCCTTGGAATAAAACTCTCGAGCCTAGGCCGAGGTCTCTCTACAGGTAGCGAACTGGAATATGCAGATCCAGACACTCTGCGGGATGCTCTAAATAACCGCAGATAACAAACAACGGCTCCTTCGCATGCGAAGGAGCCGTTTGTGTTAAACGTCTGTTTGATTGTGCTTAGTGAAGGGTTTCAATCAACCCCTTGCGAGTACCATAGTAATGGATACCCAGAAGAAGTGCGAAAACCGCGGCGGTCCCCAGGAGGCCCATGGAGCTGTCGGGAAGATGAACCGGATCCGCATGCGAATGCAGAAGCGGCACGTCATCCATGCCATTGCCGTAATGAGCCTGGGCAGGCACTAAAGTTGCCGCCAGAGCAAACAAACAGATGAGAAGAACTTTCGTTTTCATAGGATATCTACTGAATTCCGAGCTTGGACTTGGCTTTTTATACCATAGTAGAGCTATAAAAGCAAAAGGCCTCCCGATGGGAGGCCTTTTGCTTTTATATCTAAACCCTTACCTAGCTTACTTGAGTGCGTCGATCTTAACCTGGAAGTAAGGCTGTCGATGGCCGTTTTTCTTGAAATATCGGCTCTTCTGCTTGTACCTAATAACATCAACCTTAGGAGATCGTCCAATCGCAGTAATTGTAGCGCTAACCTTGGCGTCGTTAATAAAAGGCGTTCCGATAGTCGTGTCTGAACCGTTGTCGACAAGGAGAACCTTATCGAATACGACAGCGTCGCCGATCTTATGTTCGCCGGTCATTTTCTCGATTTTTACAGTATCGCCAACAGCAACTTTGTACTGTTTGCCTCCTGTTTGAATTACTGCAAATTCTTTCATAGTTTTAACATTCTACACTTTTAGCTTTAAATTGCAAGGCCTATTGGCCAGAATACCTTCCCCACCCGAACCTAAGCCTCCTCCCCGCTCTCTGGCTTATCCAAAAGGGCTATTTCGACATCTGAACTAATGCCCGTAACCCTCGTAATATCCTTGTCTATTTTCTTATACTCCTTTGAGCTTGCGTTGAAGTGGTTAACCACAGTTCCAAGAGCATTTCCCATTTTGTCGTGGTACTCCTTGTAGCTCACAAGATGCTTCTGGAGCTCTCCTACGTTCTTAATGATCCCTTTTACCGATTCCTCGATTTGCATCGCTTTAAGGCCCTGTAGGACGGTCTGGAGATATGCTAGGAATGATGTAGGCGAAACAATGATGACGTGATACTTGGAAGCAGCACGCTGAATGAGGTTTTCGGTTTCTTCTTTGAGAGCTCCAATCTTGTTGATGAGAAGATCATAGTAAATAGCTTCATGCGGAATGAACATGAATGCAAAATCCATAGTGTTTTCCTTGGGCTGGATATACTTAGATGTCTCAGTGATTCGATTCTTGAGGTCATTAACGAAAACCTTCTCGAGCCGCTCCTTTTCGACTGGATCATTAGTCTCTACGATACGGTTGTAGTTTTCCAAAGAAAACTTTGAGTCCACAGGAATGATCCTATCCTTCACATAGACAGCCGCGTCCACGATAGTACCGTCAGTAAAAGAATGCTGCATCTTGTAGCTTCCTGGAGGTAGTACGTTCTTGAGAAGCGTCTCAAGGTAGTATTCACCAAGCACTCCTCTTTGCTTTGGATTCTTCAAAATATCCTGAAGGCTCTGAAGCTGGTCAGCGAATGAAACCACCTGCTTACCTGTTTCCTTCACTTCCGAAAGCTCGGTAGTAATATCCTTGATGAGCTTCTGAGATTCAGTAAACTGCATTTTGACAGCGTCGCTCATATGGCGAGTTGTTTCTCCAATCTTCTGGTCCACAGTCCTGCTGAGATCTGAAACCTTCGTATCCACCGTCCTGCGAAGGTCAGTCGCTGTCGAATGCACGGTTCTGTTGAGCTCATTCATTTGGTCGAGAATGAGTTTGAGACCCATGTCGTCATTACCAACTTCCTTCTTCTTGTTGGCATTGCGAATCAGGGCAATGATGAGCCCTGCGTTAAGAATAAGGAGTACTGCGGCTAGGATTATGAGGTAAGTAGACATGAATTTGTTGTATACTACAGTATACCTAAGGTTTTTATAAAAAACTATTTAACTTTTCTTAAACAATGATTCAAGAAACCATAAAGAACCAGATCAAGGATGCAATGCGGGCAAAAGACGCCCTGAAGCTTGAAGTGCTCCGTGGACTCACCACCCTTTTCACTAACGAACTCATATCAAAAGGCGGAACCACCCTTTCTGACGAGGACGCTATAGCTCTGATCCGAAGAAGTGTTAAGCAAAGGAAAGATTCTATCGATCAGTTCACCAAAGGAGGACGCGCCGACTTAGCAGAGAAAGAGCAGCAGGAACTTGCAATACTTGAGCAGTATTTGCCACAAATGATGAGTCGTGATGAGATCAAAGCTATCGCAGCCCCGAAGATTCAGGAACTTAAGGCGGCAGGTGCTATAGACAAAGGAGCAGCCGGCAAGATCATGGGTTCTCTCATGAAAGATCTCAAAGGAAAAGCTGACGGTGCAGATGTGAAGGCCGTCGTTGAAGAATTGATTGCGTAACTAGATCGCAGTAAAACTTAAGCTACAGGAAGCTTCATGTAGAATGTTGAGCCTTTTCCCTGTCCTTCAGATTCTGCCCAAACAGTTCCCTTGTGTGTTTCAACCACTCCCTTTACGAATGCCAAACCGTATCCAGTACTGTTCACGTTGATCTTGATAGAATTTCGTCCCACACCTCCAGTCTTGAAGAGTTTCGTTTTGTCTTCATCACTTAAACCTACGCCAGTATCCTTCACTGAGAGAAGTACAGTGTCATTCTCACGTTCGAGTCGTATTGCAATACTTCCTGACAGTGTATAGTTGATTGAGTTATCAAAAAGATTTCGTACTACTTCCTTGAGCTGGTTTTGGTCGCCTTGTATCGTGTAATCGCCATCCTTGATCTCAATCGAGAACGCCAAGCCCTTCTTGTCTGCAAGGCTTTTCTCTTTAGCTGCTACTTCAGACACAATGCTTCGGAAATCCAAAGGCTGCATATCATAGGTAAGTACGCCCTTCTCAGCACTAACTCCTCGTAGGATGCTCTGAACATATGAGATTCCAGTATTCGCTTCATCAAGTCCCTTTTCTACAAGAGGCTGTGCTGCGTCGGGTATTTTTCCATAATCCTCAGTCGCCAACTCAGCGAAAATGTTTTTCATATTTCCGAGGCGGCCTTTGATCTGGTGGTTCATGATGTGAATAAGGTTTGCTTGACCTTCGTTTGAAACAGCGAGCTTCTGATTGGAAACCTGCAGCTGTTCATACACAAGCGCCTTATCAAGCGACACAGCAATCACGTTAATGAAACTCTTGATCGATTCTTTCTCGAATTCACTTAGCTCTGCATACGGACGATTAAGGCTAAGTAAGAAAACACCAATAATTTCATTACCACTTACAAGCGGATACACGATAGAAGAATACACATGTCCTTCTGTCTTTATTTTATTCAAAAAATCAGCTGGAGCATCAGGATTCCAAATGTCTTTGAGATCTTCGGTATACCCCATTGATTCTTCCCGCATTATTTTCTGGAAGAATTTTATTTTCGATACATTAGAGATTACAGCCGTCTCAAAAAAGTGACCCTTGTTTGCATGCGCAGCATGTAACCGCTCAGACTCAGCAAAAGCCAGAGGCGCAAGCTCATCAACAGTCTTGTCATAGAGCATGATACCCACGATTTCAAAACTCAGAACCGTCTGTACGGTCTGACAAATCCTCGAAGCCATATCTACAGGCTTGAGTGTAAGAATGCTGATCTCATAGAGCTGGCTTAACAAAGAAAGCGTCTTGTTCCGTGAAGCAAGATCGGTGTTCTGCTTATATAATCGCTGGGTTATCTCCTTAAGCGAATCAGATGCCGGCGCCTCTTGTACGGTGCCGGTTTTTTGTTGTTTGCGGGAAAAAAACATTAGTTATGTGTAGTCCTTATCTCAAGCTTGCTGGAACTTCGGCAGGTGCCAAGTCAGCCAAGAGAGATCTTACTGCGTCTTTGCACACTTCGTGAGAAGCTCGTCCGAAGAGCTGTTCATACTGTCCTACCAATCGGTCTACGACTCCTCTACTATCAGCATCATCAATAGTTACTGTACCCATCTTCTGATCGACAATATGAAGTCCACTCACCTTGCCGGCTTCGCTCCATGCCATAGGGCCAATGATGAGCTCCTGCTCTTTTATTATCTTTGTGGCGATTTGATCAAGTTTATTCATAGTATTTGTAAGAATTTGAATTCTTTACCTTGTCGCGGCTTGGCTGGTAGGGACCTTTAGTTTATGGAAGCCGAGAATACCGTAGGTAATGAGGAAAAGTCCGGTCGTAAGGAGAAGGTCTCCCCAGTTACCATTATAATACGTTCCAGCAGTGGTTGTGTATGAGAACACAGTATCGGCGACATACATCACTCCAAGACCACAAAGAAGTGATATGACATCGAATTTGAATGCTCCTCCAACGTATTTGAATGATAGTCCTGACACGATCACTCCGATCATAAGGGCAATAAGGTCACCTAATGGATAGATGATATCGAGAAGTGCCTTGAGAAGCGGCTCCCCTTCAGGAACAAGCACACCACCTCGAGCTACTACAATAAGTAGGTAGTACGAGAGGATAAGAACAAGGATAGGAGCGACTATAACGAAAACCTTAGCCATCTTGCTTCGTAGTCCGAACTTAGCACCAGTAGCTTTTGATAGGTACATAGCACCAAGACCATAGAAGAAGATGCTTGGAGCAAATCCGATGTCCGCGAGTGATGGATATGGTGCAGGAACGTTAAGGAAGAAGTTGTAGTATGACCAAATGATCTCTCCGCAGCCCCAAAGGAAGATTCCGAGACCTACGAAAAATGTAGCTTTTCCAACTGCACTGCTGAGTCCTCCCCAATCTCGTCGGGAATTGATCATGGCAGCTATTCCACCAAAGAATGGAATGAGACCAAAAAGAAATGAATAAAGATAATTTGAGAAACCGTCCGTGCTACCGCTTGTGTAGAGTACTATCCAAAAAATTACGAGCGCTATATAAAATAGTAGGCAAACCTTCTGATAAATATTCGTCTTCATACCCTAAGTCTACGGCTTATGACCTCTAATAGTCAAATAACATATACACCTTTTAGATAAAATACACTGGAGGTTTTGGGAATCCGTTGAACCTACTTGTTACCACGAGACTATAAGCTCCCACATTATGAATGACGAGACGATCACCCACATCAATATCTTTAGGAAGAAGCGCTTCACGAGTAATAACATCGGGTCCGTCTCCTGTTGGTCCTGCAAGTGCGAACATTGCCTCACCAGAATTGTAGTTAACTCTCATGCACGTAATTGGATAACGTGTTGAACCTTGATATGCCATCGCTTCGAAGAGTGCATTATAGACGCCAGCATCAAGGAAAAGCCATGTGTTCCTTGGTCGCTCAACTTTGGCAACAATATTCGTAACTAGTATTCCCGCTTCTGCGATCATAGCCCTACCTGGTTCGAGAAAAAGCTTAGGCTTATGAGAAAGCTTGTTATACTGCTCCATAGTATATTCAGCAATATCTTTGAGATTAGGCGCTTGCTCGCTAGATACATATCGGCACGGATACCCTCCTCCCAAGTTGAGTATTTCAATCTTTATCCCAGTTTTTACAAGCTCGTCTATCACAGGAGCAATCGATTCAATAGCCTGTGCCCATGCTCGTGGATTGCTTGCCTGAGATCCTACGTTGAAGCTAATACCGTAAGGCACAAGTCCTAACTCCTTGGCTTTTTTCAAGAGAGGCACAACATTCTCTTTATCAGTTCCGAATTTTTCTGACATCTTGAACACGCTTCCTGTATCGTTCACTATGATTCGAATATATATTTTTGATCCTGGAGCTGCTGCAGCGATTTTCTCGAGTTCAGAAAACGAGTCTGCTGCGTACTTATCAACGCCGTAGTTGAAAAATTCTTTGATATGAGACGTTGGCTTTACGGAAGTTCCATAAACAATCCTGCTTGGAGGAACTTTTGCCTCTTTGAGATAATCAAGTTCGAATTTTGAAGCAGCTTCGAAGCCGCAACCTGCCTTCTCGAGTGTTCTTAGAACCTCAGGCTCAGAGTTGGCCTTGAGTGCGTAGAAAATAGAAGCGCCTGGGAAACAGTCCTTGAACTCTTTGTACTTTGAAACAATCCTTTTTCGACTAAACAAGAAAAACGGAGCTTCGTAAGTGATGCTTTCGAGAAACGACGGTGCGAAATCATTATCAAGTTCCGGCATGTGAGATATTGAGAAGGATTATATCAAAAAGAGGAAAACTATACCAAGGATAACTACGATGCTTCCAATGGTCTGAGCTCGAGTAATCTTTTCTTTGAGGAAAATTCTCGCCAAAACTATGACCGGCAAGGAGAATGCGCCGCTCAACACCGCGATAATGCTGGTATATGTTGTCGAACTGTAGCCAAGGCTGATCGCAAGGTATGCAATCACTTCACAGAAGCCGATAAGGAAAAGATAAATCCAAATAGCCTTCCCTGGGTTTGTTAGAGCAAGCTTGATCTTCATAAGCTTGGCATACGCAATGATCGCCACAGTCATAATGGCGTACATACAAAGCGTATATGAGAGCCAGTCTTTGCCTCCAACTACCTTGTCCCACAACAGCGTCCAGATAGCCGCCAAGAATGTCGCAATGATTACTTCCTTGAATCCAGGAACATGCGCAAAGCTAATCTGACGAGCTCTGAGTGCTTTTAGATCAACGCTTAGGAGGATGACACCGATAAAGATAATGATGAGGCCTACAATCATGAACAAGTTTACAGGCTCTTTGAAGATGAGAATGGATAGAATTGCAGTTATACCCGTAAACGAAGCGAATATTGGGTTAAGTACTCCCACCTGCCCCTTCCCGAATCCTTTGTACACAAAAAGATACACTGCCGCCTGGCCAATGCCGAAGATAATAACAAGCAACCAAGGATTCATTCCCTGTGGCCATGTGAATGCGACATCTTGCGCGAACACTCTGTACAAAACCATGAGTATCAACGCGAGCGTTCCAAAGATATGTCCCCACGCGAGACTAACTGTGTCGCCTATTCGATCAATGGTCTTCTTGGCAAAAAAGTCTGACAATCCCCATCCAAGCATTCCTCCCAAACCTGCGCCTACTGCGATTAAAAATTCCTGTGGCATATTAAATATTTACCAAATCATTATATCATGACCCGACTACTTCTTTTTCCTCTTGTAAAGATGCTTTGATTCCTTAGTAATCGCCAAGATTCCAAGTACAACAATGAATGATGAACTCACTTCTGGCGGCATATGGTAATCCATGTGGAACACCAAGTCACAGACAATCAGGCCAACCACCAAAAGCGTCCAGAGAATGATGTAAATCTCGCCTGGATGCATAACATTATGCTTGTTTTTCCACCTCTTAAACTCCTTCTCTGCACTATAGATAGCAAGTGAAGCAGCATAAATGGCAGCAACTCCAAGAATAACTCCATTGTGATGGAGGGAGTTGTGGCTCAAAAAGTCATAGATAATAACTGCGAAGAAAACAGCCGTCCAAAAGTTTGTAAGTCTCCTCCAAAACGAAATCGAGTACGAGGTGATTTGAAAGCGATGGAGCATTTATATGATTATACCTTAGGCCACTTCTCAACCATAAGAAGTTTTCCTCCTTTCTCCTCCGATCCTACGCCTGGCATTGCGCTCCAGATTTCTTCAGTAACAAACGGCATGAATGGATGCAGCGCTTTTATTACAGTCGTTAGAATGTGGTAAATAGTCCACTGAGCTGAGAGCTTGGATACTGGATCAATCTCTACTGGAGTCTCTGAAGGCTTCCCTCCTCCAATTCTACCCTTAGTCTCTTCGATGATCTTGTCTGCAAATGTATGCCAGAAATAATGATAGAGCTTCTCACCTGCTAGATAGAAGTGGAAATTTTCCATCTCTTTAGTTACATCAGCTATTACTTCATCGAGTTCCTTTACATATGCCTCATCCGTAGCTGTAAGCGCAGGCTTTGTCGTCAGGTTCGCACCTTCAACACTTGTCAGTACGAATCTCGTTGCATTCCATATCTTATTGGCAAAATTCTTGTAGCCTCGAATCTTGTCTTCTGACATCTTGAGATCGTTGCCTGGACCTGTTCCGATAATGAGAGAAAGTCGTACAGCATCGGTTCCGTATTTTTCGCTAACAGTAAGAGGATCAATGATGTTTCCTAGAGATTTAGACATCTTCCTTCCCTGCGCATCTCGAACAAGGCCGTGCAGATACACAGTCTTGAATGGCACTTCGCCAAGAAAATATGTGCTCATAAGGACCATACGGGCAACCCAGAAGAAAATAATATCGTATCCCGTCTCGAGGACGCTCGTTGGATGGTACATCCTATGTTTTGCAAACTCCTCCTTATCTGGCCAACCCAATGTTGAGAACGTCCAAAGGCCTGATGAGAACCAAGTATCGAGCGTATCTTCATCCTGTACCCAATCACTTCCAGCAGGCGCTTTAAAACCACAGTATGTTTCAGTCTCATTACCTTCAGCATCCTTCTTGTACCAAACGGGAATTCTATGTCCGTACCAAATCTGACGGCTAATGCACCAGTCACGAAGATTATTAATCCAGCTAAAATACACCTTCTCAAATCGATCTGGAAGAATATGAGTCTGTCCTCCCTCCACCGCAGCAATCATAAGTTCCTTGAGGGAAACCTCGCTTCCTGAAGCAACTCCATTGATCTTTGATTCCTTGAGAATGAATTTCTTGTTCACATCGATGAACCACTGATTCATAATCTGCGGCTCAATAACTCCCCCTGTTCGTTCAGCGGTTGAAATATTGTGAACATAATCTGCTTCGCCCTCTGCATCTACACCAAGCTTTACTAATTCTTCTTTGGATGCGATAAGGCCTTTCTCTCGGAGCTTGTCTACGATCTTTGATCGAGCATCAGTGATCTTCTGACCTGCGAATTCACCTGCAATAGGCAGAAGCTTTCCTACTTTGTCGATAATCTGCTCGCTGTCGAGCTTGTGACGCTGTGCAATATCGAAGTCCACAACACTGTGTGCAGGAGTAATAGTCATCACACCTGTTCCGAATGCCATGTCAATAGATTCGTCCTTGATAACCGTTGCTGATATTGGTCCATTGATCCATTCGAGTTCAATCTTCTGGCCATGCGTGTAATCAGCATACCGTTTGTCATCTGGATGCATCACCACATACTTATCTCCGAATTTTGTTTCAGGACGTGCAGTACCAATAATAAAAGGGCCGTATTTGAAATAGTAGAATTTTCCCTTCTCTTCTACATACACAATCTCATCATCAGAAATAGTTGTCTGACCTTTTGGATCCCAGTTAATGATTCTGTTGCCGCGATAAATGATTCCGTCCTCATACATCTGCTTGAAAGCTGTATTCACTGCCTTCTCGCGCTTTGCATCGAGAGTAAAAGCTTCGCGTGACCAATCTACTGAAGCTCCCATCTTTCTCACCTGGTTAACAATAGTGTCGTGGCTCTCAGCAGCAAATGCGTTAACTCGCTTGAGAAGTTCTTCTCGTCCAAGATCATGACGGCGCTTCTTTTCTTCTTTGTAGATAATTCCTTCAACTTTCGACTGCGTAGCAATAGCAGCATGGTCAGTACCAGGAACCCAAAGAGTTCGTTTACCTCGCATTCTCTCGAATCTCACCATGATGTCTTCGATCACGAGCATAGAAGCGTGTCCGATGTGAAGCGTTCCCGTAACGTTAGGAGGAGGTAGAACTATAGAGAAAGGTTCAGCATCAGGCTGTGTGTATCCTTGAGCAATGCATTCGTCTGGGTTAAAAAGGCCGCTCTCTTCCCATTTTTTGTAGATAGCCCCCTCGGTTTCCTGAGGATTATAAGGCTTTAGAAACTTGTCGTTCATGTGTGACATATTAGCAGAAAACTAGCATACGAGAAAGGAATTTGAAATTAACCTGTACAGAAATCATTTTTTATGTTATTAATACCTCCAGATTGAAAACCGCTTCCGCTTACAGCTGAAGCAAACTAAGGAGGATTGATGGCAGCATTTCCGCCCACTCCCAGGGCAAAAACGGTGGTGGCGCCGCAAAGCTACGACTACATCACGAGCGATACGGGAGCAGGGTCAAAAGCCCGACTCGAAGTGGCCGAGCAACTCATCACACATCTTGCCCGCGCCAAGCCGCTTGTCTTGTTCCCGCAAGGCTTCGACAAGGATCATATCTACTATCCTTGCCGCAAGGGAGACATAAGCTTGGGACAAAACCTCGCTGACTATCTCAAGGCACAACCAGGAATGGATGTTGCCGAAATCATCCACGAACCTCGAAGCTGGACCACACGGTGGGACATCATAGCCACATACGACATGGTGGCAAAGCAGGGTTACGACATCGCCCACATCCACTTTGTTTCCGACAAGTGCCACATCTGGCGAGTGAAGATCGTGTGGTGGTTAACCCACCCCAAGGACTGGACGGCGAGTTTCCACTTCACCGACCAATTCCAGATGACTCCATTCGAACGATTTGTACGTGAACCAATAGCGTGCGTGGTCTACGCGATCAAGCTGTTGTCCTGGCGGATATTTCACGGACGTCATGTGCCCAGTCACAGTTAACTAAGGCTCTGACGATCAGAAAGAGACCTTATATGTACCTCATCAACAACGAAAAAACCGCGCCAGCATGTCTGTGTGCGGTTTTTGTTTTGAATTTTTATACAACCTACTGAATCGTAAACTCCGCATCACTCCAATCGTCTGCAGTAATTCCATTATTTGCTTTTTCTTCAGCTGTACAAGAACCTCCATAGCAAGGCTGCCCCCTGTGTGCCACGATGTGAATCTTGTACTTCCCTGGCTTTATCGGTGTCTGAACATCGCCAGCCATAATGTTTCCAACATAAACAGGAATCACTCCCTCCTTACCTGTAACTGTGAACGTTTTGAGAACTCCTGATGTTGGGCCAGAGAGATAAACAACTAGGTTTGCAGATTCATCTGTAGTCCTCGCCCATCGAACCTCTTGGTCGCTTCGAAACTTCCAAATTTCACCTCCGTTTGGAGATACGACAGTAAGAGGTGAAGAAGAAACTGGTTTTGACTTAACAACTACTGAAGTTTTCGTTGTGACCGATGTTGATGTAGGAGCTACTACTGGAACCGACTTGTCCGGAGACACAACAACACCTGTGGTCGTTGTAGACTGCGCAATTGGAGCTTCATATGGAAGGTCATTCGCTGGTGACTTTACAAGCGCCGCCACTCCTCCTGCTACTGCGATAACGGCAATAACAAGATATATTATTAACAGTTTTTTGTTCATGTTTTATAGTATACATCTTTATACATATAAAAAACCAACCACAAATTCATGCGGTTGGTGGATGGAAGATTTCTCTCCCAACGATACTATCGTGTTGTGTGCTGGTTATTTCAGCAGCACGAGCAGAGGATGATTCTCTTCGGCCCTGGGGCCATTGAGATATACCCACTGGTCGCGATGCTCGGTTGAAACAAACCTCAACCCATGGTTGCTGTCGGGATCTTTGATCCACGATTTCGCGAGAGCTGTAATGTCGATATCAACCCACCCTTCTGCCGGCTTCACCGTTGTGAAGTATTCCGAGGAAGGGCGCATTGAGAAGCGCATGCGTTCCGCCGTCCAAGACTCACCTGGTGCCTTCTTGATAGGAAGAGGATCCGCCGTCGTTACACGATAGACCTCCATCTTCTTAGGCATGTCGCGCTTGTCTTTCGAAAGAAAAACTCGCAGTGTCGCGTTAGTGAATTCTGCATTCGACATTGGGAATCTGAAGAAAACTTCGAATTGATCCCCATTGCCACCGATCCGAGGTTCGGCAAGCCGGTTGCTGAGCGAATACCAGATGTTGTTGATGCCGCTGATGGGTCGAGACGTTTCACTGTCCACCCACTTTGGCTTACTGGTATTAATGGTTCGCGTTACCGGAGGTTCACTCGAGGCAACTGTTACCATCACGGCTCCCCAGTCTTCGGTAAGATGGGAAATGGTTTCTGCTCCTGCTGCCACATAGATGGCAGCAAAGAGCCCTGCAAGGCTCAATAGTTTTTTCATTATTCACTGATGCTGAGATTTCCCTTCTGGCACGTTACCAAAGGGTCTATACATAGAATAGCACAAAAATGGACACATGTAAATAGACTCTTTGTGCATCACAAAGCTTCATTAAATACCGTTGACGCAATATGAATTTAGTTGTAATTTGAAATCAGAATTCCACCCAAACCCAAAAAGGTCTTTGATATGAAATACTTCAGAATCATCCTCATGATGGCCCTTCTGGTTAAACCAGAGGTCGTCGAAAGTCTGCCCGACTTTTCAAAATGGCCTGATCCTAACAAGATCAAGTTTGACGCTGTAGAGCGTGCATACTACGACCACTCCCTTGAAAGCGAGAACTGGGCAATTGCCACAGTGATCGATTCCACCGGGAGACGCGCGTCGGCTCCAACAAGAATCCCGACCCAAAAGAAACTGGTGATCTCGTTCCACAAGGACCTGCAACACCAGAGAAAAGCTTGTGCGGCGATGGCTGGCCTCTATATGACGCATGTCCAACGCAGCACTCGTCGACTCGTACTGATCAACGTCGAACAGATGCTCAACGAGCAAACTGGCGACAATCGTCAATATCGAGTTTGGCCACATCTCGGACTCATTTTTGTTGGCACAGTCGCAGACGAAGAAGGTTACGAAGTGGTCATGTGGGATGAGTACGCCGCAGGACCTGCTCCTTTGGAGCACCTCATTCGCCAGGGCGACATCGTCGGCTTAAGTCTCGTTGTTACCGGCATGGAACGTGGAGTAGCACTGGCTCAGAAAGCAAAAGAGCTTGGCGCGCAGTATGTCATCGCTGGAAATGACTCGGTGATCTTCCGGGCAAATCAGGTGATGGCACTTCCCGATCGTCCAATCGACGCAGTTTTCACTGACAACAGCCTCACGGCCGTCCGTCGGTTCTTCCGAGAAATCGGAGAAAATAATATCGCACAGCTTCAAATCCCTGGTGTTCAAATCACTACAGGAGATGAAGTTCGTTCAAACGAACGTGATCGTCTTCTTGTTGAGCTCAAAACTCGCAAGAATGAAGGTATTACAGAAGATGATGTCTTCGTAGTTCCAAAGCTCGAGCTTTATCCTCATTGGGAACAAGTATGGACTAGCTATCGCACAACATTCGGCCACAAGCATTCAAACCCTGATACGGTGAAGAATGCTCTTGGGCTTTTTGCCCAGGGATGCACACGCACTCGCGGGAGTGATGTTTGTAGCTACTGCTCAATTGCAGGAGTTGCTGATGTACGTATTCCCTCAAGGGATATGGTTGCCCGTTCAATAGAAGCTTACAACAACTTCGGTGTGGACATGATGTTCAATGTTACGGACAGCTCCTACGAAATGCACAAGGTCATCAAGATGCTTCAGGAGCTCGGTGCTTCCTGGAAATCGATGGAGATCTACGGCAGGTCGCAAGGCATTGCCCGTAATCCGCACTTGCTCGGTGAATGGCAAAAAGTCGCCACGGAGCGATTGCTCATCAATGTCGGAATGGATTCCGGCAGCGACGATATGCTCTTGAAAGGTGTCGTGAAGTCATCTATCGAAGGCTGCGGCAGTCGTCTCGAAGAAAACAAAGAGGCGGTCAAGCGCATCCGGCAAGCTGGCGCGCATCTGCATTATTCCCTGATCTTCGGATCTCCAGGCGAGTCAAAGGAAACCTGCGAAAGCAGTATCCAATTCCTCGAATGGACAATCGCAGTGCTCGGACACCAGCTCGACATTTGCGAAACGGACATTTACTGGCTGAACTTCGGTTCACCGGCAAGTCGTGTGTTCCACGATTACAGTTACGCAGAGCGACTCACAGGAATGGCTGGAAAGTCCATTTCGCAGGATGAGTGGCTTCGTGAATTCGTTAGCTACGCCAATACGCTCGTCGTTCCGATGTGTGTTGAGGAATCGTGGTATCGTCACTTCACAAGAATCGATCTTGATACGGCGCAGGCTTACAACCAGCGCGCCGCCGAGATTATGGCGAACCACACTGGAAGTATTCGCGGCAGAGCTTTTAGACCGTCGGTTTAGACGGAAGCTCCTTAGTAAAACGCCAGGCCCTCGATGATGAATCGAGGGCCTGTTTTCTTTTATTTTAATTCCTCAGCCAATCCAATGAAGGCGTTCGAGCGTTTCATTAATTTACCTGAACTTATTAAGTGAAAATGATAAAACCCCAAGCCGAATGCTTGGGGTTGAAGTTATACGCATATCTTTCAAAAGCGTTTTAGATTTTATGGACTCTTGCGATTCCATCGGTCGTATGCCTCGCTTGGTGACACGCAACCTCGAGACCAAACATCCTCTTCGTGAGATTGACTCTCGTGGAGAAGACTTACTGAGAATTTATCTGGCAGACGATAGGTGTCACCAGTCTCAGAGTCTGTGGACACATTTTCATCAAAGATGACATACCAAGCATATCCACGACGACGAAGCTCTCGACGAGCCACCCTTCGTTCACGATGGGTGCCACCACCACAATCACGACGATTTTCAACAACATCTTTCAATGTGTGAATTTCGGCTAGAGTTACGTTAACAACGTTTCCTTGTCTATTAGTTACAGTTTGCACTTTGTTCTAGTCAGCCTTTCACTGAATCTCGCCCTGATTGTTTAGTCGCCGGGATTCGCGATCTACTGCAAGAGCAGTAATTAAACACTGTTAGGTGTTCAATTCGCTACTCTCGAATAAATCCAAATCCGGCACAATGAAAAAGAACACTATGTATATTATATCATAGTTTTAGATAAAGTCAAATATGTGACCCTACAGAGAATCGAACTCTGATTTAAAGCTTGAGAAGCTTTCGTCCTAGCCGTTAGACGATAGGGCCAAAGTAGTGGGCCTTAGCGTTTAAAGGCTAAAAGGCACGCACTACGCACTAAAATATACTATATTTCTCAGACTTTTCAACCTTTTGACACGTTTGCCCACATTATGGGCGAGCAAGCCACTCTGGATCCTGACGTACGAGAAGCTCAGCAGCCTTGTCTGGTTCGAGGAGAAGAGCCTTGGTTACCCTCTCAAGTCGAGGTGATTGCGAGCCTTTTATGAGAACAACATCTCCAGCTTTGATGTGATTAGGAAGTTCTTTCGCAGCATTATTTGAAGTATCAAAAGAAAGAATATTCTTCTCTAGCATTCCAGCCTTGAGCGCACCCTCTTTGATCTTTTGAGCGCGTACACCAACAGTAACGAGTAAGTCGCATGACGCTGCAGCCAGCGTACCGACATTTATGTGCGCGTCTATAGCGAACTTACCGAGCTCCATCATATCTCCTAACACTGCAACCCTCCTTCCCTTCACGCTCGTAAGGGACGTAAGCGCTTCAGCTACAGCATCAGGTGAAGAATTGTACGTATCGTCTATGAGCGTTGAGCTATTGATGCCGGAGATGATATTCATGCGTCCTCGAGGCGGAACGTGGGCTTCCGTAGCAGGAGCAATCTTCTCAAGCGTCAGTCCCTTGGCAATACCGACAGCTACGGCAGCAATTATTGGATGAACATGCTGTCGGCCAATAACACCCTTGAGCTGAATTCTTGCGATCTGACCCTTCCATCCCAAGCCAAACTTTATTCCCCACAAACTTCCCTTCTCGTCATAGACAACCTGGTAGTTGATTGCCTGTACGTCGTTTTTTACATTCTCCTCCATTCCAAACGTCATAATAGTATCTACATGAGCAGGCTTGATAGCTCGGATCTCAGGATCATCTCCATACAGGATTGCAGTTCCACCTTTTTGTATTCCATCGATGAGTGATTTTTTCTCATTGAAAACTTCCTGTCGAGATTTGAAAAACTCCACATGCACAGGCACAGCTCCAACCTTAGTGAGGATAGCAATATTTGGCTTCAGCCATTTAGCAACCTTCTTGATATCACCAGGATGATCAGCACCAATCTCCATAATGAGAATATCTGGATACTTAGTCTTGAAAATTATCTGATCAATTCCATCAGCAATGTTCTCGAACCACTTGATGACATTGGTCCAGGCGTTAGGGCATCCGAGAATAGTGAGCGGCACTCCAATCTCACTATTAAAGCTCTTGTCGCTCTTACGTACGAAAAAATGGGGCGCAAGAACTGAATAAATAGCATCCTTGGTCGAAGTCTTTCCTACGCTTCCTGTCACTGCGATTACAAACGGTTTGTATTTGCGAATAATCAGCCTGGCTTCCATGTTGAGTATGGAGATGACGATTTTCCCAAGAAATGATTTCATAAATTGATTATACCTTACTATCGATCTGGAGGAACCTGGTAATACGTAACAAGGAACTTGGCGATATCCGCGAACGGCATGGTAAGCGTTTCAGAAGCATACTGAGCACCCTTTGGATTTACTTGATATAGGAAAACAATAAACTTCGGATCATATGCCGGAAAATATCCGAAGAACGAGTGCAAATACTGATCAGCATGATACCCTCCAAGCTCTTGGTCAGCCACCTGAGCTGTACCTGTCTTGGCCGCGATACTATAGTGCTCCATTTTAATTTTTCCCTTAAGGAGTGCAGTATCAACAACCTTCACAAGCATCTTGGTTACCTCTACGGTAGTTTCCTTTTTGAGCACTCGCCTGCCAGGTGGGAATTCCAACGTCTTGCTTCCACCTACGTCGTAGTTAATAGAAGAAACAACATGCGGCGTTACGAGCGTTCCACCGTTAGCAAGCGCTGCGAGGGACCTTACCATCGATACCGGAGTGAGAGCTATACCCTGTCCGTATCCAGCCGTCACATGCTCCACGTCACGTTTGCTCTTGAGGTTCTCGATAATATTTCCTGACTCATTCGGAAGATCAATACCTGTTTTGTCGCTGAAACCAAAGTTGAGCATGTATTCAGAGAACGTATCATTACCAATCTTAGAAACAATATGTGCGATACCAGTGTTGAGCGACTGACTCAGGACTTCCTGCATATCAACCCAACCTCGAGCTTTACCGTCGAAGTTAGAGATTCGTTTGTTGTTAAGAACAAGCGTACCTACGTCATTGTAGTGAGTAGTTGGTGTAACCGCTCCAGAATCAATACCCACTGACATTGTAAGAGGCTTCACAATAGATCCGAACTCATATACATACTCAACGAGCGGATTTGAGAAAACTTTCGGATCACTTACGTCCTTGAGCAAATTAGGATTAAAGCTTGGCTTGGATGCCATAGCGTATATCTGACCCGTCTTTGGATTCATTATGATTCCACCTACGTGCTCTGGGCTCCATTGCTTAACAACTTCGCCAAGCTTGGTCTCAAGAACTCGTTCTACTTCTGGATCAATAGTTGTAACCACGTCTCCTTGAATAGGATCGCCGCTGATCGCCTTTTCGATACCTGAGAATATCTCTGCAAAAAAGTTCTTGTAGGTAGCACCCGAGCTTCTGCTCAATGTTTCTTCGTAGCTTCGTTCAATACCATAACGTCCTGCCAAAACATTGTCCTTGTAGCCAATCAATCCTATAGCATGGGAAGCAAGCTCCTCTCCAGGATACACGCGCCATCTATCCTTAAAAATCCTGATGCCAGGAATCTTCATTGCGTCTATAGCATCTCCTGTTTCCTTCTCAACTCTTTTTTTGAGTTCCTCGTATGGATCTTCTTTCTTTGCAGCTTTCGCTAGGAATGAAGTTTTATCCAAATCAATCTCAGTGCTTACCAGTTCGTATGCTTTCTCAGCATCTTCAATCTCCTTAGGAACCATTACAACAACATATCCATCCTTGGACGTTGCTGCCGCTATCTCCTCACCTGAGTTAGATGTAAAAAAGACCGTACCACGATTGAAAAGCTCACCTTGTGGAGCTACGTACTGCCTGTCTGCTTTCTCTGTATAAATATTGCCCTGAACAATCTGCACCATGTAGAGCTTCACGACAATAAGAAGCGCGAAAAAGCACACAAAAAAAGCGATCAGTCTGATTCGAGGAATACTGTTAGAGTTCATGAGCTAGAGCTCCAGCTGCGTGGCCAAGTGATTTCTTCGTAATATAAATAGTCTGAGCAGGTTCAGCCAAACCGCGTGAGCTCGCAAGCGAAAGGTCGAGCGTTGATCGTAGCTTGAAAAGCTCTGACTGCATGTCATGAATATCAGAAACGTATGTATGGTTTGCCTTAACGATCTTCTCTCTTTCTGCAATATTAAAAACTGTGTTTTGAATGAGAATAGCGTAGTAACCTACGAGCAATACAAGAAGAGCTATGAGAAAAAAGCAGATTCTCTCTCTGTATACCAGCATTTTATTTGTACAATCTGCGATTACTTTTGTCATACTTTTTGTATAATTCTCAATTTTGCGCTGCGTGAGCGTGGATTCTCCTCAACCTCTGTGTCACTGGGACATATTGGCCTCTTTGTTATTAAAATTCCCTTTCCTTCGTCCGAGTATGCCCTGTAGGCATGCTTCACGATTCTGTCCTCGAGACTGTGGAATGAGATGATTGCCATCCTTCCGTCCTTCTTGAGTCGATTGAAGCCCTTCTCCAAGCCTTCCTTGAGGCTTCCCAGTTCATCGTTTGTGGCGATCCTGAGTGCCTGGAAGGTCTTGGTTGCGTAATGGATTCTGCGATGATGGTACCAGCCCGGCGTTGCGTTCTTGATCACTTCAACGAGACCAAACGTAGTCTCGATGGGAGCAAGCTTGCGAACAACTGTGATCGCCTTGGCAATTTTCCTGCTGAAGCTCTCTTCACCGTATTCAAAGATGATCCTTGCTAACTCTTCCTCAGGCCAAGAGTTAACGATCTCGTGAGCAGTGAGCTTGCCGGAAGTACTCTCAGCAAAGGTCATGAGGAGAGGCTCGTCCTTCCTGAAGGTAAACCCTCTACCTGAAACCTCGAACTGATCTGACGAGAGACCGAGGTCAAGCATCACAGCATCAACTTCCTTGATACCAAGACTGTCGAGCGCGCTGTCCAAGTTCCTGTAGTTATTGAGAACATAGTGAATGTTCTTTCCTTCTCCTAGAATTGTTTTGCTTCGCTCGATGGCATTCTGATCCTGATCGAAAGCAACAATTGTTATGTCACCCTCGAGCGTATCGAATGCTAGCTTTGAATGTCCCCCGCTTCCGAGGGTGCCATCAACGTATATGGAGCCCTTCTTCAATGAAAGGCCTTCTATCGACTCATGTAAAAGAACAGTTTTATGGACCATGTTAGAGCATTCCGACTTGGCCAAGCTTCTCAGCAAGCGAATCCGCCTGTCGCTCAACCACCTTCTTATACTCCTTCCATGAATCCTCGTTCCAGATTTCCACTCTATTCTGAACGCCGATGATTGAAACTTTCGTCTTCAATCCTGCACGATCTCGTAGAAAATCTGGCACAAGAACTCGTCCGATCGAATCAATCTCCGCCTCTACGGCTCCACCAAAAAGGAAGCGATTGAAGCTTCGGGTATCAGCCTGAAGCATGGAGGACTCAGCTAGGCGTGCTGAGATCCTCTCCCATTCCTTGATTGTGAAAACGAAAAGACAGTTATCAAGTCCTGGAGTTAACACGACTTTCTTCCCCATCTCCTGTCGAAACTTGGATGGCATCGACAATCTATTTTTATCGTCGATTGAATGTGTGTATTCTCCGATTAACATGATGTTGCCCAGCGAAAGAAAGCTATCCCACTTCCTCCCACTTGATAACATTTTATACCACTTTGCTCCTAACAACAACACTGAATACCACTTTAAATGTGGATAAATAAGACTTTTTTATTAATGAAATAAAAGCGAATCCCGTTGTTTGACTTTATGTATAAAATGTGTTAATATATAGTTGTGATACGCTCAGATGCGTAGGAATGATCCAGAGGCGGAGCAACAAACAACCCCTCTTCACCTGCACATTGAAGGAAGGTCTCTATGACAAGAAACAGTAACGCACGCGGGTTTAACTTGATTGAAACAATGATTGTGATCGCAATTGTCGGCCTCCTGGTTGCGATTGCGATCCCTGGCTTCAAGAAGGCGCGCATCGAATCTATGAAGAATGCTTGCGCGAACAACCTCAAGCAGTTGTATGGAGCCAAAAACACCTGGGCCGCTGAAAACAAAAAACACCCCGGTGATGACGAACCGAACATGTCTGACATAGTTGGTCAGCAGCTCTCCATCCCACACGAACCCAAATGCCCCTCCGGGGGCCAGTACACGCTCGGTACTGTGGGCCAAAAGCCCACGTGCTCGATTAAGGATCATACGATCTAATCAAGCACACGAGCAAAACACCCTCGCTAGACAAGTTGTCTGGCGGGGTGTATTTTTTTGCTTTTTTATTTTGGGTAAAGAGATTTTAGGAGGTGATTGTTTATAATTGACACATCTCATTAAAATTGTAATGTATATACAGACTCTGAAATCGCTCGCTTATGCACAGCGGAAATACAATGGGCCGGTCCATCATCTGGATAGCCCTCGCTCTTCTTGTGGGAGCGGCAACCCTTACCTACCACCTCTTTCACTTGAACAGAACCACTCCTCGGACTAACCCAGCAATTGTCGAGACTAATCCAGACAGCATGGTATTCCCCGAAGACAAGCGGAGGAACGAGTGCGGGACTCATCTTCGCATGATTGACTCATTGAAAGAAGAAATGTTCAGGGAGAACGAACAAGAAGCAACGGCCGCCAAGGAGGACGGCGTTACCGCTTCTTACGTCGATCCTACGAACGCATGCGTTAACTTCAAGTGCCCTTCAGGGGGTTACTACAAGGTAACGGGACGCTACGCGCCCTCGGCCTGTAGCATTCCCTCGCATAATCTGCGTTAGAAAAACAAAACCTCCAGTCCGAAAGCGGGCTGGAGGTTGTTTTTTATTTAATAATTAAGCCAGTTTGAAATCTTTGGTCAACCCTTCAACAACGCTCTTCGGACCGAATATTAGAATACCCAATCTCTCAATCTCATCGTAATTTTTTTGAAGCGTTGCAGCAATCACCTTCTTGTCGTTCGTCGTTGAAATCATTTCTCTCGTAAACTCTTCTACTTCAAGGCCAGCAGCCTTTGCTTCTTGAAGAACGCTCAATAGTTCCTTCTGTGAAGCTACATTCTTCATCATGATCGCATGCTGAATATTGAGATTAATCTTATTGCCATCCTTTGTAGAAATCTTGTCTTGCATGAGCAAAGAACGTCCTACATGCGCACCGAGTGATGCCGCGAGATGTGCTGCGGTATTGAGTTTTTCCCAATCTTTGAGGTTAAGTGACTCATCAATAAGTGCCACAGCGATCTTTCCTTCTTTCACCTTCGCAACTTCCTGATCCTTTGGTCGCATGAGCGGGAACATCTGAATCTCGCGAGCAGTCTTGTCTACGAAGAAAGCAAACAGTCGATCTCCATATGCAAATCCACATGCAGGTGGCATGCCGTGTTCTAGCATCTCTACGAATTCGTGGTCAGGCATCATTGCTTCGCTATCTCCTGCTTCTATAAGCTTGTTCTGGAGGTCGAATCGCTGCTTCTGGTCTACAGGATCATTGAGCTCGGAGAATCCATTGCAAACCTCTGCGCCAGCAAGAATAAGCTGGAATCGCTCAGTAAGGAGCGGATTGTCTTTCTTAGCCTTTGAAAGAGGTGAAACAAGCTTTGGATGATTAATGAGCCAAGCCGGTCCTGAGATCTGTTTTCGGCAATACTTCCAAAGTGTGTCAGTAAGTCGCTCTTTGTTCTCGCCATCAAACTTAACCTTAAGCTCCTTGAGCTTTGCTTTCATTTCATCTTCGCTCGCTGCAAGGACGTCGATACCTGTCATCTCCCTGACAGTAGTAACGTAATCAAGCTTCTTCCATTCGTTCTTTAGGTCGAACGTATGTCCTCGAGTCGTGAATTCTGTTTTACCAAAAACCTCTTCCGCAACAGCCTTCATCATTTTCTCTGACAGTGCCATTCCTTGGTTGTAGTCCATCCAAGCTGCATAAAATTCAAAGTTAGTGAACTCCTGAAGATGATCAGGGCTTGAGCCTTCGTTTCGATATGCCCTTCCAATCTCGAACGTTCGCTGGAAGCCTCCTGCCATGAGCCTCTTCTGCCAAAGTTCTCCTATTGAGATTCTGAGGTACACATCAAGATCAAAGTCATTGTGATGAGTCTTGAACGGAGTAGCTTCAGCTCCACCTGTAGTTGTCTCAAGCGTTGGTGTCTCAACTTCAAGAAATCCTTCTTCCTTGAGAATTCTTCGAGTAACTTCCCAGAATTTTGCCTTCTTGAAAAATAGATCGCGAAGCTCAGGATTCATGATGAAATCCAAATAGCGCTTCCTGAATCGCTCGTCGATATCCTGGAGTCCATGCCACTTCTCAGGCAAAGGAGCCAATGACTTGGAAGCCATGGTCCATTTCTTTGCGAGTATACTCTGCTCTCCTCTCTGGGTTACAAACAAAGGTCCTGTGACACTCACAAAGTCTCCTACGTCTACTCCATCAGTGAAAAGTTTGAACAGGTCTTCAGGCATATCATCCTTCTTGAAAACGGCCTGGAGCTTGTCCTTGCCATCGTCGAGAACAGCGAAGATGATCGCACCTTGTCCGCGGATGGCCATAACTCGGCCAGCAACGTTTACTTCTTTGTTTGCTTTTTCGAAAGCCTCAAAGTTGGCCTTGGTATCCCTAAGGCACATATCACGGGGAACTTTAGATGGAAAACAGTCCATCCCCGCTTCCTCAAGCAGCTTGAGCTTTTTGAGGCGTATTTCCCTTATTTCTTCGAGTGACGCCACGGTGTTATTGTCTGTATTCTTAGTGTAGCCTTATTCTATGCTTATGAGGGTATATGACGCAACTCCCTTAGGTGTCTTTACCTGGAATTTGTCTCCCTTCTTCTTGCCGATCAGGGCTGTACCGATTGGTGATAGGTTTGAGATTTTACCTGCCATCATGTCGGCTTCTTCAGATCCAACGATCATATATGCCTTCTCATCTGAATCGCCTTCCTTCTGAATCTTTACCGTAGAACCGATTCCTGCAATGTCGCCATGGCGGTCATTGAGTATCTGAGCTGTCTTAAGAACATATTCGAGGTGGTTGATTCTATCTTCCACTTCTGCCTGCTCTTCTCGCGCTTCATGGTATTCAGCGTTCTCTGAAAGGTCACCAAGCTTCTTGGCATATTCCAAGTGTTCAGCGATTTCCTTTCGCTTTACCTTGCGAAGCTGCTCCAATTCGTCCTGGAGTTCCTTATATTTTTCTTTGGTAAGATATTGTGTTTCCTGATGCATGGCTAAGATTCGTTTTTTATTGAACTGTCAGTCTAGCAAAACAATGCCATCCTGTAAATAAATATAACCGGAAAGATAAACTTTCCGGTTATATTTATTTTGATTTAGTTAGCTGTTATGGTTACGTTTGGTGAACATGTCACTGTGAGATTTGCTGTTCCTGCTGTCACATACATGTTCATTACTTTGACTCCAGTTCCTGAGAATGTCTTGGTATATGAGCCTAGTGTTCCTGAAGAAACTGATCCTGTCATACCTGTAGATTTCCAAGCGTATGTAGTTCCTGCTGGTGCGTTACTTACGTTTGCTGTCCATGTAACGTTGTCTGAAGTTGTATTGGCGTCAGTATCTGGAGCAGTAGTCTTGTTTGGTGAACATGTAGCTGTGATTGGGCTTCTGCTTGAAGCATCAACTGATGCTAGAATAATGATGTCAGAGTCACCTCCTGTTAGCTTATACTTCAATCTCTTGCTGCTATCGATTGGCAATATGAGCTGTCCTCCGGCGCTTGAAACTGTCTCACCAGCACCTGTTCTTCCTCCCACTCCTCCTGTAAACACACTATCCATTGTATAGAAGTAAACTCGTGCGTCTGAGCTTACTGAAACTGAAACGAGTACTGCTGCTGTTCCTGCTGGAACTTCACTTCCAAGAGTGAGTGCAACTTCTGATCCAGTAGGGTTAAGGTCATAAGAAACTGGAACCTGCATAAACTGCATAGCAGGAGTTGCTGCTGAGCTACCCAAACAGACTCCTCCTCCTGCGTCTGTACAGATATCTTCAGTAGCGTGAATGTCTCCAACGACATCAAGCTGAGCTACTGGCTCTACGTTGTTAACACCGAGCTTTGTAAAGAGTCCTGTGATGCTAAAAATTGTATCGTTGCTGAAGAAGTTACCCTTCTTTATTTGTGTTGTCACTCCTGTATGGATTGGAGCGTCACAACCAGGGTGTTCTGCAGGACATGCTGGTGGATTTGGCGGAGCTGCAGCAAGAATATAGCTTGCACCTACTGAAAGAAGAAGCGCGAGCGCCACTACCTTTATCGTTGCGATCAAACGTTTTACTTGAGTTGTTTCTTGTTTCATATTTATTTATTAAAATATCCGTTTACTGCTGCCTTATCATTGTTCGACAATCCATTCACTTCTTTAATGTCTGCCCTCGCCTCAATCAACTCCCTATCCTCTTCGCTTATTTCATTTTCCTTATTTGCTTCGATGATAGCTTTGATTTGAGCTCTATCCGCTTCAGACAAAGTCTGATCTGTATTTGGTGGAGGTGCAGGATCTTCCACTACCCTGTTCTTTAAATAAGATACAAGCAAACTTCCTAGGATAATCACAAGTGCTAACGTTATGACTATTGCTTTTTTATGAGTGTTCATCCCCTCCAATATAACAAATTTATGAGACAACTGTGAACGAGTACTGGGGATAAATTATTGACCCCCTATTGAGATTGCTGGTTTGCTTCTTGGGTTACGAAATATTCTGGCGTATTAATGCTCATCCAATCCAAGGTTTGCCTCATAGCAGCACCTGCACCAATGAGGTTATGAACTGATCCTTTCTCGAGCAATATAGCGAAAGCGTACTTAGGATTCTTGTATGGGAAAAAGCCTGTCATCCAAGAGTTAACGCTTTGTTTGCTCACACCCAGCTCTGCGGTACCTGACTTCGCAGCTATCTCCGAGAAAGGCACATTGAGGGAAACTGAGGTTCCGGAGAGAGCTGCCTGGCGCATGCCTTCGTGCACGACAGTGAAATATTGAGATGGTAGTTCTACATCACGAATTACCTTGGGCTGCTCACCCTTCAGAATTATCGGATCAAGAAGCTTTCCTTTGTTCGCAATAGCCGCATATGCCCGTACCATCTGCAGCGGCGTCACCTGGAAACCGTATTGCCCGATAACTGTGTGGTACGTGTTACCAAGTCTCCATGTCTCACCATTAAAGTTCTCCGCCTTCCACTGAGGATCAGGAATCACTCCCCTGCTTTTGCCAAAAAATGAGTTACCTATCTGTTCTCCGAACCCGAAAAGCTGCATATACTTTTTGATGTTCGTAATACCCAGTCCCTTTTGATCTTTATATCCTCCACCAATAGCATAGAAATAAACGTCAGAAGAAACCGCGAGTGCCCTCCGCATGTTTACATATCCATGAGCCTTCCAATCTCGAAATACTGTCGAAAGCTTCGGATCATATTCGTTTGTAATTGAAATCGAACCTGTGCTGAGAATTTCCTTGGATGGATCAATAATCTTTTCTGAAAGAGCAGCAAGGGCCATGTATGGTTTTACAATAGAACCTGGAGTATAAAGACCATCAGTTACTCTATCCAAAAAGGGCGACGCCTTGCTTGAGAAATATGCCTTGAGCATGGTGGCGTCATTTTTTCTCGACATAACATACGGATCAAACTCCGGATAACTCGTCAGTGCAATAATCTCTCCTGTATTCACATCCATGACAACCGCCGCTCCACCGACGAATCCAACACGCTCAGCAATATCCTTGATTGAAGCATGCAGCGAAGCTTGAAGACGCGAATCGATTGTGAGTTGCACGGTTGCTCCAGCCTTGGCTGGCTTGATGATATTTTGTGCTTGAGTCTTGCCTCGTGCATCCACCTCAACGAGATTGAGTCCGTTGGTTCCCTTGAGAAGACTGTCGTAATATTTCTCTGCCCCATCAACACCTTCGAAATCTTCTCGATAATAGAAACCGTACGCATCCTTAGTTGGATACTGTACGTATCCCAAAATATGAGCGAAACCTTCTTTGTCTATATACTTGCGATCCAGTACAGAAGAATCATCTTCACGCGGAGCATTCCAAGCAAGCTCTACTCCATTGCGATCCTGTATGACTCCACGTGGTGCAAAAATTGGTGTATGTCGTAAACGGTTATTCTCACTCCTCTTAACATATGCCTCGCCATTGTATATCTGCACATACCAAGCTCGTACCACAAATCCCGCAAGTGCTAAGAAAAAAAATGCCCCAACAACGATAAGGCTTGTTTTGGAGATAGGCTGATCAAGCCGACCTTCGAACTGATGTGTGTCGAACTGGGGTAAGTTATGTGAATCTATAAGGATTTCATCAGGGAAAATCTCCTTGGATTTTGATGATCTCCTGTTTCGAGAGAAGAGGCCGCCTAACATAGGGCAAATTCTACCACGCCAAAGAATCTAATAGAACTTCAATACACTCCTTAAAAGTGCTGTAATTGCGACAACTACGAGGCTGATTAGGGCCAGTGCGTAATGTATTCCAAACATAGTCTGCCCTCCTGATGAGAAAAGAATGTCGATAAGCACTCCAGCGAGGATTGCCTCCGCGTACCACTTGAAAACGAAAGCTGCAATAAGACTCGCAGCCATGGGAATGTACCAAGGTAACGTAAATACCGAGATCAGTATGAATATGCTTACTATCATCCTTCCTGTAGTAAGATCGGTCATGTTATTTAGATACTTCTACCCAAGAGATAGCAGCAAGGGATACTGGCTGCTTAAAATACACTGTCTTGAATGATCGACTAGGATCAACAATGATCTCTTCCACGACTCCTAGAATCGCTATATGCAAACCTGGCAAGGTTACGACGTCACCTATTTTGATATCGAGATCATGAGCCACTTTTGCATTGAAGTTTCCTCCACCCACACCCATTACCGTGACAGGTAATTTTTTGTCACTAATTAAAACATCGTGCTCAAAGCCCGGAGATGAAAAAAGTTTTACCTTCGATGTAGTTCGCGAGACAGAATCAATAATACCGATAGGGTTGCCTCCAAAAGAACTGACGAATGCCCCTTCGCTAATTCCCTCTTCACTACCTGCGTCTATTATAAGAGAATCATATGGAATAGAAGGCGGACGTTTAAGAACTGCTCCGAGCACAATTTTGTGAGTTGTAGTCCTGCCGAATGATTGCTTGAGGTCCTCATTTTCTTTTGTCAGGATCTTAAGCTTCTCCTCAACTGTAGCGTACGAATCAATCTGTCGTCGCAATTCATTCATTGCGTTAGCGTCGTGATTCTCACTGCGCCATAGCGGCGTAACTACGTTATAGATTATTGAGCTGAATGTTTTTGGAAAAGCCGCGAACATAATCGCGATCACCATGACGATAACTACCAGGAAGCGCGGACCGCCCTTCCCTGGTTTCGAGGAAAACGTATTACTTTGCTGAAGATAGCTCATCATCATTTTGTACAAGTACATCCCCGTAAGTTTCCATGTCCTCCAAGATTATGCCGGTTCCTCGTGCAATCGCGGTGAGGGGATCTTCCGCGATGTGAACAGGAATCTTCAGGGCTCCAGAGAGAAGCCCATCAAGGCCTTTAATAAGTGCTCCACCTCCTACTAGATAGATTCCTCGATACATGACGTCAGCCAGAATCTCAGGAGGAGTCATTTCCAATACTTCTTTTGTAGCATCAATGAGAATATCAATAGACTGTGCGATGGCTTCGCGAATGTCAGAGTCAGTAACAACAACCTCTCTTGGAAGACCTGTTATAAGATCTCGTCCTCTGATCGTAGCTTCAAGCGGCTCTGGTGGAGGCACCACAGTTCCAATCTCCATTTTGATATGCTCGGCTGTTTTTTCTCCAATCAGTATTTTAAATTCGTTTCGAATATAAGAGATTATGTCAGTGTTGAGCCTATCACCTGCAATCTTAAGATTCTTTGATCGCACAATTCCTCCAAGTGATATAACTGCAATGTCTGCAGTACCTCCACCAATGTCCACCACCATACTGCCGATCGGATCATGAACAGGAAGTCTGATACCAATGGCTCCTGCCATAGGCTGCTCTACAATATAAACATCTCGCGCGCCTGCATTACGAGTAGCATCACGGACAGCTCGAACTTCAACGTTCGTAACACCGCACGGTACGCCAACCACCACTCTAGGTCCCAGCGTTTTCTTGGAATACTGCTCAGCTTTTTTGATGAGATACGTGAGCATCTGCTCCGTCACTTCGAAATCAGAAATAACTCCGTCAACAAGAGGCCGCACAGCAGTAATGTGAGCTGGGGTTCTTCCCAACATTTCTTTGGCGTCAGTTCCCACAGCCACCACTCTTCCCGTCTTCTGGTTCACGGCAACAACCGATGGTTCATTAACCACAATTCCATGACCTCGAACATAGACCAGCGTGTTAGCCGTTCCGAGATCGATGCCGATATCGTTTGAGAAATATGTATAGAGTTTTTCCTTGAAGCTCTTGGCCATCTGTAATTACATGAACTTAATCTGGTCGAAAGGTTTTTTATCAACCTCTCCGCTCTTCCTGTGTTTAACCTCAACTACTCCCTCAGCCATTGTCTTGGCGCTTACAACAATTCTCATTGGAATTCCGATTAGATCGCTGTCAGCAAATTTTTCTCCAGGTCTCTCATCTCGATCATCGTACAAAACTGTGATTCCCTTTGCCTTAAGATTTTCATACACTGACTCAGCTTCGCCCTTAACCTTCCCTTCCTTGTCGAATAGAGCCACGAGGTGAACCTTGAATGGCGCGATAGATTCAGGCCAAACAATTCCCTTCTCATCTGACAATACCTCAACCACAGTGCCCATGAGCCTTCCTAGGCCTATTCCATAGCTGCCCATATAGATTGTTTGTTCAACACCAGTCTCATCCTTAACTTTGAAATCCAGTGCATCAGGATATCGAGTACCTAATGGGAAAATGTTTCCAGTCTCAATTGATTTCTTCTCAACTAAGTCTGCCTTGTTTAGTCCAAACTTCTTGAGTGTCTCGTCATCGTAAACTTCTTTGTTTATGGCGACCTTCTTTTTTTCATCAACGTAGATAATGTCTTCACCAACTTCAGAAAGCGTCTGGAATTCATCCGTAAGGCCAGTTGTGAAAGCTCCTCCCGCAGCTGTTGTTCTGTATGTAATATCTCCAAGACCAACTCTTTTGAAGACTCGAAGATACGCTTCAGCGCACTTCTCATAGAATTCTTTGAACTCAGCTTCAGACCTGCTGAATGAATACATATCTTTCATCAAGAATTCTCGAGCACGCATCATTCCGCTCTTAGCTCGGAGCTCATTCCTAAACTTTGTCTGGAATTGATACACATACAAAGGTAGATCCTTGTATGAATTAACATAGTGCTTGAGAAGCATTGTCGTTGGCTCTTCATGCGTGTTTGCAATTCCAACTTCTGCACCAGCAGCGAGAGTAGATTTAAACCAGTTATCGATTACCTTGTCATCCCATCTTCCTGTTTTCTCCCACACAGCCTTGTCCTGAAGCGTGGTCATAAGAATCTCCTGGCCTCCGATAGCGTTCATTTCCTCTCTGATGATGGCTTCGATTTTTCTGAGGACAATCAAACCTAATGGCAAATAGTCGTAGACACCAGCCATTTCCTTGTTAATAAAACCTGCACGAATAAGAAGTTCCGCGTTTTTGGAAACCTCGTCTTTTGGCGCCTCCTTACGCGTCTTTGTGAAGAGATGGGATTGTTTCATGGGGTTATCGTACAGGAAATCTACTTTACAATCAATTTGACAATATCCCTATATGTGACAACAAGCATGAGGAGAATAAGGATTACGAAACCAACGGCATTAACCGCGTTTGCGACAGAAGGCTTGATAGGCTTTCTAATAATCGATTCAATAATAACGAAGAGAAGTCGTCCTCCATCGAGAGCTGGAAATGGAACGAGGTTAAGTACTCCGAGGTTGATAGAGATTAGCGCAGTGAAGAGCATTAGATATGTAAATCCAAGTCTTGATGCATCCCCTACGAGTCCTGCGATTCCCACTGGTCCTGAGACAGCAGCCAAGCTCGCTGTACCATGGAACACGCCGTAGAGAAGATCATAGATTCCAACAGCTGTTGCCTTCATAAGATGCCAGGTCAATCTAGCTCCTTCCCAAACAGCGAGATGAACCGGAAGCTTCAAAATACCAACAGTGTCCATTGCAATTCCGATAGCGAATTTGCCTGGGACAATATTTTCTTCAGCTTTAATTGTGATGTCTTTCTCCTGTCCTTTGGTGAGTTCAGAATCACCTGATCCAAGTGCGTCAACAATCTTTACAGTAATTGGTTCTCCTTTGCTCTGAGCAATAACGTCTTGGATACCTGCGATTCCTACCGCTGATGCATCATATGTCGTTGTTCCTCGAGTGACTGACAGAAGCGTGTCTCCAATCTTAAGTCCTGCCTTGTCAGCTGGGCTTCCTGGAGAAACTGAAACAAAAGCGATATGAACATCATGTAGCTTGTCTCCGTACGAAGCATAATCATCTGCTGATGCAGGAATACCTCCCATGAATCCAAGAGAGACGAGGAGCCATGCAAACAAGAAGTTGAAAACCACTCCAGCAACAAGCACCGCAGCCTGAATTGGCCGTGGTTTGTTCACGAAGCTTCTTGTCTTGTCTGGACCGTTTATTGAATCTTCGTCTGGATTTTCACCGAAGATCTTCACGAAACCTCCAAATGGAATGAGGTTGAGTGTATATTCCGTCTGTCCAATTTTCTTGCCGTATATCTTTGGACCAAATCCCAATCCAAATTCATCCACTCTGATACCAGATTTTCGAGCCACAATGAAGTGTCCGAGCTCATGCACGAATATAAGTATGGCGAGAATTATTATAAAAAGGACTACTGTCATGTGTTGTGGGGTTGTTGGATATCTCTATCCAAGATTATTAGCTTAGTATCTCCTTCTCCTTCTTCTGATACGCCTCTTCAAGCTTCTTGTTCGCTTCGTCTACGATTTTCTGAGCATCACCCTTTCCTTTGAAAACTTCGTCCTTACCAAGAGAACCATCTTTCTCCTTACCCTGAAGATCTTTCATAACATCATCTCGATGGCCTCGTATCTGTTTCTTTGCTTCTTCGAGCTTCTCTTTAGCGATCTTAGTAATCTGAATTCGTCGCTCTTCAGTAAGCTCAGGAAAATTTACTCGGAGGCCTTTGTCATCAATAGATACAGACACGCCAAGGTTAGCGACCATAATCGCCTTCTCAATCTCTTTGACCAGCGTAAGGTCCCATGGAGCGATTCGAATTGATCGTGGACCTTCGATAGCTACGCTTCCTACCTGAGAAACAGGCACATGTGAGCCGTATGACTCGACTTTGACTGCATCGAGAATTGCTGGAGATGCCTGACCGGTTCTGATTGTCTGAAATTCCTTCTTGAGCCACTCCTCCGCTCCGCCAATGCTCTTCTTAAATTTGGAAAAATCGTATGCCATATATGAGTGTTGTGGGTTTTAATATCTTAAAGTGTTGCTATATCTTATAACGCCAAGCCCACATATTCAAGGAGCATCTTTACTGAGGATGACCTATCGAACATGTATTGCTCAGCGCGGAGTATGGCTCTCAAAGCCCTTATCTTTCTATCTGTATCTTTTACTTTCTTCTTCACAACTTTCTCGAGGGCACCAATGAAAAAGAGTAAATCCTGCTTCCCTAGCTTATCGCTCTCGTATTCCTTGATGAGACCCTCGATTATTTTCATCCTCGTTCCAACAGAGGCTTCAACGCATGTATTCGCCTTCACCAAAAGCTCTTTGTCTGAAATTGTTTTTTCCTTCACTGATCCCTCGCGCTCAATCTGAGCATTATCAGATGAATAGTTTATGTAGTGGAAACGTGATCGAAGTGTTGGAAGTAAACGTTCAACAGACGAAACAATCAAGAAAAACGTATGACCAGCATGCGTATCTTCAAAAAGCTTGAGCAGCGCGTTCTGCGCTTCATGCGTTAAAGTCTCAGTGGTGATGATATAAATTCGCTCCCCATCCGCAGAAAAGCTTTTGACTGAATGTAGCTCAGAAAGTTCTCGCGCGTTATCAATTCCCAATGATTCATACTTTCTTTTGACGATATCCGGCGATGAAGATTCATATCCCGCGAGCTCGCTTACAAACTTCTCAATCTCAAATTCCAGAAGCTCAAGATCGCCATCCAAGAGAAAAGCATGGTGGGTATCGACTATGGGCGCGAGTATGAGCGAGAGTGACATGGGTACATGATACCAAAAAGTGAACAAAAACAAACGCGTCGGCAAGCTGGCGCGTTGTGATCTTCAATTTTGGAGACTCACTCCAAAACGATTTCAACCTGATGGGTTGCACCACTCTGCGAAACATCCGCAGCGTCAAGTGACGAGACCTTCGCACTCCATCCTCCCTCCTTAAACGCTTCTGTTACACGGACTGACGCCTGAGGATGAGGGGTCAAATTATATTTTTTGGTGAACTTGTCACCCTTCTTGCGAGCTGATTCCTGAGCCCAGGCATCAAACTCGCGCTCGATTTGGCTAATCACCTTAGCGAGCTCTTCCTCTGCGTTGAGCGTACTCAAAATGTCTTTTCTTTTAACCACAACAATACAAAAATTCTTGTTTTACACTACATCTCCCTTACTTCCAAGTCAAGAAATCCATTTCTTACTTTCTCTTCGAAATCACGCTCTTCTTATATACATCAAGATGATCAAGTGCGATACCAGTTCCCTTCACAACGCAGAATAGAGCGTCCTCTGCGAGCGTAGCTTTAACGCCTGTCCTTCGAAATACGAGTTCAGGAAAATTACGGAGCATTGATGAGCCTCCTGTCATGATAATGCCACGATCGATAATATCTGAAGCGAGTTCAGGCGGTGTCTCTTGGAGCACGTCTCTGATGGCTTTGATCATCTCTCTAAGCTCTTTGCTTATCGCCTTAACAACTTCATTAGTTTTGATTTCGATAGAACGAGGAAGTCCTGAGATGGAGTCTCTTCCCTTCACCATCATTGAGAGCTCTTCCTCGAGAGGAATTGCAGATCCAATCTGAATCTTCATATCTTCTGCAGTCTTGTCACCGATCGCAAGGTTGAAAACTTTTTTCACGTAATCAGCAATGGCAGCATCAATCTTGTTGCCCGCACATTTTACTGAAGTAGACGCAACGATTCCTCCGAGCGAGATCACCGCAACGTCGACAGTTCCTCCTCCAATGTCTACGATCATGTGACCCTTAGCTTCGTGAATAGGAATACCTGCACCAATAGCGGCAAGGATGGGCTCTTTGACCACGTAGGCATTTTTTGCACCCGCTTTGAGAGTTGCTTCAATAACGGCACGTCGTTCAGTAGAGGTAATTCCTGCAGGCACTGACACCATCACCTCAGGCTTGAAGATATTCCACTTGCCCATGGCTTTGTCGATAAAGTATCGAAGCATGGCTTCAGTCACTCTGTAGTCAGCAATAACACCATCCTTCATGGGTCTATAGGCAGTAATCGTGTCCGGAGTTCGGCCGATCATTGATTTCGCTTCGAGTCCGACAGCGAGCACCTGCTTGTCTTGAGAAATGGCAACAACGGAAGGCTCATTGAGAACAATTCCCTTACCTGGGAGGAATACGAGTGTATTCGCAGTACCCAAATCGATTCCCATTTTTTGCGAAAATAGTGCCATATGTGATGGCACTATACCATAGGTTTTTTGAAGGTTAAAGGAGTGATTCTTGATTTCCCAAAAGATTCCTTCGCCTATTTCGCCTTAACTCGTTCTATCTTCGCACCCAAAGCTTGGAGTCTTTTTTCAAGAGCTTCATATCCTCGGTCGATGAGATGAATGTTACAAATTGTTGAGGTACCCTTTGCATTAAGTGCAGCGATGACCGTGGCAAAGCCAGCTCTAATATCAAATGCTTGGATAATCTCGTCATGAAGAGCGGTGAGCGGCTTGCCTCCTCGAATGAGAATCTCTCTCGGATTCATCACAGTAATATCAGAACCCATTCGAATCAAATCTTGAGTGTATTTAAATCTACCTTCATAAATAGTTTCGAAGACCATACTCTCGCCTCCTGTCTGTGCAAGGAAAACTACTAATGGCGCTTGAACGTCTGTAGGAAAACCTGGATACTCGTGCGTCCTTACATTCATGCTCTTGAGCTTTGTAGAATCAATAGTGTTATCAAAAATCTTTACGTAGTCCTGACCAATCTCTAGCTTCACCCCACAGCTCTGAAGAAGTGACGTTACAGCCTCGAGGTGTGCAGGGTTACATGATGCGACAGTTAGTTCTTCAGCGCACACAGCTCCCAAGAAAAGAAAACTTGCTGCCTCAATCCTGTCTGGAATAGTGACAAACTCTTTACCCTTCGATTCGAGCAATCCTTGCGGACCAGCCCCAGTAATTCGAAGTGTCGTTGTACCGATACCCTCAATCTTTGCACCGCATGCGACAAGATACTCAGCGAGATTAACAATCTCAGGCTCAAGCGCGCAGTTCTTGAGAATTGTTGTTCCATGTGCAAGAACAGCAGCCATCATAAGGGTTTCAGTACCTCCTACAGTTTGGATTGGAAAAAATATCTCTGCAGCCTTGAGACCATCCTTAGGAGCCGTGATTACGAAGCTATCTTCAACGAGTTCTACCTTTGCACCCATCTTTTCGTATCCGCTCAAAAACAAATCAATAGGTCGAGTTCCAATAACGCATCCTCCTGGAGCTGGAAAAGTTACTCTTCCATATCGACCAAGCATAGGTCCCGTGAGAACTACTGACGCTCTCATGCTTTGTGCTAGATCATGATCAATGTCTGTAGATGTGATTGTAGACGCATTAAATTTTCCAGAGTGATCAGAGCCTAGTGATATAGTAGCGCCGATTTTGGTAAGGATCGTAGAGAGCTTCTTAACGTCATCCGTGTTTGGAATATTTTTGATGGAAACTTCATCCCTAAAAAGAATTGAAGCGGGTATGGCTTTGAGAACGGCATTTTTAGCTCCGTTTATCGTAACAGTTCCCTTAAGCTTCTTCTCACCAGCCAAACCCTGAATTATGAAATTTTCTGACATAGGTGTAATTGTACAATAACCCTCAAAAAGACTGAAATCCTTAATTCAAAAGGCACCCTCTTGAGGGTGCCTTTTGAATTTTCGATTCCGTCTTATTTCTTGGACTCCTTGAAAGCTACATGCTTTCGAAGCTTCTTGCTGAACTTTTTGAGCTCGATCTTTCGCTCAACCTTCTTGCGGTTCTTGCGGGTCCAGTAAACTTCGCCCGTCTGTTTGTTCTTAAGTTGTATGAGTTGGTCCTGTGACATGACTAAATTATTACGTTTGGACATTCTGGCATGGATATTCAAAAAAAACAAGGGCCAGTCTCGAACGTGAGTTCAAGACCGGCCCTACTGCTTTTCGCCCGTTAGGACGAAGCAGGAGCATAGATGCGCAAACGCACCCAAATCCGAAGTCGGACATCAAATCACCTCGAAGTCCTTAGGAAGGACTTTTGCTCCCTTACGAGAACATGTAGGACGAAGCAAAGAGATGCCGACCGGTTCGCGTGTCCCGGAAGCCTCCTGAGACACGCAAATTCTGCAAAGTACTGGGGAAATTGCGGCGAATAGATGAACCCAACATCAGCTACTGCCGGAAGAGGACTGCAGTCCATTCAACAACACGTGTCGTATGACTCTGACGAGCGCAAATCCATGCACTCAATCAAACTGTACAATACACCTGCTGTCCTCAATAAAAGACTACTCCTAGCGCAGAACTTAGTCAATACAGGGCCATAATCCACACCTGAGTCAATATCTGGTTTCCAAGCCAGCCGTATTACAATTAACCTCAAGAATCCCATGAAGCTTTTCATAAAAAATCTCATCCGACGTAATAGGCAGCCCAAGTATTCCCCTCTCATCGGTGTATATATTTCGAAGAGTGCGATTCTCCATAACTACGAACAGTTCAAAAAACTTTCAAACAAACCTGTAGCACCTGTACTCAAGAGCAATGCCTACGGCCACGGACTCATTGAAGTCGCTACCATCATTGAAGAAACAAAGCCTCCATTCATAGTTATTGATTCCCTCTTCGAAGCTCACGCGTTGCGGAACAACGGTATCAAAAGCAAACTCTTCATTATCGGCTACACACGCCCTTCAGACATAAGCAAAGCAGCACTCCAAAACGTTTCATTCGCAATCACAAGCATTGAAGCCTTGAAAGAAATCTGCGAATACAAAAACCACAATATATCCATCCATCTCAAGATCGACACAGGCATGCATCGACAAGGCGTGCTCATAAATCAAGTAGATGAATGCATAGCGATGATCACATCCAGCAAGCATATTAGTCTCCAAGGCATCTGTTCCCACCTTGCCGATGCTGATACTGACAATAGTGCACACACTGAATCTCAGATCACAGCATGGAATTCTCTCGTCAAAAAGTTCAAAAGTTTATCATCCTCATTTCCTTCCCTTGTACATTTTCATGTAAGCAATTCAGCTGGCCATGCGCACGAGAAAAAAATAGACTCAACAGTCTCACGTCTCGGCATTGGACTATATGGTCTCGATTCAAGCGATACCATCAAAAAAGAAAACATTATTCTCAAACCAGCGCTCACAATGAGCACTGTTATCAGCTCTGTAAAGACTTTGAAGAAGAATGGACTAGTTGGCTACAACGGCACCTTTGAAGCTCCGCAGGATTTAACGATCGCAACCATTCCTATGGGATATTTTGAAGGAATTGATCGCAGACTTTCAAGCAAAGGATTTGTGTATATCAAAAACACACCCTGCCCCATCATTGGCCGGGTAAGCATGAACATCACTACTATAGATGTAAGCGCGGTTCCTAACGTTTCCCTCAATGACAATGTCGATGTGATAAGTCCTGACAATACGCGACAAAACTCCATAGTAGCTATTGCTCGCCTATGCCAAACAATTCCCTATGAGATTGCCGTTCACATTCCTTCCCACTTGAGGAGGATCGTTACTGAATAGTTTCTTAAAGTGCGTCGGGTTGGATTCGAACCAACGAAGCCCAATGGGCGACAGATTTACAGTCTGTTGCGATAGACCACTCCGCCACCGACGCATATACTCGTGTTCAAATAGAACATGAGTATTCTAACAGCTTTTTTCCTTATTACAATCCCTACTCTATATTTTCTCCGTTTTGATTGAAGCCTGAAGTTTTCATAAACCCGCCTTTGTAGAGGTACGCAGCAGCAAGTCCGAGGACAACGAGGACCAATACAACAAGGATGATGGTAAGAAGATATGGGTTGCTTTCAGTAATCGGCGGAAGGTCTGGAGAGTAGGTCGAGTTCAATCTCTCAACTCCAAGCTTTCCACGTGTCGCACCTTCGAACGTTACGTACTGAGCAAATCTTGAAAGATCATACTGAGGCGGAACAGCTTTCTTGTTGCCATAGAAGAGCGTGAAATTTCTTTCTCCTAACGCATCAAAGAGAAGCACTCGCGGCGATTCATAGAATGTAGCTTGTGACGACAATGGTACTGGCGCATCATCTCCATTGTAGATTGAGATTCTTATGTAACGCGCACGTTGCTCTGAATATTCTACGTCCAATCTCTCACCTTTAAAAAGCGGAGTATCGATACGAGAAATATAATCCGTTCCAGCATAATTCCATGCCGCCTTATCGTTGCTTGATTCGATGATAATTCTGCGGTTGAAATTTTTCTGCTGAGCAAGATTGAGCTTAACCTTGTTTGTTAGCGCTCCTGAACTTCCCAAATCGAATACGTACTCGCTTCGCTTCTCCGCTGCGTTCTGCGTTACAGCTGCCTGGCTCGTAAATGTAACGACATTTTTAGTCTTGCGCTCAAGTGATGTGATTGAAGCTGAAGACACTCCAACAGGTCCTTCTGCACCTGCTCCAATAACTACTTTTAGATACTGTGATGTTGCATAAGGATACGTAACGCGATCCGATCCACCTGTGAAGCCTGTGACATCGTCCGTGAATTTATAGATATATCCGTTAGAATTTATCAAATTCCACGCAGAGCTATCGATAGACAAAAGAGAGTCAGAACTGTATACCCTCACCTGCCGTTGATAGCGAAGTGAATCAGTTCGAAGTTCGATTGAACTATGAATAACTCCACTTCTACCGAGATCAAGAATAAACTGCCGCTCCCCCCTTGAATTAACTGACGAATCGAGAATGGTAGGTAGCGATGTCTCTCGAGGCACATCAATATCATTGAGAACCTGATATGCAACTTCGTCACCATTGCTGTTTTTAATTCTTATATCAGCCCAATCATTGCGCGAGCTCGATGCGACATCATGATCAAGATAAACATACGCGAATGTAGACTGAGCACCTGCACTACGATCCACAATAACGTCCTTCTGGAACTGCCACTGTGAAGCTTCAAATGCAGCAGCGACCGGTGAAGCTGAAGCAAGAACGGCGAACGCAACAATCAGATTAAGTATTTTTTTCATTAGACGATTTCTTTAAGTCGATGCTTGTATTTGGCATATGCGAACGATGCTGCCAGGGCCAAGATTCCGAATACGATAGATGAAACAATCCTATAGAGTGGTCCAAGGTTCCAGATGTCTATGAACACCTTGAGAGCTGTAATGCAGAATAGTACGATAGCAAACCTTCTCGCAACTACGCTCGGCTTCGTAAAGCCAAGAGCAAGCAGAACGCCAGCATACAGTGCCCAGAAGAATGAGATTACAGTATTTTCCTGGTTTCTAAACGAAGCAATGTTCCTATACATCTGATCGGTAGGTGAAGGTGAAGGTGAATTCTCATTATAAAGTGCGTTGTCATATTCAACCCTCATTGAACTTTCCGCAACATATTGGCTGCGCTCTTGATCAATCTTCTGATCGAATGTTTTTGCAATCTCAATAGTACCAACACCTAGTGTTATTACCTGCGAGAGAACCAAGAAAACCATCACTCCCCTTTTTTGTATATCAGTGCTGATGCTTCCATATGATCTGTAGATGTATGCAATGATATAGGAGACAGCGATAGAGAGAACGCCTAGAGCAAAGTATTTATTGAAGACAGGAACGAATGCTTCCGAAGCTCCTCCGAATCCAAATATTCTATTGATATCGACATACTGTGTGAGTACGTTGAGCAAACCAAGAATATATACAATCAAACCCATAACCTGAAAACCTCGATTGGCAATCTTCGCAGCAAGGAAATACAGTACGACTGACTCAACAAGCCAAGCCACTGCAACCCATGGACCATCTAGCTGGAGAGGAACCGCGATAGAGAGGAAGACAACTGTGATTCCTGGAAGATAAATATTGAGACCTTTGTCCTCGGGATTGAGTTTGTTTGCTAGGAACGCAACCACAAGGTATACGACTGCAAGAATTACGAAGATGAAACCTAGATAATCGCCATACTTTGGCTCAAGAATGGAATACAGAAAGCCAGAGTAAGCAATGGCGTTTAATCCAATCAATCCGTAATCGAGCGGCACAGCTTTGATTTTGTTAACAACGTTGTATACAAGGCTTGCGATTATATAGAGAACAAACGTAATCGTGAGAAAGAATATAACAGGTACCATGTAGGCTTCCTGGTAAAACTTGTCATACCACGCAAGGAAGTTGATCATAGTAATCACAAACGCTACGTAGTTGAGAGGAATCCATTTCTTGTAGATAGAAACCGCAAAAACTCCTACATTAAGTAGTGTGATATATGAGAAGAGACCGATCATGCCTGGAGTTCCAAGCGAGATGATGAGAGGTGTTGCGAAACCACCAATGACTCCTACCATAGCAAACGTCATAGTTGCGTTAATAATACTTATTGCAAATGAAAGTATTGTGATTGCAAACATCACGAACAATGCTACAGGCTGGCTGATCAAATGATACAGCGTATGTGCTGCGAAAATTGAAAGATAGAGTATAGCCACTCCCCCTCCCATGAGTAGATCCGAATACCTGAGATACTTTTTTCTAAGTGATTGACCAAGCGCCAAAAGAACAATACCGACAATGACGCCGAGCATGATAATACCTACCGGACCAATCCATCCTTCATCGAATGCGTACTTAAGGAAGAAAGCTGCACCTGCGACAAGTGCTGCAATACCCAGTTTTCCAAGAAATCTTCCGCTTGCTTCTTCAGAAGTAACCGACGTCTCTGTTTCCATCTTGATAGGCTTCTCTACGACTGGTGAGGCGACAGTAGCCTTCTCAGCAATGCTTTGGACTGTAAGCGGCGCTGCAGATGCAGATACCGGAGACTTGGCGTTTGAGGGCGATTGAGTAAGCGATCGAATTTTCTTCTGGAGATCGGAGACGCGATTATTGATAACGATCATCCAGACGAGCAGCACAATGAATAATATTATTTCCATGCCGTCAATTGTAGCAAAGTTTGGCATTTAGTTATTCACAATAGCATCGGCCTCCCTTCCAGATTGACTTAGGCCCCCATTGAAGTACTCTGAAGACAGATACGCAATTCGAAAATGAGTGACAAAAACTTGAATAAGAATTTGGACGAAGCTCTGCGGAAGATTCGTACGGCGCAGGATAACCTGAAGGCTCATGAGGCAAATCTCAGGACGGCGCAGGATGAGCTCAATAAGATCACTACTGAGCAACAACCAACGATCGCCAGCATCATTAAGGAAGGTGGGACCACCGGCGATCCCTTACTGGATGAGTTCATACCTGCCTTCGGCCTTGATGAAGACTTGTTCTTCAAACTCAAAGAGCTTAGTGATAACCTCCTCATTAAGGGCAAGGGCAAAGAGCTGCTCCTCAAGGTCTGCTACTCACAAAACATATTTGGCAGTGGTTCTCGCCCTGGCGATTACCACCCTTGCACCGGCTATATCTTGGGAACCCTATCCAGGGAACGCATCAAGGTGAAGACCCGGAACGGCGGGATTGTCATTCCCTTCAAGTCCTACGTCATGTGGGGAATGGACAACTTTGCGAATAGCAAATTAAGCGACCGCTTGTCCGGAGGATTAGAGCTCCATTCATTTTCAAGGCCTTCGAACTACGAACTGCTCCAGAGCCTCAAACCCACTGAACAGGCTTCGACGATGCAGCTTCTCTCGCTTGAAACAAAAGGCGGAACGGATAAACTCGACATCTTCCTTTGGGAACAAATCAATGCTGAGAGTGAGAAGCCCGTCGTACCACCTGACGAACTCCAGGCGGCACGTGAAGTCCTTTACAAGGAAGAACAGGTTCCCTTGCTCAGCGAAGCATGAAGTTCATTGCGATAACGCAAGCGGCTCGGAAGAAATCTTCCGAGCCGCTTTTTCTTTTATTTTATTTTTCGTTCAACTTATTCCTGAACCTCGAGATCCTTCATGATGATAGGACTCTCGTTTTTGTATCCCTCACTCTTTTTTGGTTTCTTAACGTCGAATGTGAATTCGTCACCCTTCATTCCTACGTTGATAGTTCCACCCTTGAGCACTCCCTGAGAGATCATGAGGTTTGCGACAGGCGTCAGGATCCTAGACTGGATCAAGCGCTTGAGAGGTCGCGCACCGTAGTGAGGGTTGTATCCTTCCTTAGCTAGATATGTAAGCACTGGCGGAGACACAACGAGATTGATCTCTTTTGTCTTGAGGCGGTTTTTGACGATCTCTACCTGTAGACCCACGATTTGTTCGATTGCCTTGGTATCGAGGATGTCGAAGATAATGATGTCGTCTACTCGGTTCAAGAACTCAGGTCTGAAGTAATCCTTGAGACTGTTCATCACACGAGTCTTTGCATCTTCGTAATCCTCAGCCTGGACGTTCTCCTTGTTCTCAGTGTTTGCAACTGTCGCAAATCCGAGCTTCTGCATTTTGTCGATATACTGCGCTCCGATGTTCGAAGTCATGATGATGACAGTGTTCTTGAAGTTCACCACTCTTCCCTTTGAGTCCGTGAGGCGTCCGTTATCAAGCACTTGAAGGAGGAGGTTGAATACTTCTGGATGAGCCTTCTCAATCTCATCGAAGAGAATGACAGAGTATGGCCTATGTCGGACAGTCTCAGTAAGTCCTCCAGATTCATCGTAACCAACATATCCTGGAGGTGCTCCAATAAGCTTAGAGATGGCATGCTTCTCCATGTACTCTGACATGTCCACTCGGATAAGAGCCTTGTCGTCGTTGAAGAGGAATTCAGCGAGTGCTTTAGTCAATTCTGTTTTACCAACTCCAGTAGGTCCTAGGAAAATAAACGAACCGATTGGTCGCTGGCTGTCAGCAATTCCTGCACGTGATCGTTTGATAGTATCGGCAATAACCTTCACAGCCTTGTCCTGGCCAACAATTCTCTTCTTGAGTTCGTCTTCCATTCGGTTGAGCTTGTATGCTTCTTCTTCCATCATTCGGGAAACTGGAATACCCGTCCATCGAGCAACCACATCCGCAATGTCCTGTTCGGTAATTTCTTCCTTGAGAATTCTTCGTGAGAGCTGGAGCTTCTTGAGTCTCTTGTTCTTTGTATCGAGTTCTTTCTCGAGAGCTGGAATTTTGCCATATCGAATCTCAGCTGCCTTAGCCAAATCAGCTCGGCTTTCTGCAGACTCAGCTTCCAATCTCAAAGACTCGAGATCTTTCTTGATCTGCTTGAGGCTTGTAATGATTTCTTTTTCGTTTTTCCACTTGAGTTCGAGTTCACCTGTTTTCTCCTTGTGGTCAGCAATCTCCTTCTCGATATCTGTTATTCGAGCCTTAGCGGTCTTGCTTGTTTCTTTCTTGAGCGCTTCCTTCTCAATCTCAAGTCTCATAACGCGTCGTCGAGTTTCTTCGAGTACAGGTGGCATGTTCTCAAGAGAAATCTTGAGAGCTGAAGCAGCTTCGTCTACGAGGTCAACTACCTTGTCTGGAAGGAATCTGTCTGTAATGTATCTGGTCGAGAGGTTAACCGCTGCAACAATGGCATCGTCAGTAATATGTACGCCGTGGTAAAGCTCGTACTTCTCCTTGAGTCCTCGAAGAATAGAAACTGCGTCTTCGTTTGAAGGTTCATTAATGTGTACTGGCTGGAATCGTCGTGTAAGTGCAGGATCCTTCTCAATATGCTTTTGGTATTCCTTGAGTGTTGTCGCACCAATAGCTCGAAGCTCTCCTCGTGCAAGAGCAGGCTTGAGCATGTTAGATGCGTCCATTGATCCTTCTGCAGATCCTGCTCCAACGAGCGTATGGATCTCATCGATGAATAGAATGATGCGGCCTTCTGATGATTCGATTTCTTTGAGCAGCTTCTTCAGTCGCTCCTCGAACTCACCTCGGTATTTCGTACCAGCAATGAGTGCACCAAGATCAAGAGAAACCAGCTCCTTGTCTCGTAGAGACTCAGGAACATCGCCTTGCGCAATTCGCGCTGCCAATCCTTCTACTACTGCTGTCTTACCCACTCCTGCTTCTCCGATGAGAATAGGGTTATTTTTTGTTCTTCGTGAGAGTATCTGAATAATTCTTAGGATCTCACTGTCTCGTCCGATGACTGGATCAAGCTTGTTCTCTCGAGCGAGCTTGGTAAGGCTTCTTGTAAACTTGGCAAGCATTTTTGGTCGCTTCGGTTTATCACTGTCCTCGCCTTCTCCATTCTTAAGATCTTCAAGAACCTGGAGAACTGAGTCTTTTGTAATTTTGAATCGTGCAAGCGTCTCACGAGCAGGTCCTGCCACATCAAACATGGCAATGAAGAGATGCTCTGTTGAGATAAATTCATCCTTAAGAGTCGCGGCTACTTTGCCCGCGCTTTCTAGTATCTGCGCCAATTCAGGCGTCAGGTATATCTGATATGAGGGAGAAAGCACCGACGCACCTTCAGGTGCCTCGATTTGTTCGAGTATTAGATCGGTGAGCATAATCGTATCAATCTCAAGACGATCAAGGATTGATACCACCATGCTTTCTTCCTGCACCACAAGCGAGCAGAGCAAGTGCATTGGATTGACGTGGTTCTGACCACGCTCAATCGCAAGCTCATGGGCACGCCTGATGGCTTCCTTTGCTTTTGTTGTGAAGTTTTTAATTGGAGGCATTTCCTTTAAGTTAATGATTTTTTAAGCGAAAGTCAAACACTTCGATCTCTACTAACTTTTGGAACGCGGCCTATCGTGCTGTCGTGGTAGAAGTTGTGGCTGCCGTAGGTTCCGTGGTTTCGCTTTGAGGTTCTACTTTCAAACTAGGAGATGAAAACGTCGGCATAGATAGCTTAATAATGGAAGCTGGGACGAAGAGATTGCCTCCGTCTCGTGCCGCATTGGCGGTTTTAATACCCACCAATTCACCCGCGAGACTGAAGAGCATGGACGTGGAAGGAGTTAACTTTGGGTCTATATTAGAAGCTACAGTCTCAACAGTAGTTCCCGCCGCAGCTGCGATGTCTGATTTAGTATTAATAGCTTCGATCATTCCCTCCTTAACTGCAATATTCTGTCCTGATTGAATCATTATAACATTTTGTCCTAACTTGAGGGTATTTATGTGAGCAAACGATGCTGGCATTATGAGCCTAGAACCGTTCTCCGCTGAACCAGTCTTTAGATAAGCTAATCCGTCATTTCCAGTATTGCTAATCTGTTCAACTGGGAATTCTCTTTCATTATGAACGACAACATACCTACCTTGAGCAACCATATTGTATCTGTCAGTCACCACGATTCCGTCTTTTGAAATTACTGCGCCGAGGCCTACATAGAATGCTGTATCAATCCCGCTGACTTTCCTATAAATTTTTACCGTACTCCTTAATGCTTTTGCTGTGGCTGACGAAACTGAAGCAGTGTCGTTTTCTGTCGCTTGCTGTTCTGGCTGTTTGGCATCAGCTTTTGTATCAGATCCTGTCTTATCAATTCCCCGCTCAACAACGCGGGTTATGGTCTGTACCACACCCTGGGATGACTGGTCCATCAGTGACACTGTCACGACGCCTGTGGCAATCGAAGACACGAAACTGACAAATAATGCCAGGAGAATAATTTGTTGCTTCGTCAGGTTCTCCATACATATATTATAGTACGATTTAAACGTCCAGGCGAGATGTCAGCTACACAAATGCTTTGAGTGCGAGACATAGTCTCTCAACATCTCGACGTACGGTAAATCTTCCAAATGAAATTCGTATTGAGCCACCCTGTTTTCCCATAGCTTTGAGAACATAAGACTCTTCTTCATCCCTTAGACACGAACTTTTTGTAGAAACTTCAATTCCCGCCGCATCAAGCTTGAACATAAGGAATTCATGATCAGCTCCAGGGAAAGAAATATTAATTATATGAGGAGACAGAGCATCAACCCCATTCCAAATCGTATCAGGACGTATACCTTTCAGATAAGAAGCAAATAATTCTCGTAGACGAGCTATGCGTGCGGTTTCTTTGTTCCGTTCGCTCACAGCTATTTCGAGTGCTTTTGCGAATCCTGCTATTTGAGGGAGTGCTTCGGTACCTGATCGTAAGCCACTTTCCTGCCCACCACCGTGAATTACAGGCGAAAGCTGTATACCTCGCTTGACCCAGAGCATTCCAACTCCTTTTGGTCCATATACTTTGTGACCATCGAGCGTGAGCATATGAACTCCGAGGCTCAATACGTTTATTTCATTATAGAGAAAACCTTGGCTCGCATCAGTATGGAATAGTGCATCCGGTGACTTCCTTTTAATAATTTTTGAAAGTTCTTTTATTTGCTGTGTAGTACCCGTCTCATTGTTAACCATCATGACGCTCACGAGAATTGTTTCTGTTGTCAGTGCATCTGCAAATCGATCAGCATCTACCACTCCGTGATCGTTCACTCCAACAAAAGATACCCTCACTCCTCTCTGTTCAAGAATCTTCAGCGGCTGCATAACTGAAGCATGCTCAATTGCAGAGGCCACAATGTGCATTGATGTATATTCTCTTCCTTTTGCCCGGAGCGCTTCAACGAATCCAAAGAGAGCGAGGTTGTTTGCTTCCGTACCACTTGCCGTCATGACGACCTCGTCAGCATGAGCGCTCATAGTCTTTGCTATCCTCTCACGAGCAGCGTCCAACGCCTTCTTAGTCAAAACTCCGCTTGCATGGAGCGAAGATGGATTGGTATAGCTAGACGAATAGTATTTCCTCATCTCCATGAAAACTCGCGGATCCGTGGGAGTTATAGAGCAATAATCAAAATACGCCCTCTTGGGTCGCCTGCTGAAAAACGTTTTTAGGACATTAACCATGAGTCGAGTATACATAGAGTCCACGTCGTTCGCAATATAAAATCCTAAAAAACTAGCCAAATAGAGCCTTTTCTGCTATCCTTACTTTGAATTTCTTCATATTCTATGGCCCAAAAAACCGCCACAACTCCATTAATTTCCACCCGTCCTCCTGTGATTGTCATCATGGGTCATATTGACCATGGTAAATCCACCCTTCTCGACTACATCAGGAAGAGCAATACTACTGCCAAAGAAGCAGGAGGAATCACTCAGCACCTAGGTGCCTACGAAGTTGCGCATACTAACCCCCAGGGCAAGAAAGGCACACTTACATTCCTCGATACTCCAGGACACGAGGCATTCTCAGGAATCCGAGCTCGAGGAGCCAAGGTAGCGGATATTGCCATCCTCGTCGTTTCAGCAGAAGACGGCGTGAAGCCACAGACTCTCGAAGCTCTCGAGTGTATCAAGGAAGCGAAGCTCCCTTATATAGTAGCTATCAACAAGATCGACAAGCCGAACGCCAACCCCGAAAAGACAAAACAAAACCTCGCAGAGAATGAGATATACATCGAAGGATACGGAGGAGACGTACCTTGGGTTCCTGTTTCAGCTCTCACAGGACAAGGCATTCCAGAACTTCTCGACATGGTTATGCTCGTCGCTGAAATAGCTGACCTCAAAGCAGACCTCGCTGCTCCAGCTCATGGAGTAGTCATCGAAGCGCACCGTGACAACCGCAAAGGTGTCACCGCTACTCTGTTGGTCAAAGAAGGAATACTTAAGAGCGGAGGCTACGTCGTAGCTGACAACGCTTTCTCGCCTGTAAGAATCTTCGAAGACTTTCAGGGAAAACCTATCAAGGAAGCCAAAGCAGGAAGCCCTTGTCGAGTTATTGGATGGTCACTCATTCCAGCAGTAGGCGCACAGTTCTTCGCTTATGAGTCAAAGCGCGACGCTGAAGAAACAGCAAACTCATTCAAGCCAGTAGTACAGAAGGATCTTGGTTCAAGACCAAACAACGGTCAGAACGAAAAAATCCTCCTCCCTCTCATCATCAAAGCTGACGCCACAGGAAGCCTCGAAGGTATTCGCCATGAGTTTGCAAAGATCCAGCACGACAAGGTGGCATTCAAGATCGTTTCAGAAGCAATCGGTAACATCAGTGAAGCTGACCTCAAAGCAGCACAAGGATTACCAAGCACAATCATCCTTGGATTCAACATCGATATCGATCCAAAAGCAGCATCTATGCTCGAGCGTAACCCGATGAATGTTAAGACGTACAAAATCATCTACGAACTAACCGAGTACGCAAAGACAGAACTCATGAAGTTAGTTCCTAAGGAGAAAATCGTTGAGACATTAGGCTCAGCGAAGGTCCAAGCAATCTTCAGCAAGAACAAGGACAAGCAGATCGTAGGTGGTAAGGTCCAGAAAGACTCCATCATGGTTGGCGCCGAGGTAAAGATCATCCGCCGCGATGCTGAGATCGGCCTTGGCCGTATCCGAGAGCTTCAGCAGCAGAAAGAAAAAGCTCAGGAAGTGCGCGAGGGATATGAATTCGGAGCAATGCTTGAATCAAAGATCGAAATCGCTCCAGGCGACAAGATCGAAGCGTTTAGAATTGTAGAAAGATAAATTATTGTATACTACCAACCATGGCAGACGTAAGAGACAACAGAGATAATAAGATGAAGGACGAGGTCAAGCGATTGGCATCGGAGTTTTTGCTGCGTGAGTCAAACTTCACTTCCCTCATCACCATCACTGATGTCAGAATGACTGACCGTGGAAAACAAGCTCTCATTCTCTTCACTGTCCTTCCTGAGGATAAACAGGATGAGGCGCTTAATTTCCTTAAACGAAAGCGCGCCGAGTTCCGAGATCACGTGATGAACGGTTCACGAATTTCACGCGTGCCGTTCTTCGATTTCGATATCGATACAGGTGAAAAGAATCGACAAAAGATCGAGGAGATTTCAATGGAAATCGAAAAATCCTAACGGATCAAGTATAATAGCGAACAAGGCCACGTAGAAAAGTGGTAATTCGGAAGTCTGCAAAACTTCTATGCGCGAGTTCGATTCTCGCCGTGGCCTCCATTTCAATCTCTTTCGTCGCCTGTGATCTTTTGCTTTTTTCCTTAATTCAATTAAACTTCTAGTACATGCCCGGGTGGTGGAACTGGTATACACGCACGACTTAAAATCGTGTCTCGTAAGGGATGTGGGTTCGATTCCCACCCCGGGCACAGTCAGACTAACTTGGATAATAAACAGCCTTGTATTGCCCTACCCGCAAAAATCTGCTACATTGATCCCACTGTTTTTATAGTTGTATGCGCCCATAGCTCAGCTGGTAGAGCACTCGCCTCTTAAGCGATTGGTCGTTGGTTCGACTCCAACTGGGCGCACAGGAGAAAAATAAATATGCCGGGGTGGCGAAATTGGCAGACGCACTTGCCTTAGGAGCAAGCGGAGTAATCCATGGAGGTTCAAGTCCTCTCCCCGGCACAATTTGAAAAATACGCCTAAACACAAGCGTATTTTTTAATATACCTAGCTGTTGACATAGTATGTATATAGTGCTATAATTATCACCAGTAGCTGTAAATCTTGTGCGGAACCGTATTCGGTAATCCGAGAACACTCGAAAGCAGCAAACAGTTTGTTTAGTCGGCACGGAGCCAATTAAACTTCGACAAAGGGTTAATAAAAATGAAAGTTACGAATCTCAAGGCCGTTGCAACCGCAACTGGCTGGAAACTCACCTTCACACCTCTCGCTGCGCCTACAGCCACACCGCCAGCAACCGCAGCTCCGCATAAGTACACTTTGTACCTTTCGGAAAATGCTGACTGGCTCAATAGCTGGCAGGCTGCCGATGCCGGTCTTCGCTCACAAAGTGTGACCGAAGTGGCAAGAGCAACAAGCAGTGGTGAATTCAACGTCCGTTGGACCAAAGGTCCATTCTTCGCGACTGTCGTCCCGGTGAATCCGGCGACTGGTGCTGAAGAAGAAGCGGAGACCATCCGCGTTGACGAGCATCCTCAGAACGTGGCACGGAAAAAGAAAATCCGTAACACGTTCTTGTGGGCTGCAGGCGTCGCTGTGTTGATCATCGCGGCCGTCATCGGAGCTTGGTACCTCTACACAGAGGTCATCAAGCCGAGATCAGCAAGGAAGCAGATCGCCATCAATCAGGCGGCGAACACGCCGTACACGGCGGATGCTTCGGTAGCGTCGGACATCGCAGATTCCAGAGCGGCAAATGATGCTCGCATGGATCGAATCGAAGCCGCACTGCAGGCTCTCATACGACCACCTGCACCTGCCGCCCAGATCCCAACGGATCGTGGACAGCAGGTCTTGGCGCCGCAAGGCAGCCTAGGTTCATTTGGCACTTCTCCTCATCAGGAAACCCCTGCTACAGGAGTTCGCCATCGAACCATCGCTCACCCGCCGCGCACCGAAAACGGTCGCACCTTCTACCCTGTTACTGAACAGGTGGAAGTAACGAGTGAGATCAGCACGCCGGCCGTCGGTGCGCAAGGCAACGTTGGCACGGTTCCTTCAGGAAGCGGTGGGTTGAGTGGTCGAGTTGATCACTATCACCACTTCGATCCTGTTCAAGGAAACGTCGCTGGCAACCTAGGAATTGCTCCTCGGCAGCCTGCTACGACACGACAACCGGCTGTTGCGCCTAACGCCCCTACGGCAACGCAACGTCCCAACATCGTGCGCATGCGAAATGAGCCGGCCCTTATCCGCATTGAACCGGGCCAAGAGGTTCGAGTGTGGAAGGCATCGAATCGGGAACTTCATTTCAGGCCCGAAACGTACAACAATCCCGACCTCCAAATCATGGCAGAAACCAGCACGGGAGAAATCGTGCCGGTGGAAAATCTGGCCGTGATGCAGGGATCGACGGACAACAGGGTGTCTGCACCTTGGGCAGTGTTCAAAAACAATGGACGCAGCGTGCAAACAGTGCACATCACCTACACTGATAAGTACCAGTGAAATAACCCTTCAGATCATTCAAGAACGCGGCAATCCAAGTGGGTTGTCGCGTTTTCTTCTTGTTTTTTCTTACTTATTCTCCTTACCTTTTCATCAAAAATACCCTTATACAGCCACACTTTTACCCTTTTCTATCTATTGACTTTACTCTATAAATATGCTAATATATATACAGATTGATGGAGCGACTTATTTTTGTAAGGAAGGCTCATTGACATCGTCCACCTACCTGGTGGAAAACAATAACTGCTACGTTTCGGGCAACCGAAGCTAAGCGCATAACCATCTCCCCTCAAAAGGAGTGGCTAGAAAGCAATTGTATGGCAATGGAGTTTAACTGGGCAGCACTAGGTACTACACCTGGTTCGTCTGCAGCCACTTCGACACCACGTTCCCCGACCACAGTCGCAGACATCGTAGTTTCCCACGATTCGGAAAATTCGACGCAGGACAGGAGTATGGAAGAAGGTGACGTAGAGCAGCCGACTAACTACACCCCGTGGAGATGGTTCTTCGGACTAGGGACGATGTTCCTGTGTTTCGTAGTCTCCATGACACTAGTGGTTCTCACCTTCGGCTTCTTTGGTGCCTCTCCGGAAACAGTGTTGTACTTGTCGATCCTCATTTGGGCCGCTGGGTACTTCCTGTTTATTGGAAAATATGTTTGGCATTACAACAAAGGCTACGAGGCTACCGTGATGGAAACATTGACGGGGAAAAAATGGGTTGCGACTCCGGGCATAAGCCCAGGGTATTGGTTCGGTGACAGTCCCGCTCGCGCTCCGATCCTTCTAAACAAAGAGATCTGCGAGATCAAGCTGGGCGGAACCGAAAAGGAACCTGACGGCAAGGAATTCACCTTGGGCGACAAGACGAAAGTGGTCATTCTCGCCAAGATTCCCTGTATGCCTAGCCTGCCCTATCTCCTGAACCTTGCGGTTCAGGACCAAGCCACCCTCGAACAGGTCGTCAGCGCCCACGTGGTGCGACAGATCCAAGAGAGGCTTGGGCACGAAACTGCCGCTACAATCAAGTTTGGCTCTGAAGGCATCGACATGATATACCAAACACTCTATAGTTTGTTTCGCGGTCCTAAAGTGCAAACAAATTTTGAGAAGAGAAATGGTATGAACATGCCCGACTACATAGTCAGCCAAGTCAAACAACCAAAGATTGTGGAAGAGGGTGCACAGACGACCCAGTTGGTCGTTAATGCAGCCAAAGCCATCGCAGCAGCTCGCGCGGCCAATCCTAACATGTCGCAGATAAACGACAGTGAGATCTTCCGCGAAGCGATGAACATTGAGAAAGCTCAACGGGCAATCTTCTGGGGAGCACCAACTGGCGGAGGCGGCAAAGGCCAAAAAGGTGGCGGCCGTAAACCAAAGTAACACAACGAAACGGAGGAAATTATGCAGAGTAAAATCAAGAACTTCGGAATAGCAGTCTTTGTCCTTATTCTCGTGGGCTCAACGATCTGGTTCATCAGATTCAAGGTCACGAAACATACGGTTGCAGAGACTGCCCAACAGAAACAATCCCCCTTCGTTGACGCGAGGGTGGCACAAGTAGCAGCAGGGCCGGTGATAACTATGGAGGAACGTACGATTCACATCGGACGCCGTCCTTCAGAACCTATCACAGTGAGCGGTGAGGAAATCCTCATCCACTACTGCCTCGGTGAGGTAGGTCGGCCGAAACACAGATACCAGGTAAGCGTAGACGGGAGTGAATGGATGACGATGAATCCAGCGTTTGTAGAAGTTACGCCTGAAGGCAATAGCTTCCAATTCCGCTTGGATCCAGAAGACCCCACGCTCCCCGCCTATGGAACGCTTCGAGTTCGAAAACAACTCAAGCCTTCCAGCGAGCTCAACAAGCTCGCTCGCTACTAAACACTCAACAAAAGGAGGACGATAACATAGAACATCGCAAACCGCTTCGGCGGAATGCAAAGAGCGACAGCCAAGTGGTTGTCGCTCTTTTTCATTTCTATATTTTTTTGTTTTTTTGATTCTCTTGGATTTTCTGAGACTTCCTCCTGCTTAGAAATTCACATTCGTACCAATCGTATTTGCCACAAACCTGATGATTCCATATACAGATGCCATGATAGCCATTCCGATTACCCCCCAGAGAATGTGCTTCTGTCCTGTTGTCCTTCCTTCCGGATCATCTGCATGCATGATGAGCTGAAGCATACCCCAAAGGAACACCAGCACGGCCGCTCCAAAAAGTAATGTAACAAGAGGAGCTATGATGTACTGCGACAACTTGGCAAGCAACGCATCGATTGCTTTCATGTCAGCAGCTGCCAGTGCGACCTTAGGGAATAGAAACATAATGAAGTAAAACGTGAGTATTAATCAACGTTAGGTCGAGTACCGAGAAGGTTATCTACCTTTGGAGTCTTACCCTTGATTGCCCTACCGTCACCGAGGTTAACTACCTTGATAACAAGAGCTACGAGACCCCAGATCGAGAAGATGACCGCGAGACCAATGACTCCTCGAATGATAATGTCCTTACCCTTGTCCTTTCCGTCGTCACCTCCCGCGATGAGATATCTCACAACACCGAAAATCACGTAAATGATTGCGATAGAGATGAGAACGTAGACAAAAAGGTTACCTAGAGCGATTAGACGGTCAGCGAGTGACTGCGCGTCCTCGATCTGAGCGCTAGCAAAGGCTGGCGCAAAAAACATTAATGATGCAAGTAATTTTTTCATATTATTTTAATAAGCACGTTGTGCTAATGAGCATATTGTATCACACAGAAACAAGCCAACAATCAGGGCTGTGTATATTTAATAAGGGTTCCTCCTTCTTATTTGAAGGTAGTTGGTTGCTTGGTAACACCTCTACTACCTGTCAGTCTCTGATAGAGCGTAGGCTTACTTACTCCTGCCCCTCCTCCAATTCCAACTGATCCTGTAGGAACGTTGATTCCAGGTGGATTAGTGTTATCGAGGCGAACTGTATTGATAACGAGATTCACGAGACCCCAGAATGTAAACATAACTGCGAATCCTATAACACTGTACATAACGTACTTTCCTGCTTCAGTTTTGTCTCCGTCAGCTTTGAAGAAATAGCGGAAGACGTTCCAGATGAATAGGAGGACGGCAAGCGCCATAATGAAATAGATGGCCAAGTTGAAATACTCAAGAACGAGTCCAACAAGTTCGCTTAGGTTGCCGACAGCTAAAGTGATGACAGGAAAAGCAGTGGCTGCGACGACGATGCTCCCTTTGACTACGCTTGGTTTGATATTCATAAATTTAATAACGAGGTAATGAGACTATTATACTACCTTATGCTACTTACCTAGCAGCCCAGTATCCACAAACGGACTGAGGGTTGCCTTGATGATCTGAACGATGATTTCAGCTCCGAAGAGTATAGCAATACCTATGATGACGTAGAAAAAATGCTTGCGCGCATCAGAAATTTTATCTGAATTACCTTGAGCAACGATGAATTGGAAGCCTACCCAAAGGAGAGCAAGGAAAGCAATGATCACTCCTATCTTGATGGCGACACTTACGATATCCACCATGAGCTCCTCAATACTATCGGACTTAAGTGGGTTCTGAAGAACGGCTCGAGAAGCTGCCTCAGGCTTCCCTCCTGATGGATTGCCGGCAGCTCCCCCTGAAGGGTTACCTGCAGCTCCTCCACTCACTCCAGTTGTTGGCTGCGCGAACGTTACTGGCGCTATTGAGAAAGCAAGAATGATGAGCAGGAACGCACACGAAACTATTTTTGCGATTGTAATTTTCATATTATTTTTTCAAAAGCGATGTAAATGCCGAGTCGTCTTTGCCTATAAGCGTCACTATTGTGTATACAATAAACCAAGCACATAGCATCAGCACCATGCCCAGGATCACGTGACCGAAAATCCCTTTTGCCTTATTGATATTAGATTCAACACCCGTCACATACAAGAATCCAGCATATGTGAAGAGAATAATGGAAACAGCCCCAGCAATGGCGAAGAGCCACTTGATCAAATACTGAATACTCTCTACAAGTGTGTCGAAGTTACACTTCTTCTGTGTAGCAGTAGAAGATGTGCCACTTGTCACTCCATCACATTGAACCAGCCCTTTGTATTGCGCATGCACAGGCTGAGGCATGACTTGGAACATCGATACCCCAATGAAGAGCGCTACGACCGATGCAACGAAAAAGTTAAAAGCTGGTTTCACGAAATTAATAATATTAGTTTACGTTTAATAATATCTCTAATTGTCCCTGTGTTCTTCGAAGCGCCTCGCGTGGGAGCAAGCGGCCACTTGTAACAGACTCGATGATTTCCTGGAAAAGGCTATCTGACGAGGCAACGTCAGGATCAAGCCATGACTGCGAGATAATCGCTGAGTCATAGAAAATCGTCATGAATGGATCAGATGTGCCTTCTGCGAGCATATCTCTTCTGACAGGAGGAAGATATGTAACGTCAGAGAGAGCTGCGAGGGATTCTGGAGTTAGGAGCTTAAGGATGACTTGGTATGCTGCATCAGTATTAAGCGATTGGTTCACAATAGAAAATCCATAGAGACGTCCGTACGTAGATTTTAGTTCAGACGTAGCACGCTGTGGGAATGGAATGACATCGAAATTGAGGTTAGGATTCTTGGCCTGAATATCACGAATCTCTGAAGCGAATCCGAAATACGTCGCCAACTTACCACTAAGGAAAAAAGCTTTTGAGCTAGGAAGAGACCTGTTCCAAGAATAATCCTGTGAAATAGGGTTTGCGAAGTTAACGAAGAATTCTACTGCAGGTGCTGAATCTTCAAGACCAGGCTTACCTGATTGTCCTAGGGTGCTCACTACCCCTTCAGTTGTTCGAACTGTAATAGGGTTCCCTACTTGGAAGAAGAGCGTCGAGAGTATTTCTCGCGCGTTATCTAGGTTTCTATATTCACCAAGAGCAATGGCGCTTTTTTGAATGTTTGATGCAAGGTCTTTTTTGGTGAGCTTAGGAATCAACGCATCGTAGTCTGCCCATGTTGCTGGCGGCTTTGCGATAGATGCACTCCTGAATGTGTCACGATTCCAGTACGACACCAAAGGATCGATAATGAATGGGAAACCGATAATACCGTCAGCTCCGAGATAGAGCTCGGCAGCCTCGATAAAGGTATCTTTGTATGATCTCGCCGAAAGCGTGTCGTAAGGCACAGAAACAAACTTATCCTCATGCTTAAGCGTCATTTCAGCAGGAAGAAGAACCATATCAGGTCCTTCGCCTCGAGCGAGCGCCTGGATGAACTTATTGTCGAAAGCATCCACAGATACTTCTGTATATGCAATGTCGAGAGCATTCTCTTGATCCGCCTTGAGGCTATTCAAGTAGTCATTAAAAGTTTTTACTGACAGCGTACCCCACACAGTAACCTGAGGAAGCTTGTTCTCTGCGTCAGGTCCTTTGTACAGAGCGAACGCAGTAATGCCTCCTATAATAAACAAGATGAACAGAGCTATGAAAATAATTTGAAATTTGGTCATGAACGTTTAAATACTATCCCGTAGTGATGATCGCCAGCGTCGAAATCCTTCTCGTATGTGAAGCCTACTTTCTCAAAAAGAGACCTCACCGTGCTTTTTGGTACAACAGTCTTTGGTCCAAGCACACTAACCTCGCTCCAATCTACAATAAGAATCTTGCCTCCTGGTTTTGTAATACGCTTCACCTCAAGACAAAAATTGTCGCGATCCTTGTCTTCAACCTGGAACAACACATTTGACACAATAACTCTATCAGCAACACCTTCACGTAATTTGGTTCCTCCGATCTTCTCTGCGTTAGCCCAAATAGCCTCCACGTTGTGAAGGCCTTCGGCCATAGCATTGCTTTTAATCTTGTCGACAAGTACTCGCTGAACTTCGATAGCATACACGAAGCCTGCATTTCCAACTTTGCGTGCAGCAGCGAACGTATAGAAACCCGCTCCGGCACCAAGGTCCGCGACCTTCATACCCTCTCCTAATCCTAATTCTGATAAGTTCTGGTCGGGATTTGAAAACATATACCTAAGTATACCCTGTTATATGCAGATGAGTGAAGCCAAGGAATCCCCATCTCGTAGCTTCATGATGCGCACGCCCTGAGTCTGTCGTCCTAGTTTTGGAATTTCTTTGATATCAACTCTGATAACTTGGCTCTTTTTTGACATAGCAACCACCTCTTCTTCTTCTGGAGTAACTACCCGAGCAGCAATAAGTTCGCCAGTCTTGTCAGTAACGTTTGCAGTTAGGATACCGCTTCCTCCTCGGTTCTGAATTTTGTATTCCTCAAGTGCTGTTTTCTTTCCGTAACCATTCTTCGACATAACAAACAGACACGTATCCGTTGCATCCTTCTTGATGATGTCTGCGCTGATAACCTTGTCTTTTGCTTTCTCATCCAATCGAACAACACGAACACCAGCTGCTGAACGTCCCATTTCTCGAACATCTGATTCCTTGAATCTAATAGACTGTCCTTCTTTGGTTACGATAAGTACATCTTCTCCCTTTCCTACGAAAGCAGCAGAAATGAGTTCATCGCCGGCATTGAGGCTTATAGAAATAAGGCCTGATCGTCGTACGTCATGGAAGCTCTTTGCGGCCACCTTTTTACCTACACCTTCTCGAGTGATCATCATGAGTGAAAGATCAGCTTCTTCCTTCTTTGTTTTTGGCATCGCAAGAATAGAGCTTACCTTCTCCCCTTCTGAAAGTGAGAGGAAGTTCATGATTGACTTACCTCGTGTAGCTCGCTTTCCTTCTGGAATCTCAAACATTTTTATCTTGTAAGCCTTACCTCTGTCTGTGAAAAATAGAAGTTCGCTATGAGTGCTTGTATAGAGAAGGTGCGTAATGAAATCTTCCTCTTTGGTATCGAGATCAACAACACCAACGCCACCGCGCTTCTGCTTGCGGTATTCAGAAGGCTCTGTTCTCTTGATATAGCCTCCAGCTGTTAGAACAAGCACGCTCTCCTGGTCAGGAATGAGGTCCTCATCAGAAAGTTCCTTGATGCCCTGTCGGACAATTCTGGTTCGGCGCTCGTTGCCATATCGTGCCTTGATCTCCTTGAGCTCATCTTTGATGATGCCGAGGATCTTCTTGCTGCTGCCGAGGATTTCTTTGAGAGCTTCGATAAGAGCCTGTACTTCCTTCAACTCATCAAGAACCTTCTTTCGCTCGAGACCTGCAAGTTTCTGCAATCGCATTTCGAGAATAGCTGTAGTCTGCTTGTCTGAGAATTTGAACTTCTTCATCAAGTTCGCATGAGCTTCAGTAGCGTCCTTAGAGCTTCGAATGAGCGTGATGATTTCGTCGATATGATCAAGAGCCTTCTTGAGACCTAAGAGAATGTGCTCCCTGTCTTCTGCCTTATTGAGGTCGAACTGCGTCCTTCGGCGAACAATAGTAACTCGGTGTGTGATGAATTCCTCAAGAATAGACTTGAGTGCGAGTGTCTGAGGAACACCGTTTACAAGTGCCACAGTGTTCACATGGAACGTATCTTCGAGCTGTGTATGTTTATACAAATAGTTAAGAACCTTCTCTGGATGAGCACCCTGTTTGAGCTCGATCACAACACGGATATCCTTGTCAGATTCATCTCGAAGTCCCCTGATACCTTCGATAGCTTTGTCGCGCACAAGGTCAGCAATCTTGATGATGAGTTCCGCCTTGTTAACTCGATATGGGATAGAAGAAATAATGATCTGGTACTGACCTTTCTTGTCTTCGATTATTTCCGCTTCACCTCGCACAGTAATACCTCCTCGTCCTGTGGAATATGCATGATGGATATCTTTCTCGCCGTACATAATGGCGCCTGTTGGAAAGTCTGGACCCTTGATGAATTGCAAAAGGTCTTCAGTAGCTGCTGAAGGGTTTTCAATGAGGTGAACTGTCGCGTCTACAACCTCGCCGAGGTTATGAGGTGCAATGTTAGTTGCCATACCGACGGCAATACCAAGCGTACCGTTGAGAAGTAGGTTCGGAACAGCAGTTGGCATAACAGTTGGTTCCTTGCGGGTACCGTCATAGTTTGGTCGAAAATCAACAGTGTCCTTCTCAATATCTCGAAGGAGTTCAGCAGCGATTCTGGACATCTTTGCTTCGGTATATCGCATAGCAGCCTGAGGGTCGCCGTCGATGTTTCCGTAGTTTCCCTGTCCCCACACGAGCGGGTATCTCATTGAGAAATCCTGAGCCATCTTCACCATAGAGTCGTATACGGCCACGTCACCGTGCGGGTGATAGTTACCGAGCACGTCTCCTACCACCACGGCTGACTTACGGAATTTAGCGCTGGCTGTCAGTCCCTTCTCATGCATAGCAAACAAAATTCTGCGGTGCACAGGCTTCAATCCATCTCTTACGTCTGGGAGCGCACGCGATGTAATAACCGACATGGCGTAATCGAGATACGATTCGCGCATTTCTGTCGTAATGCTTCTTGCGACAATTCCCTGATGAGCCACGGCAACTCCAGTCCCCGCATTCGGCTCTTCTTTTTTGTCTCCCTTTTTATCTTTATTCTGATCTTTTGCCATAAATTCTTATTGGAATTATCTGTTGGTCATTGTTATCTTCGCGGACTCGTAACGATTATATTGTTCTCTGGCGCTTCATAGGATCGCTCTCCTCTACCATCAAAAAGATCCTTAATGCTTCCAAAACCGTCAGAAACCGCAGCGCCGATCACATTAAAAGGACTAGATTCCTTATGCTCCGCGTATGTTCCTCCTGAGGAAGTGCTGACTCCGAATGTTCCCATCCAGAAAACGAAGATTATTGCTGTGATGCAAAACGAAACGCCTAGGGCATAAAATTGTCGCACATGCGCAGGCTTTGACCTTACGTTTTCGAGATATTTTCTCATAACATTATTCGTTGCTTGACTCTAAGACTACCACATCAGCCTCCTTTCCTTCCAGGTCCTTCTTCTTGAGTGTGAGCTTGTCCATAGGTGTCGGGTTCTCACCAACCTCCTTAAGGAAATGCTTGAGGGAGTCCTTGTCGCCAATATCACCATAGTGAATTGGGATGATAATCTTTGGTTCCAATGAGACAGCAAGCTTGTATGCCTTCTCAGGTGTGAGTACTCCATCACCTCCGATTGGTACGAATAGAATATCAATCTCATCAAGTGCCTCAACAGTCTCCTCCTTGAGCTCCATATCTCCAATGGCACCCAAGTAACAGATGTTCATTGACTCGAGATTCACTGTATAAATAGTATTGATAAGAGTCTTGCCTCCATATGATGTCGTCGAAGGAAGTCCTTTTATGAAAACGCTTTTGACTTCATATTCTCCAGGTCCATCGATAACGAAAGGCTTCCGTTCTCCGTGAGTTACCTGCTCTACTCCATTAAAATCTTCGTGATTCGCTGTTATGAAAACAATGTCCGCACCAAACCTTGTTTGCTTGATACTCGATGCTTTTGATACTGGGTTAAACGCCAAAACGATGTCTCCAAACTGTATTTTGGTAAACTCTCCGCCGTGCTGGGTGATGATCATAGTAAATTCAGTATAACAAAATAAAGGCTAATAGTCACTAGATATTTACCACAATTTTACAATTGACACGGCTAAAATATGCTAGGATACAAGCATATGGAAACAAGCGAACTGTCGATTGAATCGGCAAACGAAACCCTCAAAGAGACTGTCGAAAACGAGCTCAAAACTTGGGAGACTGACGATTTACACCATCTAAGAAGCAGCATTAATTTCATAAATAAAGCCCACACATATTCCACACTCGTGGATTGCATTGATGCGGGACAGTCTTTCTATGATGCTGATCGCCTGGATATGCAGCGCACGCTAAGTATGGCAAAAGCAAAATCAGAATTCTTTGACATCCCCCTAGACGAATTCATGGAGACCCTTGACCAAGAATTGAAGGATAGGAGGCTTAAAAGCTATTTAAAGGACACACATACTGATGCTTTAGAGAAAATTGAAAGAATATTTAAAGAGGCTCACAGATATATTCAATCACCCACACTTAAGACTGCGACAGAGGCTGCACATCCAGGACTAGGAACCATGCTCGCTGAAAAAATGTACTATATTGCCACGCATAATGGCGCAGAACTGGCTGACGTTCCCCTTCCCAGATTTTTAAAGATCATAAGGAAAGTAATCGACGAACAGAATGAAGCGCGCACCGTTGATAACGGCGAAGGAATCTAACCATGGCGCAAAAGAACGTTTGGGACAATGAATATAAAAAGAATCTCCTCGTCACGCTAGGAAACGAACCCCAGGCATCTGTTAAGGAGTTTTTGCGTTTCCTTAGAAAAAATCATCCGCTTCCAGAAAACGCATATATCATAGATTTGGGAAGCGGTACGGGAAGGAATGCCATCCACTTGGCCGAGCTCGGATATAAAGCTGTTGGAATTGAAATTTCGCCTGCCGCTGTGGCCATGGCAAAAGAAAGGTCAAAGAATCTCCCTCCAAGCCAAGTCACGTTCACTGAAGAATCAATCGGAGGTACTTTGAATTTTCCTGACAATGCATTCGATCTAGCCCTTGATGTAACTTCATCCAACTCACTCAACGAAGCTGAGAGAGCTGTTTTCCTCAAAGAAACTCACAGAATACTTAAGCCTGGAGCCTTTTTCTTCGTTCGAGCCCTCTGTAAAGACGGTGACAAAAACGCACAAACCCTCATGAAAGACTTCCCTGGTCCTGAAAAAGACACCTACGTCATGCCCGAGACTAATATAATAGAGCGTGCATTCTCCAAAAAAGACTTCGAAGAGCTGTATTCCCCGTTTTTTGAGATTCTATATATAGACAAGGAGACACACTACACAAAGATGAATAATCGGTCGTATAAGCGCAATTTCTGGATTGCATACCTCAAGAAACGATAATGTTGGCTTTCTCAAAAGAATTTCTTATCTTTGGCATCAAACAGGCACGGGCATCAATTTTTGCCGGGTCATTCTTCGTTTTACTTTTTCTTTCGAATCACATTCCCCTTTTTGGTCTTCCTCGCTATGACTTTCTTTTTATTGCAGCGGTCTTAATACAAGTCCTTCTCTATATATTCAAATTCGAAACCAAAGACGAGGTGAAAGTGATATTCCTATTTCATATAATCGGCTTCATGCTTGAAGTTTTTAAAACTCATCCAGCAATTGGATCATGGAGCTATCCAGAAGAAGGTTTCTTTAAAATCATGGGTGTACCTCTCTATAGCGGATTCATGTATGCAGCAGTTGGAAGTTACATTAGCCAAGCTTACAAGATCTTCAAGATGAGATTCTCAAACTACACTCGATATGGATGGAGTGTCGTTCTGTGTGTTTTGATTTATGCTAACTTTTTCACACATCATTATTTCTATGACATCCGATGGTTTCTGATCTTGGCTATATTCATATTTTTCTTCCGTTCCAAGGCTCATTTTACGGTCTTAACCAAAGAACGATGGATGCCTCTCAACCTTTCTTTCGTACTTATCGCATTTTTCATATGGGTAGCCGAAAACATATCCACGTACTTCGGTGCATGGAAGTATCCCGACCAAATTCATGAGTGGCATGTCGTATCAGCCAACAAGGTGACATCCTGGTTCCTTATGGTCATTATAAGCTTCATTATTGTGGCTTATCTTAAGCATTTTAAGAAAGACCTGCTCCATAAGGGCTAATTTTCAAGCCTTCTCGACAAATTCATCTCCATCTGATAATCTCAACTACCTAGGTGGCAACACCTTTTATTCATTTGACAGGACGTGTTAACCCCGCAACTTTAATTTTATCAATCTAAAAAGCGGGCCACGAACCTACTACCCATATGTTAAAGAAACTAAAAGAAAAGATTCTTCACCTTACAGAGGACAAAGATAAGGCGGAAGAAAAGGAAGTTAAGGAACCTAAGCCATCAAAGGCGAAGGCTTCAGAGGACAAGGAAGACAAGGCTGCAGTAGCCAAGAAGGATAGCTTCATGGCACGACAGCTCGCTGATATTCCAAACCCTCCAATCGTAGGAGACGTTGTTGAAGGACCGGTAATCGGAATCGACAAGTCAGCAGTTTACATAGACCTCGCCCCATTTGGCACAGGTATCATTTACGGCCGAGAATACATCGCGGCACGAGATATCATCAAGAAGATCAACATTGGCGACAATATTGCCGCTAAGGTTGTTGATAATGCTCACAAAGAAGGTTACCTCGAGCTCTCTCTCAAGGAAGCACGACAGGCACTTATCTGGAGCGAAGCAGAAGAAGCTATCAAGAACAAGACAATCCTCGAACTTCCAGTTATGGAAGCAAACAAAGGAGGTCTTATCATCCAGTGGCAAGGTATCTCAGGATTCCTTCCTGCTTCACAGCTCAAGGCTGAGCACTATCCTCGAGTAGCTGACGGAGACAAGGACAAGATCCTTGAAGAACTCAAGAAGCTCGTTGGAAAGAAAATTTCAGTTGCTATCATTTCTGCTATTCCAAAGGAAGGCAAGCTCATCTTCTCAGAGAAGAGCCCAGAGACTAAGGACAAAGAGAAGATCATCGGAAAATACAAAGTTGAGGATGAGGTTACAGGAACAGTCACAGGTATCGTCGACTTCGGCGTATTCGTCAAGGTTGAGGAAGGACTTGAAGGATTGGTTCACATCTCAGAGATCGACTGGTCACTCGTTGAGGACCCTCGAGCCCTCTTTAAGGTAGGACAGAAGGTCAAGGTGAAGATCATCGAGATCAAGGACGGCAAGATTTCCCTTTCTATCAAGGCTCTCAAGGAAAACCCTTGGGTTGAAGCCTCAAAGAAGTACAAGAAGGACCAGATTGTTGAAGGTGTTATCATCAAATTCAACAAGCATGGTGCTCTCGCTTCAGTAGAAGAAGGAATTGCTGGACTCGTCCATATTTCAGAGTTTGGTTCAGAGGAAAAGCTCCGAAAGACTCTCGAACTTGGAAAGTCATACAGCTTCAAGATTACATTGTTCGATGCAAAGGACCAGAAAATGGCTCTTTCATTCATCAACAAGGAGAAGAAGGCTTAATACTCTCTTATCTAAGAAAACAAAAACATCCCTTTTGGGGATGTTTTTGTTTTACTTATTATTACAGAAAAGAAATTAATTCGAAGAGTTAATCGCACCCATTGCCCGCTCTCTTCCCTCTTTGATTGTAAGAACAACAGCTTCAATAGCTTTCTTGGAAATTTTCTTAAGCACTGCAAGTTCTTCCTTTTTGAATTCTCCAAGGATAAATTTCTCAACTTTGTCACCACTGATTACTTTAGTTTTACCTGCAGCTGATGAAGGAGCAACACCGATTCGGATACGTACGAAACCTTCAGTCTTAATCGCTTTGATTATTGATTCGAGTCCATTGTGACCTCCAGAGCTTCTGTTAAATGAGACCTTGATTGTGCCGAGAGGAAGATGGAAATCATCATAGACGACAATAAGTTTCTCAGCTTTCTTGGGATTTGTAATGAGAGTCTTGAGGGCGTTACCGGACTTGTTCATGAATGTCTCGGGCATCATCAGGAGAATATCTTCCTTGCCAAGTTTTGCATCCGCAGTGAGCGAACTTAATTTTTTATTCATCTCAAAATCGGATGATGTAAGCTCGGAAGCTATAGCTTTGAGCACTATCCTACCGGCATTGTGACGAGTTGTTTCGTATTCTTCCCCTGGATTTCCCAGCCCTGCGATTATATATGCCATGGCAATACTATACATAATATTAAAAGCTTGTGTCAAACGAGCAATAGAGATACAATTACACACATGAATCCTCAAGAGAACCTCCAAAATACCACGAAAGATCAAGCTTCTACTCATCATTCATCACTCAAGGAAATCGTGCGTTTCATAGTTGTGGCAGCAATCGTCGTTGCCGGAGTCAGGGCATTCATTGCTCAGCCTTTCATCGTGAATGGCGCTTCCATGGATCCTACATTCGATTCTGGACAATATCTCATTGTTGACCAACTTACCTATCACTTCGACAATCCTGAGCGAGGCGAAGTTGTTATTTTTAAATACCCAAAAGATCCTAAGACATTTTTTATCAAGCGCGTCATTGGTCTACCTGGAGATACCGTCAAAATTGAACGAGGTGAAGTAACTATTTTTAACGAAACTAATCCAGATGGAATCAGGCTCGACGAGCCGTACGTTGCTCAGTATCACATGAGCGACGACAGCTTCAAGGTAACCCTCAGCCCTACCGAATACTTCGTTATGGGCGATAACAGAGCACAAAGCTCTGACTCGAGATCATGGGGACCACTCGAGAGAGATTACATTGTCGGCAGACCAATACTTCGTCTGTTCCCCCCAAATGAGGCGACCGTGTTTCCAGGAGAGTTCAAACAAAACAATAAATAAGAAGAAAGAAATATGACAAAGAAATCTTCCCGTAAAGCAGCTCCAGATTCAAAATTTGTAAGCTATAAACATTTAGACAAGATCGGTGAGATTGCCATTTACTACGGGTTTATTCCTGATGAAAGTCCTGAAATCAAGAAAGCTGATTTCGAAAACGCTAAAGGACTCATCGAAGGCGACTTTATCGACGATCATAAGGAATCAAGTGAGCGTGTACCGCTGCATGTCGAAGAAAAAATTGCCCTTCTTCGAATGTTCCAGGAGAAAGAAATGAATACTCAGCCCCTCCCTATCCTTCTCTATTTCAAAGAACCATTTCGAGGACAAAAGAAGAGCGCAGCATATCATCGATATTGCGATCTTGAGATACTTGGCACAACAAAGAGTGTTGCTGAAGCAACCCTCATTCAGACTGCTCGAGCAATGCTTACGGAAGAAGGCTTTAACGATACATGCATTGAGATCAACAGCATTGGAGACAAGGAATCAATGGCGAGATATACACGAGAGCTCACCAACTATTACCGAAAGCACCTTGGTGACATGCACCCTGAATGCAGACAGCTCTTCAAGAAAGATCCATTCGAGCTACTAAGCTCAAGGAACCCGCATGCTCAGGAATTGAATGAGCATGCTCCAAAGTCACTCAGCTACCTCTCTGAACAAAGCAGAGCGCATTTCAAGGAAATTCTTGAATACATGGAAGCACTTGGCATTCCTTATCAGATCAACAACTACATTCTTGGCAACAGAAAATACTGCTGCGAGACTATCTTCGAAATTGTCGACACCAGCGCTGACAAGAAGAACAAGAGCGCTACCCTAGCAGTAGGAGTTCGCTATGACGGTCTTTCAAAGCGCCTTGGAACCAAGAGAGAGATCCCTGGAGTTGGACTATCACTCCTCATCAAGGGCAACCATGCAGACCTCCGCAAAGAGATCACCAAGACCAAGAAGCCTATCATCTCCTTCATTCAGCTCGGATTCGAGGCTAAGCTTCTCTCACTCAAGGTAATCGAAGCCCTACGACAAGCAAAGATCCCTGTACACCAAGCACTCTCCAAAGACAAACTTGGAGCTCAGGTTACCAATGCGGAGAAATTCAACACTCCGTACACCATAATCATGGGTAAAAAAGAAGCTATGGAACAGAGCGTCATTCTCAGAGAGACTCTGACCCGGTCGCAGCAGACAGTCTACATCAAGGATCTCCCTACTCATATGAAGAAGCTTGACCTATAGGTTTCTTGTGATAGTATTGTTTTCACCATGGCTACAAACGTAGAAGTAACAAGAAATGCGAACGAGAGCACAATGAGCCTGCTCCGACGCTTTACAAAGAAAGTTCAGGGCTCAGGCGTACTCCCAAAGGTGAGAAGCCTCCGATACAGTCAGCGAGTTTTGTCTTCATACAAGACAAAGCAGAAGACTCTCAAGTCAATCCGACGAAAGGCTGAGATTCAGGAGCTCATCAAGATGGGCAAAATGGCGGAGAAATCTTCTCGATACAGCAAATAATGCCCGTAAAGAAAGCATCGAATTTCAGACTAGCAAATTCAACAAAAGCCAAGCTCCCTAGCTTGGCTTTTGCCGCGATGAAGGAAGCAGTGCTTGGCAAAGAATACGATCTCACACTACAAATCGTAAGTCTCGAAGAAATTCACATTCTCAACTGGCAATACAGGAAGATCGACAAGCCGACTGATATCCTAAGCTTTCCCTACTCCAAAACTGAAGGAGAAATGTTTATTAATATTGAAGAAACTAAAAAAGAAGCCCTAAAATTCGGCCGTACATTTCCAAATTTTCTCGCTTTCCTATTTATCCACGGTTTGGTTCATTTGGCGGGACACGACCATAGTAGTACAATGGAGCGCATAGAAGCTCGTTTTCGCAAGCAGTTCAAAGTATAGGCCTCAAGCTGCGGCCGAGCTCTTCACATTATGGCAAGGCCAATCGTCACAGGAATAGATATCGGTACTTATGAAATAAGGGTTGTCATTTGCGAACACGATGGGTTCGGCAGCCTTCATGTAATAGGAACAGGAACCGCGGAATCACGTGGTATACGACATGGCTATGTGACGCATCCTAACGAAGTTAGCACCAGCATCGCACTCGCGGTAGCTCGAGCAGAAGAGAAAGCAAAAATAAAGATCAAGCGAGCATTCGTTGCTATTGGCGGAATTGGCCTAGGCAGCGTTGTTGTACAGAGCTCTGTCATTGTTTCTCGCGCTGACTCCGAAGTAACTCCCCTAGACCTTAAGAAAGTACACGAACAATGCGAGAAAGATATTCCTGGTGCTGCATCTCTCAATCGAAAAATACTTCACAGTGTTCCTTTGCATTACAAAGTCGACGGTAAAATCGTCCTCGGTAAGCCTGAAGGAATGAAAGCACACAAGCTTGAAGTTAAGATGCTTTTTATTACATGCCTTGAGCACCATCTAAACGACGTATTGCAGGCAGTTGAAGAAAGCGGCGTTGCAGTAGAAGACGTGATGGCCTCACCTATCGCAGCAAGCCTCGTTGTTCTCTCTAAGTCTCAAAAGATTGCAGGCTGTATTCTTGCAAACATTGGAGCCGAGACGGTTTCCATTGCAGTCTTCGAAAACAACATGCCTGTATCGCTCGAAGTTTTCCCAATCGGTTCAACGGACATTACGAACGACATTGCTCTTGGACTCAAGGTTCCTCTCGAAGAAGCTGAGCAGATCAAAATTGGTTCACTCACAGGAAACTCTTTCCCAAGAAGAAAGCTCGAAGAGATCATCGAGGCGCGTCTATCCGATATATTCGAATTGATTGAAGCGCATCTTAAGAAAATTGGAAGGAACGGACTTCTTCCTGCTGGAATCATAATCACTGGAGGAGGATCCAATCTAAACGCTATCGAAGACATGGCGAAGATTGCCCTACGACTTCCTTCACGACGAGGCGCAATCATCATCAACCCTGGCGAACGCAGCACGTTCAAGGATTCTACATGGGCTGTAGCATTCGGTCTTTGTATCTTCGGAACACACGCCGACGAAGCTCCAGCGATCAACACTGGAATGCGAATCATACGCTCTACCAAGAATTCCGTCATTGAATGGTTCAAACAATTCCTGCCTTAATTTAAGCCCGCTTTACCCCTTGTTTTACCTCAGCTTTAAGCCTCAAGATTCGTCTTGAGGCCTTTTAGGTTAGGCAACGAATTTTCATGGTTTTAGGCTTCACATTTATAGTTCTTTTCTGGTATGATGTGTGAACTAACCCAGTTAGACCCAAACACATGCCCAACATTACACCAGAAATAGAAGCATTCGCTCGCATCAAAGTACTCGGAATAGGAGGTTCCGGAGGCAACGCCATCAACCACATGATCAACTGTAAGGTCAAAGGGGTAGATTTTATCGGAATAAACACTGACTCTCAGGACCTACATCACTCTCTAGCAAAAAAAAGAATACACATCGGCAAAAGCCTCACTCGAGGTTTGGGTACAGGTATGAATCCTGAAATGGGACGACGGGCAGCTGAAGAGACTAAAGAAGACCTCCAGGAGGCTATCAAAGGGGCTGATATGGTGTTTGTGGCATGTGGACTCGGAGGTGGTACAGGAAGCGGTGCCAGCCCTCTTGTAGCGCGTACAGCGAAAGAACTGGGAGCACTCACAGTTGGTGTTGTTACACGACCATTTTTCTTCGAAGGCCAGCAGCGATCAAAGATTGCTGAGGCCGCTTTAGAAGATCTCAAGAAAGAAGTTGATGCAATCATCGTTATCCCTAACGACCGACTCCTCTCAACTATCGATAGAACAACCACAGTCAAGAATGCATTCGCTATGTGTGACGAGGTTCTCCGACAAGCAGTCGAAGGTATCTCAGATTTGATTACTACTCCAGGTATCATCAACATCGACTTCGCAGACATTCGAGCAGTTATGGAAAATGCCGGCTCAGCGCTCATGGGTATCGGAAGCGCGTCAGGTGAAAACCGAGCAATTGAAGCAGCGAAGATGGCAATCAATTCCCCTCTCCTCGACCTTTCAATTACAGGCGCAAAGGGCGTGCTCTTCTCAGTAGCTGGAGGCGAAGATCTAACAATGTTCGAAGTTCAGGACGCAGCCAAAGTCATTACAGAATCAATCGACCCACAGGCCAAGGTTATCTTCGGTACAGTTCGAGACGACAAGCTCAAGAAGAACGAAGTACGCATCACAGTTATCGCTGCAGGCTTCCCTCAGGAACAGATCGACGCACAGCGATCACAGCCTCTTACCTTCCAAAACAATCCTTCAGAACCAAAGCAACCTGAGGAACGAAAGAAGCTTTTTGGTACTATCGGCCGAAGCGACAGAAACGAGCGAGTGCAGCCACAAGAAGCAGCGACTCACGCTTCCCATCAGGCACCTGTCTCACCTCAGCCTCTCATGAAAGAACCTAAGGCTGAAGAAAAGAAAGAAATCCCTGTTGCCTCAAACGATGACGATGATGATTGGGGTGCAGTTCCAGCCTTCCTACGACGATCGAAGCTAAAATAATTTAATTACAAACAAAAGAAAACAGCAGAGACCTCTCTGCTGTTTTTCGTTTAAGCCAACCCTCACCAATCAAGGTCGAGGGCAGTCATGTCCACGTTTTTAAGAACTTCGCGCGGGGTTTTGAAAATAACCCCGCCCAAACCAGTAGCCATGATGTCACGCTTAGTAAGCGTTCGCTTCAGCGCCGCCAAGTCGTAAACTTCCTCATCCGTAAGGAGCGCTATTCCTAGTGCCGGTGGAATACATTTATTCCGTTCCAAAACATCATAGATCGGATCAAGGTACTCAGACACGTTTTGTTCTGCGATTTTAACGTACTCGCGATACATGAGATTGCGAAACCGATCGAAATGAGCTGCAATGAGAGAGGCTTTGAAAGAAACTCGCCTCTCATCACTCGATTCCTCGCACAATCCAACAATGGTACGAAATGTTCGTTCGCGATGATTGCGCCCGAACATGTCCGCAAGATCGTACAGCTCTGGATCGCACTCGAGTCTCAAGCGCTGGAAATCGTCGTAATCCGCAAAATTGTAAGTGATCTTATCTGTCCACCTTACAACCCACGATTCTTGCGTCATTGTGCTGACAACATTTTTTCCGGAATGGCGAAACATTCCATCGAGGACGGCGTGGGTAAGGTTCAAGCCTTCACCATGTCGTTCGACGTGCTGTGCAACTATCACGCTCATTTTTTCGTGACTGAAGGTAGGACCAAGGCCCCTTACCCGAAGATACTTTTCGCCCTGATGTCCAAACGGCACATGACCAATGTCGTGACCGGCGGCAATAGCAAGCGTCAAATAAGTATTAAGTCCCAGATGCTCTGCTATTCTCAGCGAATTACCCATGACTTCACATGTGTGAGAGTCGCGATCACGCACACGCGATATCAAAGGCGATGCGATCTGTTTTTTTCCAGCCATCCGTCTCCATGCCCTGGAGAGCATAATGGCTGAGAAATCCCGCACAAACGGGTCTCCAATGGAGTGGAAATCCACCGGTCGCGAATGCCGACGGTGGCTCGTTTCAGTCCTGAGTTCCCTAAGGCATCCTTGAGTGGCCAGGAAGCACTTATGGAGCTCTTCCTCTGGCAATCTCTTCAATGGTTCCATACCGGATCTATTAAATGCTTTCTGAAGCCACTATAAACATAATTTCTTCAAACATCAATGATGCCGGGCTATGAGCTTCATGATATGATATGAGTCACCATTTATTTTGCAAAGCATGAGCCAAACATACGATCTCGCAATCATCGGAGGAGGACCTGCAGGAGTAGCAGCAGGAGTGTACGCATCACGAAAGCGTCTGAAGACAATTTTCATTACAAAGGATTTCAATGGCCAAAGCTCAGTATCTGACGGCATTGAAAACTGGATTGGTACTGTGAAGATCTCAGGCAACGATCTCTCAAAGGCTCTCAAAGCCCATCTTCACGCATACGCCCAAGACATCATTGATCTCCACGAAGGAGAAGGATGCGAGAGCGTTACCAAGAAGGACGATATCTTCGTTATAAAGACCAACAAAGGCTCATATGAGGCCAAAGCAGTACTCGTAACCACAGGCAGCAACAGGAAGCGTTTAAACGTTCCTGGAGCCGATCAATTCGAACATAAGGGTCTTACTTACTGTGCAACCTGCGATGGACCAATATTTGCAGATCAGGATGCAGTTGTTATCGGCGGAGGAAACGCCGCATTCGAAAGTGCTGCTCAGCTTCTTGCGTATTGCAAAAGCGTTACCCTTCTCAACCGCAGCGGTGAATACCGAGCCGATCCAGTAACCGTCAAAAGAGTGCTGGCTCATCCAAAGATGAAAGCCATCATCAATGCAGTTCCCAAAGAAGTTAAGGGCGACAAATTTGTTTCTTCTATTATCTACACAGATACAAAAACTGGTACAGATATCGAACTTAAAGCGTCTGGTATTTTTGTTGAAATTGGTTCAACCCCTACAACGTTCTTCGTAAAAGACATCGTCGAACTCAACTCAAATGGCAACGTTGTAACAGATCCAAGAACACAGAGAACTTCCACTCTCGGTATCTGGGCAGCTGGTGATTGCACAGACGGACTCTACCATCAAAACAACATTGCTGCAGGAGACGCAGTAAAGGCTCTCGAGGACATCTATATGTACCTTCATACGCAGTAAAAACAAAAAAACCGATCACTAGGATCGGTTTTTTTGTTATCTTACAAACATATTCTCAACGACAATCAATTGCTCTGGGCTGTTAACTCCCAATGCTTCCTTAGGAGGAATATCTACAGCAACAATTGGATGACCTTCCTCGAATGCGATACCTACGATGTCTGTGAGATAGTATTCTCCTTGGACATTGTTAGTCGTTACCTTATCAAGACTGTTCCAAAGCCAATCCGCATCAACGCAATAATACGCAACATTCACTTCTCTGATTCCTTCTCTCTGATCATCTGTAGCGTCTTTCTTTTCGATAATACCTACAACATTTCCCTTTTCGTTTCTTACAATCCTACCGAAATCATAGAATGGTTTCTGCCATCCATCATATGCATCAACAATAGTTGTAGCGATGGTGATCGGGCTGTCATGGTTCTCATGAGCCTCAAATATTTTCTGCAGTGTATCTGTTTTTACAAGAGGTTGATCACCGTAGAGAATGAGAATGGAGCCTTTCTCTCGAAGAGCTTCCCTGCGAGCACTCATAACTGCGTGACCGGTTCCTTTCTGTTCTAGTTGATGAGAGAATCTTGAGTGATTGCTGAGTCTGTCTTTGACCTGATCTCCCTTGTAGCCAACAACGATAATCGGTTCGGATTCTAGTCCGAGCTTGTTTACCTGCTCAACCACGTGTGTAATGAGAGGACGTCCAGCGACTTCGGTAAGCACCTTCGGGAATTCTGTTTTCATTCTAGTTCCCTTACCTCCTGCCAAAATGATCACCTCACGGCGACCCCCTCCATTTCCTTTTTTGTTATGTTCCTGAGCCATATCCGAAGATATATTAATAGAAATATTAAATAATCAGACTTGTATAATAGCAATATTTTGAAAACGTGCTAGTGCCTTTTGCCGTCGCACGTGGCCGGGTTCCAAAGGCCCTTATTCGCGATCTGCGCGCTTACCTGAGCCATCCTAAATTCTTCCTGGCGACCATATGGCTTCTCATAGGTATACTCGTAAGCATAGCCTTCGAGAATGAGAATTTTGTTAACGTCCACTCCCTCCTCAGTACTTACATACGCGAGGAGACGATCGTATCTATCAACTTTTGACTGTGTTGGATCAAATTCGAGCTTCACACTCTTACCAGTGAGGATGCTCTTAGCGAAATCAGACGCCTCTCTGCCGAAGCATTCCACTTCCCTGCGTGGATCAACTGTCTCAGGAGTATTCACACCAATGAGACGCACTGTAGCTACAGCTCCATCTACTTCGATCGATACTGTATCGCCATCAACAACCTTATAGACCTTATAAAACTGATCCTGATTGATGGAATCCAGCGCACTTGCCCCAAGATTTTCTTTGGTTGGTTTCTTGTCTGTATTGAAAAAAGTTCCGCTATCGCCATAAAAAACGAAGCCTGCCAGAGCAACAAGCAGCGTAACTCCTGTCCTTATCAAAATTTTCTTTTGCTTCGATGTCATTTCAAAGTTTAGTATAGCAGACTGAGATAAAGTTTTAATAAAAATCCATCAAGCATTGTATATATCCAAATCTATGTTAACTTTGATTCAGAAACAATCCGAAGAAGATGTCTTATGTCTCCTGAAGAAATTGAAAAACGACGGCGACGGCTCAAAGCCTCGCATGCCCGTCTCAAGAGAATGCACGCACGTTGGCCGAAGCACCCTTCCAGCATGAGATTTTCGCGTCTAGCCACTGAGCGTCAGCTTCTCTGGAATCTGGCGGGTACAATCTACACAAGCGAATTCACCATACAATGGCGGGATGCTGTGAACGCCGAATATTCAGCACGAATGGCATACTGAGGTGAACACCCTCGCATGCAAAAAGTGCAGACCTAGCGGAAGGTCTGCACTTTTTTATTATCCTATCTTCTAGTGAATTAATGATCACTAGCTGCCGTTGGTGGAAGCACAAAATCTGTACAGAGGTTATAGACTATATCAGTATACGCATGAGAAACTTGATTGGTCTTCTTCTCGCAAGAATTCCTATGTCCAGGCAGTTCATAATTGTAGGTAAGGTCATAATCTGACCCTGTTGAAGATACGGCGTATGTATAGACGTGAGCGGTAGGTGACATCCCAAAGATGAAGTCATACGTGCTCTGTAGTGTGGGAGTATTGAGCGGATCAACAGGAAGACGAGCAATATATTTTGGAACTAAAGCACTAAAAAAAGGATTGGCTGTATTCCATGTCGGATTTCCCAGCTCGTCATGCCCTGAGTTTATTATAAAATCAGTAGTACCTGGATATTTTCCATTGTTATCTGAGGCATACGATGCAAGTGCGTTTCGTAATTGCGTAATATCCTGCTGACGCTTAGCGTCTCGGGACTTCATTCTGGATTTACCTGTACTCGTAAGTACTACGCTCGATAACAATGAAATGATGGCGATTACAACGAGCAACTCGATGAGAGTGAATCCTGATTTTTTGTTTGAATAAAATTTCATAAAATAAAGTTAATACGCTGACTATTTCTCAAAACTAGAAATGATTTTATTTCTAAGTTCAGTAGACATGCTCTTTGGTATCTTTTTCTCTGCCTGCTCACGTGTAAGAGGCCTATCTGAAAATGAGCCTTTAAAGAAAGATGAGTACACAAGCCATCCTGATATGACAATACAGATCAGCGCTACACCTACCAAATAGTGCCCTGCCGTCTTCTCATCCTTGGCTATGCCCTTGCGAGCAAGCCATGCTACAACCCCAGGTGTTACTGGAGCCCCTAATATTTGCTTAGACTTATACGATCCGTATCTACTCTGTCCGCTATCCTCATCGAACTGTACAGGTTGTGGAGGCATTTGAAATATCGATATTTAAGTAAACTTAATTACCCATTGATTATATACCAGAAAACAGCCCTAAAAGTATGGGTGTGTATAAGACTACAGCTTATAAATCTCAGTATACTTTTCTTCTAGATACTCAGTAAAATACTTACTGTTAAGTTCTTCACCTGTCACCTTTTTGGCTAGATTCTTTGCGGTGTGAGTTTTTCCTGTGGCGTGAATGTTCTTTCGAAGCCATTCTCTGACTTCTGTAAACTGTCCTTTCTCTATTTTCTTAGAAATGTCAGGAATGTCCTTTTCCATCGCATGATAAAATTGCGCTGAATATAGATTGCCGAACGTATATGTAGGAAAATATCCAATACCTCCAAATGACCAATGAACATCCTGGAGTACTCCTTGTGAATCAGTTGCGGGCTCTATTCCGAAATATTCCTTCATCTTTAGATTCCAAATCTTTGGAAGGTCCTTTAAATCAATCGTACCTTCCATCATTCCCTTTTCGATTTCAAAACGAAGAATGATATGCAAGTTATAGGTAACTTCGTCAGATTCAGTTCTTATAAAAGACGGACGCACATTATTGAGTGTTTTGTAGAAGTCCTCGATAGCAATCTTTGAAAAAGGTTGAGGAAATTCTTTCTTGAGCAATGGATAAAAATGCTTCCAGAACGGTAAGCTTTTTCCCACCATGTTTTCCCATAGCCTTGATTGCGACTCGTGAATACCAAGAGATACTGATTCAGCGAGCGGCGTACCAAAATGCTCCACAGGTAATCCTTGTTCATACAATGCGTGCCCTGCTTCGTGTATTGTAGATGAAATCGAATAGAAAATATCGGTCGTTGAATATCGACTCGTTATGCGAACATCGTGAGGATGAAGTCCTGTAGCAAATGGGTGTGTGGAAACATCAATTCTACCTGCTTGAAAATCGAAACCAATTTTCTCCAATAACTTCTTATTAAAATCGATTTGCTTGTCGATTGGAAATTTTCCATTGAAAGCCTTCGTTGGTATCTTCTGCCCTGATTCCTTTATGCGTTTCAAGAATGGCACCAAAAACAATTTCAGATCATTCAAAATCTTCGATGCCTCGGCCGTAGTCATACCTGCTTCGTATTGGTCAATCAACGCATCATAAGGAGATTCTTTGTATCCTACGTAGACAGCTTCTTTTCTTTTTAGATTTACAATCTTAGTAAGCCATGGAAGAAAAAGCTTGAAATCATTATTCTTTCGAGCCTGTGCCCAAGTAATCTGGGCCTTAGAACCTATTTCAGCCATTTCTCGCACGAATGCTTCAGGAAGCTTTCTCTCCCTATCATATTGTCTCCATGTCTCATTTACGATAACAGCATCCTTCCCTTTGATATTACCTCCGTCAGTTTCTTTTTTGAGCTTTGAAAGCAACCCGTCGGTATCGAGGCCTAGTAATTTCGAATGGATAATAGCACTCAATTCAGAAATTGATGCTGCTCGATAATCGGAAGCCTTCGGAGGAAGGTTTGTTTCCTGATCCCAACCCAAAAGACCATTAATTGACGCAAGATGAGATATCTCGAGCAATCGCTTCTTGAGCTCTTTGATGGGAGTAATCTTTGTAACCTTCACGTTGTGACCCTACAGGGAATCGAACCCTGGTTTGAAGCTTGAAAAGCTTCCGTCCTAGCCGTTAGACGATAGGGCCGGCTGACTGGTTCACATAGATTAACATGCGAACCAAGTGCCGAATAATATAGCATATTTTTGCTAAAAGGCAAAAAATGCTAGGATAGTCGTACTCTGGAGAGATGGCTGAGTGGTTGAAAGCACCGCTCTCGAAAAGCGGCAGGCCTTAACGGGTCTCGAGGGTTCGAATCCCTCTCTCTCCGCCAAACTAGCAACCTTTTGTATCGATTAATGCACACTTAACAAAGTATCTGATAAAATAAACTAAATTAATCATTAGACAAAAAACAACATGGCAAAATATGTAGACGGGTTTGTATTTGCAGTTCCTGAAGACAAAGTGCAAGAGTATACAAAGATGGCTACCGAAGGCCGTGATACATGGATGAAGCATGGTGCCCTAGAATATTACGAATGTAAGGGCAATGATCTTGAACCCAAAGAAATGGGTGGCATGAAGCATCTAACGTTTCCTGAGCTCGCAAAAGCAAACGCTAATGAAACCGTATGGATTTCTTTTATTGTATTTAAATCAAAAGAACATCGCGATGAGGTCAACAAAAAAGTGATGGCTGAGATGGACGAAAAATATAAGGATGCAAAGGATGTTTCTATGCCATTTGATATGCAGCGCATGGCGTACGGAGGTTTTAGTGTGGAAGTGGAGGGTTAACACCTTCAGGTAATTCCCATATATTACGTGATATAATTCGAAATTATGGAATATATAACAAGTTTGTTCGAAGGACGACTCAGAAGAAAACAATGGATTCTGGGTTTCCTTCTTTTAATAGCAGCATCAATCATTATTAGCCTTATCGCCTCAATCATCACAAACTTGAGCTCAATGTTGGGTTCTATAGTTAATTTTGCGGCGATGATTGTTCTTCTTATCGCCCACCTTTCAATACATGCAAGGCGATATCATGACACTGGCAAATCAGCATGGTTTGTCATTCTCATGCTCATTCCTGTAGTAAACATTATTGCTTTTATCATTCTTTGCTTCGACGCAGGAGACGAAGGTGATAACGCATATGGACCGGTACCTAACCCTGATGAATCAGTTGTAGATGCAGTATTCAAGCGACCAGGATCAGCAGCAGCTGGAGAGACAATCGTGGAACCTATCAAGAATGACACGACCGCTCCTCCAGGAACATTCACCGGACCGCAATCTTAACTATGAGAAACTTCCTTGAGTTCATACGCACCCAGGGCGTCGTGGGTCTTGCAGTTGGTTTTATCCTAGGTGGTTCCATTTCAAGATTGGTATCATCTATAGTAAACGACCTCATTAATCCACTCATCGGCCTTGGTTTAGGAAAATACGCAGACCTCAAAGACATCTACATTCCGGTCTTCAACGCCAAGATCGGCTTAGGAAGCTTCTTGGCAGCCGCTATTGATTTTCTTATCATAGCTGCTGTAGTATACTTTGGTGTAAAGAAGCTCGGGTTAGACAAGATAGATAAGCCAAAAACTTAAGTTGCTATCAAGTTTTTTGTGAGTTTCTTTGATTAGCACGTGGCTCTAAGTGCGAAAGTACGGAAGAGTTACGTTGCGGGCGGTTAGCTCAGTTGGTAGAGCGCAACATTGACGTTGTTGATGTCGGGGGTTCGAATCCCTCACCGCTCACAGTTACAATCAAAAGGAAAAAAGCGCCACTGTACCGATCAGTGGCGCTTTTACGTAAATCCTACAAATGAAGAGCGTCAATCTTGCGGGGACGGACATGTCCGGAGGTAGCTGTCGACAATCGACAGCAAACTCGAGACGCCGGCCTCGATGGTCCCTGTGTTCAACACGACGTCGGTGCAATACCTACCGAAGATCTCCTTCTCCTGCTGAGCTTCCGCAAGCCGTGCCTTGATATCGTCCTCCGAATCACCGCGCGCCTTGAGTCTCTCCTCAAGAACGTAGAACGGCGCATCAATGAAAATGGCAGGCGTGCCAGGCATCAAATTGTTGACCTGCTCAATGCCTCCCACTGTTATGTTGAGGACCGGGACTTTCCCAAGTGCCCAAACGTTACGCAGGGCCGCAACAGAGACGCCGTAATAGTTTTTGTTTCCGACCGCTCCAAAGAGATCGTACTCGATGAAATCGCCACCGACAATTCCCTTCTCGAAATTGGGGCGACCGAGAAAGTGGTAGTCAATTGATTCAACCTCACCACTCCGAGGGGGGCGCGTCGTTGTCGTTACTACTCGACAGAGACGGTCAGGCCTCTTCGTAAGGAGTGCCTTGATGAGCTCGGTCTTGCCGGCTCCCGAGCAACCGAATATCTTCAACGCTTTCGCCCTTTTGAGCTCGGCAATGACATCGGGTTGCAACTTAACGCGCAAAGGATGAGTACCCTTGAGCTCCACGGACAGTGCAGGTGCGATTGCAGTCATAGGTATGCAGTTGTAATGGTCTGGCCAAACAGTACCAGAACATTTGATATGTTTCAAGGTAAAACCTTTTCAATTACGTCTTTTCTGGTATAGTTTTGCCATGATCATCCTCGGCATCGAAACCAGCTGCGACGAGACGGCGTTGTGTCTTCTTGAAGTAAACGACAAGGAAGAATACAAAGTCCTCGGCAACATCGTCCTGTCTCAAATAAAAATCCATGAACAGTATGGTGGTGTTTTCCCTATGGTTGCCAAACGAGAGCATGCCAAGCATCTAGTTCCTCTTTTGGAGCAGCTTATGAAGGAGTCCGACATTCCAACAACAGATGTAAGCAATCCCAACGCCTCCGAAGTAGTCACGGGGCTCCTGCAGGAATTCGAATCTGACCTCCTTGGAAACCTTCTCTCATCATCTTTGGTTTCAAAACAACCCATCATCGATCGTATAGCTGTAACACATGGTCCTGGATTGGAACCGACTCTATGGGTGGGTGTTAACTTCGCAAAGGCTCTGCACATGACATGGAACGTACCTGTAGTAACCGTCAATCATATGGAAGGTCACATTCTCTCTCCTCTTGTTGAGCCTCGAACAGATCAGAGTATCCATGAGTTCAAAAAGCTTCCCCAAATTCCCCTTCCAGCGTTAAGTCTTCTCATAAGCGGAGGACATACTGAACTTGTATCAATAGAAGCTGTAGGTTCATATTCAATCATAGGTTCTACTAGAGATGATGCTGTAGGAGAGGCTTTCGACAAGGTTGCCCGCATGCTAGGTCTTCCATATCCAGGCGGTCCACAAGTAAGTATGCTCGCTATGAAAGCACGCAAAGAAAATCTTCCTAATGTGATCGACCTTCCCCGCCCTATGATTGCTTCAAAAGATTTTGATTTCTCATTCTCAGGATTAAAGACTTCTGTGCTCTATGCACTTAAGGAATTACCATCACCACTTCCCGAAGCTTCGATGGCAGCTCTTTGCCGTGAATTTGAAGACGCAGTTACAGATGTTCTCGTTTCCAAAACAAAAAAAGCCCTCGACAAGCACGTGCCGAAGTCGCTCATTATAGGTGGCGGCGTTATTGCCAATATGCACATTCGCCAATCGTTTGAGAAGCTTGCGAAAGAGTTTGGTATTCCCCTTTTGCTTCCACACAATCATCTCACGGGAGACAATGCACTCATGATTGCTTTGGCGGGATATTACAGCAAAGTTGCTACGAATATCTCCGACATCAAAGCAACGGGTAACCTGTCGCTATAAAATTACAAAAAGAAAAACCGCCGTAAGGCGGTTTTTCTTGGATTAGGATTCCCTACGAATGCCGCTTATCGGCAAATCGGAGCGAAGATTCCGTTCCAGAGATTTTTAAAGAAGTTTGCAACCTTTGTTCCTGCACCAGCTCCGGCAGCTGCGCCAAGATCATTTGATGCCTTTGGAGCAGAAGTTGATCCTGTAGTAGTTGAACCGTTGTTAAGTGCGAAGACACTTGGAGTCTTTACTCCAGCAACTGCTGGCTTAATGAATCCTGTTGATGCACCAAGGATGAGACCATTGATACCAACCGGTGCGTTTGGAGCGACCTTAATTTCGTTTCCAAAGACTACCTGAGTGCCATCAAGGGCAATTGGTCGGAAGTAATATGTCTGTCCAGGAGCGATAGTAACTGTGAATGCATGTCCAGTTGTACCATTATCAATTGAAGTTCCTGACTGGTATCCGTAGTTAACTGATCCAGCTGCAGGAGCTGCAACTGCTGTTGTTCCGAAAACAAGTCGTGATGGAGCGCTCTCTGATGTTGAGAACTGTACTCGAAGCTTGTTAACGCCAGCTGAGTCAATCATGATGTTTGAAATCACAATCTGCTGATTTGTACCTGAGTTGTTTCCTGAGTTTCTTCGGCCTCCTGATCGTCGGCTTGAAGAATCCTCAATACGTGGAGGGTTTGAAGCATCTCCGTCGTCATCTCCGTTTCCAGAGTGTGTAGGTGATTTTGAGTCATCAGATCCATTAGACGTCGTCTGTGAAGATCGTGAAGGCTCATCGTCGCCACCATTCTGCGCCTTTGAAACTACCGGAGCGATAATAAACGCTGCAATAGCTGCAAATGCGATTCCTGCTATAATTTTGTTGATTGTATTCATATTTTTCATCGCTAACTTCTTAAGTAGCTTGGAAAGACACTATCATATACTTGATATGTTGTCAACTAAGTGTCATTAGGGTAAAAGAAAACTCCGGACCCCCACTGCAAGGTGCAGAAAGGGTGCGGAGTTCTTTGGTTGTCCCGAGGTTGGCCGGAACAATGAAGTTAAGGTGCGGGTACGAGCCTGAAAAACTTGTTGGTATCAGCGGCAGGTATATTGGTCCAGCCACCGACATCAAACACAGTGTTTCCGAGAAGCGTCCATGGGGACGTCACAGTGGGAGCAGCCACCTGAATCTGCGCGCGGAGGCCTTTTTGCCCACCGCGAACTGTCAGTTTGATGTTCCCTCCCATTTTTTCGATGGCGAGCGACGGCATTGAGGATGACGTAGATGAAACTGAAGACGTCACCGTGTTCGGCCTGCGAATGAGCGAGGCCTTAACCCAATGATTCGAGGCTGGGCTCGAATTCGTGAACATGCTGCGTGATGCCGCAAGCTCCGCTTCCGAAGACACGTCGCGATATGATGTCGCCCCAAAGTCTAGGAAGTGAGTAGTCGGAACCGCTGTTGGCATTTCGCCGGCGGTGTAGATGCTATCATCCCCCACTTCAACCCAGACGTTTTGCGCCCGATCGAAAAAGGATTTATAGACCCCATCTGCGCCGATGTGTGCACCAACGAAATTCCGGTTATAGGATCGTAGCTGTCCCAATGAGTTCGTTACCACCGCGTAGCGGCCGGTAGGAATACTCGTAGTAGAGCTAGAGCTTTCGATCAGCAGATCGTAATCAACCGGCGAGCCTGAGCCCACCGAATGAAAACCTAGCCGATGTCCGTATTCACTACCACGGAAATCGCCTGATCCCGATGTTGGGGTTCCCATGTAGCTATAGAATGGCGTAGTGATGTAATGCCACCACTGCAACCCATGATATTGGGTGTCCACCCAAGCTGCCGGATCCGTTGTCGGATCCGTCGGGACATCGTCCCCAGCAAGGCCTGCCATGACATTTGTCCTGACGGCTAGCGTTGAGGGCGATGTAGTCGCCGCGATGCTTTTGATGCGCACACCCAGAACGACGTTGCTCATGTAAATCACCGGCGGCGTAACCACCTTGGCGTCGGCCTTTGCGCGTGACTTCCAGACGTCATATTTGACCGTCTGCGACGTAAAGGAGAGATCATCTCCCTCACCCATTTTGACTTGGGCCGAAGCGGCCAAGGTCAAGGTTAAGCAGCAAAAGATTGCCGCAACAGCTGTAATGCATTGTTTCAGTTTCATTTCAATTCCTCCGTGTCGGTCGTTGTCTGGTAAGCCGGTTTTTATCCAGCTAAATGACTTAGGTTCAGGCCGCAAGTATGCGGAATCACCCAAAAATCGTCTGCTTCGCATTATATCACTTATAGATATAATGTCAATATATGCTTGAAATTGACTCAGGAGTGTGTTTATTCGATGACATTCTAGCTACTTATCCAGAGCCTCCAAAATAGGTTCAAATGCTATAATACCCGCATGGATTTGACACATATTCTCTATGCCATTTTCTCCGGAATCATCCCTGCCCTACTCTGGCTTTGGTTCTGGCTTCGAGAAGACAACCTGCATCCTGAACCACGATCTGTGGTCATGAAAGCTTTCATAGGAGGAATGGTTGCAATAATTTTCGTCATTCCTCTCCAGTTTATGGCAACTGAATATATCAGCGACCAACGAAGTCTCTATATAGTATGGGCTTTTATTGAGGAAATCATTAAACTTCTGGCCGCATACGTCTTCGCTCTTCGGACCCGTTTTCTTGATGAACCAATCGATGACCTCATTTACCTTATTACTACTGCCCTTGGTTTTGCGGCAATCGAAAACACATTTTATATCTTTGGCATCCTCTCCCGAGGAGACTACATTGGCTCAATTGTTACAGGCAACTTGAGATTCATTGGAGCGACATTGGTGCACGTAGTGGCATCAGCAATCATAGGATATGCAGCAGCAAGAACCTTCTACTATCACAGATTAGTTCGAACTATTGCTATCACAGCTGGAATTTTCATCGCAGGCGGATTGCATGCTCTCTTCAACTTGAATATAATGAATGCTAATACCGCAGGAAAGCTGAAAGTATTCGGAGTGGTCTGGATATGCACAATTATAATCATGCTTCTTTTTGAAAGGATTAAGAAACTCTCGTACAAAAAGGAGTCGGTCCAAAAAACGACATAACAAATAACAATGGCAAAAGAAAAAAGATCATTTTTTGAGAAACTTACAGGAAGCGTCAAAGTTGACCCTCACCTTTCAAGATCCCAGCACACTCCGGGTTCGATTTACGAATACCAACCTGAAGAACAGATCAGCCAGGAAATAGTGAATGAGGATGCTGAGCTTACTGTTGATGTTTTCCAAACGGCCGACTCCATCATCATCAAAACTATGGCAGCAGGTGTTAATCCGGATGATCTCGAGATAGACATCACACGAGACATGGTTACCATTCGAGGTACAAGACAGGAAGACAAGCAGGATGAACATGCCGACCATTTTATCCAAGAGCTCTATTGGGGATCATTCTCACGAAGCATCACTCTCCCAGAAGAAATCGAGGTTGAAGAAGCTAGAGCGGAAGAAAAGCACGGCCTCCTCACCATCACTCTCCCAAAAATCGACAAGCACAAGAAGACCAAGCTCAAGATCAGAAGCAACTAAGCAAAATACTGACACAAGAAAACGCCGCTCCTCTACAGAGCGGCGTTTACGTTTCAAATTAGTTGTTGGCTACCAAGGTTACTTGATGCCTGCTGGAAGGTGCCGACCAAAATGCTCTTTGATCGCAGCCTTGAACTGATCCTGATGCCCACCAATTTTGACGAGCGCCTCAAAAGGTCCTCGAAACTGAGCACCCGCCAAGCAGATGCAAACAAGCTGTGCATTCACCTCACGGAAGCTCTTAGCGATGGTTGCCGTATCTTCAGGAGTACCGACTAATCCCATAACCATAAGCTGCGGCGTTTCTTCCTTCACACAATCGCGAATGGCCAACGGACTAGTGTGAGCAAAATAGTGTCTTCCTTTCATAAGACCCATCTCCTCCAGAAGACCCACGATATGCTCGAGGGCCGAAACTGACGAAGCGATTGCAAAAATATTTGGCTGCATAGAGAGCTCCATGTTCGATAATCGAACAAATTTTATCTAAAAAAAGATTACCATCTCAGGATTCGAAGCGCAATATTCAGTAAATAGATATCCCCCTTAGTTACCTTGCGTACCAACAATCTCCATGGTAAAAATCAGGAAGACCCTCTTTGAAGCCTTATGTACCATCACATGGAACAGCCAAAGAAACAGCGCAAAATTCGTCGCGACAAATTTCATTACATGAAACGCGCCGATCATGCTCGCATCTGCCAAATGGCAGTGCTTGATGGCTACGATCCCAGACACAAGATCGCCAACAAAAACAGCGTGCTCCATGTCAAAGGAGTTACACATTCGGTGCGTAAAAAACCCGCACATATCGTGTGGCCAGTGCCACCTCAGCCGCTCCAGCAACCAAATGTCACGCCTCTCGTTCTGCCGCAGGCTCCGACGGAGGACACTCAGGCCATGGCGGCGACCACAGGACCCATCGCGCCGAAAAAGCGTGCCCGGCCTACAGGCTCACGAAAAAAACCAACACGGTTAGCTGCTTAGCTTATGCTGCGCACATACCTTCAAATACCTCGGAGTAACGGACTTCGGGGTATTGTCATTTTTGTTTCTTCCCTTTTACTTCCTTTTGCCTAAAGCTTCTATCTAATGTGCCAAGGACCGGGGTCGAACCGGTGACCCTTCCCTCTTCAGGGGAATGCTCTACCAACTGAGCTACCTTGGCATTTTCAACTCTAGCCTTTCACACCTTATCTTGAATTCTCAAGATTATTTGGATCAACTGGCTTGCTTCCCCATCCCGAAAAATTGAAGCCACCCAATCTCTCCATCGCACTTGGACTATCACTGTTCGCATCTCCGCCCTGAATGCCTCGATAGACATCCATGAGCTGATTCAGATACGGCATGATGGCATAATACGAGACAACCGTAAATATCGCAATGATCAACCAGTACGCAATCTTCGTCGCACGACCCCAGCGCTGTGCGCGCCTCATGCCTCGGAGAATCTCGTTATTCTCCTCGGTAAGCTTATATGTGCGCTCTAAAAGGTTCTTTTCCTCCGGAGTCATGCGGAGAGTATAGCAGAAAGGCAAAAAAAACTAAAGCCGAATTAGAGCCGTTTACTGCCAGGTCCTTTTCTTGTTGATTTCCTCTTTTTCACGGAAAGCTTTTTCCAAATCTATATTGAAATGGTTGCAGATATCCAAAAGATACACAAAAACATCAGCGATCTCATGATCAAGGTGATACTCTTTCGAATTCTTGTCAGTGTGGATCTTCTGAGATTTTCTAGCAGCTTTCGCCATCTCACCGCACTCCTCGATCATAAGCATGAACATTTCTGGAACGGTTTCCTTCCCAAAACCACGCTCTATGACCATCTCGGCAATGTATTTTTGATAATCCTTCAGAGTGGGATTTTTCTTGAGAGAAAGTTTGCTCATGAGTTGTTTTAATTAATGGTGCCCCCACCAGGAATCGAACCTGGATTTTCTCCTTAGGACGGAATTGTTCTATCCATTGAACTACAGGGGCGTACTTTTTACTCAACAAATGTAGCACATCCAGTGGTAATTTAAAACAAAAAGCCGCTGCCCCGGTGTTATATTGGGGCAGCGGCTTTTTGTTTTAGTTAAACCGCCAAAAGCTCCTTAAGGCGCTCTTCGTCATATCCAACCATAATATCTCCTTCGATATCCAATACAGGAACACCCATCTGACCTGTAAGATCAATCATTTCTTTTCTCTTCACAGGATCCGCAGCAACATCGATCTCAGTGTATGCAATACCCTGTGATTTCATGAATTCCTTGGCCAAGTTGCAGTACGTGCAGGATGGTGTTGAATAGATTTTTACGTGTTTCATGTCGTTATTTGAATTATATAGTCATCATATCAGATATCAGTACGGGTAGCGAGAATCAAACCACCTTATTTTTTGAGCCATTCAAGAAACCGCGCCCAAGCTCCCTTTTTCTGCTGTGCTTTAGGAATTTCCGTTGCCGATTCATCAATTATGACCGCCACACCCTCACCCTCTCGTACCAAACGGTATTTAGTACGGAGTTCAGCATCAACGCCCTGATCAGTCTTGAGGAATGTTACCTCGTCTTTGACCGCTTCGTATTTACCATTAAGTTCAGCGGCTTCGGTTTGAGCTCTTACCAAATGTTCCTGGCTTATTCGTGCCTTCTCCTTCGCAGCGAACACGGCTTTGATCATAAAACCAACTAGTATGATAAGTACTATTAGAGTAATAGGTGCATACAGGAGGCGTTTATTTTTTCGTTTCTTCTCTAGCTCTCGCATAATAGATATAGTATACTACAGCCATGTTTTATAACCCAAAGACACGAAAAAAAGCAGGGCTTGCCTTCGTTATAGTAGGACTCCTCGTCGTAGCGAGCATGATTCTTCTGTATCTACCAGGAGTTGTAGGAATGGGATACTAAATCCCCTTTAGTCCGCACGCATCATTTTAAGGAAAACTTCCTGAGGGATGTTTACTTTTCCTTTACCGAGTTCGGCCATCTTCTTCTTTCCCTTCTTCTGCTTCTCACGGAGCTTCATTTTTCGTGTAATATCTCCTCCGTACATATGCTGAGTAACGTCTTTTTTCATACCTGAGAGCGTTTCAGATGAGATAATTCTTCCCAAAGCTTTGGCCTGGATCTTCATAGTAAACATTTGGCGTGGAAGTACATTGTGAAGTTTCTCAACTGACTTCTTGCCATCTTCTTCTACTCGCCTTCTAGAAACAACTCTGGAGAATGCTGGAACAACCTCATCTGCAACCACAAGATCCATTCGCACCACGTCAGCAACCCGCAGTTCACCGAGTTCATATGATATTGAAGCGTATCCAGAAGATATGCTTTTTATTTCATCAAAAAAGTTTCGCATAAGCTCTCGAAGTGGCATCACAAGCGTAATCGCTGTTCTGTTGTCACCGAAGTTTTCAGTCAAAGAAACCTCACCTTCGTGATCGAAGAGAGCCTGCATCACTGCTCCCAAATATGTTGGAGGCGTAATAATTTTCATATTCACCAACGGCTCTCGCACTTCTTTGATCTCGTGATCATCAGGGAAAAATGATGGCGAGTATACGATCTTAGTCGTACCATTCTTCAAATCAACATGGTAAGTAATGCTTGGTAGTGTAACCACAAGGTTGAGCTGGAATTCACGCTTCAAGCGCTCAGTAATGATTTCAAGATGGAGCATACCAAGGAAACCACATCGGAATCCTCGTCCAAGAGCTCCTGAAGATTCTTCTTCATGCGTAAACGAAGAGTCAGAGAGGCGAAGTCTTCCTAGAGCCATTTTGAGAATATCGAAATCGTCCTGGCTTTCAGGATAAATAGATGCCCAAACCACAGGTCGCGGGCTCATGTAACCAGGAAGCGGCGGTAACCTATCAGTCATAGATGAGACAGTGTCTCCAACTGATGCGATACCTGGCTGCTTGATACCTGTAACAATGTAGCCAATCTCTCCTGCGCTAATAGTGTCCTGAGGTCTTTCGTCCGGTGAGAAAGTTCCCACCTCGAGAGCGTGGAATTTCTCATCAGCGATTTTGAATTTGAGATTGGTAAGTCTTGAGACTGAACCGTTCATAACACGGACATACACAACCACTCCTTTGTGGTTAGAATATCTAAAGTCGAAAACAAGCGCTCTGAATTCATCAGTTACATCAGGCTGTGATGGTGGCGGTACACGTTCAATCACAGCTTCAAGAAGCTCTTTGACTCCCTCTCCAGTTTTACCAGATACCTTGAGCACTTCTGATTCATCGCAATCAAGAAGCTCACACATTTCTTGTACTACTTCAGGAACTCGTGCCAAAGGAGAGTCGATTTTGCTGACGACTGGAATGATCTTGAGGCCCGTATCGCGCGCCATACCAAGTGTTGTAAGTGTCTGAGCCTGAACGCCCTGAGTAGCATCCACAAGCAAGATAGAGCCTTCTACGGCCTTGAGAGCACGGGATACTTCGTATGAGAAGTCTATATGTCCCGGGGTATCGATAAGGTTAAGGATGTAGTCTTTGCCTCCTTTAGCAAAATTCATGCGCACCGGCTGCATCTTGATGGTAATACCCTTCTCACGCTCAAGTTCCATGCTGTCGAGCACCTGCGCCTGCATCTTGCGCTTCTCTATAGTATTAGTTATCTCAAGCATACGATCGGCCAAGGTTGATTTGCCGTGGTCAATGTGAGCGATGATGCTGAAGTTTCGTATAAGATTTGGTTCAATCATATGGAGGAATGGTAGATGCTATAGTAGCAGAAAAAGGCTCTAGAGCAAACTTGATGCGATTTTATAAGGCTCATTACGTAGGAAGCTGGTCTGAAGGGCCAACATTCGCCTTCCAAACTTTTGCATGGAGCGTCCTCCAAATTTCCATCAATTCCTCGTTCTTTAGTGCACTCAACACGAGTATACCGACGATGATACCGCAAACACCAGCACTCAAACCTTGGAGAAATATTCCAGCGATGGTGCGCGTACCAAAGATCTCAGCAAATGGCCTGAGCATGCCGTATGCGACATACGCTGCGATAATAGAAGCGCCCAATGAGTGAACTCCTGAACGCCAGATGTTGGCAGTAAAGCCTTTGTAGTCTTTCTCGAACGCTATCCAATGAAGGAAGGTATTGAAAAGCACGCCGATGGTGTACGCGAGCGGCAACATCAGCACGGCTCCGTTTTCTCCAATCCTCATGAGGTTTTCGATAAAATATCTCCAGACAATTGATGTCTCATAAAGTTTAATCAATGCAAAGGCAAGAACGATAATAAGAAGTGCTGAAATAATATTCATGATGAGCGGACGGCTGGTTTTACCCTCTGCATAATAAGCTCTAACGAATATGAGCATAAGTCCCTGCCCTACAGCCGATATGATAAAAAGAGCCAAGGCCGCTGCTGTAAGACGAGTGTCTGACCAGTCGAACTTACCAGCACCAAGAATTGTTCTTACAATCTGTGCACGAAGCACGATACATATAGCCGAGATCGGAATAGACCAAAAAATAATATGCTTTACTGTCGTGGCTACATGGCTGACAAATTTCTCAATATTCTTCTCCGAGAAAAACTTGGCGAGCGCTGGAAAAACCGCAGACGAATAGCTTGCCCCTACGACTGCAAGCGGTAATGACTGGAGGTTAAGGGCGAATGTGAAAATAGAAATGGAACCAGCAGTCATTCCCGAAGCGAAAGCAATGAGGAAGAATGTTGATATTTGATGAGCAGACAACGTTATAGTTCGAGGAAGCGCAGTCCTCACAATTCCCTTCACAGCCTTCCAATCAATCGTGAAGCTGAACTTTGGGAAAAGGCCGTGCTTGATGACATATGGAACATGGACAAGGCAGTGCAGGAGTGCACCAATTACCACACCGTAGGCGAGTCCGTCTAAGCCGAAATATGGATACAGCACTGCTATTCCCAAAATAATTCCCAAGTTATAGAGAACTGGACTCATAGCATACAAGAGAAATCTATTCTGCATCTGAGTGATGCTTGAGAAGAAGTTCGAGAAGCCAAAGAAAATCGGTTGGAGCAACAGGATACGTGTCAGTGATACGAGATGATCGAAGGTGCCAGGGTCTGCTAATCCAGGAAGCGTAAGTGGAATGAGTTTAGGAACGAATATATAGACAATAATGCTTACCCCCACCATCACGATTGAGAACAGACTGAATGTTGAGTCGATTATCTTTTTACCCTGTTCCTTTCCTTCCGACTGCTTCTGCATAAAGAACGGAACGAGAATAGAAGCCGCTACCATCGATGCGAGAGAAGCGAACAAGATGTCGGGAATTCTGAACGCGGCGTAATAGAGGTCGAGTGTATGTCCTGCACCAAAAGAAAAGGCCAGGAGCTTGTCACGAACGAGAGCGAGTATCTGTGAGAGAAACGTAAATATAGCAAGAAGATACGCAGCCTCGTGGAGGCCGCGTATCTCTCTTGTGAAAAGTGCCAAGATTCGTTTCACCATATAAGGCTATCGGCCGGTGCTGGTAGCTGTCGAAGTCGGACTTTTCTTGGTTGAAATAGTTTCTTCAGGAACCTCCTTGAGTGCTGGTGTAGATTCTCCATCAGCGATTCCTGTAAGAGGAGCCCTTCCTGCTCTGAGGTTCTTGAGGATGCTCTTTACCTGATCATTGTCTGGGTTAAGCTGTTCAATAATCTCGAACTGACGTGTTGCCTCGGCCACCTTACCTAACTTAGAGAGGCTGAGTCCTGCGAAGTATCGTGCGTCTGAATACTGCTCATCTAATTCAATAGCCTTAGCTAGTATCTGTAGAGCTGCATTGTAATCCTTGGTTAAGTACGCAATTCTTCCGAGCTCGAAGTAGAGGAAAGGATTTGTCGGTGTCATGTTAATTGCCGCTGACAAAGCTTCCGCCGCACCCTTCGTGTCTCCTTCGCTCAAAGAAATCTGAGAATAATAGTATGCCGCTTCTGTGTAATTATTCTTCATCTGAAGAGCTGCTGTAAGAAGACTCTTAGCGTCCTTTGCGTTTCCTATATTAGCTTCGAACTGCGCAAGTTCCAAGAGAACTCCTGGATTTGATGGGTTCTGTTTGATTGCTTCGCTGTATGCCCTCTCTGCGTTTTCCCTGCTGTTAGGAATCTGAAGTGGAACTAAGCTTGCTGAAATTCTAGCTTCTGTAATGTGGTTATAGTAGTTTGTTGGGTCTTTCTCAACTGCGGCTTTTGCCATGTTAACAGCGTCTGTAAGATCCTGACGGATAGCATCAACCAACGTTGCATCAGGCTTATCAGTAGAACCGAACTTCGCTCGAGCCTTCATGAGAGCGGTCTGAGCAAGTGCCTGATAATAAATATCATAGTAATCACCGTACCAGAGAGCCTTGTTGAACTTAGCGTGAGCTGAATCCACATTGTTGACCTTGAGGTCCTCAACACCACTCTGGAAGTAGACTGCACCTACGTATTTCTTTGTAGTCCAGAGACCTGCGACGACAAAGACCAAGACAACGACGGCTGCTACTCCATTAATAATAGAGCCGAATGTCTTTGAACCTGCCATAACAACCCCTGCTGCTGACTGTGTTACTGCAGCGAGAACTCCAAGCATTACGAAAGAAACAAAGATCATCGGATAAGCCGGAGTAAAGATCACCATTGAGACCCAGAGAAGAATGTTAGCAGTTGCTACTGTTGTGAGAATAACTTTTCTCTCAGGAGTGCTATCACCTATCATTCGGAATGCCTTGATTATAAGGAGAAGAACACCTACGAGAAGAACAAGCCACGCTATAGTACCGAGAGCACCTTGCGTAAGCATCACTGTAGGAACATATCCGTATCCTGATGTGAACTCAATTCCCCACTGAGGCGTAGTGTTTACTGACGCTGGCTTATGAAGAAGGAATTCGTATGTGAATCGGTTTGGACCAGGACCAAATACAGGATCTGCCTTGTATACCGCAGGAGCCATCTCCAACGTCATCTGCCAAGGAAGTCTGATTGCATTTCTGTTAACTGAGATTTCTTCAGGAGCAAAGTTGAAAAGATTCGTAGTGATCGGTCGAGTGATCGTAGTTCCTATAACTGAGAAGACGACAGCCACAACAAGTACAAGAAGCGGCCAGAAGATTGAGCCTGACAAAACCCTAGCTACAATTCCCTTTTCGGAAGGCACATCAGATGAGATGTTTGCAGCTGCGTCGCTTTTTTTGATTCTTGAAGAAACCAAAAGAACAATCAAAGAAATGAGAATAAGTGCATACCAGATAAATGGAGCATTTATGATGGCAAGGAAGAGCAATGAGACTACAAAAACAATTTTGTGGAATATTGTCTTTCGAGCTGAAGGAAGAACTAGAGAAACTAACGTTATTACAAGCGACAAAGCAAAGAAGATGCCTAGGTCATACCACGAACCGAGGACCCCTGATGTTGGATGACCGAAGAATGTACCAGCGATAAGATTTGGGAAAACAAGACGAAGAGTCTGGAATATCGCGACTACTACCCATGATGCTAGAAGCGCTTTCATGAGACCAACTGCCTGGCTATCTTTTCGAATTACAGTAAGTGTCGCATATGCCGCTGCAACAAAGACTACGATCGCAAGTACAGTAGTTGATTCGAAGCCTTGTCCAATGAAAGACTTGTATACTGTCGGACTTACGAAACCTGAAATGATGGCTGAAAGTACAACTCCCAGCGCACCATAGAAGATAAGTCCTCTTGGGCGGACGAACCAGCCTCCTTTAAGGAAAGAAATTCCAACGCAGACAACAATCGCCGCGACTGCCAGGATGGCTATGAGACTTTTCGTGAAATCAAACTGGAAAAGTACGGAAGGTATCCAAATAAACGGAATAATAAATACGGCTGCTGCCAAGATGCGATATGCAAAAAGAAGTAGCCGCGATGGTTGGGTGGTATCCATTGTGTAATATGCTTATTAATCTACTATATAGGCAATATTATAGCATGCAGTAAAGCAAAATCTCCCCATATTCTGGGGAGATTTTGATGTAATTACGCCTATAAGCCGAATTCTGTATCCTTCCGATCAAGCTTGCACCTGTCGGAAGGACGACAACCATTAATCTGGGCCGGAAGTTGCCTTCCGGCTCAAGCGGCACTCCTACTTGCGTAGGCACGGCCTTGCACAGAGGTAAGGATTTAGCGCGTTGCACTCTTCCTGTTACCAGGAGACTCATCCGGATTTGCACCCGGATGCCCTCGCCTTTCGGCATGATCAGCCTTGCGACCAATCGGGCGTCTCTGTTCGCACCTCGCAGATTGCTCTGGACGGGCGTTACCCGCTACCCTGCTGCCGCACATCTTGCGATATACAGCCTGTGTTCGGACTTTCCTCTATTCGAGCTTTCGCTCGCATAGCAGTTGTCTAACGTAACAATATAATTATACATCAAAAAACATGCACTGACAAGTACATGTTTTTTGATTATCCCTAAAATTAGATCCTTATTCCGCTACTACTGGTGCAGGTTCAGCTTCCTTCTTCTTTTCTCCGTGTCCTGATGCGTTACCGTCCACTTCGTAGCTTGTGTTCTGTGCTTCGAAGAAGTTAACGAGTTCGAATACGTCGGTAGCTGTGCTCATCCACTTCGCAGGGTTTCGCACGTTATAGTGCTTAGCAAGGCCGAGCTCCTCCAATCGTCGGTCGGCTACATACTGTACGTACTGGTTCACGTAGTCAGCATTGAGTCCGAGAATTCCTCGAGGGAAAAGATCCTTGTTATAGCTAACTTCGAGATCAACTCCTTCAATGATGATATCCCTAATCTCATTCGCAAATTCTGGAGTAACGAGTGCAGCGTTCTCTTCAAGGATGGTGTGAATCATGTTGATACCGAACTTGAGGTGGAGGCTCTCGTCTCGAAGCACCCAGTTGATCATTGAACCGAAGTTTCGAAGTTGATTTCGCTGTCGGAATGAAAGCGCAACCATGAATCCGCTATAAAACCACACTCCTTCCATAACAATGTTTGTTGCAACGAGGTTTCGGATGAAGTTTCGTTTGCCATCTGTACTCTCGATATCAAGCTTCTGATCCATCATTCGGCTCATGTACTTGCCGATATAAGCTTCCTTTGCCTGCATTGAAGGCTTGTCGAGGTGAAGGCTGAAGATCTGGCTTCTGTCGAATGGGAATGTATGCAAAACATATTCGAATGCAACACAGTGGTTTGCTTCTTCCCACATTTGCTTAGCGAGATAGAGATGAGCCTCTGGTGCCTTGATATATGGATAAACTCCGAGAGCAAGAGATTTGTTAACAATAAGCTCTGCTGGGTTGAAGAATGCCATCAAGAACTTCACTGCGTGACGTTCGTCTTCGGTCATCTTGACCCAGTCTTCCAAGTCTTCCTTGAGAGCGATCTCGTGCGGGAACCAAGTGTTTCGAACGGCCTGCTGATACAGGTCGTACGCCCACTGGTAACGTATCGGGTGTAGGTTTACATCTTCTGGGGCTGCTTTACCGATCATCATATGATTAATGAAGTTAAATTAGATTAATAGAGGGGATAATTTTTAATCTAGTCAGCGAGGGCAAAACGACTAGTTGAACAAGTATACCGTATCTTGGTATGACGAACTATTGCGCTTTCTACTGGCAGCTGTCGCACTGTGCGCGCTCCGCAGGGTCAGTAGGACAAACTTTACCGGCCATTACGATCTTTGGTCTCTGAACTACTGCAGCAGGAGCATGTCCATGATTAGAAGAAGTTTCTGGTGCATGATTCTGCGCTTCCGTCTTCATATGAAGACTCTGTTGTTGTACTGCACCGAATCCTCGAGCAGGAGCTGCTGGCTGTTGTGCTACATGGTGCTGTGCTTGATATGGAACCTGATGTTGTACAGGCTGTGCAGTTGGTGCGTGATGAATCTGAGCAGAATGACTTACAGATGCGAAGCCTCCTACTGCCTTAGGTGCTGCCTGAGCTACTGGCTCTTCTACATATGTAGCAGGATTAAATGGAGATGCTTCGAGTGGAAGTGGCTGAGACATAATATCGAGAACTGGAACTTCTTCCACCTTCTCTTCTGCGACTGGTGCACTCATTACCCCACCGAATCCTCGGCGTCCCATCTTCTCTGACTTGTTAACTCGCACTGTGCTTTGTTCAGCAGAGTGTCGCGGCTTCATGTGGAGATAGTACGTAGACTTGAGACCCTTTTCCCATGCTGTGCTATAGATCTTCATTGTCTCGTCGATATCTCGAGTCTCAAGATACATGTTTCGAGAAAGTGCCTGGTCCACCCACTTCTGTGCGCGAGCGGCAATTTCAATAAAGGCGTACGGAGAAGTTGTGAATGATGTCTTATAGATATCCTTGATGTGCTGAGGAATACCTGGGATCTCTGAGATATCTCCCTGCATCTCAACAATCTGTTCCTTAACTGAATCCCAAATACCCATGTTCTTAAGATCCTTTACGAGGTTATGGTTGAGGTCGAGATATTTTCCTGAAATCTTGTTTCGTGAGAACACCTGCGCAAATCGAGGATCGATACCAGGAGTTGTTCCTGCGACGAGTCCGATGTTTGCGTTTGGAGCAACTGCCATAAGCGTCGCGTTTCTCATTCCGCTCTTCACCTTCTCTCGGAGAATGTCCCAGTTAACTCCCTTGTGCTTGCTCTCCTTTGAAACAGCAACCTTGATGCCTCGCTCTTGTTCGACAAACTTAATGGTGTCGATAGGAACCATTCCCTGTGACCATCGTGAACCTTCGAAGTGAGTATAGCTACCTCGCTCTCGTGCGAGATCTGCGCTGGCATCAATCGCCATATAGCTTACGAATTCAAATATTCTGTCGGCAAAATCCCATGCATGAGGGCTGTCGTATGACATACCGAGTTGTTCAAGAGCATCTGATAGCCCCATGACACCAAGACCAATTGCGCGATTCTCCCTGTCTGATTTGACCGCTTCTGGAATTGGAAGAACGTTGATATCAATAAGGTTATCAAGCTGTCGTATAGCAAGTCGAACTGATTCTTCAAGTCGTCCCCAGTTAACTTCCTTGTTATTGATATGAGCAGCAAGGTTGAGAGAAGCTAGGTTACATACAGCAACGTTGTCCTTGTCCTGTGGAAGACAGATCTCTGTACAGAGGTTGGACATATGGATAGTACCAGTGTTGTTGTTGAGCGCTCGGAGGTTGATGGAATCCTTCCAAACCAGCCATGGATGAGACGTAGACTGCATTGAAATGAGGATGTGTCGATACTGTTCCTGTGCAGGCACCTTCTTGAAAACTCGAAGCTTGCCCTGCTCTGCCATCTCTGCGTATTGAGCATATCGTTCACTAAAGGCCTGACCATAAAGCTCATTCAAATCCGGAACTTCGACTGGATCGAACATATACCAGTCCTTTCCTTCTCTTACTCGCTTCATAAATTCATCTGAGAGGAATACTGCTGTGTTAGCAGTTCGCATTCTCATATAGTCATCTCCAGCATTGTGCTTCCAGTCAATATATTCTGGGAAATCAAGATGCCAGTTCTCCATGTAGAAGCAAAGAGCTCCTTTTTTCTTACCTCCTCGCTGAATAGCTCGGATAGCCGTGTCGATAACCTTCGCAAACGGAGTAGGACCTGTAGAAGTACCGTTGTTTGACTTAAGAGGAGAACCTGCAGCTCGAAGCTTAGTAAGAGATGCACCGATTCCTCCAGAACCCTTAGAGAGAAGCATTACGTCTGCTACAGACTTCGCAATATGGTTCATGTCATCCTGAATTTCAAGAAGGAAGCAGTTTGAGAGCGCAGGCTTAGGCATTCCAGCTGCAAGGTTGGTAGAACCTCCAGCGATGTACTCAAGCTTAGACATCTTATGATAAAACTTCTTAGCCATTTCAGTAGGATTCTTCTCATTGAATGACAATCCCATGGCAATTCGCATGAACATATATTGAGGAGTCTCACGAGGCGTGTCTCCATCTCGCTTCAAAGCATATCGGTGTAGCAATCCAGAGAGACCTGCATACTGGAAAAGCTCATCTCTTTCTATCTTGAGAGTATCGGCAAGAACTTGAAGGTTGAATTTCTCCTTCATTCGAGGATCAAGTCGGCCATCAGTAAGGCCATTTTCGATGTATTGGAGAAACATCTCGCGGTGCTTTTGTTCAAGATCATCCGCATTATCAATATCATAGTCACCCACAACCTTCCTATATACAGTCTTTAGGAGAAGACGTGTAGCAACTCTATCGTATTCGATATCTTCTTTGATGTTCTGCACAGCCGCGTTGATGGTCGCCTGATCCATCTCGTCGGTTGTGATTCCATCATAGAGCGTAAGCTGAGTCTCAGTCGCAATCTGAGTAACCATTGCGATTGGATCAGTAAGTCCTCTACTTGCACGTTCAATAGACCGGTTGATCTTGTCCGCATTAAAGGGCGCCTTACTACCGTCACGTCGTGTGATTGATATATTCATTGGGATAGCACAAACTTAGAGCACGCAATCTGATAATGTTCAGGTTCTTGCCTCAGAAACCTTTGTCCTACTATTTTACTCTAAAAAATATTTATCAACAGGCTTTTTTGATCAAATCCATATGAAAAACACATCGTACCCATGCTGTAAACTATTTGATTTTAATGAAGTTAAAAAACGAGAGCACACAAAGGTTCTTCAAGGTTTTGTGTCTGTCGTAAAATTAGTTTTGGATTAAGGGAGGAAAAAGGTTCCAGCAGATACAGCTGGTTTAAAAGATTATTCAGAGTTATCCACACCCCCTATTCGTACTTTTGTTCCAATAGAAATTCCATGTTGCTCAGCAACGCCCGCGTTTAATTCAATAACGTAGAGACTTGGAGCGCTCGGAGCGAAAGAATCTGGATATGTCGAGGGACTAACATTGGTTTTTATATCTACAACTACAAAATTTTCATCCAACCAAATTATATCTATCGGAAAATTCATATCTTTCATCCAAAAAGAATACTTCGATGGAGAATCGAATACAAAAAGCATACCAGTTCCAGGTGCCAGGCTTTCTTTGTCACTCAAACCCTTCTGTCGAAGTGCGGGAGTATCGACGATTTCAAATTTAATTGCACTAAGGTCTACTGTTTTCTCTTCGACAACAGAAGGTAGTGGAGTATTCGTGAGATAAGACTCTCTGTGTTCCTTAGTTTTGTTCAAAATACCAAAGAGAATCAGGATTATTGCCAGAAGCAGAACCAAAACGATAACCCTTGATTTAATCGCCATGTTATGTACTAATATACCACATACTCATTAATTAACCGAAGTATTATGCTTTGCAATGTAAACATTTGGGCAGTGATAGTTTCAGCGGTGGTAGCTATGATAATCGGAGCTCTTTGGTATTCAAAGGTATTATTCGGCAGCACATGGATGGCGCTTACTGGATGGACAGGCGTTCTCAGCACTGAGGAGAAGAAGAGCATCTGGAAGTCATACTTGATCCAGTTCATCGGAACGATTGTAATGATCTTCATCCTTGCTCGACTCCTCTTCCTCTCAGGAACACAGGGAGTTATGTACTCAATGATCATGGCATTCTGGCTATGGCTTGGATTCACAGCAACATTCGCCCTTGGAGCAGTCCTCTGGGAGAAGAAGCCTCTCAAGCTTGCAGCAATCAACACAGGATCAACACTTGTTTCCCTCCTTGTTGCAGCAATCATTCTCGCAGTTTGGTAATCTAAGCTGAATTTTAGAGAAAAAGAAAAACCACTCGGAAATAAATTCCGAGTGGTTTTTCTTTTTCTTAGAAATCAGTTTCTTTGCCTAATTCAAGCGCAATGAATTGTATGCCAGATTTTGGAAGATAAAGCTCAGGTAATCTCTTGGTAATACCAGTCTGTCGAACCAGGTTGCCGTCATGTACAGAGAACGCCACTCTCGGTTTAACATCGAGAACATAATCCATGGCTTCTGTAAGGTTGCACCATGGTGCTGTTACAGGAAAAGCCAATATATCGATAGGCATGCCAGGATTATGGAAAGCATCGCCAGGATAATAGAATCTCTTATCGAAGAAGTAGCCTGTATTCTCAACCTGCTCGTAGTCTCTATATATTAGATGGTGCTTGAGACCATGTCCTGAGATAGTAACTCCATTAACCTCCGTCTCTTCCCCATCCGCAATCTTAGTGAACGCTATTCCTTTCGTTTCAAGGATTTTACCTACAGAAGCATTGCAGATAACCGTTGCTTTCGGATTGTTCTTGAGAACAGCCTCCAGGGACTCAATATGTAGATGATCAGTATGTTCATGCGAGATCACAACACAATCAATGTCCTTCACATCATTCTGAGCAGTGGTGTAATTGCCAGGATCCGTTAGGAAACGAGTTCCATTAACTTCGATAATCAGACAGCAATGTCCAAGTTTGGTGATTTTCATACGTTGATTTTAACGCATAATGATGAAAATATTAATAACCTGGACTTGAAACTTTAATTCTCAAACGGAATCTTTCCGTCTTTTATCGTCACTATTTTCACTTCAGGCTTACGTACACCAACATTGTCGAATTCGATTTTGCCACTTACTCCAGTAAAATTAGCGTTCTTAACATTTTCAATCCATTTCTCGCCATCTTTATCAGAAGTAGCTATGAGTAAATTAACCGCATCATATCCGAGGTCTGAGAAAAACCCAGGCTCTGTACCGAATCGTTTCTTATATGCATCCTTAAATTCCTGAGTGACACTAGACGAAACTACTGCAATTAATGCGCCGTCTAGAATTTTGCCTCCATTTAAGATTCGTTGATAGTCAGAAATTCCTGACTGAGCATTAGCATCAAATGCTAATTGCGGTAACTTTCCTTTTAGATTTGCATACTGCTTCACAAACTGTGCACCAGATTCTGGGAACATAAGCACAATTACTATATCTGGGTTCGATTCAGAAGCCTTCAATACTGACGACCTAAAATCCTTTTCGTCGGCGTTGATGGTGTATTCTTTCATTGCCGTACCATAACCTTCTACCATGGCATTTTTGAAGCGAATCATAGTGTCGTTATTAGTAAATACAACAACTGGATTCTTATATCCTTTCTCCTTTATATAGGCACCAAGCTGCTTCTCAAGTTCGATATTTCCCGGAAGAATCTGGAATACGTTATCTGATGTAGGCTGAACAGGCTGCTCTCCACCTTGGATCACTGGAATATCCGTCTTTGTTACAAGGTCATAAATAGCTCCGATACTTGGAGTTGAGACGTTGATCAAAGCGTCTATATGATCAATGCCTACCAACTTCTGATATGCACTTAGCGCTTTCTTTGAATCAAAGCCATCATCTTCTGGTATGAATTCAATCTTTGAATCAGGATGCGCTCGATTATATTCCTCAGTTGCTAATAGAGCGCCGTTTCGAAGATTTTCTCCGACTACGGAGTATTCTCCACTTAAGATGGATATCATTCCAATCTTAAGCGTCTCAGGCTTAGATTCCTTTGTATTAGCGGCCCATATACCACCTACGATTACAAGAGCTATGATTGCTGCAATAATCTTTGTTTGTATTTTCATATAATTTTTGAGTGACTATACTATCCCACAAAATACATACTTCGTAAATTATCCCTTTCAAAAAGCAGAACTCTCCAGAAACCCCATACATTGCTTAGTATTTTGTAATATTAATATGTCAGGAAAGTTGACATATTTGATTGAATACATATACTTATTGAATGAAAACGGGAAAACAAGCCTCTAACGATCTACTCCTACTTACTCCCAATGAAATTGAGGTACTTCATTACCTACAAGGCCAAAAGGCATCTACCCCAGTTACACTAGCCCAAGCTAGTGGCATCCCCCGCCCCACCGTATACATCACGTTGGATAAGCTTCAAAAAAGAGGCTTAGTGGAATCAAGGAAAGTAGGCCGTAAAAAGACATGGATAAAGATTAGTACTGAAAAGTTACTCAAGGACATTGAGCGACTCAAAAGCACCCTAATAGCTGACGATGCGGACTATCGACATATCAATCTCACCGAAAACACTGATCTCGCTATCTATCAGGGAGAAAAAACAATCATAAAGCTTTTTTATAAGCTGATTGAGAAACATGGCAAGAGCCGACTTATGGGAATACAGGGGGACTATGCCGGTGACGCATGGAAAGACACCTTTTCAGTTGAAGCGATCAATGCAGTAAATGCAAAAATTAAAAAAGTCGGACTCATCACTGAGATAATTACCTCAAAGGATTGGTTTGAGCGCCAAATCAAAACATTCGGAAGAAGCTGGGCTGAAAACTTCGGAGGAAGGGCTGCGCTTGTACATTTTATCGACAAAAAGTATTTGGACTACGAAAGCCAAATTTTTATCTTTGAAAACCAGCTCTACCTAGTGTCCATGAAAGAAAAGCTTTTTATAGAGATCAAAAACCAACAAATAGCAAAACTTATTATTTCGCTTCTCAAATTTGTAGAAGACCACTCCCCTTCAGTAGACATCAATAAACAACTTGAAAGTTTACTGAGCAAGCATTCGTCCAAATAAATTAGAACACCTCCTGAGTTGGCACCGTACAGTTTCTCTTTACCCAACCTGCGTCATAGTCTGAGATCTCTCGCCTCTCACCATTCTTTATATAGTACGAAGACTGAGGGCTTGTACCTGGCATTTTGTTTACAATCATCTCATCAGGACATTCGTGGAGCTTGGAATCATTACCTAGAGCAAAGTAAATATATGCGTAATATGCTGCTGCTATTACGATGATGATACCGATTATTGTGAGTGCCTTTTTCATAAGATCATTATATCACTTTAGATATCTAATTTATTATCCTCCTGCCCTTCCTGTTCAATTATAAATTCATTCCCATCAAGGTCAGCGATAATCGCTTCCTTCCATCCCCAAGGCTTTGTTTCAATATCTTTAATTATTTTTGCTCCCAATGATTCAGCCTGCTTGAGAAAATTCTCAAGATTGTCAGTCTCAAATGAAACCTGCTTCCTACCACCAATATATAGCTCTGCCCAGTCAGAAGAACGATACGAAGCATTCTCCTCAATATTAAATTCAATTCCATCCAAAACAGCTGATGCAAATGGAGGTCGAAATTCTTCAAATTTCATTCCAAAAACATTTTCATAAAACGGACGAGCCTTGTTCAAATCTGAAACTCCGATCAATATTGAAGAAACTTTTAACATTGTTAATAATTATTATTTAATAATGGACTCTTTAAATCCCCTTCACTATCCCCCTAGTCTTTGGTCCAAAATATCCCGCTGCTGGAGTTATACCTTTTGCTTGCTGGAATTTAATGAGTGCTGCTTTGGTAGCAGGACCAAACGTAGTCGATTCATTTCCCTTTGATCCGAATCCTGTCACAGAGACAGTGTAACCATTGTTGTTCAAGAATACTTGAAGAGCTCTCACGTCTTCTCCTACAGATCCCATTTGGAGATCTCGAGTGAAAATAGCTACAGATGTTCTTACCGGAGAAACCACAGTTCCCGTAGGCGTTACAGATATTATAGGTGCTGCAGTTACGCCTGAATTGTTATTAATTTTTCCTCGAGTAATAGGTCCGAAATATCCTGTGGCCGGAGTGATGCCGTGAGCGAGCTGATACTTAATGAGCGCTTGTTGAGTGAAGGTTTCAAAAAGTCCTGTAACATACGCAGAAGCTAGGTATCCGCTTTTCACGAGGAATTTCTGAAGGTAGATAACATCGACACCCTTTGAATTGATAGTCAGATCTCGAGTAAACGTATACCCAGCTGATATGCCACCGCCCGAAGGTGCTGAATATGTTAATGGAGCAGCTGATGAAGTAACTACAACTGGAGCAACTACTGACGCAGTTGAAGTAGTCGCAACAGTCGGTGCTCTAGGAGTTATTCTTGATCCGCCGCCACCACCTCCTCCTCCTGACGATCTTGTCGTAAACGTCTCATCTGACGAAGTACTTGTCATACCATCCACATCAGTCGATACTACTTGGAAATGATATGTCGTCCTTTTTAAAAGACCTGTAATCTCAACTTCATGATTGAGCACCCTGTCTGCATCTAATGACGTAACGCTGCCATATGACGAAGTTAATCCATAATATATTTGGCTGTCTGCCGCCTCGTCAGTCCTCCAAGTTATAGAAGTGCTCGTTTGTCCGGGATTAGCATCTACGGAAGAAATCACAGGAGCAACCGGCGCTGCAACGGCTGTGGTGGTAAATGTTTTATCAGTTGAATTCGCCACATTACCTGAAGAGTCAGCAACATTAATACGGAAGTGATACACCGTTGAAGGTGTAAGTCCTGAAAGATTGTATACATGTGAAGTTGCAGAAGTATTTGAGGAAGAAGCCGTACCATAGCTTGTGGTCAATCCATAATCAACAGTCGATGTCGCTGATTCACTTGTATTCCATGTAATCCTTGCTGTTGTTGCAGCAGTAGTTGAAGCAATAGATGTAATGGAAGGTGCTGTCGTATCCGTTTGTCCAGGATCTAGTCCGTTAACATATCTATATCCGGCGGGAATATCTTCAACAGATACAGTAGGATCAGACGGATCAAAAGGAGGCCAATTAAGGTTATTAAAATATGACGGCTTACTTGATCGGAAAAGTGAACTCGGCATCGTCTCACCGTTCGCAAGTTCCTCAAAAGAACTTATTCCTCCATCAACATAGTTATTTTTCTTAAGCGCAGTAAGATTCACTTCCATATCAAGTTCCTGGAATCCTTCAGAACGTGGCCAGATCGCAGCTGCAGTTCCGGAATCAGGAAGAGCTGCACCAACTGAGTACGTCACCGCAAGCTCAATTGTATCTGTATTAAGGTTTAGAGTTTTTATGTAACTAAATCTATATTTATTATCATCTTTGCCGAGTCCCCAATCCAAACCTATTGGGTGGGCACATCCAGAAAGAACAGTAGCGCTCGTGCTGCCGCAGCCAAGTATGAGCATGTAGCTATAAAGACGTACAGCGTCCACATGTGAATTAAGCACTAAACTTCCCTCTGTACTTGAAGCCTTGGTGAATATGCCGGCAATCGTAGGACCGACAGTCGGATTCCAATCTTTCCAATAAACACCTTGGCTCGGCAAAGCAAAGCCATCACTGTTGCCGTTGCCGATGTTTGGCTGGCCAAAGCTGTAGCCTGAGGCAATATTTCCTATGTAATTAAAATACCTTGAAAATCTCTTACCCACAAAAAATCCTGTCACATAGTTTCGGAAATACGTCGCATTTCCTTCACCTCCATAGTATCCATCAGACTTAAATTCATCAGCATAGTTTCCTTCATAAAGGTTATAGTCGCTATACGCGCCGTGATTAGTATTGCTGTTTCCCTTCATATAATTAAAGGCAAATACGTTTCCTGTCGATGCGTTGATTTCAATTACAGGGAATGCATCAATGAACGCGTTATCTTCGACAAGACAGTTATACATACCTCCTGACAAAAGTCCGGCTTTGTTTGAACCAGCACTTGAAAACTGTATCTCACTGTGCCGGATTTCACATCCCAATGATTGTGAGACTCGGATACCGTAGTTGGTAATGCCGGTGACTTTGACATTTTTTACCCACGTATTGTATACACCGTCCAAAGCAATACCGAGCTGAACCAAAGAATTCGATCCATCAAGCGTAAAGTCCTCCAATCCAACGTTCGAGACAACCTGCGCCCCTGGCACGGCATAGACAGTAGTACTTGCTGCATCGATATCTGCTGTTACGGCAGGAAAAATAGAAACTGTATTATTCAATGTCGAAACAGCGGTAACTCGGGTTATCTGGTAGCGAATCCTGTTTCCTCCAGTCGGAGCAATGACAGGAATAGTATCGTCATTACGCGTATTGATGACAGCCAAGTCGCCTACTTGAAACAAAGATGCGTCGGCAACAGTAAGCTCTGTACTGCCTTTGACTGCTCCTGACAATACATTCGAAATCGGATAACTGAGCTCCACACCAACGCCTCGCAACGAAATTCCGTTTAACCTAACATCAAACACGGTTTCATCTCTTCCGGCTCCGCGCAATGTGACATTACTTTTGTTTTGAAGATAAATTCCACCATTAAGGATATATGTTCCGGCAGGAATGTATATAACGTCACCGCTGGCTGCTGCGTTAACAGCAGCTTGAATTCCTGGCGAAGCGTCATGAGCAAATTCAACCAGGCTTGATGTTGCATACGTGATTGACGCAGCAAGTGTAATAGTGTTTCCGTTTATGGCTGTAATAGTAGTACTTAAGCCGGTATTGTAAGCTAGTCCATGCTGAACATATACCGCCTGCCCCACAGAAAAGTTTGCGGCCGATCCTACTACCACATCACTTGATTGATTTGTAATAGCAGCAGTCGTAATGACACCTGAAGTATCAACGAGATACGGTGACGCTGTTACGTCAACAATGTTAGTTCTTCCGGTAATATACTGGTCAATTCCACCTACAACTCCCACAGAAACACCCGGCGTCCAATCTGTTCTGCGCTCTTCTGGTAATAATGTACCTAGAGATCCTGCTGTAGTAGTGGCGTACACAGTCGCAGATTGAGGAGAATCATAGCCAGCAGAATCATGCGCGATAATGTAATAACTATATGTAGTAGCCGGACTCACACCTCTATCCTGATAATAATTTACGCTCGTATCTTCATATGGAGAAATGTAATCAACAGGATCAACTGTATCAATTAATACTCCGTTTCTATAAATCTTGTATCCAGTCACAGTGCCGTCATTATCTGTCGACTGCCGCCATACAAGGTTAATGTGGTCTGGAGCAATACCTTTTGCCGAAACATACAAAGGAATTGTTGGGCCCGGCGTAGTGGTTATAAACGTCGCATCAGTAGATGTACCAAGCACGTCAGTACCGTTCCTTGAGCGGACATTGTAATGATATGTTGTTCCACTCGAAAGTCCCGTAATAGTAACTCTATGAGATGTAGTAGCGGTCGTTACAAGCGTTGTAGATGCTGTATAAGAAGATGTTGGACCATATTCTACCTGAGTATCTGACAAGTCATCAGTAGTCCACGTAATCGTTGCTGCTGTGTTTGTGGTTGATGTAACAATTGATGAAATAACCGGCGCCGTAAGATCAGGTGTTGCAGTTGTAAATGTTCGATCGGATGACGTAGCTAGATTCCCAGCTGAATCTGACGATGAAATTTGGAAATGGTACACCGTACTAGGAGTGAGGCCCGTCAATGTAACACTATGAACAGTATTAAAACCAGCAGTGCTTGAGGCAGAACCATATGCCGTAGTAGCACCATAATTTATAGTTGAAGAAGCTGCTTCTACGGTAGTCCATGTAATCGTTGCTGTCGTATTTGTAGTTGACGTAGCAATTGATGAAAGTACAGGCGGAGCAACATCGGCCCCTTCGTTGTTATAGAGTTGTAAAATATCAGCGTCAGACAATGCTCGAGAATATATACGAACATCATCTATATCTCCTGTAAAAGCAGTATATCGGCCTGAACCGATACTTATACCACCAACAAAAACTCCACCGCCATAAGATTCCACACCAGCACCTACAGGACTTCCATTCAGATAATATTCTCCAGTAGTTGCGTCTATTATTACAGAGCACACATGCTGCCATGTATCTACAGTAAGACTAATTGCATTGGAACCGCCAAAACCGCCAAGAGTCTCCGTGTATAGACTCTGATTTATTCCATCGGATTGAATATATAAACCATTAGCAATAGCAGGTATGATTCCCGTTATGCCAGAAATAATAGTTGTCGGCTTAATCCAAGCACATTCTGTAACTGGCCATGAGGTAAAGTTAAGTGGTGCAGTAACTTGTCCATCGACTCCATCAAACCTTAAAGCATAACTATTTATCCTTCCTGTTGTATATGTAGCGCCTCCGCTTATTGTTCCAGTATTCCCTGATGAAGATGAGTCGTTCGCTGTTGTACCAGAGCCTTCTTCAAAATTAAATTGATCGATAAGTCCTGTCGAGATATCAGCACGCGCGTACCCTGTAAAACTTAAAAAAATGAATACCGGGAGTGCGATTACTATAAAAAAATTTCTAAGACACTTCATTCATAAAAGTATATCATAGACACTCACTGCGGAGAGAGAGGGATTCGAACCCTCGATACCCTTTCGGATATACTACCTTTCCAGGGTAGCCCATTCGACCGCTCTGGCATCTCTCCAATATTTTATTTTATAATCTCAAACAATTAGAGTTACCAATTTCCACTTGAGCCTCCTCCTCCAGAACTGCCGCCGCCAAAGCCGCCGAAGCCTCCACTGTGAGATCCGCCTCCCAATCCTCCACCTCCAATCCACCATGGTGGACGAGTACCTGAAGTAACACTCCTGCCGTATGCGGATGATACTATAAAATCAAAGATAAAGCCCAAGATCGCGAGTCCGACAATTGCGATGATGCCTGTATAGACGAAACCAGCGATAACTCCAATTATGATTCCGATCACACCACCAACCACTCCTCCAGCCCACCAAGATTTAGATCGAGCGAGAGCACTTGAAAGCCAGATAAGGACAAAGCCAATTACGTAGATGTAATTACCTAAATTTATATTTTTCCTGTTGGAATTTTCTTCAGGAATTACTCCAACTTCCCCTCCTCCAACTGCAGTCTTCACCTGAACAAGTCCAGCTGAGATTCCTTCGTAATATCTCTCTTGCTGGAATTGAGGAGTAATAGTATTTCGAATGATGGAACTTGCAACGCTGTCTGGCAGATCTCCCTCAGATCCATAACCCACCTCCAAACGAAGCTGTCTGTCTTGGATTGCAATCAGGAGGAGTACGCCCTTATCAGTTTCTTTGTCACCGATTCCCCACTCTCTATATAGAGTGTTGGAGTAGTCTTCTATAGCATCGCCACTAAGAGTTGGAATCGTTGCGAGGACTACTGAAGTTTTTGTCTGATCATAGAAAGCCGTGAGATCATCAGCCAGAGTCGCTTCCTGTTCGGCAGTCAGTATATTCGCGAAATCATTAACCGGTCCCGACTGCTTACCTGGGCTTACGTATGCAGAGACGATTGAAGCTGCACAAAGAAAAACTGCCATGGAAAGGATCTTCCATGAAGACTTCAGGGAAATCCGTGGCAGTATTCTTTTCATTGATGTTATTGCAATTCAACCTTAGGAGCTAGTTCAGTACCAGGAGCAGCCTCGAAGTATGGGCGTTCGCTATAGCCAAACATTGAAGCTACGAGAGAGCTTGGAAATCTTCGTGTCGCAAGGTTGTACGTATTTACAGTCTGGTTGAAATCCCTTCGGGCAATCGCGATACGATTCTCAGTTCCAGCAAGCTCAGCAATGAGTGACTGAACATTCTCTGATGACTTGAGGATAGGATAGTTCTCTGTGATAACAAGCAATCGTGACAAAGCGCTATCGAGCTGACCTGCGGCTCGAACCTTATCATCAACAGTCGCTGCGCCTGCGTATCGAGAACGAGCATCTGCAATCTCAAGAAATATTGTCTGCTCCTGAACCATGGCACCCTTTACGGCGTTCACGATGTTAGGAATAAGATCAAATCTTCGCTGATACTGGACTTCTACCTGCTGCCAGTCAGCAGTCACCTTCTCATCAAGGGAGATGATCCTATTGTATGTTCCAAACGCATAGAATGCGACAAGGAGAGCAACTACTATGACGATAATCCAGGTTTTTTTCATAAAATTTTATAAGTTCTCTATTATTTCTTAAGGTCTAATTTAACTGATCTTTACTCCCGATTTAACCGGTTCAATAATGACTGTATTCCTACATCTTACAATCAAGAAGGCAGCTAACGCAACAATGGCACCTAATGTATCAGCAAGCATGTCCTTCTGCGCGTCCCAAATATCTCCCTGACTGCCAAGTACTTCGATGCCTGCAGCAGGATCGGCCATCACTGCATACCACCATTCGAATATTTCATAGCCAGCAGCTACAGCCATGATTGAGAAAAGAGCAAAACAAATGATCACCCACTTTTTTCTCGCGAGACTGTACACGTGAAGTAATTCAGCAATGGCGAATGCGTACAACCCAACACTGAAATGTCCCATGCGGTCATAATTATTTCTTTCAAATCCAAAAAATTCACTCACCGCTCCGAATGGAACTCTGGCAAACGTGTAATGTCCACCGATAGTATGAATGAATATAAGGAAGCTCATTAGAATGTATGACGTAGTAGAAAACCTAATGCCCTTTATATAGAGTCCTGCAAGAATAAGAACAATTGGAATGATCGTCAGGTTCTCAGCCCACCACACATCACGCGCGTAGGGATTGATCGCAAGAATAATGAATACAACCCAATACAGAATGAACAAACCAATGGCAACTTTGTTGTGGTTGGTCGGCTTCATTATTTTGTAAATTTAAACGTCGCAAGCATTCCTTTGAGAACCATGTATACAGGATCAGCTTCTTCGTCCAAATTTGGATTTGTCCAATCTACACCATGTGAGACTGAGTCAAAGCGATAGATGCCATATTTTTCGCTGGCATAGTAGCACGAGAAACTAAGGATGCCCTCGAACCTGCCTGTTCTTATACAGTAGTATGTCTTGTCGCCTATTTTCTTTTCTTTAAACTCAGTCCATCTCTGTGGATGTTCACCACTTGCACCTAACACGACATTCTCCATGATTTGCTGCTGCCAGCTGTTTGCTGTGTACGGACGCTTTGCTGCAATAAATTTCATCTCTATGGAATCAGGTCTGTCAGCGGTTTTCTTTGGGTCTGCATACTCAAATTTTACAATGCGATCTAGCGCACCGCCTTTGTTCTCATAGTACGATGGATATTTTATTTCGAAATTGTTGGCAGCATTAGTATATGTCTTCCATGCGGTTGAGGTAGTTCCTGTGGTGGTGGTTGTCGTTGTAGTCGTAGTTGTGGTTACGGGGACAGTACCTGTACTTACAGTTACAGGCGGTGCAGGAGGATATAACCACTTTCCTATCCTTCCCTTATAAGCAAAAAGTACACCAGCGATAATTATTAAAATAATGACCAAACCAATTGTTGAAAATCCACGATTTTGTTTCATACTTTTAATAATAACACTTTAAATGAAGTGAAGATTAATATTTGACATATACTAATTTGTATTATATTTTAATTAAAGAATTTAGCGTTTGTCATGAATCGACCTTACAACCACCGCACGTTTAGTCCCCAAGGAAAACTCGTTTTGTTGGGGTTTGCAATATGCTTCCTATCTGCATGGATATGGACAGTGTTCGCCCAAGCCAACGCAGCCAAATCTGTTCGGAACACTCTTCCTCCAGTCACTCCCTCAAACTGGGTACTCTGGCTGGAGAAATTCGAACCAGGGATCTACGAAGTCCAGGGCACGTGGTGGATGGGCGACAGCTTGGATACGAACATGATCCAACTAGTCCTACTTAATGGACCAGTAAAAATTGAGCTCGATCACGAACGCCGAGAAGTGAGTTCCATCGCTCAACACAACTCGCAACCCAAGCTCGTGAGCCTTCGAAGGCAGCCCTATTTCTACGGCGCCGACGAGGCTTCAGGAACAAACATCTTCACAGGTTTCGCGGAAGTCGTAGTGGGAAAAGACGGCACAAACCACCTGAAAACCTTCAGACCTTTCGAACCCAAAAAATAGCTGGCACAGCCAAACGAAAACACCGAGAAGAAATTCTCGGTGTTTTAATTTTTATTAAGCGTTCTCTAATACCCCATTCCCGGCATTCCTCCTCCCATTCCACCAGCCTCTGGTTTCTCTTCCTTAGGTTCTTCTGCGATAGCTGCTTCTGTAGTTAGGAGAATCGCAGCAGCTGATGCAGCATTCTGTACACCGCTTCGAGTCACCTTGGCAGGATCCACAATTCCTGCAGCAATCATATCAGGAATAAGTTCATCCTTGAGGGCGTCATAACCCATACCTCCCTTTCCATTTTTTACCTTGTCGACAATAACAGATCCATCATCTTTGCCTGCGTTGATTGCAATCTGCTTGAGCGGTGCCTCAAGAGCCTTCAGTACTATAGAGAAGCCGATCTCAGTCTCACGAGAGAATCCTTTGGTATTTTTCTCGTTCTTCAGCCACTCTTCGACTTTCTGTGCTGCCTTTACGAGCGCCACACCTCCTCCTGGAACAATACCTTCTTCAATAGCTGCTTTGGTTGCGTTTACTGCATCCTCGATCTTGAGCTTTAGATACTTCATCTCAGTTTCTGTTGCAGCACCTACTCTGATCACCGCCACACCTCCCGCGAGTTTTGCAATCCGAGCGTCTACTTTTTCAAGCTCATACTTCGCATCAATATTCTCACGCTGCTTCTTGAGCTGAGCAATTCGCGCGTCGATCTCAGACTTTTTGCCTTTGCCTCCAACAATAGTTGTCTTGTCCTTGCTTGAGATAACCTTTCGAGCCTTGCCCATGACTGACAAATCAACATTCTCGAATTTTAGTCCAAGGTCTTCTGAAACAACCTGAGCACCCACAGTTACAGCAATATCCTGAAGTGTGTCTTTTTTCTGTTCGCCATATCCTGGAGCTTTGACTGCAAGTACGTTGAATCCTCCTCGGAGTTTGTTTACAAGGAACGTCGTAAGAGCTTCACCATCAACATCTTCAGCAATGAGAACAAGTTCTTTCTTACCTGTCTGTGCGAGCTTCTCAAGCAATGGAAGAATTTCTTTGATTGAAGAAATCTTTTTGTCTGTAATTAAAATAGCTGGGTCAGAATATTCTGCCTCCATTCGCTCTGCATTAGTTACCATGTATGGAGAGATATAACCCTTATCAAATTCAATTCCTCCAACCACTTCTGATTCAACTCCGATAGTCTGCGCCTCTTCTACTGTAACCACTCCGTCCTTACCAACTTTTTTGATCGTGTCAGCAATAATATTTCCAAGCTCAGCTGATTCGGCAGATATAGTAGCAACCTGGCGAATCTCATCGTCATTTTTGATAGGCTTTGCAATCTCCTTCAAAGCCGCAACTACTCGCACTGTTGCCTGCTCAATGCCGAATTTCACGCCCATAGCGTTAACTCCAAGCGTCGTATATTTGAGTCCCTCTGTAATTATTGCCTGAGTAAGGACAGTAGATGTGGTTGTTCCGTCACCAGCAAGGTCATTTGTCTTTGTAGCCACCTCTTTGATGATCTCAGCACCCATATTTTCAATCTTGTCTGCAAGAGTGATCTCGCGTGCAATAGAAACGCCGTCGTTAGTGATCGTAGGCGCTCCATATCCCTTATCGAGAACAACATTCCTTCCACGTGGACCAAGCGTCAGCTTAACGACATCTGCCACAGCGTCCACTCCTTTCTTGAGAGCCTTCCTGGCCTCTTCGTTGTATACGATTCTTTTTGCCATAGCTTTGTATAAAAAACTTATTTGATAATTGCCACCACTTCAGATTCACGCACTAAATAAAATTCTTCGCCTTCTACTTTTATCTTGTCTCCCCAGTTAAATAAAACTTTGTCTCCTTCCTTAACTCCCACCGGAACGAGTTTACCGTTTTCATAGTGGCCATTTCCTACCGCAACAACCTCCCCTCGCTTGCTCGTCTTGTCTTCATTAACGCTCATGGGAATTATGATGCCTGACTTTGTTGTAGTTTCTTTAGCCTTTTCATCAAATTCCTTAATGAGAACTCTGTCTCCTAACGGTTTTACTTTCTTTGAAATGTCTTTCATGTCTTGTTTGAATTATTGGCTAATAATATGATGTTTTAAATGCGTCTGTGTTTACAAAGTATATACAAAAAGTAGAGGTTTTCAATAGCAGCTTGAGACCTCTGTTTTCCACCACTATGTTGCCAGACCTTCTTACCTATGCTAGTATCACTCCAATGACTACTATTTCCACTGTAATCTCATACGCGCAGATTATTTTGTCCGTACTCCTCGTAATAGCTATCCTTCTTCAACGAACAGGGGCTCAGCTTGGGGGTGCATTCGGCGGCGGAGATAATTTTAGTTCAGTATTCCATACACGACGCGGAGCTGAGAAAACACTCTTTACCACAACCATTGTCATTGCGATTCTATTCGCGATCACAGCTCTTCTTGCTCTCGTGTACTAACCGTACATCTATCATTTATCGTGAAAACACCTTTTGCGTTCGATTCATCTAAAGAATTACGCGTGCCTCGTGGAGAACAGCTCCTCAATTTATTGCGTAAATTTTCCGCTACAGAACGGGTTCTTTTCGGCTTTTTTGCCATTATAGCCATAGTGACTGCCCTTACTATGGGATACCAGGCCCATAGTCTCTTTGTTACTCCAGTTGCCTCAAAAGGAGGTTCTCTTACTGAGGGTGTTGTCGGTATTCCGCGATTCATCAACCCAGTTATTGCTGTTAGCGATGTAGAGCGAGACCTTTCAGCCCTTATCTACGCAGGTCTTATGAAGTACGACAATGGCAAGCTTGTAGGAAACCTTGCAGAAAGCTATGAAATTTCTGAAGACGGCCTTACATATACATTCACACTAAAGCCTGATATTAAATTCCACGACAAGACGCCTGTAACTGCAGATGACGTTGAATTCACTATCCAAAAAATACAAGACGCAGCCGTCAAAAGCCCTCGCCGAGCAGACTGGGCTGATATTACCGTCAACAAAATCGACGCTACTACTATTCAGTTTGTCTTGAAGCAGGCATATTCGCCTTTCATCGAGAACACTACGCTTGGAATTATTCCAAAGCATATTTGGAAAAACGTAGGCTCTGAACAATTTAACTTTAGCCAATACAATATTGAACCAATCGGCGCAGGACCATACGCAGTTGATTCTATTGAACGCGACAGTGGAGGACTTCCATTGAGCTACGAACTCGAATCTTGGAATGGATACAGCGACCAGGCTGCATATATAGACAACCTCAGCATCAAATTCTTCCCAAGCAGCAAGGCTCTTGTGGAGGCTTACAATGAAGGAGTGGTGGAAAGCATGTATGGCGTTACAGCTCAAGACATCGGCCTTATCATAAGCGACGATGACAACGAAGCGCAGGTCATTCGCTCTCCTCTCCCTATCCTTATCGGTATTTTCCTAAACCAAAACCAAGCACCCGTACTCGCCTACAAAGAAGTTCGACAAGCGCTTGATATGGCAGTGCCTCGAGAACGACTCGTAGAAGAAGTACTTGGAGGCTACGGTGTGATCGCACAGAGCCCACTTCCTCGAACATACTATGACCGAAGCACTTCAACACCTTCATATGACTCACAGCAGTCTGTGAACAATGCTCTGGCTCTACTTGAGAAAGCAGGCTGGACGCTCGGACCTGAAGGCATTCTTGAAAGAAAAACCAAGAGCGGAGCAACTGAGATCCTTAGCTTTTCTATAACAACAACAGCTTCAACACCAGGTCTCAAGCAGGCTGCGGAGATCGTAGCTATGGCCTGGAAAGAAATCGGCGTTCACGCTGACGTCAGAGTATTCGACGGAGACCTTAGCCAGAACGTGATTCGCCCTCGTAAATACGATGCTCTCCTGTTTGGAGAAGTGATCGGAAGCGATATAGACCTATATCCTTTCTGGCATTCCTCACAGAGGACGGGCTTTGGCCTCAATATTTCTCAGTACGTGAATTCCAAGACAGACAAACTTTTGGAAGACGCACGAGCAACTTCTGATACCGCCAGCCGTGATGAGAAGTATCGAGCATTTGAAAAAATCATCCAGGAGGATATTCCGGCGATTTTCCTTTATTCACCCGAGTTTACATATATTGTACCCAAGGCAGTTCAAGGTATTGAGCTTAAGACCATGACCACCCCGGCAGATAGATGGAACGATATAGAGCATTGGTACGTAAGCACGGATAAAGTTTGGAACATTTTCGTAAAGTAAACAATTAAAATTAACAACTAACATTAACAATAAATAATATGACACCAGAATCAAAGCCTGAACCGAAAGCTCCAGCTCCAAGAACAGCAGCGCCTGCACCAGCAGGAGGAGTACCACGACCGTTCAACAGAAATAGCAGGCACGGTGCAGGAGGTCCTCGAAGATCAGGAGGAGGAATGCGCGGTGGAGGAAGAGGTGGACGCGACCGACGAGGCTTCCGAGACAAGGATGCTTCGCCTCGGATGAGCCACGTCGCTCCCCGCCCAAGCACTCCCCAGACAGACGCCAACGGCCAGCGAAAGGTTGATGACGTCGTACCAGCTCTCGGAGCGGACAACATTCGAATCATTCCTCTTGGAGGAGTTGAGGAGATCGGTAAGAACATGACAGCCATCGAGTATGGTAATGACATTGTTGTTATCGACATCGGTTTCCAGTTCAAGGATGAAAACACTCCTGGAATCGACTATATCTTGCCGAACACAAAATACCTCGAAGAGCGAGTTCAGAAAGTAAAGGCAGTGATCGTAACACACGGTCACCTCGACCACATCGGAGGTATCCCTTACGTTATGCCACGAATCGGCAACCCGCCTTTGTATACAAGAAACCTCACATCAGTGATGGTCAAAAAGCGCCAGGAAGAATTTCCACATCTTCCACCTTTGGATATCCGAATCGTTGAGAAGGATCAGACAATTACCCTTGGCGACATGAAGATCAAGTTCTTCGCCGTAACTCACACCATTCCAGACGCTATGGGTGTTATCGTGCAGACACCTCACGGATCTATTGTTCACACAGGAGACCTCAAGCTCGATCACGACAACGGTATCCCTACAGAACAGGAAGAGAAAGAATTCGAGAAGTTCAAACATGAAAAGGTTCTTCTTTTGATGGCTGACTCTACGAACGTAGAGAACCCAGGTTTCTCAATGCCTGAAAAGACAGTTCACAAGAATATCGAAGAGATCATCAAGAACGTTAAGGGTCGCCTCATTATTGCCACCTTTGCCTCCCTCTTGGAACGAATGCTTAAGATCATCGAATTCTCCGAGAAGTATGGAAAGAAGGTCGTCGTAGAAGGACGAAGCATGAAGACGAACATCGAGATCTGTATGAAGCTCGGTCTTCTTCAGCCTAAGAAAGATACTCTTATTACAGTTGAAGAGATGGATATGTTCCCACCTGAACGAATCGTTATCCTCGCTACAGGAGCTCAGGGCGATGAATTCGCAGCCATGATGAGAATGTCTAACAAGACGCACAAGTACATCAAGATCAACAAGCGAGACACCATCCTTCTCTCATCTTCGATTGTTCCAGGAAACGAACGAGCAGTGCAGAAGCTCAAGGACAACCTTTCACGACAAGGTGCCTACATCATCCACTACCGAATCGCCGACGTTCACTCGTCAGGTCACGCAAACAGAGATGAGACAGCATGGATCCATAAGAAGATTAATCCTAAATTCTTCGTTCCTGTTCACGGATATCACTACATGCTCCGTGTTCACGGTGAGATCGCCAAGGAAGCAAACAACCTTACTGAGGACGAAGTGATCATTCCAGACAACGGTATGGTGATCGAAATTCAGGAAAAAGGAACCAAGATCGTGAAGCTCAAGGAGAAGGCTCCTTCGAACATGGTCATGGTTGATGGATTCTCTATTGGAGACGTCCAGGAAGTAGTTATCCGAGACAGGCAGATGCTAGCTGAAGACGGTATTTTCATCATCTTCGCTATCGTTAACGCCCAGACAGGAAAACTCAAGAAGTCTCCCGATATCATTTCACGAGGATTCGTTTATCTTCGAGAGTCACAGGAACTTCTTCACCAGGCTCGAATCGTAATCAAGCAAACAATTGAAGATTCAACCAAGGGTATGAATCCAATCAACGTGGATTATGTTAAAGGAAATCTTTCAGACGACGTAAGCAAATTCCTTTTCCAGAAAACTGCGAAGAAGCCGATTGTGATTCCGGTACTTCTCACGATATAATAGGTGCCATATGCGGCATCGACATCATATCGGTCATTACCACACTCTCTATACGCTATGTATCGTCGGGTTTATATTTGCCCTTCACTACACGCTTCCTTCCTACATCAACTCGTCCTTTCTTGAGACGATAACTACAGAGAAAACAGTTAGCCTACTTTATATGATCGCTTCAATAGCGAGTATAGTAGGCTATTTGTTTTTTCATAAGATCATAAGGATATTCAAAACATATCCGACAATGATCGTACTGACGATCGTACAGATCGGCGTATTGTACGGCCTTACAGTTACCAAAGATCCACTCATCATTGGAGCGCTGTTCATTGGAAACCTGCTGTTAGTTAGTCTAATTGGATTCATTGTAGATATCCTCGTTGAGTCTTGTTCCACTCATTCAAACACAGGCAGGATGTGGGGCTTCTATTACACCGCGTTCAACTTCGGTTGGATACTTGGACCACTCATAGGATCATCACTCATCAGTAATGGTAATGACTACCAGTACATCTATATCGCAGCAGCTGGAATTCTTGTTCCACTTGTCTATATAATCCATAAGAATTTCAAAAACTTCCATGACGTCAGATACTCTTCGCTATCATTCAAGGATACATGGACGAGAATCATTGCGAACAAGGATCTGCGAAAGATTTTTGTCATCAACGTTTTCCTCAACACATTCTACGCATGGATGATCATCTATACGCCACCTTACCTTCACAAGACCTTAGGATTCAGCTGGGATGATATAGGTCTTATGTTTACAGTAATGCTCACGCCTTTCATCTTGCTTGAGATCCCTCTCGGTAGACTCGCTGACAGAAAATGGGGTGAGAAGGAATTGATGATAGGAGGATTCGTCATCATGGCGCTCTCAACGGCAGCTCTAGCCTTCATACCGCAGCACAGTCTCGTTTGGTGGGCATTCATGCTCTTCATGACCCGAGTTGGAGCAGCTACGGCTGAATTGATGATTGAGACATACTTCTTCAAACACATACGCCAAAAAGACGCCAACATGCTCTCCATGTTCCGTGTCACAAGACCACTTTCAACCTTCATTGCTCCACTCATCATGACAACAGCGCTCATGTTCGTATCACATCAGCTAAGCTTCGTGGTTCTTGGAGTACTCCTCGTATTCTCCCTCATCTTCTGCGTACGCATCAAAGACACCAACTAAATCATTCCCCTTTGCCTGAGATAAGCTTGGAGTTGTTCCTTGTCTGTATCCACTAACATCTCACCGTCGATATCCAAAGTCGGTGTTTTTGTTTCTCCTGACTTCGCAATCAATTCATCCATATAACTTGGATTGAAATACACTTCCCGTTCTTCATACGGTATGTTTTTCTCCCTCAGGAAAATCGTTACCCTCTCGCACCAGGAGCAGCTTCTTTTTGTATATACAATTACGTCCATGCGTTCAGTATATATGAGCACATATTAACGCGCGATGAGATCTGTATAAAAAATGCTGCCGCTCTGGAATGCAGAGCGGCAGAAAATGTGTTACTAAAACTGTTATTTAAACTCGGGCTACATGGCCTGCAGTCCCCAGTCTCTCGGGACATAGACTGCGACGAGGTGGGTCAAAGCCGACATGCTCGGATTGATCTTCAGCGGCCTGCACACGGCTTGACGCGTGGCGAAGGCCATATTTTGCAAGTGAGCCTTAACGACATCACCTCGACAACGGACAACTTGTCCGCTCTCGCCAACTGAAACTGCGTCTTCCACATGATTCAAATCTTTGATTTCACGAGCCATAAAACGCCTTACAAATGTTCTAATAAAAAGTCTACTCCGTATGCGCAAAATGTCAACGTTTCCTTTTCTTGTAAATATCTAAGCCTGCCCGTATAATACCCCCATACTTTTAAAGGAATTAAGCAAACAAAGCATGTCAAAGATAGCAAAAATAACAGCACGAGAGATATTGGATTCGCGAGGCAACCCGACAGTCGAAGTTGACCTGACACTCAAGGACGGATCATTCGGCCGAGCAGCCGTACCATCAGGTGCTTCTACAGGTTCACATGAGGCTGTAGAGCTTCGTGATGCAGAGAAGCGATACATGGGCAAAGGTGTTACTAAGGCAGTGAAGAACGCGAACACTATCCTTGCTAAGGCATTGGTAGGCAAAGAATTCGACCAGCGATCACTTGATAACAAGATGATTGAGATCGACGGAACACCTAACAAAGGAAAGCTTGGTGCGAACGCTATCCTTGGAATCTCGCTAGCATTTGCTCATGCTACAGCAAAAAGCCAGAAGACTCCCCTCTACAAATATTTCCAGAAAATTTCCAAGACAAAGAACACCGTACAGATTCCTGTACCTATGATGAACATTTTGAACGGTGGAAAGCATGCTGAGAACTCTACAGACTTCCAGGAATTCATGATCATGCCAATCGGAGCTCCATCATTCAGAGAAGCTCTCCGATATGGCGCTGAAGTCTTCCACACTCTCAAGAAAATCCTACACGACAAGGGCCTCAACACTTCCGTAGGTGACGAAGGAGGATTTGCACCATCACTTCCATCAAACGAAGCTGCGGTTGAAATCATTCTCGAAGCTATCGTGAAAGCTGGATACAAGCCAGGCAAAGACATTGCTATCGCCCTCGACGTTGCTTCTACAGAGCTCTACAAAGACGGTAAATACCACCTTGAGCGAGAAGGCCGAACACTTACTTCAGAAGAGCTGGTTGAATTCTATGCAGCTTGGTGCGCAAAGTACCCTATCGTTTCAATCGAAGACGGCTTCTCTGAAGACGATTGGATGGGCTATGAACTCATGACCAAGAAGCTTGGCAAGAAGGTACAAATTGTTGGAGATGACCTCTTTGTTACCAACATCCAGAGACTTCAGATGGGTATTGAAAAAGGCGTAGCGAACTCAATCCTTATCAAGCTCAACCAGATCGGAACTGTATCTGAGACTATCGATTCAATAAACATGGCGAAGAAAGCAGGATACACTTCGATCATCTCACATCGATCAGGAGAAACAGAAGACACGACAATCGCTGACTTCGTAGTAGGAACAGGAACAGGACAAATTAAGACTGGTTCCCTCTGCCGAAGCGACCGAGTGGCGAAGTACAACCAACTCCTAAGACTCGAGGAACAGCTTGGCAAGAAAGCTGCATTCCGAGGCAAGGCTGTATTCAAGACAGAATAAGTACATCTAATCTAAATAGTACGAATTCAAAAGGACCCCATATGGGGTCCTTTTGGCGTGCTTTGTATTGTATAGGCTGCGAATTGTATCTTCCTAACCTTTTATCTACTGCCTTACTTACTGCTTAGGCTGCTTTGGATTTGGGTTCGGATTTGGATTCTGAGTATTCATATTTTTGTGCGACCACGGATTAGCACGTGGTCACGCTATCTATTATAATCCTCAGGCAAGTTCCCTACCGATTTTGTCATTTCCTTGACGGAGCGTCAAAACCTATGCTGGAAAAAAGGCTTGGTTGAGAGGCTAAAAAACGTGGTGTAATGAGGCATAAGATAGCACCACACCCAAGAACTTTTTTCAATGCTTTTCTACCGGTATCCGTATTACAATTGTCCCATACTAATTTTATCGAGTTCACTAACATATCCATGTCTCAGAACAGCAAGCAAGTAGCGTTAATTATCCTCGACGGATGGGGTTACCGCGAAGACGCGACTCATAACGCCGTAGCACAGGCAAAAACTCCTAACTTTGATAAATACTGGCAGACCTTCCCCCACTCCCTGCTTGAAGCAAGCGGTGAACACGTTGGCCTTCCTGAAGGACAAATGGGAAATAGCGAAATCGGCCATACTACTATTGGTGCAGGTAAAGTAATCGACACAGATCTCGTGCGAATCAAGAAGTCCATTACTTCTGGCGAGTATGACATCAATCCCGCCTTCCTGGAGCTTTTTGCACACATCAAAAAACATGACTCAACTCTCCATGTCCAAGGACTCATTGGTACAGGAGGCGTTCACGCACACAGCGAGCATCTCTTCGCATTCCTTAAAGCAGCCAAAAAAGCCGGCATAACAAAGATCGCTATCCACGCATTCACGGATGGAAGAGATACTCCACCTCAAAGTTCAGCGCAATTTCTACAGGAACTCGAAGCTGTACTTGAACAAGTTGGAATCGGCTTCATAGCGAGCGTCTCAGGAAGATTTTATGCAATGGACAGAGACAACAACTGGGATCGCCTCGCCAAAGCTGAAGAGGCTATGTTTGAGTGCAAAGGAAACATCTGTACCTTGAAGCCTTCTGAATTCGTAGGTGCCCTTCACAAAGAAGGAAAGCTTGATGAACACCTTGAGCCCATTGTGTGCGTTGATAGCCAAGGTAAAAATTATCCCATCAAGCCCAATGACGGAGTGTTTTTCTTCAATTTCCGTGCAGATCGCGCTCGCATGCTTTCCAAGAAAATGCTTGAGAAGCAGAGCAAGGAAAATATATGCTTCGTAACACTTACAGAATACGGAAATGACTTTAAGACCCTTACAGCCTTCCCTTCAATTAAAATTGAAACGACTCTTGCAAAAGAAGTTTCTGACGCCGACCTTACTCAGGCGCATATTGCTGAGACCGAAAAGTTTCCTCATGCAACTTACTTCCTAAATGGAGGAAAAGAAACTCCTCACAAAGGAGAAGCTCACATCCTTCTAGATAGCCGAAAGGATGTTAAAACCCATGACTTGGCCCCTAAGATGAGAGCTGAAGCCATCGCAGACAAAGCAATTGAAGAAATAAACAAAGGAACTAATTTTATTTTTATCAACTTCGCAAATCCTGATATGGTAGGACACACTGCCAATGCCCCTGCCATCATCGAAGCCATCGAGGAAGTAGACTTACAGCTCGGAAGAGTTATTGAAGCGCTCACTGCAAAGCATGGTACAGCCTTCATCACTGCAGACCATGGAAATGCTGAAGTAAACATTGATCTTATTACTGGTGACAAACACACAGCCCACACAATTAATCCGGTCCCAGCCATTGTTACAAAGTACGAAATCCATCTCACTACAGGAGGTCTTTCTGATATTGCTCCAACTATATTAAATCTTTTGGATATCAAAAAACCGGACTCAATGACCGGTTCAAGCCTCATATCATAAGCAGCAGATTCTAGTTCTAGTGTAGCTGCTTTGCTTTTCTTCCCCTTATCAAAGCTTCCACGTACCTGATCGTCAGGACTGAGAACGTGAACCAAAAGATACCGAGAGCATATCCTGCAACAACATCGCTGAACCAATGAACGCCGATATAGAGCCGGCTGAATCCGATGAGTGCTGCTGCAATCACAGCAAGCACAATCTGCACTTCTCTCCTTATGCGATGACGTGAATGTTGGATAGCTAGATATACAATAATTGAGAAAAAGAGTGCCGAAGCAGTTGCATGGCCACTTGGGAAACTAAAACCAGTTTCTGGCACAAGCATTGTAAGTGGTCGCACTCTTCCGACGACTGCTTTCAAGGTATAGGCCCACGCCAATCCCACTGGATATGAAGCGAGAATTATCCATACGTTATGCCAATGTCTTTTGTATGCATACCAAATCGCCATGGCAAAGGCGGCGAATGTTAACGTCTCTGGACTGATAATATGACTGATTGCTCCCATGGTCGTAATTGCCCACCCTGTATGGAAGAATGTAATCATCTCAGCCACCCAAACATCCAAGTTCGCCATGTATGACGGAATTGAAATCGTATCCTGCAACGTCTTGAAGAAAATATAAAGAGAAAATACTGAAATGATGAGCGTATAGAGCTGGTACTTCGCAAAGATATGGCGTCTCTTGTTTATAAATCGATACGCAATAACAAGCAGGAGTGACAAACCTAGTCCAATCAGTGTAAATCTTCCTATGTAATGCGCCACGATGGTATAGCTCGCTCCAAATACATATCCGATAAGGACAGAGCTCACCGCCCAGATAATTCCACCTACAATGTTGTAGACCCAAAACCGCACAGGATCTACCCTACTCGTACCTGCAAAGAACGGCATGAAGGCCCGAGAGATAGGATTAAACCTTCCGAATACCAAAGACTTTCCAGTGTGCTTAGCAAGAAGAGCTTTTGCCTTGTCGATCTGTTCCTGGTTAACAAGAAAATATTTTCCATACCTTGTTACAAGCGAGTAGCCATAACGTTTACCGAGATAGTAACCAATTCCATCTCCCACGATGGCACCTAGTGTTGCTAGACCGATAACATAATACAAATTAAGTACTCCGAGCTTAGCGAAGAATCCGCCAGCTACAACGACTGTATGTCCTGGAACAATAGATCCAATGAGAGGCAACGCTTCTAGACATGATATCAACGTAATAATCCAGTATCCCCCGTGTTCAAGGACTTGCTGTAGTAATGAAACCACTGTTGTTACTGCGTCACTCATGTGTCGATTATAGCCTTATACCACGGCTTATTTGATGGATTATACCACATTCCTACACAATCGAGATAAAATAAAAATAAAGAAATAATAAAATTCTGATGAAAAGAATCTCAGGAATTCCATCGTTTTATTTTACAAACATCATATAATGACGAAGACAATAATTAAACGCAGTAACCATATTACCCATGAGAATACTTGTAGTAGATGATGATCCTGATATGATCGACTTTCTAAGATTGAGTCTGGAGGCCGAGGGTTACGCGGTAGACTGCGAATCAGACGGACTCAAGGGATCTTACACCGCTCGCACCAATGACTACGACCTCGCAATTCTCGACTACAATCTTCCAGGGCGAAATGGTCTGGACATATGCAGGGATATTCGAGCAGCCAAGAGAACCTTCCCTATTCTCATTCTTTCAGTAGTTGGAGCTATAGATATCAAGGTCAATATTCTTACAGCAGGCGCGGACGATTACCTCACCAAACCATTCTCTTTCGAAGAGTTACTCGCACGAATGAGAGCTTTGCTTCGCAGGCCAACAACTATGGAGGAAAGCGAACTTACAATAGGAGACATGACTATAGATGTCCGCAGCCAGAAAGTCTCTCGCGGCAAGAAAAAGATATACCTTACGAAAAAGGAATTTTCCCTTCTCGAATATCTCATTAGGAACAGAGGAGGTGTTGTCTCTCGAGGAATGATTATGGAGCATGTTTGGAGTATCGACAGCGACCCTTTCTCAAACACCATCGAAGCCCACATACTCAATCTCAGGAAGAAGCTCAACAAAGGAGGAAGAAAGAACTACATCCACAATGTTCCCGGCAGAGGATACAAAATAGACGAGATCAAATAGTCCCAAACAAACTAAAGTGCCTTAAGCCAAATACATATCACGGTTGTATCCCCCAATACCTACATACTTAGCTTCGCCCTTAATGATTTTCTCAAATGGCTGACAACAGAAACATCCTCGCTCTCCCCGAGGACATACGAACGAAACATCCTCGCGTGCTTTCTTTACCTTGAGCGCCACTTCCATAACTCTTGCGAGCGACTCTTCTTTTGTTGGAAGCTCTTTTACAATAGGCTCATCATCACGATCAAGATACCAATAGCTCGCGCCTGTAACCTTACGCTTTTGTAGGGTCGTAAGAAGAAGTAAATATATAGGAAGCTGCAGCGAATCATCACTCTCTTCGTTTTTTCCTGTCTTAAAATCTAAGATATGGATACTGTCATCCTTTGGCTCATACATGATCCAGTCCACCTTGCCGCACAGTATTATGTTTTCTTCTTCTGATAGAAAATACGAAGGCAGCTCATCCTTGAGTCGTATTGCCTTTTGTTCCAGAGGCTTGGGGTTTGCGATAATTCTTTCAATCATTGCCCTACCTCGTGCCTTAGCATCAGCTTCTTCTTCTGGAGATTCGAAACCACCCTGGAGACCTGAGACCTGCTTCCACTCTTTCTCGAAGATATCGAGGAGCGGCTGCTTCATTCTGCTTTCGGCTGGGAATTTTACCAAAGGCTCAACAGTATTATGAACGGCCTGACCCAACGCCAAAGCCGGACTGACGGTACATATTTTCCTACCTGTCTTTGGGTCCTTGTACATATTCTTCAAATAGTACCCTCGCGGACACTTCAAAAAATCTCCCATTGAAGAATGAGACACCCAGACCGCGCTGAATTTGTCTTTTTTTGGAGCCATAATGTTTAGAGTGCTTTTATATACTCATCCACCACCTTCACGACCGCATTCCGAGCTTCCTCCAGGCTTGCTTTCATATGCACGCCAGCTGCTGCCTTATGTCCTCCACCTCCCAATGCCGCACTTATCTTAGACAAATCGTATACATCTGGATTTCGTGTTCTGAAGCTCATCTTCACCAATCCTGGAATTTGCTCAATCATCGCCACGCCGATGTTCCATCCTTCTACTGATTTGAGCGTATTGGCAATGAAATGACTGCTCATATCTTCAGTTGTAATATTGTTGGCTGAAATATCCTTATGAGAAACTTTAGATATCGCCAAATTCCCGCCGCATGCCACCTCAATGTTCGAGAGAGCTAGACCATCAAAGAGAAGCTTCTCTCTGGTTGTGCTGTTCTCCATTGTAAAAAGTGCCTTGGCATAATCCGGAGCGATCTTTGCAAGCTTGGCACCAACTTCCAATAGTTCATATGTCGCACCTCTATATTTGAATCCTCCACTATCTGTATAGACTCCTGTGAAGAGCGACTTGGCCATATCCGGTGTAACTGGTATCTCCCATATCATGAACAAGTCATACAATATCTGGCACGTAGCCACATACGCAGCATCAATAAGATTTATATTCGCAAAGCCAGGATTGCTTACATGATGATCAATTACTATAGTTTTCAGATGCTCAGGGAAAACCACAGGCTTGATTATAGAAATCCTGTCTATAGAAGCAGAATCAAGAATGATGAATAGATCGAAATCATTGAGGTCTACCTCGAAATAGTTCTTCTTCTCAATTACTTCAACAAAAGGAATATCCCTAAAAGCCTTTGGTATCTGAGAATCTCCTTGAATAGCGGTCACCTTTTTACCCATACCCTTGAGGGCCTGGTACATAGCCGTAACGCTACCCACACTATCCGGATCGGGACTGACGTGACACTGAAGCAAAATATGCTGCGCTTTCTCGATTTCTGCCTTAATTTCCTGTGCTAGTTGCTTGTTCATCGCTACATGATACACCACAGGGCCTATGATTAACAATTCTAAATGGAACCATCTCGGCTTGTTTTATAGTGAGGTTTTTTGTTGTCGAAGATATCTCGAATTTTATTGCTGCCAAGCCTCCTCTATTTTCCTCGATTCCTATTTGATCAAATATGAAATTCCCAAGTGAATAGAATATAACGCCGTCCTTATACAATTCCATAGGCTCAGTAACATGCGGATGATGACCGATCACGGCCAGAGCACCGCTATCAACGAGCTTGCGACCAATCTCCCTCTGGCGCGCTGTTTCTGTTTTCTCGTACTCCTTACCCCAATGAATGTTAACAATCACACCATCATAGAGTGGCTTCAATTGCGCTATATATGTATAAAAAGTTTCAAGCGGAATAGGCAGAATGGTTTCATCAATACCAACCATCAGTATCTCCGAACCTTTGACAGTCATCACATCGAAAGCATTATCAATAATACTTCCCCCACCGGCATAAACGATACCTGCCTGCTTGAGATTTTCTCTAGTATCTAACAAACCTTTGGCATAGCAGTCATTAGAATGGTTGTTCGCCAAACTCAAAAAATGGAAACCCTGGTCCCTGAGCATCCGTCCTGTAGTAGACGCAAATTTGAAGCTGTAAGCCTTCTTCTGACAAACAGGATTATCAGTAATTGGACCTTCTAGATTACCTGCGAGCAAATCTATGTTTGCTCCATACCTCACTTCAACCTCTTCTTTCAGATCACTCCAAAATTCAAAAGGATCAAGACCTCCTGCCATTGCCTTACGTACACCTCGATCAAACATCATGTCGCCCGTATTTACGAACAAAATAGTTGCAGGTTTCGAAGAGTCAATCTCCTCCTCAGATTCAAGCTCACCCTGAGCTACTTCAGCACTAGAGATTGAACCCACTAGCAAAGCGAGTTTTTGTGGATGTGCATTAAAATATATGTACGCTACCCCAAGCACAATGAGGATAGCTAAGACTACTCCTAATATCCAATCAAAGGCTTTGTTCATGGGTTATATTAAGCTTCTTCATGATGCCCTCTATTTTTCCATAGAGTTCCTCAAGAGTTCCATCATTAGATATCGTATAGTCCGCAAGCGCCATTACCGCATATACATTCTGCTTACCGGCATCCTTACTATTCGCTTCCACTTCCTCATGTTCCTTGAACACTTCGAAAGTAATATTGTCCGTAGCGCGTGCCCTGCCTCGCGTCCAAGTGTATCGAAGCTCAAGCGGTGCGGTCACAGCGAGCAATACTCCGCCTGTTTTTTTGAACGCAGCTGCTTCCTCCACAGCCCGCATACCACTGATGATGGCCTTATCATTTACCTTTTCCAAACCTAGCTCAACGAGATATCCTCCACCATGCTTTGCCCTGAGATTGTTAGCAACCTCTCTCATATGTTCCCGAGTAGCAATTCCAAGATTGTGCTCTGTAATATATTCCCGAATCAAATCACTTGTAGATACATGAGAGTATCCATAATTTTTGACGATAAAATTGGCGACGATATCCTTACCTACTGCTGGATGACCTACAAGTCCTATGTTCATCGAATATTATGGTTATCTTTTAAGGCAAGAATTAAGTTCCGCGGTGGGCGTCCATCCACATGAGCCGCTGGACTGTCGTTCACATTTGGCTGTCCTGTAGCATGCGTATTCTTCACGAAATTCGCATGTAGATGCAATGTCTGGATTATCACTACAAATCTGAGATGAACATCCTCCAACATAACAAGCAGCTGCGATAGGTGCTGGTGCAGCAGGCGCTGGTTTTGCAGCTGCTCCTGAAGTCTTAGTTACATTAAATACAAAACGATATGATCCAGGTGAGATAGTCGTCTCCTTCACAGGATAAGGCTCCACAGCAGTGAGTGCAATAGTTTCAGATTCAGTTGTTATAGCTCCTCCGAGGCTAACAATTTCATTACTCGTTCCCATTCCGGAAGCGACTCTAATGTTAAGGCGAACGGTACCAGCCCAAATACACTGAAGACCCTGAGCACATCGGCTGTCTTCCGCGATTGAGACAGGTGTCAGTGCAAGACCTTGGAATTGTGCTGTTTCTCCAAGCGAGAGAGTTACCTTACCAAATGGAACCGCTCGAGTACTGGTCGCTGTAGTCGTTGCGATATCATCTTCTGTTGGAAGATTTGGGACTGGAGTGACGTTAGATGTAGAATCGTAATCTTCTGTTTTCTTAAAATTCAAACCGTCTGTGCCATATATTGTCTGATCATATTCGAGAGCTATGAGATTCCCACCCTTTTTTTCAAAAAGAATATTCCGATCAACTGGATATAGTTCTGCCATATTACCCTTCAGAGTAACAGCAATTCGTCCTTCGCTATCAACGGTCCATGTTCCAATCTCTACAGTCGGTTCTTGTCCGTTAGTTCCTGCAGTTTCGAGTGACATTGTTCCAGCAGTCAAAAGACGCATTGTTCGTGCATCCTGAGATTTTGTTGCAACATATGTGCCCGCGTATTCAGTCATGCACTGCTCTGCAACACATGACGACTCGTTATATCTTGAATATACAAAACCGGCGATCGCCAATACCACCAACACTACGATTATTACTATAAATGGGGATCTCTTCATTTTTATAATTATGTTTTAGTTCCATTATTATACCTCTGATTTTTTGAAAAGAAGATGAAGCCAAGTCATTGACATATATGGTATTATGATATATAATATTAACAGCTAAACGTGGCTGTCACGTTTTCTAGAGGAAACAAACGACATTGGAGGAACTATGTTTATCGGACAAGAAATACCATTGGTCATTGGAGCTGTGCTGGCATTCGTGATTTGGGACCGCTTCCTGCACTATCGCACGCGCTATATGCCGCTGTGCAGGCAGAAAGTCCAACGAAGACTCACAACAACCAACGAATTTCGCAGGTAACCCAGCGAAACAACGACGACCAATCAACAGACCCGGGCATGAAAATGCTCGGGTCTTTCAATTTTAATACTTTTTTATTTTTACTTTATCTTCCCTCCTTATACTTATTTGTATAGATAAGATCAGAATACATACCCCATTCAAACTAAATAATTTGATAATATATAAAAGTATTATTATAGCTAAGCATTTAATGAATACCTTCTAGTGATAGTCTTACCGCTCAATTTAAAAATTATTGGCCAGAGTATTCATTTTTCCTATTCTCGGTTCGTAAAACCAAAATCAATTGACGAAGACAGCAGGCGTAAGGAGTTTATCCTTACCGTCATACTTCTAGGATCTATTGTTACGCTTGCTTGTTTAGACACATTAGTTTTGTACGCTTCAATTACAAAAGGTTCCGAATATACCGGGGTATCATTTTTAATGTTCAGTTCTATCCTCGCAGGTTTTGTGATTATGTATATACTCGCCCGCATAGGCTACGTCCGTGTAATTTCTTTTGTACTGATTGGGGCATACGCACTCACAAATTCCTACGCCGTATATCGTTGGGGTATCAACTTACCATCCAGCCTTCTCTCATATGCAGTAATAATAGTAATCTCAAGCATTCTCATAAATACAAGGTTTGGATTCGCAATTACTGGCCTTCTTATGGCATTGACCGTCACAACAGGATATCTCCAAGAATACGGACTATACCACCCCAACCTATCCTGGCGAATTGAGGATCCAGAAGCAATTGATGGTATCAAGTACAGTGTCCTGTTTCTTTTACTTATGCTTATATCCTGGCTTTCAAATAGAGAAATAGAAAAGTCTCTTCAAAGAGCTAGAAAATCTGAGCAGGAATTAAAAGTCGAACGCGATATGCTTGAGGTCAAAGTGGAGGAACGTACCCACCAACTCAAAATCGCTCAGATGGAAAAAATGAACCAGCTTTATCAATTCGCTGAATTTGGGAAACTTTCCACCGGCCTTTTTCACGATCTCCTCAATCCCCTCACATCCGTATGTCTCAATATTTCCAAACTAAAGACTGTTTCCGATTCTAACTTGCCACTTGTCAGGCAGCACTTAGAAATGGCTCTCCAAGCAAGTAAACGCATGGAGGGGTTCGCAAGTAAAGTACGTAAACAAATTAGCCGTTCTTCACAAGAAGAAATTTTTGACATGATAGCTGAGGCTCAGGATACAATTGAGCTCCAACGATTCAATGCCACTCGGAAAGGCATTAGCATTATGCATGAGCATCTCACTAAAAGTATTGTTATTTATGGAAGCCCAGTAAAATTTAGACAGATCGTTTCCAACCTCATATCAAATTCTATTGATTCATACAGTATTGATACCAACTCGCATCAGACTAACAATATAGGCAAACGCATTATTACCCTTACCTTACAAGAAGATTCTCAGTACGTAAGAATGTCTGTGGTTGATAACGGGTCGGGCATCACCTCCTCTATTATTCACAAAATATTCGAGCCGTTCTTTACTACAAAACCTGTGGATCAAGGTACTGGATTCGGGTTACCAATGATCAAAGACATTATCGAGAATGACTTTTCAGGAACAATAGAAGTCTTGAGCGAAGTAAACCAAGGCACAACTTTCCAGATTAATTTTCCCAAGCATGCACACCTCAGACAAACTAAAATCCAATCAACCCATTCAACCCCCCCCCACTAAACCCCACTCGCCAGAGAAATAAGCCCTATTGAAAAGATACCTAAGAAGTTCATAGCAAACGAAACAGGAATGAGGACGGCTGTGCGAACGTGAGAAAATCCCATAATGGCAACACCTAATTCATCGGGCAGTGGTGAAGCGATGATAAGTGCGCCTACGAAAGGCGTTATCCATCTAAATGTTCTTCTCTTGAAGATGGCCTTGAACTTGCGATACTTCGGCATCTGAGCGAAATAATTGATGTCTTCCGCAAGTGTATCTCTGATAAAAAGGAAAAGGAGTAGGTCTCCAAGCACTGCACCCATCGCACCCCAGAGTGCCATCGAAAGAAGATTGGTAGTGTGGGCAAGGTTTGCGAAAGCGATTATAGATATTGGTGTCGTGAAGACAGAGGTGAAGAGCGTGCCGTAGATGATGCTATCGATAAACTTAATGCCGAAATTGAGTGAAGATACGTATGAGAAGAAGCCAATGCGATGGAGAAAAAAACCTAAGGCAACGCTCAGTGCGATTATGATCACATCCCTCTTAATTTTTCGAAGATGCACGTTTTGTGATTTCACCAACATAGGATAAGTATAGCAGAATTAGGATACAGCAAAAACAGCGCGGGCCGTACGGCCCGCGCTGTTTTAACTTCCCTACTGCATCACGCTTTTGACTGCCTCAATAATACTTTCGGCTTTGTTTAAGAGAGTAACAACATCCTGGAGCTCCTGTGCATCCTTTGCAGCTTTGGCTCGAGATGCGGATACATCCTCGACTTTCACCTCTTCCTTTGAAGGACTGATAGATTCGTTCTTTGGCTTCTTAGAGGCATCCTTGATATCTACTGCTGGAGTCGAAGTAGGCGCATCTGTAGGTGCTTCTACTGTCGTTGAAGCTGTTGAAGTTGCTGGAGTAGTTGCATCCTTAGTTGTTGAAGCTGTTGTTGTTGCACCAGCAGCAAGGTCAGTAGTTGTCGCGGTCGATGTAGACAATGCCACTGCGGCAGTTGTTGTTGATTCTGAGATATCATCCTCATCTGATTCGTTCTTAGAGTCGTCCTGGGAGTCATTCTTGGATTCATCTCCCATAGAAACTACCTTAGGAGCTTCTTCCTCTTGGTTAAGGTTCTTTAGCTTGAGCTTTGCGTCATGGATGAGTGCATCAGCTTCCTTTACTCGTTTCTCATATTCCGCATAGACAAGAACATCAATCGTCGTTGTTGATTTCTTTGCTCCGCTGTCTACCTTCTTATCAAGCGATTCGAGATCCTCCTCGAGATCAACTAATTTCTTCTTGAGCTGCTTCTGGTACCTGTCGATACTATCTGCTGCAGCAAGTACTGTTTTCTCTTCGGTAATAAGATTGATGAAACCTTCTGTCTGGCTATTCTGTTCAGCGATCTTGGCCTGAATGTCCTTCAAATGATCTTTGACCTGTGAGTCTTTGTTAGCAGCTGATGTAATCGTCTTGTCGTACACACTGAGTACAGACTCGAAACTAACGCCGGCCTTGAGTGCCTCATCTCGATCCTGTTCCTTCACTTCCTTTATTTGATTATGAAAATTCTGGGCATGCTCCTCGAAGTTCTTTGCGAGAAGAATCATGTCTTTGTTATCGACGTCTTTTCGGACGCTCTTGCTCTGTGCTACAAGCTCCGCTTCAGCGAGTCGTCGCTCAGCAAGTTCGGCTTCACGTTTTATTTTCTCCTTAGGATCATTTACAAAGCTGCTCACCACCTTCTCGTTAACGTTGAGCTTCACAGAATATAGAGTGTCTCCAGGCAATGTACCTTCAGCAGCAAACAGTGTTGTAACTGTCATTGCAAAGACAGCGGCCATTGAGGCGAGCGCGCCCATCTTCTTGGCACTGTGTCGTATTCCAAATGTCATATCCAACACGTACTCTCCGTATGAAAAAGGTGAAAGTATCCTCTGTGGTTTGAGGAGGAGCTTAGGACTCTCGTCCACGTACTTCAAAATAGCCTGTTTAACAGTCCTGTGTTCCGAAACCGTCATTGAGACAGTCTTGGCGCTATTGAATAGTTTGTTAAGCTCTGTTTTCATATTCTTGTAAAATTGTTTTCAGCTGCTTGAGCGTCCTGTGAATTCTCACCGAAATGACATTCACACTCTCTCCTGTAACGGCTGCAATTTCGTTCACTCCCATCTCGTCTATATATCTCATAACGATGACATCGCGATTTCTCTTTGGAAGCTTGTCGAGATACTTCATCAGTATCCCTGCATCAGCATCGCTCACGATTTTCAAATCATCGTCATTCTGAGGATCAAACCCCTCATCTTCACTCATACTATCCAAGGAAGCTTCTGACTGTTTTCTCCACTCATTAAGGATGAGGTTGTGGGCTACCCTGTAGAGAAAAGCTCGAATGTTATCGATAGTATGGCCCTGAGCCAAATACTGCCAGGTCTTGGTAAAAACCTCCTGAACCAGCTCTTTAGCCCGTTCCCTGTCATGAACCCGGAAATAGCAGTGCCGAAATATGGCATTTGCGTAGTCTTCGTAGGCCTTTTCGAACTGTCGCTTGATCTCTACCATATATGACACATTTATACCTTTAATCTTACATATAATCCATAGCTTAAGCCCTTTTGTTCGCCCACCCCATTTCTACCCTCTTTTGTGACAAGACCAGGCAAAATATGAGCACATGATGAAGAAATAACATCGAGATTCAGTAAGATAAGCCCCTCCGGAGGTGTCATCACTTACGTACCAAGCGAAACCATAGGACTAGGTCGATTCCATGATTACGCTTAGTAATAGTCACAACTGAATAGACGACACTAAGTCATTATTACTAACATTTACTAATTATTTTAAATTACCATTATGAACAGAAAGAAATTATTTCAAACTGGTTCCGTGATCGCAACAATGGCAATGACACTTGTTGCTGCATTTGCCGTCGCAGGCCAGGCATCACCGCGAGCTGAAGCTCAGGTGACAACAACCACAACAACGGCAGTCGTGGTAACCACTCCTGCATATACTCGTGACCTTACAATAGGAAGCACGGGTGCGGATGTGGTCGCACTTCAGACGTTCTTGGTTGCAAGAGGCCACCTTGTAATGCCCCCAGGCGTTGCCATGGGTTATTTTGGACAATTGACGCGAGCAGCGCTTGCCCGATACCAGGCCTCAGCTGGAATTCCTGCAACAGGATATTTCGGCCCAATCACCCGAGCAAATCTCAACTCAATGGGAGGAGGCCCAGTGGTGGTTATACCTCCAACATGTCCGACAGGCTTCACATGTACTCCTAACAATCCCCCAGTAGCAGTATGTCCAGTAGGATTCGTATGTACTCCTACAACTAACCCTAATCCAACAAATGATGGAAGCGAGGGTCAGCTAACTGAAATTGAGGTATCAGGAGGAACAGACTCTTCAGTGGAAGAAGGACAGGAGGATGCACGAGTCTTGGGTATTCAGTTTGAAGCTCAGGATTCTGACATTACCCTTAGCCGAGTGGATGTTGAATTCGATCTCTCAGGAGCAGCTGGAAACGAGAGCGACAACCTAGACCGATACATCGACTCAGTCAGCCTTGTACTTGATGGAAGGGTCATCGACACAATGGATATAGACGATGCTGAGGACGACGATGAAATCTTCTCATTCCGATTCACAGGCCTTAACGCAAGAATCAACGAGGACGCGACAGGACGACTCTACGTTACTGTGGATGCAGTTAGCTCTGTAGAGAGCGATGACGAAACAACTGACATCGTGGTCAGAATCCCAACAGACGGAATCCGAGCAATTGACGAAGCAAACATCACAGAGACATACGTCGATAGCACAGACGATCTTGAAGACACATTCCGTGTCGGAGAGCGATCAGTAGGAGATCTCAATATCAACATTGATGACGCAGACAATGATGATAGGACAGTATCTATCGATGAAGACGAGACAACTGAAGACGTAACTCTCCTCGCATTCACACTCGACAGCGAAGATCAGACCAACACAGTTACCGATCTTACTGTTGACCTCGATGCGACAGGAGCAGACGCGAGCGACATTATTGACACTCTTTATCTCTTTGTAGATGACGAAGAGGTGGCAAGCGAATCAGTGGGTGGAACAGGCGATGTGTCTGTATCATTCGATGACGTCGACTTCGATGTCGAAGAGGATGAAACTGTAGACGTTGAAATACGAGCCGACATTCGAGAGCTCGATGGCAACTACTCTAACGGTGCATCTATCCGAGCAACAATCCAGGAAACTGGTATTGAATCAGAGGACGAGGAAGGAGATGACACAGAGATCGGTGGTGGTGATGCAGAAGGAGGACTTCTTACCCTTCGAACATCAGGAACCATGGTTGATAATGGCACAAGGAACGCATCAGTTCGAACCAACGTCAACACAACAAACAGCGACGACCAGGGTGTATACACTATCGACTTCACTGTTGAAGCCTTCGAAGACCCAGCTTACGTAGAGCTTTCAGCCTTCCAAGGAACAGCAGAGACTGATACTGGAGTAAACTACCTTATTGAAACTGCAAGCAACGTAACAGTTACTACAGGAACTACAACAGCGACCCTTGAGCACCTTAACGGAGGCTCTCGAACTGGAAGCTTCGTAAGAATCAATGACGGAAGCTCAGCAACATTCCGACTCACCGTATACTTTGATCCTTCAGTATCTGGATCATATCGAGCACAGCTTTACTCAATTAACTTCGCAGAGACCGCAGTACAACCTACAATTCAGGAGGTAACTTCACCGGAACAGGACTATGAAACTCCATCGGTACTAGTACTCGACTAGCCTTCTCGAATTAGCCACGGACGCACTCACACCGCAACTGTAGTGCAGCCATAGCGAAACAAAAAACCACTCTATATAGGGTGGTTTTTTGTTGTGTACACAACGTAGTTATCTGTTCTCTATTGAACCAATGGTCACAGTATTCGCTATTCCCCTTACGAACTCTGGAGTTGCCTGCGTAGATGTAGCACCATAGGGTCTATAGATAAACAAAGCAGCGAAATCAGATTGAGGAGTAGTAGACGCAAGATCAAATGCATAGATTGGACCAAAGAGAGAACTAATCCTCTGCCCTGTCTGTAAGTTTTCAGTCACCAATCTGTAGTAGAGTTCAGTCACCTCGAAACCCGTAGAAGTCATGTACATTCTCTGGCGTTCAACACGCGGACAACCAATAGTTTCTGTAGGACCATCAGATGTACACAGAAGCTGTGCGTAATCAAAAATAAAATCATTGAAATTCCTATAGCCCGCTTCCCCACTCTCGACCACGGTTCCTGCAACAAACGTATCCGATGTTCCTCCGGTTGGAATACCTATCGATACGTACTGCGATGTATTTTCTCTTGCAGCAAAACCAAGAGGATATTTCAGCTCATATACATACTTCCTATTTGTATATGTTGAGGATCTACCCAAGACAGGAGTGCCTTCCAAGGGTTCTAAAGGTTCTCTACTACCCACATTGTTATTTATATTTCCTGGCAATAGCAAATCAGGAATGCCTCTTTTGCCAAAAGCATTGTAAGCAATTCCAATAACGGCAAGAGCCGCCACGACGATAATTGTCGTAGAAATAAATCTCATGAGATGTGATTTTATCTATTGCTTCTACGGGACTTTTATTGAACTGGATTCCTTCCCTGGATGAGACGAATCGCAAAGACAATGATAGCTATAGCGAGAAGAACGTGGATCAGACCGCCTGCTATCTGAAAGCCTAGAAATCCGACTGCCCATAGAACCAACAATACGATTGCAATGGTTGTAAGCATAAATGTTTGAAATTAATTATAAACGTATCTATGCTTCCATTATCAAATTCGAGTCTGAAGAGAACATTAATTTCTTACTACTTGAGATGTGTGTTAAGAAATGTAAGTGTCTTTGCCCACGCGTCTTTTGTTTCCTCAGGAGCATAGTTCATGCCCGAAGGATTGGCGAAAGCATGTCCCACTCCAGGATAGATGTACACCTCGTTTGTTATACCCAACTCATCAAGCTGCTGTTTAAATTCCTGAACTCTGGCGACAGGTATTGAAGTATCCTTATCTCCGAAAATACCGAGAACAGGCGCGTCCACTGATGCCAACCTATCCTTCTCTGTTACAAGCTGACCGTAGTACAAAGCAGTAGCATCAAGCTTGAGATCGCTCAACGAAAGCTGCAGAGACTGCCCTCCACCGAAACACCAGCCGAGCGAAGCAATCTTCGTGATTCCCTGATTCTGCAAGTACTGAGCCGCTGCCTTCATATTATTGAGCGCGTCTGTTTGGTTAATGCCTCTGGAATATGCCATAGCCTCACTTGAAGTAGCTGCGATTTTGCCGTTATAGAGATCGACGGCAAGTACTTTGTAACCATTCTTTGCGAGCTCTTCTGCGGTCTGTTTTATTTGATCATTCAATCCCCACCACTCATGAATCACAATCACTCCAGGATAATTACCCTCCTCCCTAGGTTCGGCGTACCATCCTCTCGTCGATGTACCGTAGTACGATGCTTCTCTGCTAGCAATCTCAACTGTGCTTGAAGTAGCAAGCATATTGATATTGGTCTGATCTCCAGTGAGAGGTGCGTCAGTATTTCTGTTAGAGAAAAGCGAGATACCCACCAACACAACGATGATTATAATGATGATGTAAAGAATATTTCTCATAAATAGAAAAATTAGCTGATATATCAAATTATATGGCGGATTCGATGAGTGTTCAATGAATGCCTTTAGATGTTAAGCACCTACTCGTCCTAACTCCTTCTCTGTCCTTTCATAAGCATGTCCATAGCATGTTCGAGCGAACCTGCAGCCTTGATCTCTCCGCCGTTTACGAAGAATATTTCATCAGCACTTTCAATTGTATTGAGGCGATGAGCGATAATAACGCGAGTTGTCTCCTTTGGAAGCTTCTTTAGAATCTCCTCAAGCAGCTCTTCAGTTATAGTGTCTATGTTTGCCGTTGCCTCATCGAGAATGAGAATCTCAGGATGGCGAAGCATGGCACGCATGAAGGCAATGATCTGTCTCTGACCAAGGCTCATAGACGTATCCGTTGTCGATGTAGGTGTATCGAGACCCTTCTCAAATCTTGAGAGGAGTTTCTCAAGTCCAGCCTCTTTCAAAACTTCCACGAATTTTTCGTTTGTGTAGTCAGCATATTTCTCATTTCCATACAGAAGGTTTTCACGAACTGTACCTGTGAACAGGAATGGTTCCTGCAAAATGAAACCAATCTTGCTTGTCCTTTCAACTGCTTCGTAGCTTCGTATATCTTGGCCATTAAGCAAAACTTTACCTGAAGTAGGATCATACAATCGTGCGAGGAGAGACGCTGTCGTAGTTTTACCTCCTCCAGTTGGTCCAACAAGCGCATATGTTTTACCCTTCTCCATCTTGAAGTTAATATTTCTCAAAACTTCAGTTCCGTTTGAGTAGTGGAATGAAACGTCTTTGAATTCAATAACAGGCTGTGAAGCATTGTTCGATTTGTTTTTAGAATCATCAGGAACAACCTTGAGATTAGACTCGAGCGATAGGATCTCAGAAACTCTGTCCCAGCTCGCAAGCGCTGACTGGAATTGTGTCCAAAGCACGGCCATCATTCGGAGAGGATCATAGAACCTAGACACATAGAGCAAGAAGCTTACGAGAAGACCTACACCAAACTGACCCAGTGAGATGAGGTAAATACCATAAACGAGAACAATGAGCTGAGCTCCATAGTTCATGAAATCATATCCCGGTCCGAAGAAGTCGTTCCAGAGACCCGCCCTCATAGCTGCCTTGTAGTTCTCGGTATTCTTCTCGCTAAATTTCTGCCTGAAATAATCACGTCGATTGAAAGCGACAACCACTCTGAAGTTCGTGAGGCTCTCTTGGATTTCTGAGCTCAATGCTCCGTTAGCCCTGAGACTGAGCTTGCTTCGATGCTTCACTCTGCCAGATACAAGCTGGCTGAAAACCGTAATAACAACTGCTGGGATAAGAGCAGCAATACCAAGCTTCCAATTTATTACTACGATAAATATCGCTGCACCAGCCAGAACGAAAATGCTTCCAAGGAAACGCATGATGGTCTCCGAGAAAAAGTTGTTGAGCTTCTGAGTGTCATCATTGATGCGTGAGATAAGATCTCCAGTTCGGTTGGCGTTAAAGAATGCCAAAGGCAAAGACTGAAGTTTTACAAAAAGCGTGTTACGAAGACTGAAAAGAGTTCTCTGTCCCACCCCTCCCATGATTTTCATTTGGACGTAGCTCGCAATGAATTCCAAAATATAAACGGCCAAAAGGATACCTGAGAATACCAATACGCCATGGTAATCCTCGCCTTGCACATATGTATCAATAGTGTAACCAACAATTAATGGACCGAGCAGGTTGAACGCAGAATCGAGAAGAATAGCAATGAGGGCCAGAATAAAATTCTTCTTCTCATCCCTCATGAGAAATCTCATCCTGCTAATTACCTCACGCACGGTCATAGAATCCTCTTTCTTCGAGGAAGATTCCCTGCTCTCAGTTATTTTTGCTAGATCATATTCCATGGCTTTTCTTTTTCTCAAATTCGTTAGTGCTCTTCTGGGACTCGTATATCTGAACGTATTCCGGAGAAGACTCCAGAAGTTCGCTATGAACACCCTTGGCAAGCAGCTCTCCTTCCATAAGAAGGATTATTTGATCATAACCTTCGACCGGTGCGATCTTCTGCGTGACAGAGATGAGTGTAAGTTCAGGATAGTTTTTCTCAACATTGCTCAAAATTTTGTGCTCTGTAGCAGAGTCTACTCGGGCAGTAAAGTCGTCGAGAAGAAGTATTCGAGGATTGAGAGCGAGCGCTCGAGCAAGCATGAGGCGCTGCTTCTGTCCTCCTGAGAGGCTGGTACCTCGCTCTGCAACGTTGGTTTCAATACCATCAGGAAGATCCTTCACGAAATCACTGAGCTCGGCTGTCTCCAAGGCCTTCCTCATGTTTTCTTCTGATACCTCCTGGCTGAATGCGATGTTCTGTCTGATCGAAAGATTGAACATAACGCTGTCTTGGAAAACAAACGCCACCTGCTTATGGAGTGCTTCCTTGTCATAATCAGATATGCTCACACCATCGAAAAACACATCTCCAGATGTAGGCCTGAGCAAACCCGTCATTACATAGAGAAGCTGGCTTTTGCCGGCAGCAGTAGGACCAATGATAGCTGTCTTGCTGCCAGCTTTTACCTGAAAAGAAATATCCTTGAGTGTATTTTTGTCGCCGTAGGTAAGCGTTAGGTTTTTGACTTCCACATCTCCCTTGAGTGTTTTTGTAACAGTACCCGTCTCTTCTCTCTCCTCGTGATCAAGCACCTCGCGAATTCGTTTGTATGACTCTGTAGCTCTGCTGATAGAGCTCGCCATGAATCCAATCATGATGATTGGGAAAACAAGGATGGTGATATATGTGTTGAATGCTGCGAACTCTCCAAGTGACATGGTACCGAACACCACAAATCTTCCTCCCAGAGCCAGGACAGCCAAGATGGCCAAGTTGGCTACAAAAAATGTAATCGGGATAACAACAGTGAAAACCGCAACAATATCTATTCCTACTTTTTTCGCCTCCTCGTTCGCTTTCATGAACTTCATGTATTCATAGTGATCCGAATTGAGAACCCTAATTAGGGCCGAGCCGAAAATACTTTCATTGATGAGTGCATTAAGAGTATCAATCACTCCCTGTGATCGGCCGAAGAGCGGACCTGCCTTGGAGAAAACAACGAAAAACGTTCCACCAATAAGTGGGATCATTGTAAGCACCACCAAACCAAGCTTCCAGTTGGTGATGACCATCATTATTCCCGTTCCGATAATAAGAAAAAATGATGAGATGAGAATGGCAGATGCGGACCCTACGAACTCTTTGACTGCATCTACGTCTGAGATAAGGTTAGTAAGGAGTCTTGAAGATGTAATCTTCTCAACATATGAGTAGCTTTGCTTTGAGATCTTCGCTGAAACAGTGTTTCGCAAATCTCTCGCCACCCTCTCTGCTGAATATGTCTGCATCAAGCTTCGGCCATATGAGAGTACGAAAATGGAAATACACACAATGACAAACCACGTAGCTACCCAAGAAAGATTGAATGTTCCCTGTGTGAAGGTGTCTATACCATGTGCCACTAATTTTGGAATAGCCAAAACAACAAGATCAGCTACCACAGCGATAAAAAGCATGGCTAAAATCAGCCATTTATAAGGCATTAGAAGCGCAAAAAGCTCGGCCATGCCGTTCTTCTCTGCCTTTGGTTTTTCGGTGGTAACAGCTGCGTCTGTCATAAATACTTAGAAAAGATAACATACTTTAGATAAAAAATGTATGAAGTTTAATAAAAGAAAAACCGCCTTTCTCAAGGCGGTTTTTCTTTTCCATTCTACGTTTACTCAACAATCAGATTTCCTTTCATTCCCATCTGTCGATGTGTTCCCACCGAGCAGTAGTATTCGAAGGTTCCCTTCTTGTCAGCAACGAACTCAATCGTCTGCTGTTGTCCTCCATCGAGAACCGCTGTGCGAGCATTGAATTCATCGAGGACGAAATCATGCCTGCCAGTTTGGTTATCGAGAGTCACCCTGACTCTGTCGCCCTGTTTTACACGCATCTCAACAGGTTGAAACTTGAAGTTTGTTGCAGCGACAGTGAACGCCTTGGTTCCCACAGGTACACCCGTAGTAACTGTCGTTGTCGAGGTAGTCGTCACAGTATTCACTGTTCCTGGAGTGCCTGTATTATTATTCGAATTTGTAGCCGCAGGAACATTCTGCAAATCATTATCGGTATCAGGATAATCATTTCTGTTTGCTAGCCAGATACCCAGAAGAATAATGAGAATGACGACAACTACTATGATTGATGTATTTTTGTTCATGGAATATGCGTTAGTCTATAAACTAATCTGACCAACTATAGTAAACCATCGAAGAATGAGATTTGAATTAACGGAATGTTACACCGCTTGGCAACTCAAACTTTGACATATCTGCATTCCAATCTTTGCATGTGTACTTGAACTTCTGTGTAAGATCTACTGGAGGCTTAGCTGATGCTGGCACGCTTGCAGATGTATTCTGAGCGGCTGCTAGTGAAAACTTGAATCCCTGCGGAAGACTTGGTGACCATCCGTAGATGAATCCATCTTTCTGGATCATGTTGCTTTCAACCTTTGCATCTATAGAAGAACTCGCCTGATCAACTTCAGTCTTATACTCTCCTCTGATATTAGCTCCTGAGATATAGATTGTTCCCTCTGTTTCTGAGGTGTCAGTCTTCTGATCAAATGTACATGTGTAGTTACCTCCACGTGCTGCCAATTCTGCGAATGATCCCTCAAATGTTCCTGCTTCCTTGAAATCAACTTGTGCTTGAGGATTATTTGGCTCTGGATCCTTAGGTGCTGCGACTGCGTACAAGATGACACCTATAACTACGATTGCGATTACGATCCAAACAATAGATTTTGTATTCATAACTTAAATAATAATGCGATTAAATAACGTGCGATATTAACTAAAATTGACCACCTTTGACATTAAGCCATATGAACATGAGCTCTTCATGAAGAAGGCTTCATATATCATACAGTATCAACAGAAGAAAACCCCGCCGTCTTGCGACAGCGGGGTTCTTGTTTAAGGTTCTTACTCAACTCCAAGCCGGTTAGGGCTTAGTTTTATGTCCACAACTTGGCATTCTCGAAGACCTGCGCCCATGGGCTTACTTTGAAGTTGGCCCACGAGTCAGGCATCCATGGCCATACGAGATCACGAGTAAGACGTTCTGGATGAGGCATCACGAACAGATGTCTGCCGTCGCGACTGGTAATGCCGGCGATACCGTGAGGAGAGCCGTTCGGGTTGAACGGATATTCTTGAGTTGGTGTGCCGTTCGGCAGAGTGTAGCGCAACGCTACGAGCTGTTCTCGTTCAATGAGCGACAGCGCTTCTCTGTTTGGAAAGACAAACCTTCCCTCTCCATGTGATACGATCACTCCAAGCGTGGATCCTTCCATCCCCCGCAACATTATCGACGGGGTTTTCTCAATTCTGACGTTGGATAATCCTGATTCAAATTTCCCTGACACGTTGTGATCCATGTAGGGCTGATGTTCTTCTCCGAGTCCCGGAGCGATACCCAGCAAGGTGCCAAGCTGGCAACCATTGCATGGGCCGAATGTAAACGTATCCGCACGACCGATGAACCTTTGGAAGGCTTTGGCAAGCGGGCTGAACTTGATAAGAGCAGCCTGCCCCCTAGCACTTCCCAGCGCATCGGCGTATGAGAAACCGCCCACAAATGCCGCTCCACGAAACTCCTGGAGATTGGCCTTACCTCTGAGCAAGTCGCTCATGGTAACGTCGTAAGCCCTGAAGCCTACGTAGTTGAATGCGGCCTGCATTTCGCGATGGCCGTTGCTCCCTCGAGCACGAATGACGGCAACCTTAGGAGATGTCCGAACAGATTTTCTGCGCACCGCCTTCGGCGTAAACGAGAGATTCCACTGCGGCACTTCATGCCGATGCGGACTCTTCGCCATTTGCCGGACGAGGCGCTTGTTCATCTGCTCTTCCTCCATGCGGTCGCTTGTTGCTTCCCACCACATCCGGATGGTCTTGATGTCCTCTTCGAGAACAACAGGACCGTCAGATCCAAACGCAATGGAGAACTTTTCGTCCTTGATCGTACAACCAACTTCCTGGAAGTGTTCCATGAGTCCGTATTCGTGCAGAACATCCAAGATTTCCTTGTGATGCTCGCGCTCGTACTCGATCGCAAAACCGAGCTCCTCATTAAAGAGAAAAGCGGCGTAGTCTGCATCATTGGGACGGAAGCGAAGTTTCATGCCGCTTGGCCCAGATATAGCCATTTCGGCAAGCATAGTGATGAGGCCCCCATCGCTCCGATCGTGACCGGAGAGAATAAGGCCTTTGCGAATAAGGGACTGAACCGCATTAAACCCATCACTAAGGAGTTTGATGTCCGCATCGGGACTATTGTTTCCGACCTGTTTAAAGGTCTGAGCGATAGCCGAACCACCAAGTCGCTGATGACCTCGTGAGAGATCGACAAACCCGATAAGGCTTTCGCCTGATCGCTTGATGTTCGGAGTGATAATTTTACGCGCATCACGCGTTGAGCCGTATGCTGAAACAACCACTGTTCCAGGTGACATTACTTCTTCATCACCAACTTTGGCCAGAAGAGACAAGCTGTCCTTGCCTCCGTCAGGCTGCATTCCCCGAAGGGCGCAGAAGAAGTCGCTGATAGCTTTAACCCCGCGATACATGAGTACCGCTTGGCCCGGACGCTTCGCTGGACACATCCAGTTGACTGAACATTTAAGCGCCGATAGCCCTCCATCGATAGGTGCCCACATAATATTCATGAGCGCCTCGGCTGCTGACATACGGACACCCGCCTCAGTGCTGACAAGCATCTTGATCGGCTGTTCGCCGACCGCAGATACGGCCGCCCTTTCGGTGTAGAGGCTGAGCGTGATAGCCGCAAGATTGGAAATAGGAAGTTGGAATGGTCCACATCCCTGCTGCCGCGCTATGCGACCTCCAACACTGCGGTCTTTTTTCCGAATGATCCAATTTTTCGATCCTACGGATGGCAAAGCCATGACGCGCTTGAGCAATGAGGCCAAACTTTTCCCTTTCGGAATTTTGAATGGCTTGAGCTTGCACTCCTTCGTACTGTCGACGAAGCGCTTGCGAGGAACATTTTCGAGAATAGGGCCCAGAGGCAGGTTGACCGGTGTGACGGCAGAGTGTGAGTCTTCCAGCACGATACGGCCCTTACCTGTAACTTTGCCCAAAACATCGATTGGAAGTCCTTCGCGCAAACAGATAGCCCTGAGAATCCGAAGACCCGCAGGCGTAACCAAGACGGCATTCCGTTCTTGGAATTCTGAGCACCAAATCTTGAGCACTCCCATAGTCGTATCACCGAGTGTCACCTTGCGGATATTCAATCGGGCGCCGGCAGGAGAAACAATTTCAGTGATGACGTTGCAAAGACCTCCTGCACCTTGATCGTGCGCGGAAATGATTGGGTTCCATTTCCCCATCATGATACAGGCGTAGATAACTTCATCCATCATCCTTTCCTCAGCAGCATTGCCGCGTTGGACGGAAGCGAAATCAAGCTTCACGCTGTTGTCGCCGCCAGCCATGCTGGAAGCCGCGCCTCCTCCCGTTCCCACCGGATACGCCACTCCACCGATCGATACCACAAGCAATCCCTTGCGGGGCTTACCTTTAGTTCGATGGGTATCAGGCATGAATCCGCCGGTACCTGCGAAGAGAATGGGCTTAATATATTCCCGTCTCTTACCACCGACCATTTGGCCGAAGGTACGAGTGAAGCCGATCGGGCACGGAATGCCAAACTCATTTCCATAGCGGGCGCAGCCATTGCTACCCTCGATCATGATTCTGAGCGGGCTCGCAAATCGGTCTGACAAAGCAAACCTACTCTCGCCCGGAATAATGTAATTACGGAGATTGAGATTCCCCGTCGCGTAGCCGCACATGGTCCATGCCGGAGTTCCTCCACGACGCATCATTTGAACATCGCGAATGCAACCGCCAGTGCCGGTAGCAGCTCCCCAGAATGGGGAAACTCCAGTCGGATGACAGTGCGTTTCCGCAGTCCAGATGATATGCGTTCTACATTCGCGCAATACGATCTCACTTAAATTCCCCGGATGGAGAGGTACATACGTAGGTACCGTGAAGCCTTCGATTGAGCTCGAGTTGTCATCGAAAGCAGCGCGACTATTAGTCTTGCCGCGTGCAATCTGCTCCTGAAGCGGACGACGGATAAGATCAAGGAGGGACTCCTTCATATCTTCGCCGTCGAGACACATGATTCCCTTGAAGAACCAGTGCCTGCAATGTTCGCTGTTCATCTGAGCGAGCTGGAACAGCTCGACGTCAGTAGGGTCACGACCGATCACCTTGATGATAAGGTCGTACACCATTTCAATATCCCAGTCGTCCCAGCCGAGGCCGAGCAACTTGTTGATTTTGATGAGAGCTTTCTTGCCATGCTTGCTCACCAGGACCGTACGTACCTTTTCGGGACGCAGGTTGACCCTGAATGATTCAAGCGGCTTTTCGAAAACGTCTTCGACAAGAGGATCGTGGTGCGACAAAGCAAACTGCTTAAAGTCGCTTCCCCGCGGCACGACGAGTCTTCGATTCTCTTCCACGCGAGTGACCGGCAAGCCGATTTCCTTACATATGGAGACAATGTTGGAAGACGCAGGTGTTTCAATTGCTACCCGCGGTCCAACTTCGAGAACCCTGCCCTGGAGATCACTCTCCTTGCTAAGGTTGTGAATTTCAATCGGACCAGCAATAAGCCAGTCCAACATAACGCTCTCCGATCTCGTAAGAGGTCGAGTAAGCCCAATATTCAGGCATCGTTCCTGCCCTGGTTTTCGACCAGGAAGAAACATTCGTTGAATTCTCATAATTGTGTAGTTGAGTTGTCAAAATCTGACTTAAAACTAGCATTTGAAGGCCTTATGTCAATCTATTTACTATCTTCTGGTTGTTTCCTTTTTCTCAGGGCCTTGTATACTGTATGGAATGTCTCTTGAATCTCCTTCTAAAAAATTCAAGCCGTATACGAATGTTGATTTAATCAAAGACTTCGCTGTATTTATAAGGCCATACAAATGGCAATTTTTCGGTTCGACGTTTCTAAGAATCATAAGCGACATAGTCTGGCTCTATCCTACATACGCCCTTGCTACGACAATTACGTTTTTTACGCACTACCAAGCAGGACAATCGCTAGCGCCTTTCTGGGCAGTTCTCACAATTTGGATTGCAGCAGTAATAATAAGATATGTAGGAATCTTCTACTCAAAAATGCTAGGCAACAAAATGAGCGAAAGAATTGCGCTCGATGCCCAGCTCAAGACCATGAATCATCTCTTCAAGCTTGATATGGCTTGGCACGAGAAAGAAAATGCCGGCAACAAGCTCAAAAGAATAGACCGCGGATCATACGCCTTCGACAAAATCATGAGGATGTGGACTGGGACTTTCCTTGAGACATCAGTAAACCTTATAGGTATCCTCCTTATCATCAGCAGTTTTGACAGAACCATCACCCTTATTACGATTGTATTTCTTATAACTTACTTCATCATTTCGTTTCTTTTCACACGACGAGCTGCTGCAGCCTCCAGGGTAGTAAATGCAAAAGAAGAAGATCTTTCAGGATTGCTGTTTGAATCCGTCAATAACGTCAGAAGCATCAAGGTGATGTCCATGATCAAACCACTCTCTGAGATACTCAACCGGACCACGTCAGAACTTTTTGGATTCATTCGGACCAGATTGTTTTGGTATCAAACAGCCTATGGCGTCAAAGGCTTGTGGGGTCAGGGATTCCGACTTATGTTCGTAGTAATCATAGTAATCGGCATTGCTAAAGGCAGATACGAAGTCGGCTTCCTTGTTCTTTTCTACAACTACTTCAACAGCCTTTGGCAATCATTCGCGGAGCTCTCTGAAGTTGCTCAGGAATTCATCATAGCGAAAATCAGCATCGCTCGACTTACTGATATCCTTCAAACCCCACTAACGATTGATAACGAATCAAACAAAGTCCCCTTCCCAAAGGATTGGAAAAAGATCAGGATTTCAAATCTTTCTTTTGCATATGGCGACAAGAAAGTGCTCGATAATATTTCGTTTGACATAAATAGAGGTGAACGAATTGGTATCGTCGGACTATCTGGTGCCGGCAAATCAACCTTGTTCAAAATGCTTCTCAAGGAACACGAAAGCTACACCGGAAATATTTTCATTGATGATGTACCTCTCAACACCATCAGCAAGACTGACTACTTCAAACATCTAGCAGTAGTACTCCAGGAGACTGAAGTCTTTGATTTCACATTGCGAGAAAACATTACGATCACTAACCATGACGAGGCGAATAATGAAGAGTTGTTCAACAAGTCGACAGACATTGCCCACGTTACTGACTTTGCACGGAAGCTCCCTAACGGGGCCGATACAATGATCGGTGAGAAAGGTGTAAAGCTATCAGGCGGAGAGAAACAGCGTGTTGGTATCGCTCGCGCAGTTTTCAAAAATCCTCAAATACTACTTCTTGATGAGGCAACTTCGCATTTGGATATTGAGTCAGAAGAAAAAATCCGTGACTCCCTACACCAGTTCTTCCAGACAGTTACAGCGGTAGTAATCGCTCACAGACTAACGACAATTAAGGAAATGGACAGAATCTTCGTGCTTGAATATGGAAAAGTAATTGAATCAGGAAACTTCAAGGAGCTCCATGCTCAAAAGGGCCGATTCTACGACCTTTGGGAGAAGCAAAAACTATAGAAGTCCAGATATAAACAAGTCCCTCATCGGGACTTGTGTTCGCTGCAATCTGTCATACAGAATCGCAGGCTGTATGAAGATGACATTGGCGAAAAAAACATCAGGGTCTCGTTTCTAGCCGGCCTGAGACCCGATGCTATACAAAGTATAGCTACAAACAATTAAGACATGATGAATGTTCCTTATTGGTGAACATAGTCAGTAAGCAGCTTTTTTACCCTTTTAATTACTGTATAAATTGGCCTATCTGTCCTAACGATTGCATTGGCGTATTTCTTTTGCATTACGCCGTACTTTTTGAATTCTGGCAGTGTGACCATTCTGTCATATTGAGCGAGCTCATTCGTTCCTAGGCGCTTTCTTCTGCGCTTAATGACAAGCCTTTGTGGAAGGTCGAAATACACCTTGTAGTCCAGCAACTTCCTGATTTTGGGATACTTGAACAAAAGAAATCCCTCAACAAAGATGTACTTCTTGTGCGATGCAGCGGCTTTCAGTTTCTTGAGATCTGAATATAATTTTTTGAAGTTAAAATTTGCTGGCTTTTCCCAATTCACGTATCCAGCTTTCTTTGAGAAAAACTTCTGAGATTTAAAATAGTCATCCAATCGCACATGACCAAACCGCCGAGAAGCCTTGATAAACCTCTCAGACACAGTAGTTTTGCCGGCACCTGATGGACCCGCTATCCCTATCAAGACCGGATACGTCTCTCGTTGCTGAGGCATGGCATTGGAAGATTATGAGGTTAGATACCAGGATTTTCCTGAACATTCTGAAGAGCCAACGGAGCTACCCTGAAACTCACTTCATACTCAGGGTCGGTAATCTGCTGACTGAGTTTCCTATCAGGAGCAACCTTCACAATAGATACTGCATATCCAGCAAATTCGAGCGGTACTTCATCAGAAGCAATGTTGCCAGTTGCTGTTGTACCTTCGTTCGCCTTCAAGCTGATATTAAGTGTTACCCCTCCAGCCTCAGGACAATTCTCCTGATCTACAGGACATCTATTATCCTGAACAAATTTATTAAACGTTACCTGCAGACCTGAAATCTCTTTAGTCTCGCCGATCTTTACGCTTGCCACTTCAGCGGCACGCACTCGTCCATCGGGCGTTTCTGTCAAAGGCCTCGAGTCGGTTCCGTACTGTCGAATAAGCATGAAAATCAGCGCGAATACCACAACGATCACAATTACATAAATTATTTTCTTCATATGTTTAAAATTATACCCTCACTTTAGGTATAGCAACGCTTTATAAAGATAGGATGAAGAAGCTACATCAACTTACTCTTTATGAACGGTGAGAAATACTCCTTGTACTTGGTCCTGAGTTTGGTGCGCGTCCAGTCTTTTCCTGTGATTATGTTCCTGCAGTTTCTTGCCTTGCACTGACAAATCATTGTTCCATCTTCATTGTCATCAATCATCGCATAATCAATCGTAAGCTCCTCATCTGTCTTGATGTTTCTCATAGCAACAAAGGTAACAGCATCACCCATACCAACATTTGGGTTGCAGGAATGATTTATAAAAATCATACTGTCGTCGAATTCAGCCTCACTACCAGGAGCAATGTACACCCCTTCTTCTATCTGAAGCTCAGGATGACCATAGAGCCCAGCTTTTTTGAACTGGCGTTTTGAGAGACGTTTGCCTCGTTTGATGGCAACGATTTCATTTTTTTTGATTGGCCTAACCGCAAAAAGACCCCTACCGTGAATCTTGCTTGGAAGGCCCTTGATTGCCTTCGGGGAGATATATGACCTCATGCCGTAACACTACTAAATATTGACCAAAAAGAAAAGTGCGGGTCCTTACGGCCCCGCACCTCTTGTTTTGTTGTTCAGTGAAATTCCACGACATGTCCCAGCTTCCTTCCTGGAGCCGGCACCTTACCATAACGATGCACAATCGTACTCGTCTGGGCAAAGTAATCTTGGAATGAGCTTTCATCGCCGATGATATTAGTCATACGGCCACCGCACCGCGGGGCTGTATTTCCTAATGGCAGACCAGTTACTGCACGAACATGTTGTTCGAACTGACTGGTAGCAGCACACTCAATCGTAACGTGGCCGCTGTTATGCGGTCTCGGGGCGATCTCGTTAAAAACCAACCCACCGTTACGCTCAAAAAAGAATTCCACCGCGAGCAATCCCACCACATTGAGGTGACTTGCGAGTTTGCGTGCAGCTTCATTAGCCTCGCCCAACACCCTTCGAGTGATAAACTCCACCGGCCAATCGGTCGTACGGAGAATCCCATCCTTATGAATGTTGTGAAAGGGCGCGTAAGAAGCTACTTGCCCTTTTGCATTGCGCGCGATGATCACAGACATCTCGAAGTCGATATCAATCATCTCCTCCACAACGCAAGGTACCTTTTTAAATTCGACCCATGCCGCCCAGAGTTCATCGACATTTCCAACTCGACGCTGTCCCTTGCCGTCGTAGCCGTTTGTACAGGTTTTCACGATCACGGGAAAGTTAGCCTCTGTAATTGCATCGAAGTCTTTTGGCAGAGTGAGGGACCAATATTTGAGCGTTGGAATCCCCAACTCTTTCGCAACCGCCTTCTCGTAAGAGCGATTCTGCGATACACGAAGCGCTTTGTCACCGGGATAAATCCCAATCTTGCCGCCCGTAATGCTCTGCAAAATATCGAGCGTACTGAGCGGAATGTTTTCGAACTCCAGCGTAATGACGCTGCAGTGTTCCGCGAAGCGAGTAAGATCTTCGACACTTGTGAAGCTTCCCACTACGACTTTGGACGCTGCATCGAATCCACAGCAATCTTGCTTGGTATCCATCATGCATGTCCGGTATCCGAACTGTGAGGCAGACTGTGCGAACATCTTCGCCAACTGTCCTGCTCCCAGCATGCCGATCATTGCTCCCCTCGGCAAAGGGGTTTCTACACCCTGCATCATATCTGGTTTCAATCAATCTACGCCCATACTAGCGCACCTTATATCAGATGCAAGCACTCTTCGATTTGCTCCTTCACATCAGGTCGAGACGTATCAAATGTATATATGAAATCAAACGTGAGATTCTCCTTCTCCCTCTTCGCTTTTTGACTTAAATAATTATCGATCATTACCTGCGGATTGTCTGCGAGCCAAGATGGCGGATGATTTCTGAATTTCTCAAATATGAAATCCTGAGGCGTATTAATATGAACCCAAATAACTTTTGCACCGAGACGTTCTGCTTCTGAACTAATCGCATCTTTTGCTTCCTTACTGCCGCAATCAAAATCAAAAGCAATGCTGTAGCCCTGATTGGTATATTCGCGCACGATTTTGTAATAAAGTTCCTTGAGGTGCTCGTATGTATGACCACTTTCCTTAAGAAGTTTCCTGAGCTCGTCCGTAGAGAGCCGGAGTAAATGCAGCCTTTCTGAGATTGGTTTAATTATCGTCGTCTTCCCAGCTCCCACCAATCCTACAGGGCAAAAGAAAATTTGCTGGGCAGGCTTCTCAGGCATTACCAAACTCGCCTTAAATTCCTGCTCAATTTGTTCTAAATTTTTTGTGGGATTCATTGAGGTGGCACTTACTTCTTCTCTTCGAATATCACTCGGATAATGTCATCAATTGGCATTTCATCAATCAAGATGTCGTCAATTGGAAGATTAGAAGTAATTATCTGCGCGGCTATAGCCTTCACCTGCTCACGAGGAACACGGATAGAAGCGCGTACATCCTGGTATTCTTCCACATGGCCAAACTTCTCGAACTCGCTCTTCGCAACACTCTCTGTCGTAGTGACTTTGATTACTTTATCCTTCGCATACTTAGCAATAAGTTCACTCAGCTTGCCGTCATAGATAATGGTACCGAAGTTGATGATGATAACTCTCTCGCACAGTTCTCTAATGTCATCCATGTAGTGCGACGTAAGTAGAATGGTCGTTTTCTTGGTGGTGTTATATTTCCTGATGAAATCCCGAATGTTCTTCTGTGCAACCACATCAAGTCCGATTGTAGGTTCATCGAGAAAAAGCACCTTAGGTTCGTGAAGCAGCGCCGCCGCAAGTTCGCATTTCATACGCTGTCCGAGGGAGAGTTTTCTTACTGGTATATCCAGAAAATCATGTAGTCCAAGTAAGTCACTAAGCTCTTTCAACTTTTTATCAAAAGCATCATCAGAAATATTACAAAACTCTTTGAACAACAAGAAGCTATCCATGGCTGGAAGATTTCGAATGAGCTGATCCTTTTGTCCCATCACGATACCGAATTTATTCTTGAATTCATTCTTTCGTTCCTGCGGTACATACCCCAAAACATCCACACTGCCGGAAGTTGGAAAAAGAAGTCCTGAGAGCATTTTGAGCGTGGTAGTTTTGCCCGCACCATTAGGTCCGAGGAATCCGACAATCTCACCTTCTTTGATATCGAATGTAATGTCCTTTACCGCTTCAGCATAAAGCTTCTTACGATAGAACAACGTCTTGAGTGTACCTCGAAGTCCCGCCTGCTTGCGGAAGAATTCGTATTTCTTTGATAAATTTTTAACAGTTATTACATTCATATATTACATTCCCGTTGCTTCATATCTCTTCAATCCTCTCTTCCAGATAAATGCCAAAATAAGAGAAAGAAGAATAATCCAGACCACCTGCACCACTAGCCCTTTAATTCCTTGAGCAAGATCAATTTTCTTAAGATAGAGCTGAGCGGGAATGAAAAATGAGTACGCAAATGGCAGATAACTGCTCGCAACAGCGAGTGATGCAGGAAGAAGGCTTAATGGGAAATATCCTCCTGCAAAAAATCTTTTTACCCTTTCAATCGTCGTATAAATTCCATCAACCTCATCAGTCCAAAACGCGATCATTCCTATCGAGAAACTCAGCAAAAGTTCCATGATAAATGCGAGAAATACCATGACAACTATTATGCCCAAATACCGAATATCCGTATTGAATACAATTTTGTTAGCAAAGAAAACGATGATCGCAGCCTGAGTCGTAACTGAAATTATTGTCGAAAGGAACATTCTTCCCAACTCATTAACAAACACATACTTGATATATGAGATGGGCTTGATAAGAAACGTCGAAAGCCTTCCTAACTCAATATCCCTAGATACATAGCTTGTCAGGAAGTTTCTCGCTGCCACTGCACAAAGATTACCAACGAGAACGTAGGTAATCATTTCTTCCATAGAAAAGCCCTTAATAGTACCCATCTCGTTCGAGTATATAGCCGTCCACATCAGCACAACAACAAGGACTTCCACCATTTCGCCCACCCTATAGGCCATCACACTAAAACGGTAGTTGAGGTTTCTCTGCCATGCCGTTTTCATTATTATCCATGCCTGCTTGAGATTCATGAAAGGATTATATCAGAAGTTTTGATCAGCCTTAGTTTCTCATCTCTTTTGAGCCGTTTGAGCTCGGCTTCACGCCGACGCGCCACGCTGAGATTCTCAGCTGATTCTTTGTATACCAATCTAACCGGTCTGCGGATTTTTGTATAGTGTGCACCTTGTTTGGAGGTATTGTGCTGCACCAAGCGCCTTTCTAGATTGTTGGTTGATCCAATATAAAATGTTTTATCCGAACATTCGAGAATATAGACTGTGTAGATTAGGTCGGAGCTCATGATTTACATAATACCACTGCCCGTCTTGGAGAGTTCCCTTCGAGCTTCTTTGTAATCGGGCATTGCCCTGGCTACCAGCTCCCAAAATTTCTTACCATGATTGTGTTCACCAAGATGGCACAGCTCATGAATCACAATGTACTCAGCAAGCTTCTCGGGCAGAAGCATGATTTTGTAATTAAAATTAAGATTGCCCTTTCTTGAGCAACTTCCCCAGCGCGTTCGTTGGCTCTTGATTGAAATTTTATTATAGGTAAAACCATACATGGAGTTAAATTTCTCCAACTTGTTGCGGACAAATTCGAGAGCCGGTCCTTTGTACTTTTGATAATCTCCTCGCTTTGTCACGATCACATTCCTAGGACCAAGCTTCTGGAAGCGAAGAATCTTGCTCTGAATCCAAGAGGATTTTTGTTTTACAAATGTATCCGCAGCAGAAGCCATAGATGGCGAAGGTAGCGTAACAACACAGCTGCCGTCATGATAGACAGTGAGCCGAATACGACGAGCTTTCTTGCTTATGCGCACGGAATAAGTGATATCCATATGTCCAGTATACAATAAGGCTCTGTTAGAGAGCCTTTTAAAGAGAGCCTTATTGTCCGCAACCATTCGCTGTGAGAAGCGAAACTAACTACTTTTTTCTAATCCCGATGTAATCTCAGGCTTTTACGGAATCCCCTTTTGCCCTTAAGATTGCTCTTGTCGACAATATTCCCATCGAAAATCTTGGTAGCTTCAACGCTTGTGCCGTTTATTTCTCCTCGAACAATTACTGTGTCGCCTTCCTTAATGTCAGATACTCCTACTTTTGTCTTAACAGATCCCTTGAAAATTACCGCATCTGACGCATCAATCGTGTATGTTTTTTCGTCTGCAGCCCTAACGCCTTCTCTTCCTAGTACTTTAAGTTTCGAGCCGTCGATATCCGTTACCTTGCCAAAAACAGCCGGCATGTGAGGCACATGCAAGCTTTTTGCGGGCTTCCAGTTAGTCTGGTAAGTGTAAGTAGCAGCCTCAGCCGGGATGTATATCGCCCATCCGATTCCTGAAATAATCACGATAATAGCCGTTACTGGGAGAAGCCCGTATTTTTTTCTTTTATTCGCCATGAATTTTGTAGAACGTTAGTAGTAATCGAACCGACTCGCACCTTAATTAATTTGTAAATCTGATAAATCTAATCAGTGTTCTGTGTGGGATAGCAGTAATTTGAATTCAGCCGTTTCACTGACGTATCTATATATACGTTCCAAAAGCCTCCACTGGTGCAGATTTTGCTTGGACGTTGGTGTAAATTTGTGTCTTATTTAAAATCTTAAGCTTTGTTATCAATAATTAAAGTACGCAACAAATCACATAGACAAAAGGGCGTTTTTGGGTAGTATTGGCAACAGAGCAATTTGAAAAGGTTTGGTAAAAAACCAGATCAGGGAAACCTACCTATGACACGAAGAACTAACAACTACGCCAAACGTGGCGTAGAATCCGGTAAGCAAAGCGTCCACAAAGCAGTCGCGGCACTTTATAAAGGAGTCTACCCAAATGCCTTCTGCAAGATTTATCAGCATCCCGTTTTGGCATCATATTGCCGGACGCTCCATGCCGATACCGCAGGATCAAAACCAAGCCTTGCATGGTTGGTATATATCCTGACAGGAGACATCGAACTCGCGACTCAAGTCGCTCTCGATTCGGCCTTCATGAACGTTGACGACGTGGGGTGCATTGGTGCTGTGGATGATCTCATCCTCAATCAGACCATCGGTTTCAATTCGCACGTGGTTCCAGCAGCCCTCTATCAACGCCTGATCGTGCGGACTGAAGAACTATGTCAACTTCTCAGGAAGTGGGGCATCGGCATCCGATTCGCCGGTGGCGAAACTGCAAGTGTCGGTAACATTGTGCGGACGTTCGATGTCGGCAACAGTCTGTATGCCGAACTCAAGCACAAAGACGTTATCGATGCAGGCAATATGGGTCCGGGAGACATACTGATCGGGATCAGCTCTACGGGCCAAGCCTCATGGGAGACCGTCAAGAACTCTGGGATGGGGTCAAATGGCCTCACAAGCAGTATTCACGATATGTTGCGGCCATACTATCGCCGCTACAAAGAAGCTTGCGCACCTCAATTGGTACGCAAAGGAATGGCGTTTCGCGGAAAACACTGGATCGATGATCTCCTGCCAAGCGATCATACATTCACTGTTGGCCAAGCCCTGCTTTCAGCCACACGGACGTACATGCCGCTTATCAAGCTCGTGCTTGAGCATGTCGGCCGCAAACACATTACAGGAATCATCCACTGTTCAGGTGGTGGACAGTCAAAGATCATGAAATTCGGCAAGCCCGGAAACCTGTATCTCATCGACCAACCCTTCCCTGTTCCGCCGCTCTTCCGGGACATTCAGCGTGACTCACAGACATCCTGGGAAGAAATGTACGAGGTCTTCAACATGGGTTGGCGGCTCATCTTCGCGACCAAAGACAAAGGAGCTGGAGCGGAGATCATTCAGATCTCTGAAAAGTCCAACATCGATGCTGACCGGGTCGGCAAGATCATCCCTCTTGAAGGAAGCGGTCCTAATGCCGTAAAAGTCATCTCTGCTTACGGTGAATTGGATCTGGGAAAAGAAAAATAACCAAACCAAGCACCTCATTAACAGAAAGCCGCGGAATGTGACATCCGCGGCTTTTTTCTTTATTCTATATTTTATTTTTTTATTATTCTTTCTCATCTCTCTTTTTCACTATTTCTAAATGCGAAAATCTTTTTCCAAAATTTTTCCAAAATATCCTTATTCTTCCACGGAGCCATGTGTCTGAGATTTTCGCATTTAGAAAGTCGCATTATTGCTATCCTTCCAAGAAAAATCTATAGTATCAAGGTACTCACAAATCTCAATGAGCAATCCAACCAACAACAACAACGATCTCCACCTCAAACTTCAAGCCGAGTCTCTCGACGAAATGGCGACTCGAAAACCATATATGAGAACTTTGGCAGGCATTACCTACGAAGTCGGTCCTAAGGTTTACAAAGGAAGCACCGATACCGAACTACTTTGCAACAGCATTGTTGTTAACGACGGCGACTATGTCTGGGACATTGGTACGGGAACAGGCTTGGTTGCACTCTATGCCAAGAAGCAGGGCGCGACATATGTGCTTGCTACCGACCTCAATCCCGACGCGCTCAAAAATGCTCGACGTAACAGCAAGCTCCTCAATCTAAATATTGTCGTGCGTAAAGCCGATGTGTTCGGCAAAGTCAAAACTCGATTTGATGTTATCACTTGGAATCCCCCGTTTACCGATCATCCAGCAACGAGAAGTCACGACATAAGTTTCTGGGACAAGAATCATGTATCAGTTAAAAAGTTTTTCAAAAATGTTTCAAATCATTTGAAACCTGGAGGCCGAGCCTACATTTGTTGGTCATCCTTCGGAGACACAGACCTTATCAAGAAAATTGCTGATGAGAATGGCTATAAATTAGAAGAAGTTGGCCACAAAGAAGGAAAAGAGAATTTTATCTACTACGTATACCAGATTCATATCAAAATGTAGGTCGATTGTGTCATTTAGTGCCTAAGTAGCAATTTCATGGTATTTATGGTGTAACAATGCTAGGATATATTTATGTTCAATAACCGACGACAATCATCTCCGAGCTCAGGAGGTTCACGAGGACCTCGACGATTTTCCCCTTCAAGGAAGCCATTTTCTCCATCTCGTTCCCAGTCTCAGTCTACATCTCGTCCGACTCGACCCTCTCATTCATCCCCGAGTCCTTCTCATTCGTCTCGTCCGCCATATCCATCTCAGCGACCTTCTCACGCATCTCGACCTCCATATTCATCACGCCCATCTCGACCATCATATCCATCGCAGCGTCCTCCAATGCCAGCAAAGCCAATGGTTCCAAAGAAACCAGGACCTTCCCCTATTCCTGATCCGAACAAGCCTGAATTCCCAATGCGAGTAAACAAGTTCCTCGCGGCACAGGGTCATGGAAGCAGACGAGATATCGATCGAATGATCACTCAGGGTCAGATTTTCATTAACGGTAAGCGCGCAGTTCTTGGTGACAAGGTTATGGAGAGCGACGTTGTTACATCAAAATTCCGCCGACGAATGTCAAAAGCGGAACGAGAAGAAATTAAGAACCAGCCAAAGGCACCGAGAGGATACTAAGTCGATCTCAAAACGACTTCAGTCTAAATCTCCATTTTTTCTTGGACCAAATTGGTCCGGCAAAATCTACTCCGATTCTTGGGAGTTTCAAAATATCTTTTTTAGAAATCACCTCACCCCTATCCTCTATCCAAAGTCCGCTTTCCTTAGCGGCTTTTTTGTTATTAAATCTTCGATCAATATGTAAAGCTTTGGTGAGTTTTCCTGGACCATCAAATCCCTCAATACCTCTAATCAAAACTGCAGCTGGGTGATCTTTGTTACCTGTGACCACATTAAGCATTTCATATATTCCATAAATGAGATACACGTACCAGACGCCGCCCTCTTCGAACATCACTTCAGTGCGCTTGGTTTTACCTTTGGATGCATGACAGGCCAAATCACCTTCACCATCATAGGCTTCCACCTCGGTGATCATGTGGGCAGTTATCTTGCCTCCATAGGAAACAACTAAATATTTACCGATGAGATCTGGAGCGACCTTGAGCACCGGCCTTTTGTAGAAATCTTTTCGAAGCATTTCTTTATTCTATCTACACTGCGTCTACTTCTCTAGATCAAGAGTATTGTCTATTCTGATTTGCTTTACGAATTCAGGAACGTGGCTGACGAGAATCATAGCTCCTTCATACTGATCAAGCGCCTTAGCGATGACGGGTAGATGTCGGAAGTTGATATGGTTAGTAGGCTCGTCGAGAATGAGGAGACCTGGCTTCTGCAAAACCAATCGCGCGAACGCAACGAGACCCTTCTGGCCTTCCGAGAGGTTTCCAATTTTTGTATTGATGACGTCGGATGTTATGAGAAAACTTGAAGCTACTCCTCGAAGCTTGGCTTCATCAGGGCTTTCCATAATACCTCGAAGCGATTCGAACACTGTGTCTTCAAAATTGAGTGTCGAGAAATCCTGACGATAGTATCCAACACGAACACCTTCAGTGATAAAGCTTCCTTCAGAAGTTCCGTTAGCAATTGCTTCAAGGAGTGTTGATTTACCAATACCGTTTGGACCGCGAAGCAGAAGATGCTCTTTGCGTCTAAGCGAGATGTTTGTCTTACGAGCTACTGCCTTATGATCCTTAATCACCTTGTACGAAACAATCTTCAACACTTCTCCTGAAAGATCAGTCTGTGCAGGGATTACGAAATCCTTGATAGTCCTGTCTTCTTTTCGCACATCAACAATCTCACCTTCGAGCTCTTCAGCCTTCTCCCTCATTCGCTTAGCAACAAGTCGCATCTGTCCTCCCTTGTTAGCAAAGAAGTTTGCCTTGTCCTTGTTCTCCTGGATTTCTTTCTCGAGCTGAGCGTTCTTGCGGTTTTCTTTTTCGATACGAGCTGAAATTTCTTTCAAGAGATTGAAATAGTTTCCTACATACTGCTCAACCTTTCGAGTATGAACATCAAGGTACAAAACTCCATCAGTGAATGAATTGAGGAAATCCGCGTCGTGGGAAATGACAACACATGTCTTGTTGTGGCTGATGATGAACTGCGTGAGATGTTCAATACCTGCCTTGTCGAGATTGTTAGTAGGCTCATCAAGAAGAAGGATGTCTGGATCCTGAATCAATGCAGAAGCAAGCAAAAGTCTTGCCTGCTGACCTCCTGAGAATGACCTAACAATCCTGTCATGCGGCGCAGTTAGATGAACAACTTCGAGAACCTCATCGATCTTTGGATCGATATCATAGATCTTCTTGTCGAAACTTTTCTCGAAGAATTCTCTGATCGTAAGATCGAGCTGATCTCGAGGAATAACCTGGCGAGCAGTAGCGATCGTAACTCCGTTGGTGCGATGGATTTTTCCTTCAGTAGGCTGAATGGCTCCAGTAATCATTCCGAAGATGGTTGATTTACCTGCACCGTTCTGGCCCATGATGGTAATTTTTGAACCCCGACGCACGGAAAAGCCAACCTCTTCCAAGATTGGCTTTTTTATTCCGTATTCGAAGGAAACATCCTCGAATCGTATGATTACGTCACCTTGCGCCATTGCTTTTACTCTACGAACGTGAGGGCGATACCCTTCTTATTGTTTCGTCCTGTTCGGCCAATTCGGTGAACATAGTCATCGTAGGTCGCAGGAATGTCGTAGTTAATAACGTGGCTAACATCTGGGATGTCGAGACCTCGAGCTGCAACGTCTGTCGCAACGAGAATCTTGCTGTAGTTATTTTTGAATGCCGTAAGCGCCTTCTGTCGGCTGCCGTGAGTCTTGTTTCCATGGATAGCTTCTGCCTTGAATCCCTTCTGAACAAGGAGCTTTGAAAGCTTCTCAACGCCGTGCTTTGTGCGGCCGAAGATAATTACCTTGTTGAATTCTGGATTTGAAAGAAGCTTATGGAGAACATCAACCTTATCTGAACCTCGTTCAATTCGAACGATATCCTGGTCGATATTCTTTGACGTGTCGCGCGTCTTAACTGAGACTCGTACTGGCTGCTTGAGGAACTCTCCAATCAGCTTCTCGATGTCTGATGACAACGTAGCTGAGAAGAAAAGCGTGTGACGGTCCTTTGGCATACCTGCCATGACCTCTCGCATATCATTGATGAATCCCATGTCGAGCATTCGGTCGGCCTCGTCGAGGACAACTGTCTTGAATGACGCGAGATTGATCCGGCCACGCTGGATGAGGTCTTTGACTCGTCCTGGCGTACCAATAATGAAGTTGTTTGGGTGGCGAAGCTCCATCATCTGCTGATGAATGCTCATACCTCCTACGCAGCAAACTGAGTAAATTCTTGAGCCCTTTGTGAAGCCCTTGAGCTCCTGGTCAATCTGAATCGCAAGTTCCCGTGTAGGAACGAGGATAAGGATGTGCTGCTTTGGATCAAGTTTTACCTTGTTGATGAGAGGAATAAGGAATGCTCCTGTCTTACCCGTACCAGTGTTCGCGATACCTACAATGTCAGAGCCTCGAAGAATATGAGGAATGGACTTGTCCTGGATTGGGGTTGGAAGGCTGTATCCTTTCGCGAGGATAGCGTCCTTCAAAGTTTGGTCGATCTGAAAATCCGCGAACTTATGTTCTGGGATGTAATTCTCGACAACTTCTGTAACTACTGCTTTGTTGATGAATTTTGAGAAGTGAATGTTATCGGTTTTACCTCGATTACCTCCGCCTCTGTTGCCTCCTCGGTTTCCACCGAATCTGCTGCCACCGCCAAATCGGCTAGATGAACCAGCTGAGCTTCCTCGGCTTCCGCCGAATCTGCTAGGTGCTGAACTTGAGCTACCAAATCTGCTTGGCGCTCCGGATCGTGATCCGAATCGGCTTGGAGCTGAGCTCGTACCTCCAAATCTGCTAGGAGATGAAGGCCTGCTTGAGCTACCAAATCGGCTAGATGAGCTTGAACCTCCAAAACGGCTTGGTCCAGAATGTGAACCACCGAATCGGCTAGGTCCGCCGAACTTGCTTGGGCTAGATGGTCGAGCTGCACCCGTAGATGAACCCTGACCTGCGCTAGCTGGTGAACTATGAGAACTGCCTCCTCTTTCAGTCCGGTTTCGGAATGAAGAAGATGGTCGGAAAGGCTTCTTAAAGCCTCCGCTTGAATGTGATGTTTGCATTTATTTGCTTTATCTAGAAGAGTCCGTTCTTTATTGAGCGGCCTTCATAACTCTCTGATCTTTAGAATAATAGACGATCAGGCTGTCTCGTGAGTTTTAGATAGAGCTTTTCCAGAAAGAATCTGGGAGACCTCGAAAACAAAGAGATTTAGTTACTTGGGTAGTATATACCAAAATAAGGAATAAGTCAACTATGGCTCAGTTGGGCGAGCTTTACATCCTTACTATTCAATGTAGTATTCAGGTCAGAACAACACGAACTTTGATGAATAAAGCACGAAAAGCCCTCATTTTAGGCAGCGGCGCACGCGAAGACTCGATTGTCTGGCGGCTCTTGCGCTTCGATCCAACGATGGAAGTGTACGCGGCTCCAGGTAATCCAGGCATGGCGATGAGAGGATGCAAGCTCATTCCTCTCTCCCTCGACCACAAAAATTTCGAGCTCCTGAAGGATATCGCCCTCAATCTCGGAATCACCCTTGTCATTGTCGGCCCTGATAACGCCTTGGTTGATGGTGTTGTAGGAGTTTTCACCCAGGCAGGTATCCCGACCTTCGGGCCAGAAACTGCCTGCGTTATCGAAGCCAGCAAAAATTATGCCAAAAATCTCATGCGTAACATCGGTATTCCAACGGCACCATTCGAGACATTCTCGAACTATGACGATGCGGCTGCGTATGTCCGCAAAAAAGATGGGCAGGTCGTCGTCAAAGCCGATGGCCTAGCACTCGGCAAAGGGGTGCGCGTCTGCAATAGTGTGAACGAAGCACTTCAGGCCCTCACGGACTTCATGATCAACGAGAAAGTCGGCGCTGCCGGCAAAACCGTAGTCATTGAAGACAAACTCGTGGGCACGGAACTTTCGATTCATGCATTCTGCGACGGCACCGATGCAGCAATGCTCTTGCCTGTACGCGATCACAAAACCCTCACCAGCGATCCCAAAAGCCCAATGACGGGCGGCATGGGAGTCTGGGGTCCGATCGATATCGATTCCGAGCTGATGACCACGATCAAGGAAACCATTGTCATGCCATGCCTTCAAGAATTGAACAAGCGACGCACGCCGTTCCGCGGGTGTCTCTACCCCGGATTAATGCTGACCGCCGACGGTCCCAAAGTCCTGGAGTTCAATGCCAGACTCGGGGATCCCGAAGCTCAGTGGTACATGCGCATGCTTCGCGAGGACGTTGATGTGTATGACGTGTTTCTCGCTTGCGCTGAAGGAAACCTGAAAAGACTCGGGTATGGATCAGAGCCATTCCAGTGGCACAACGCAAACTGTTCCGTAATCACACTGGCTGCGGCGGGATATCCAGAGAAACCTCAAAAAGGTGACCCTATCGAAGGTTTGCAGAATTATACCTCCCCGAATGGCAAGACTGTGGTTTTCCACGGCGGCACTGCATGGGTAAACGGTGAGCTCGTCACAAACGGTGGCCGAGTTCTCTCGGTGAGCACAGTATTGGGTAACGCTGAACCTGTACGCAATGCCTACGAACCCCTGCGAATGGGTCTTGGTTTCTCCCGTTTCCACTACCGTGGTGACATTGGCGAGAATTGAGCACGAAACGATTCAACAACACGAAAGCCGGCGCGACATTGATTGTCGTCGCGCCGGCTTTTTTTCTACCTAAATTTTATCTATCTCTCCTCTTTTGAATTTCCTTTTTCTATAGAAGTACACAGCATAGATTACTACCAAACAAATTACGTTGGTGAAAAATATAATAGGCGTTGACCAAGGAATTCCATTTACTTCTGCAAATGGCAAAGGCCATAGATATGGAGTTGGAAAAAACTTCGTTGAATGCGTAAAGAGATCAAGGAAAATATGAAATGGCCACGCCATCATTGCCCAGAGAGGACCTCTGATTTTTCCACGTATTGCCCAAACAATGAGAAACGCTACAAGAAAAACAACGAAGCTGTGAGTTATATCATAGAGCGTATCAACATATTGAGGAATAGACGAAAGCTCTGGCGGACCCGCCTGCCATTCCCATGTACCTGTAACCAAGGATTGGAAAAGTCGTTGAGCTGTAAATATTCCGAAAGAGAAAAGATCAGGTGCGATACCAAAAACAAATGACAGCCAAAATAGCTTACGATTTTTTCTGCCCCAAATAATTGCACCCCATAGGCCGTGCGAAAGAATATCCATGTCACAAAGTATACCAAACATATCGTTGCAACACCCACTCAACCTTGACAAACATCGTTTTTCGTTTAAATTTGATTTAGATTTGAAAAACCACTCTTACTGTGAAAATTAATAAACGCGTGAGGATTTGTGCGGGCAAAGGCGGCGTTGGAAAGACATTCTGTGCCGTATCGACTGCTATTTTCCTGGCCAGTATCGGCCAGAAGACCCTTATCATTGATTACGATGGCGGGCATAATGTTCTCCATACGTTAGGTATCACGGAGAAAATCGCGAAAAACAAGATCGTGAAGCTTCGTGACAATCTCTATATCTGCATCATTGCAGGCATCAGATTTGACAGCATCCGCGCGTGCCAGGAGCATAAAATCGGATTCGAGCAGTACTTCTCCCAGTTCCCCAAAGACTACGGGATGATCGCTCTCAACGACATGGTCCACAAATTTTTTGGCGTCTCCACGGACATCCCGACGCTCCAAAAGTTTCTTTCACTGGTGATTATGCTGGAGTTTGCGCAAAAGGAAAACTTCGAGAACATTGTCATTGACGTGGAACCAACCGCAGGTCTCGAACGTTTGCTTTCGGAGGCGAAGACATTGATTGAAAGCATGTCCAATCTCAAGGACAAAGGACTGATTGCGCTGACGTTTATCGGCGCTAACTGGCCCGACATCAAGAAATTTCTGCAATCGGATTATATCGCCAACATCGATACGTACATGCAAAACGTTGCTCATACTGTCGATTTCCTGGGCAATGCATCCTACGGCATTGTTTGTACGGCGGAATCATCTTCCATCGTCCAGGTGGAAGAAGTGGTGAACATCATCCGCTCATACGCCGGCAATATTCAAGGGTTCATCGTCAACAATACCCGCGATGAATCCTTCGAAGCCGGTAACATTGCCCGACTGGATGCCTACGTCCTGAAGCGGGTACTCAATCCGCGGACGCCTGAAATTCACTTGGGCAACGATCCTATCCCCCTCCTCATCAAGACGGGCGAGCGGCTCTTCGAAACGTTTTGGGAAAACTAAATCCCTGACAATACTTTCAAGAAAGCTTCGCGACAACGCGAAGCTTTTTCTTTTGTAGTTTTATTTTACTGAACCCTTTTTTTCGTTTCCAGAATTGCTTTTGTCTTCCCTGACTTTCTTAACCTTTTCTTTAACGTTTCTTTCAAGCTCTTGGATTTCTTTCTTTTGAGACTCATTTGAAGATTTCTTGATGTGTTCGAGCTTCTCAGTTTCTAGTTCGATTTCGGCTTCGAATTTCTCATGCATTTCTGAATTCTTTGCTGAGTTAACGGAACCTCGGCCCTTGTTCTTGTTTGGATTATTTGAATTTCCTGGACCGTTGTTTTCATCTTCGTTCTCCACGTCTTCTTCAACTCCCTCATTTCTGCTTTCTTTTGAAAGCTCGCTAAACTTCTCCGAGTGAAGATTGAATTTTGCTTCAATGTCTTTTCGTTTGCTTTCGTTGAGCTTTCCTTCAGATGCTAGGATTCGAGCTTCTGTAAGACGTCGTTCGGCTTTCTTAGCTTCCCATTCTGCCTTGGCTTCTTTCTTAACTGCCACAGCACTTCGCAAAGGCTCGTTTATGTTTACTTTAATTGGATACAAAATATCTCCAGGGACCGCCTTCTCTGCCGCATAAGATGTTCCTACGCTTCCCGCAACAAATACAAGTACGACGAGAGCGTACGCCATAGTTCGCAATGACATGCTTGAAAAATATGTGCTTATCAAAAATGGAGACTCTACTGGAATGCTCGCAGGTTTTCCTAGAACACGCTGAAGCATCTCGCTCTTCTCTACATGAGAAAGACCGGTCTTCTTGAAATCCTTTATTCCTTTGTTTAGGTTGAAGTTTTTCATGTTAGTTCTTTTTAGCTTCTTGGCTATACCCACTTATTTGTCGAAGCTTCTCTAATCCTCGAGTTATTCGTACTGATACAACGTTCACTGTTTCTCCGAGTACTTCCGCGATCTCCTGAGGTCTCATACCTTCCACAAATCTCAGGTAAACCGCCTGCTGATATGTCGGATCCAGTTCTCGTATCTTCGTTATTAAAAACCTTGCTTCGGCTGTCATTTCGGCTGAGAGCTCCGCTTCATCATCCACAAGTCCGATCTCGCCATGTGGATCTTCATCCGCCATCTGATCGAGAGACGAGGCTTTTTTCTTACGATACCAGTCAATAATAAGGTTCCTGGTTATCTTGAACACAAAGGCTCGTGGGTTTTGGATGTCGTTGCCAGCCTGCATACTTACCCATATCTTTGTGAAAGCTTCCTGGGCAATATCCTTGGCCACATCCCTGTTTGATGTCCTTAAGAGACAAAAGCGAAAGACGGCATCAGCTTCCTTTGTATAGAGCGCGACAAATTCCTTTTCTGTATTGTGCGGATGGCTTGTGGGCATTTGGGGGCTCTGTTAATTAAGACGAGTGAGGAATGGTTTCCTTACTTTATTCGGATAATAATACAACACTTTGCAAGATATGTCCATGTAAGGATGTCCAACCTGCCCCGTCATCTGGAGCGTGAGATTAGCAGTTAATCAATCAAACTATGACTAAAAATAATACTTCTTTTACTAGACTTGCAGTACTTATGGCACTTGGAGCAGTTATCGCAATCAGTCCGTCTGTAGGTTTCGCAAAGGAAAACGACAAGAATAATGGCAACAAGGGCAAGAACAAGCAGAGCTGTGCTCGAGCCTACGGCCACCTTATCGCCCCAGGATGGATCAAGATGAACGGAGGTGTTTCAGCTGATGCAGCCGACCGATGCCACATTCCTAAGGGAATCGCCAAGAAACTCGTTAACTGGCACAATGATAACGACAACAATGGAAACGGCAACGATGACGACGATTCAGATGACACAACCGCACCTATAATTAGCTCTATCGAAACATCAACTACTCGGAACAGCGCAGTGATCCGATGGGAGACAAACGAAGACACTACAACTAAGGTGTACGTAAGCACAACATCACCTGTATCAAAGACAGCTACAGGCACACAGGTAATCACACGACGAGGAATGACTGAAACTCATGCAGTTACAGTACCAAACCTTAGTGCAACTACTACGTATTACGTTCTTATCGAAGCAAAGGATGATAACGGAAATGTAAGCACATCTAACCAGTTCTCATTCGTAACTAAAGGCAGCTCAACAAGCACAGACATCCGAGCTCCTTTCATAACCAATCTTTTCTCAACAGTAGCTTCTACTTCAGCGAGAATCTTCTGGGACACGAATGAATCAGCAACGACCCGAGTCTATTACTCAACAACTAGCCCAGTAGTAACAAGTTCAACAAGCACAGCGTACGTTGAGAACACTTCCCTTGTAACTGACCACGAGATCATGGTCTCAGGCCTCAGCACATCAACAAGGTACTACATGGTAGCTGAATCACGAGATAGCTCAGGAAACGTTCGAACATCAAGCCAGTTCAGAATCACTACTGATCTAGGTTTGTAATCTAGAGTCAGTAAAAAAAAACGCAACCAAACTGCTAAATTAGAGTCGACATATTCCAATTGGCGCAACAAAAAGCACCCGCAAGGGTGCTTTTTGTTTTGCATTGACATAACATCAGCCAATGGTAGTGTTTGGGCAGAACCTACATCGACATAATGGATACGTCAATCAATGCAGAAGCCAGCAACAACTTCAATTTGTTTGCGAGCAACCCCTACCCCGGCCGCTTCATCCTCATTGGAAGGGATAGTGTCAGTGGAAACTTGGTTCAGGTGTACGGCCTAACTGGCCGTAGCGAGAACAGCCGCAACCGCGTCTTCTCTTCCGATGACGACGGGCGCCTCTTCACCGAAGCCGCGGATCCGGCCAAGGTCAAAGACCCTAGCCTCATCATCTACAACGCGATGCTCGAGACTGTCTGTGACGGCAAGAAACGCTGCATCGTCAGCAACGGCGATCAAACTGATTCTGTTATCGCTTATTTCAATCGAGGTGAAAACAATGACGGAGATACGCTTGTAGCGGCGCTTCAAGGCAGACAGTACGAACCCGACCAACCCAACTTCACACCTCGCATTACGGGAATGTGTTTTCCTGCCTTCACCAAGCACATCACACTCTCAGTACTCCGGAAATCCGTTTTCAACGATAGTTGTGATCGCTGCTTCTATCATTACGTAAACATTCCAGCCGGCTACGGAATGCTCATCTCGACCTACAGCGGCGACGGCAATCCGCTTCCCTCGTTCAGGGGCGAGCCGATGCTGATGCCGCTCAAGGGCGATCCGACCGACATCCTCGAGACCTACTGGGGCGCGCTGAATGAAGCGAACCGCGTCGCACTGGCAGTCAAGATCATCGACGCCAAAACCGGCGTCTCTGAAATCCGCATCAAGAACAAGCTTGAAAAAGTCTCGGCACCTACTGCCACGGCCTGATCCAAGCTCAACAACGCTCTTTCCTTTTAACAAGAATCACCGCACTCGTGGCGGTGATTTTCTTTTGCTTAATTAACTCTTTTTTCAACATAGTACCTTGCACTACAAGGTACTATGTATTAATATAGGGGTATGGCACCAAAAGAATCAACATCAGAAAATACAAAAGCGCAAATGCGGAAAGGCATCCTGGAGTTCTGCATCTTGCTCGTGATCGCGAGAGACCGGGTCTACGCGTCGGAAATTTTATCCGAACTTAAAAAAGCAGATCTCATAGTGGTCGAAGGAACGCTCTATCCCCTCTTAAGTCGCCTTCGCTCAGCAGGTCTCCTGCGTCACAGCTGGGAGGAATCAAAGTCAGGCCCACCGCGCAAGTACTACACTCTGACTGAAGCAGGTCGTGAATCACTCGAAGAACTCAAGGCAACATGGAAGGTCCTAGCATCATCCATCGCCACTCTAACCAAGTAACCTATCCAATACATTTTATGAAAAAAGCATTACAGATAACACTTTCAGGCAGTCTCTTCACCATCGAGGAGGACGCTTTCGAACGTCTCCGGAATTACCTCGATTCGATCAAGGCATATTTCTCAAAAATTCCTGACAGCCAGGATGTGGTTGAGGATATAGAAGCAAGAATATCGGAACAGCTCCTTGAGAATATTCAGAATCACAACAATATCGTTACAATAAACGATGTCGATAATGTCATGAAGTCTATGGGTAGCATTGAGGAGATCAGCGGTTCAACTCCTGAAGACAAGAAAAAACAAACTCCAGAAGAATCCACTTCCCCTCGCAAACTCTATCGAAACGGAGACGATGCTGTTATCGCAGGAGTAGCTTCCGGCATGGCTGCGTACTTCAATCTCGATCCATTGATCATGCGCATAATATTTATCATTCTCGCTCTCTTCACGAGTGGTGGCTTCGTCATAGTCTATATCATTCTCGCACTCATCATTCCAAAAGCAGTGACAGCCGCAGACAAGGTCAAAATGCGCGGTGGCCCAGTAACTCTCTCTTCATTCAAAAATACCCTTGAGGATCAAGTTGATACTATGAAGGCTAATGGAGCTGATCTAGTTTCTAAAGGTTCACCGATCAGAACATGGCTTGAGAAAACATTTCGATTTCTCGGCTCAATTGTTCGCTTGATTGGCAGGATTGCATTGAAAGTTCTCGGCGTATTACTTACCCTGATTCCTGTTTTCATCTGTATTGGTCTCATCTTCGCGGCGATAAATCTCATCTTCACTGTCCAGTCGCCGTATGTTGATTTTCCAATCACACAAGTAATTCCTATCGGACTCTATTATCTCTTCGTCATCATTGCCTTCCTCGCAATCTTCATTCCAGCCCTGTTTGCAGCATCCCTTGGCTTCTCCCTTCTCACGGGTAAACGAAAGATGAGTGGACCAACTGCTATGACGCTTGGAGGAATATGGATTGTGACGATACTACTCGCAGGAACACTTGCACTTCGATACGTTCCTGAAATCCAACAGAAAGTTCAAGCACTTCCTGAATACCGTGAGACTTCCCGAACATTTGACCAAAAAGATTTCAGCAAGCTTGATCTTCATGGAGTTAACAAAGTTACAGTCGTACAAAGCGATACGTACATGATTACTGCTGAAGGAAGACAAATAGATGTGGATTCTTCTGAGTTCAACGTCAAAGATGGAATACTCTCAGTAAGTCATCGACAAAACGAAAATGTTTGCTTCCTCTGTTTCGGAAACAGACCACTGGAGATTACAATCGCTATGCCAACTATAGAATCAATAACTGCTTCTGATGTAGTTTCCCTCTCAGGAAAAAATATCCAAAGTGAGGCACTTGCGATAACTATTGGCGATGCAGCATCTGCTGATCTTGGCCTTGGTATCAAAAATCTTCAGGTAGAGTTAAAAGATATTGGCCGCCTAACACTGCACGGAACTTCAACTGATCTAAAGTTATCTCAGAGCGATGCTTCAAGATTTGATGGTCATGACTATGTTGTAGAGAGTGCAAAAGTAACAACGAATGGCGTGTCCCGAACTCATATCAGAGCTTCAAGCAGCCTTGAAGTCACAGCTATCGATGCGAGCCGTGTTATATACGAAGGAGCAACGCCGGTTATCCATCAGAGAGACGCGGCAAGAGTAACGAATGAGAGTGATGCGGATTAAGTTGGTTTAAGATAAGTAACAAAAAACGGCGCCCGATGGGCGCCGTTTTTTAATTCAAGCTTCAGACTATCTGTTGCTTGTAACTGAGCTTACACACTCTCCCTGATTCTTGAAGCTTGGGTTAGTGAATGTCATCCAACCACCGTTCTTACATGCATCCTTGTCTGCAGGTGCTGTAACAGGTGCTTCAACTTCGAAATCATAGGTTACGCCATTGAATACAACGCCATCAGTATAGACATCATATCCAGGGTTGTTTGATCCAATGTTCACACCGAATCCAATAACAACTGCTCCAGGACAATCAGTCTGAAGGTCTTCTAGGCTATAGAATGGTGCTCCTCCGCCTCCAGCTTCTACTGAACAAGTTCCCTCAGTGAATGATCTGCTTGACCAGAATTGTCCTGCATCAACATCCCACTGCTGCCATGTTCCTGAAGCAACAGTTCCATTCTGATATGGTTCATACACGAATGTCGTGAAGCCTCCTGTTGTCGTGCCGTTAAGGTCGACAAGAAGCTGGTATGAAGCCGCAGCGTGTGTTGGTCCGGAAATCTGCTTGGTGTAATAGCTTAGGTCTGTCACCTCAGCGAGCGTTGTGCTTGCTTCGTGAAGGTACTGAGCTTTCGCCGTTGTGGTATCGTCTGTCGTTAACTGGAGTGCTCCATCTGGAAACGGCGACGTAGCGTCAGCTACATAATTAACTGCTCCACCTGGGCGGGTATCAGCCGTTGACCATCCCTCCGTATCCGTAGGTGTAACTATTACCGTTGACGCCGCACTTGCTGACGTTGCGAGGACTACTGCAGCGAGCAGTGCTGTGAAGCCTCCTAATGCTAGTTTTTTTATCATAGGTGTTTGTTGTTTGTTAGAGATAATAAATTAAGAATAAAGAGTACGCCTGCCAAAAAGAAGGCGTACTCTTTAGGATACCTCGCTAAAAGGAAGATTGGGTGAAGACGATGTGTATAACTTAATTAAACCTAGATACTTCCCTTATATGACTCCAAAATTGCCTTAACACCCGCAAGATTTTTCTCCCATTCTAGCGTTGCATGTGTGGAAAGCTCTACAGTTATCGCAGGAATTCCAATTGAAGCAAGCCATCCTTCTGCATCTCCTGTCACTTCATAACTATCGAAGCTGCTCACTGCCTTGTATCCAGATGCCACAGAATATTTATTCATTAGGTCCAATGTCTTGGGCAAGATTCCATTCTGACACTCTGACGCATAGACCGCATTAGCTTGGCTATGCCAGAAAACCACCGCGCTCGGACTTGTTGTTGCAACGAAATCTCTCACTGCTCGTGCTTCAGGTTCAGAAAAAGCAGAAGTTCCAGCACTCACCTTCTTGCTCCTCCACATACTCTCAGGTTTCCACTTACAGTCGAAGTTTCGATTGAGGTCTACATTGTTTGCATTGAATCGTCCAAGACCACTAGCAGTTCCATCATCTGCAGGAACATCCGTAAGCGCAAATCGCCCATTAACCCCAATCACTTTATACACTCCATCTGGATTAGCTGAAGGAATAATATTTACAGTAACGTTAGGCGGAATCAATTCAGGATGTGCCGTAAAGTAATCGATAAACTGATACGCAAGGAGAACACTGTTCCACTCATAGCCTCCATGAATACCTCCAACAAACGCTAGATTAATTGGTCCCTTACCAAATGCATATGACTCTATAGCCCGTCCCTCAACAGACGATCCTATTTTGCTGATCCGAGGATCAGGACTCACAACCACAGGCTTAGGCGCCTCTACTGGAGGTTTTTTTGCTGCATATTGTCCATAAACGACAGCAACCACTATTACTATAATGGCTGCAACGCTAACGGCTATTCGTTTGTTAAATGAGCCCTGCATTATGTCGTACGTTTATTTTGCGAAGTAATTCAATACCGCCTTAACACCCGCGAGATTCTTGGTCCATTCTGTATCTGTGTGATTTGTAAGAAGAACGCTGATCGCTGGAATGTTGAGCTTTGCTAGCCAGTTCACCGCGTCACCTGTGATCTCATAGAAATTAAACTGCTCATGCGCTGGATACTTCGATGCTGTCGCAAATGCCTTTGTTAGATCCAATGTTGCTGGAGACACTCCATTGTGGCAGCTTGATGCATATACTCCTCCTGCAGCGCTGTACCACACCACAGCACCTGCTGGCTTGTTGTTTTCTATATATGCCTTGAGTGCACTGCTCTCTGCTTCAGAAAATGGCTCTGATCCTCCGCTCACAGTTCGGTTCTGCCATACGCCATCTTTCTTCCAATCACAATCAAAGTTTCGGTTGAGGTCTACGTTGTTTGCATTGAATCGTCCGCTAATAAGAGTGGTGCTATTTTTAGAAACATCAGCTGCAGTGAATCGTCCCACCTTGCCCGTAACCTTCTCTAATCCATCTGGGTTGAGAACTGGAATAACAGTAACGCTTACATTCTCAGGAATTGTTGTTGGGTTTGCCTGCAAGTGATCCATGAGTTCATACGCGACAAGTGCCGTGTTCCATTCATATCCTCCATGGATACCTCCAACGAAGAGAACGTTCTTCTCACCTGTTCCATAATGATATGCAACAATCTCTGTACCATTCTCTGATGTTCCAATGACTGTCTGTGTCTTGTCCTGAGTAGTTGTCGTCGCAGGTGTTGTTTGAGTCTGACCAGTTGGCGCAGGATTATTACCCGTTGCTGGAGTTACATTATCAAGGTTAGGTCCTCTGAAAATAAAATAACCTCCTACTGCAAGAATAATGAGTACTACGATTGTGATTATGGTGGTTTTCATATGTATATAGTATACCGTAAAAGCGAAACAAATTCGCATGGAGGCACGTCACGCCCTCATGGCAAGTTTTTAAAATCAGCTTTACGATTCCTAAGTGCTCTGGCTATAAGCTGGAGCACTTTGTTTTATCTATGAATGAATCTCTCCCAACCTTCAAGGCGTGAATGCTATCACAGAAGACTCAGTGATTCTTGTGTTACTTAATTACCTTCTTCATCTTAGGTAAAAAATTCTTGAACAAAACTTTGTTTTTGGCATACCCCGTTGGGTTGGCCGGTGACGGATGAAAGATTGGAAATATTTTGTATGACCTTCCATTGAGTTCGATATCCACCATTTCACCCATAGTTAGATCTCTTTCGATAATCTTTGAGAGAATGGCTGTGGTTTGAACTCCTAATATGATTAATAGTTTATAGTCTTCCCCACTAATTTGATCGAGAAAAATTGGCCAGCATTTCTTGCCGCATGATTCGAGCTCTGTTCGCTTAGAAACGAAGCATTTGGATAATTCAGTAAATCCACTATTCTCCACCGACAATCCCAACGGCTCTAGAAGCTCGTTCAATCTTTTACCTGTTGGCAATAGTTTACCATCAGGTCTGTAGCAAGCTTTACCAGAAAGTATCCAACCTTTTGGAGCTGGAGATTCTCCTACAATCAGAAGATTTCTCCCCTTACCACTTCCGATTTGATGAAATTTTTCTAAAGGAAAATCTTCAATGCTGCTACAAACATGATTACTCATTATTTCCTTATTTAACTTTTCCTTCTCCTTTTGCGAGCATAGAGCAGACTTTCTCAATTCGGCTTTTGCTTGTCTCCGGCGGTTTTACTGATTCTATCCAACTAACTAGATCCCTACGCGTGGTCGGTGCAAGAACTCTCCACTGAGCCTTCGCCTTCGAGTTTGTTCCGAGGGCTCTGTAGAATTCCATAGGCACCATCGAATAGCAGCATGGGCGTCGCTTTCCCTTCATAAGCATGTCGCAAGCTCTCTCGATTCGACGCTTACGTGTTTCGGACTGCTTCGCTCCAACTATCCATCTAATAAAGTCATGTCGTGCGATTGGTGTGAGGTCTCGCCATGCAGCCTCTGCTGAAGAAGCTCCAGAAAGGACTTTGCGAAAGTCTGCAGGAACCGTTGGCTCTGCGGCTTTTGGGGTATTTCCAGTAAATGTAGAGTTGATTTTGTTCATAGTTTTACCGTTTAGATACGAATGCCTAGAATGGCTTTTCATAATCATTATTGATTAAATAGCCAAAACAATCAATCCTACTTGAAAAACAAGTGATTTTAGGGTATTTTATGATGACCGATTTGAAAATTGAATATATTGCGGGATCGTCTAAAGGTAGGACGTCGCTCTCTGAAAGCGAAAATTTTGGTTCGATTCCAAGTCCCGCAGCAAACATGATCGATAAATTTAAAAAGCTATTTGGTTCGCAGGCTGCAAATTATACAAAGTACAGAGAACCTTATCCAAGTGAGCTTTTTGATCTATTGATTGAGCAGATACCCGAAGGTAGTAATAATATTCTCGATATTGCATGCGGTACTGGAAAATCTACCGAACCTCTTGTTGATACTAATTTAAAAGTATTCGGAGTTGATCATGATCCACAGATGATTGAAGAGGCGCTAAAACAAGCTCAACTTAAAAACCTTAGGGTCGATTATCAGGTTTCAAACGCTGAACATCTACCATTTCCGGATAATTATTTTGATGTAGTTACAGTAGGAACTGCTTTTCACTTTTTTGTGAATGAGGCTGCAATATCTGAAATCAAAAGAGTGCTTAAGCCAAAAGGACTTTTGTTTGTGTATTGGACACTAACAACAAAAGACATACCTGAACAAGATGAGATTCCGGGGACTATCTATAGGAAATACAACTGGATGAAAGTGCCTTCTGAACTTCGCGACCTTGCCCATATATCAGATTTTTTTAGCAAAGCTGACCTACACAAAGTTTCTACAAAAAGAATACCGATCACTTTCAATACCACAGTTGAAGAGCGGGTTGGGCTTCAAACCACTTCCGGTACTTATGAACTTTTATCTGAGGAAGATAAGAAAAGCTTCTTATCTGAAGTAAAAGATGTACTGACTCAAAAATTGGGAGATCGTCCATACTTTACCCTAGAAGAAGAGATACAGGTTTGTTATGGATTTAAAGACTAATCCAAACTATCTACTTACCTCTTCTTCGCTCTCCAAAAAGTATAATAATGTGAAAAAGATTGCATACATAATTCCAGGATACAGCGAATCACATCTCCGACAGCGGGGTTATCACAAGGTTGCAAAATTTTTTGAGGAACGTGGAATTGAGCCGGTCCATGTAGATATTGAATGGAAAAAGAACAATCCTAAAAGATTCAGTGATTATACTGAGCAATTTCTGGAGATCTTTAAGAAACCAAAATGTACAGAAGTGTATGTTCTGGGATTTTCGTATGGAGCCACTACTGCTTTCCTCACTGCTTCAAAAACAAAGCCCAAGGCTCTTATCCTCTGCTCCCTCTCACCTTATTTCGAAGAGGACTTGATATATGTGAAGCCGTCTTGGGTTAGATGGTTTCGGAAGAACTTTGTAGAGAGTGATTATTCATTTACAAAGTTAGCCCCTAAGATCAAGACAAAAACCTATTTAATAGTTGGTCAAAAGGAAGATGAGTCTTGTTTACTCAGGGCAAAGGATGCAAAAAAGAGACTCTCAGACAGTCATTTAACTCTTGCAAAAGGTGCGGAACACAAGATTGGACAGAAGGAGTATTTGGAAACTGTTCGGAAGGTAATTTCAAAATTGTAGTGGTTCCGAGGAAGTTAGCCAATAGGTACCAAGGTTATCACCCACGGGACACATCGATAAATAGCATAGTTGCATTCTGAATAGGAGCTTAAGGAAAGCCGTCATTTTTGATAAAATAGTTCCATGCCAATATCATCAAATAAGAAGGTGGAAACAGTATCTGAATATATTAATCAAGCACCGAAAGATGCACAAAAGAAATTACGAGAGATGCGAGCAATCTTGAAAAGCGTTTCTCCGAAAGCCATAGAAAGCATTAAATGGAGAGTGCCTGCTTTTTCATACGAAAGGATTTTGTACGCGTACGCTGGATTCAAACACCACATAGGCTTCTATCCAACTCCAGCCGCTATGAAAGCGTTTGAAAAAGATCTGGAGAAATATAAGACAGGAAAGGGATCAATCAATTTTCCGCTTGATAAACCATTACCAAAGATGCTCATTCAAAAGATAGCGAAGTTCAGGATAAAGGATCTCAAAGAGAATGATGCTAGGTGGATGTAGTTTTTGATAGGCTTAAGACATGAAAAAATTCTTGGTAACATTTTATGGAGACGCACCGTGAAATAGTTAAAAGCGTTCTAACTTCGTACAAACAGCCAGCACCTACCCCCTATTTCTTCCTCGCTTCAAAAACAAACCAATAGGATTTTTCGGGATCTTTTGTCTCAACTTGAGTGGAAGGTCTTACTTCTACAAGTGTCACGAGGAGATTACCGATAGTAAGAGGTTCGTTAAGTTTGAATACATTTTCTCCATGAGCAACCTTAGTCTCAACTATAACTTTTACCTCTACAGTATTAGATCCTTCGCACTGCGTACCTGGCGCACATCTAGTATCTAAAATAACCTTCTGTGGTCTTAGAGTAAGATTCAAGCCTCCATCACGTCCTCCAAGATATGTTTCGATTCTTGCAAATGTTGCGTCTGGCGAAGGACAAGCTTGGAATGTACATGTCGGTCCAGTACGTCCAACTGAAGATCCATCAGGACACATCATCGCATCTGCGTTACAAGCCCAAACCTGTTCTGTAGTGGTAGCAATTTCTGGCGTAGGATTAGACACACTTGTTCGACGCTCAGAGTTTAAATACGCGAGCCACATAACTACTCCGACAGCGACTATAAGTCCAGCAATAATGAGTATTCTTTTCATATAATCAGTATACCAGACGGGACCATGAACGTTGGGTCATATAACAAAAAATTGCTCGGAGATGGTGTGTCTCCGAGCAACTTAGACATAGAACTTGTTGGTTTTTGTTAACTCGGCAATTCGTCCCAGAATTGTTCGGCTCTGAGCCATCCGGCAATGAGCGATCCCTTGTTAGAGACCCCGAACTCGACCACTCCGTCTTTCCGGCGAATACCGAGAATAGTCGCCATCACGACACCCATTGGAGTAAGGACGGGTGCCTCAGCCCCCTTCTCTGCAATGGCAACTCCACGAATGTTCCGCTCTTCGGTAGTAAAGTTTTCGAATGGTTCCGAAGTTTGGTCAACTTCTGGAGCAAACGACACTTTGTTCTGCTTGGCCAACTCTTCAGTAGTTAGCCTAATACATTCGACAGCTCCGCTATTGGTCGCCATGAGAGCGTTATAAAGAATGCGGATAACGGCCAATGAAGCTTCAGTATCCTTATCATCACCCACCAACGGAACCAGAACCTCGAGCCTGTGCATGAGACTTACTCGGTCTATTGTAACCCTACTCATATAGATTGCTTTGTGCTTTTAACTAAACATGATACTACTCGTTCCACCAAGAAAATCAAACTTTGATATAATTACTTTATGGAATCACGATCTAAAAAATTTGAAATAGCGATTGTTATTGCAGCCTTAATAATACTTGTTGCTGTATGGGCAATAAATGGATTCGAAGACACTTGGATGTATCTAACTGCCTTCATCATTTTTATCCCAGCTTCATGGTTTTTCTTCAGCAAGAAAAATAAGGATCAGTAGCTGAACAAAAAAACAGGAGGCAGCATATAGCTCCTCCTGTTCGTTGTTCTAAATTCCCTAGTGGTATATTCAACCTTCTTGTTCTGCTACCTTTCCCTTACCTGCTCGGGCACGACGCTCACCACGTAGTACTCATCGGCTTCGCCGTTAGTGAGTGGCGTTGGACAAATGATGGTCGCGAGCGCTGCTATGGAAGCACCACTCGTGCGCGCCGCCGAACAAAGAGCTTCGGTCTGGCCCGTGAGATCCAAGACATCGTCGAGCACAATGACAGATTTGCCTTTTACATGCTCAACAAGATTCTTGCCGACAGTGAACCGGCCTGAATTCAACCTGTCGAAGAGCACGAACCTGATCGGCTCCTGTTTACCCTGCTTGTTCGGGGTCTGCCGATACACTTCATTCAGTCTCGCCGTAAGGAGCTTTGCGAGATCGCTCTTTTCAGTCACACTGGATGCGACAACTGCGGTAATGGGCCGGAGGCACATTGCAGGATAAAGCCGGTAAGCAAGGTCGCAGACCAGAGCGTCGAGCGAAAGCTTGTGGCACTCTGGATAAAGAAACGCAGGTTCCACAGATTGGAACGTGCTACCTGTCAAAACTCCCATCCCCCTCATCAAAGCACAGGCCTTGTCAACGCCTAAGCAACCATTGTTTAACATAGATTGGTAATGTAGATCTATGTACAGATTACTCGCAACCAGCGCTATGTCAACCAAAAGAAAAACAGGAGAAGCACCGATCGCCTCCCCTGTTTCTGTGTTTTAAAGTACTCGTAACTATGCCGCAGCCGTTTGACGTGCGAGGAATGCCGCGCCGTGACCCAGGTCAGTACGAACTGGGATTTGCTTGGCATCGCAGATTGGACATTTACCTTCCGCGAATTTGTCCATTTTAACATTGAGCAGAACTTCGAGATGTGGAACACCTATACCTTTAGCCGTGACTCCACCCCGATTGCAAAGAGCGGCAACAATGATTGGACAACCTCCGAATCGGCGTACAGCTTCGCATGTTGCTTCAGCGCTGCGACCTGAATTGAGAATGTCCTCAACAACAATGACATTCTTTCCACCTACAATCTTGTCGTAGCCACGTCGTAGTTCGAACCTGTCACCTCCAGTCTTTTCTGCGTAAACTGAAGGAAAACAAGATCCGACAAGTTGAGTGAGCCAAAACGAAAGCCATGTCGAGAGGATTAGTCCTCCTTTTTCCGGCCCCACAATCACATAGGAAGTGGTTGGGCGTTGAGTAATTACGCCCACAACACGATGTGCCAACTCATAACAAAGTTTGGAAACAGCAACAGAGTCAACGTATACTGCGTCCTTATTGATATAAGCAGGCCCGTGGTCGCCATGACCTTCTGGCTTCGAATACACGAAGTGCGAATCAGCGATGACTGCCCGAGCGTCATCAAGAATCTGTCGGATTTTTGCTTCATCCAACCGTTCCATATTAATATTCATAATTCTCCTTATTTTGAGGTTGAGGTTTAGTTCTGACTCCACGCCTCATCGATCTCCGCGAGAATCCGACAAGCTGCGTTGAAAGGAGTTTTGATGTTCGTAGGCGGCGCATAAACAGGCCGACCAACGACGAGGAAATTACTGCCAGCCTCGACAGCTTCCTGCACCGTCGTAGCACGCTTCTGATCATCAGGAGTCGCTGCCCATGGAGGGCGGATCGCCGGAGTAACCAGGATGAGAGTATCGGCGTAATCACCGAAATTGCGAAGAGAATTAACCTCTTGCGGGCTGCACACCATGCCTCGAATACCATTCGAACATCCCAATCGTACGAGATCCATAACTTGTTCGATTGGGACCATAGGGTGTCCGGCCACCTTCCTGACGTTTACCTCAATAAGCGTCTTCGGGGTGCTGCTTGTAAGTACAGTCACACCAAGAAGAGTCATGCCGGGAAATTCGCTCGCAGCTTTCGCTGCCGCGGCAATCATTTCGCTTCCGCCGTCGAGATGGATGTTCACCATATCAACGCCGAGTTTACCCGCCGCCTTGATCGCGCGGCTAACAGTATTCGGAATGTCCTTGAATTTGAGGTCGAGAAAAACTTTGAACCCCAGCGCTTTGGCGGATTTGATAACCTCGTGACCTTCAGCCACAAAAAGCTCCATACCCACTTTCAGCCACTCAACAGTTCCCCGAAGGTCTGTCATGAGGGTGAGGGCTTCATCGTGCGAACCAACATCGAGAGCCACAATCAATTGCGGCTTAGTCTTTGCTTTCATAGTTGTTTCAATTTGCTTGTCTGTCTACAAGACTACCAATATTGACTGAGGTGTCAACAAACGATATCCCTAATGTTTTTTACACTCATCCAAGCCGCCATAGCCCCAAATCCCCTTTTGTTTATATTAAAAGGCTTTACTGGTTGAGGATTTTTGAGGAAAACGAGAATGCAGTATTTTTTGTCTTTCAGATCGTTATAAAAATTGGTGAGATCTTTTTTCTCAATACCGATACGAGAACCGTATGTGTGCAAAATTTCTTTTACTCTAGATGGAGTAAGATTTTCAAACTGGAGAACATTGTCAGTTGTTGCTTTAAGACCCACAGGCTTGCCCGAGTCTTTGAAAAATATCTTGTCACCTGCCTTCACCCTTCCCCACGGAGCACGCTTGGAGAGATACCAACGTGATTCGACGGTTTTGCGGCCGTCTTTGATTTTCTCAAGAAAGCCCCAGGAAGATTTCATTATAGCGACATGATTCATAGTGGCTCTAGTACATCATCCAAGCAACGAATCCGTACATCATTCCGAAAACTACAATAAGCATCAGTAAAATATCCTTTATGGCCATCGATTTTTGAATTCTGAATAAACTTTAGGGGTACATTATACCAAACCCCGCCAGTTTATTTAAGACTTCTTGATGGCTGCTCGTAGGAATTCACTAAAAAGTGGATGCGGCGAAAGAGGACGTGCCAAGAATTCTGGATGGAACTGAGTACCCAGAAAGAATGGGTGCTTCTCTTGTGGTAGCTCGGCTATTTCCATAAGCTTGCCGTCAGGAGATGTTCCTGAGAAAACGAGGCCCGCCTTCTCGAGCTGTGGAATATACGCGTTGTTAACCTCGTATCGATGGCGATGTCGTTCGATAGCTGAGTCCTTACCATAGGCCTTGCGAGCTACTGTACCCTTCTTGAGCTCTGCCTGGTATGCTCCGAGTCTCATAGTTGCTCCGTAACGTCCCTGAGCGAGCATAGCCTTCTGTTCAAGCATGATGTCGATGAGTGGGTTCTTCGTCTTGGGATCAATCTCAGTAGTCTGTGCATCCTTGAGACCACACACATTACGAGCATATTCGATAACCAAAAGCTGCATACCGTAGCAGAGGCCGAAATATGGAATCTTTTTCTCACGAGCGTATTTGATAACTGCGAGCTTACCCTCTATTCCCGACTCTCCGAAACCTCCAGGAACAATGATGCCGTCGAACTTTGAAAGTGCGCTCACTGCCATTTTGCCTGTCTCAAAATCTTTGGAGTTGATCCATGTAAGCTCAGCCCGAACTCCCTCTTGGTATGCAGAGTATTTGATCGCCTCAATCACTGACAAATACGAGTCAGCGAGAACGAAGTCTCCTGTGTCGAAATATTTACCGACAACAGCTACCTTTACGACTGGAGCCTTAGCTGAAGCTTTGCTTCGATCTACGAATCGCTTCCAATCACCAATACCTGGAGCATTTCTTTTCTCTTTGAGTTTCAAAGAATTGAGAATGGTATCTCCGATCTTGTCGCGCTCGAAGTTGATAGGTACGTCATAGACACTGTCGATATCGGGAGCAGAGATAACATGATCAACTCTCACTGAACATGAGATGGCGATCTTTTCTTTTCGTTTGCTATCAAGCGGAGAACGGCTTCGGGCGATGATAATGTCAGGCTGCACTCCATAAGAGTTGAGCTGGCGTACGGCATTCTGAGTAGGTCGAGTCTTCATCTCACCGAGCGTGCTTGGCACTGGCAAGTAGCTCACCATAACGAAAATGACATCATCTGGATGTTTGATCTTCATTACTCGAGCCGCTTCAATGAATAGAATGTTTTGGTAGTCACCGATAGTTCCTCCGATCTCTACAATAGAGATCTCTGAGCCATGAGCTTTGGCAGCGGCCTCGAATCTGCTCGTTATCTCCTGAGTCACATGTGGAATCGCTTCTACACATTTTCCTTTGTAGCCAAGATTCCTCTCACGATCAATAACTGTCTTATACACCATTCCTGATGTCATGTAGTCATGAGCCGATAGATCAATACCCATGAAGCGCTCGTAGTTACCCATATCCTGATCTGTCTCGAGTCCTGAATTGAGAACGAACACTTCACCGTGCTCGGTAGGATTCATAGTACCTGCATCCACATTAAGATAAGGGTCAACCTTGACCGGGTTGACCTTGTATCCTGTGGACTCCAAAATTTTTCCAATGGAGGCTGTTGCAATTCCCTTTCCTACTCCCGACATCACTCCTCCGACGACAAAAATATACTTATGATTCGATGCGCGCGTCTTTGGTGTGCGTGTAGTGGTAGCCATGGGGATAGAATAGCTTTTGTATGAAATTGTTTAATGTACCTCTATTGTAGATAGTTTAGAGGCGCACGTCTAGTTGACTAAATCTTCAAATATCTTCGTACCGCTAAGTAGCTTGATACTCCTCCGAGGATGACTCCTGCGGCAAGAATAACAATGAATATCTCTGAGAAGTTAGCTATATAGAACTGCATGAGGGTAAAATCCTTGGAGAAGTTGTCGGTAACTCGGGTGGCATAATACGCGATTGGATACATCACAATAAGCGAAATGATGCCTGATATTACTCCACACATAGCACCGCTGATAACAAAGGGTCCTCTGATCTGGAAGTTGCTTGCTCCCACGAGCTTCATGACAGAGATCTCATCTCGGCGGGTATACATAACCAGTCGTACTGTGTTAAGAGTAACTATGATAGCAACTCCAACAAGTACAATCACAATTCCGATACCTACACGTTCAATAGTTTTAAGTATAAGGCTTAGGCGGTCAATGATAAGGAGTTTCTTGTTGTCGCTCACCTTCTCCACAAGGGCTGAGCCGCTCTTCGAAAGAGCCTGAGGTCCCTGTAGGAATTTGATCACGCTTTCATAACGAGATGGATCTTTGGCTTTAATGTTAAATGACGCAGGTAGTGGGTTTTCTCCAACTTCCTCAAGACCTTGTAGGATAAGCGTATCGTTCTTGTGTTCTTCCTTAAATTGTTCAAGAGCCTTCTCTCGAGAAACATATTCAACAGTTGCGACCTCAGGAAGAGTTCCCAGAGTCTTCTGCAGTGCCAAAATTTCTTCCTCAGGAGCATTCAAGGCAAAGTATACGTTCACGTCCACCTGACTTCGCACCTCATTGAGATATGCCGATGCCATTCCTGTTAAGAAAATAAGACCTCCGATCACAAGGAGTGACAATGTCAGCACGACGATGGAAGAGAACGACAAGAAGCCGTTTCTCCAAAAACTAACGAACCCTCCCTTGATCATTCTTTTTGTGGTGATAAGCATGCGAAATTTAAGAGTTAAAGTATATATTTTCCATTAGGATCGTCCCTGATGATCTGTCCCTTCTCGATGGTGATGACCCGTCCCCCAATCTCATCTACCACGCCCTTGTTGTGCGTTGTAAGAAGAACCGTTGTACCGAGATCATTGATCTTCTTGAATATCCGGATAATCTCGTAAGCGTTAATTGGATCAAGGTTTCCAGTCGGCTCATCAGCAATAACAATATCTGGCTGGTTAACGATGGCACGCGCAATAGCAACGCGCTGCTTCTCTCCTCCTGACATTTCATGAGGAAAACTCCACATCTTGTTGCTGAGGTCTACGAGCTCAAGCACATGAGGCACATCGGCCGCGATCTCCGCATCCGTCCTTCCAGCAGCTTCCATAGCGAAAGCGATGTTCTCGTATGCAGTCTTGTTTGGAATTAATCGGTAATCCTGAAATACCACACCGATTCGTCGGCGAAGTTTGTTTACGTCTCTGCGAGCTAGCCTATGAATATTAGTAGATTCGAGGAAAACAGCACCGTCAGTAGGCTCATCCTCGACAATGAGCATCTTGAGAAGCGTTGATTTACCAGCACCGGAATGGCCCACAATAGTTACGAAATCCTCAGGTTCTACGGCAAAAGTAACCTTATGGAGCGCGGGTTCATCCTCGTTGTCGTAAATCTTCGTTACATTGTCGTAATAGATCATACGCCAATTATACTACATATCACTTTAAGGTTCTACGAAAAAACAAGTGAAAAGTTAAAACCTACCTATAGATCCTTTTCAGCTTCGATAAACTCATCAATATCGCCTTCAAGCACACTATCTACTTTAGCCGTTTCTACGTCAGTTCGATGATCTTTGATCATTTTATATGGATGGAGGACATATGACCGAATCTGATTACCCCAATCAATGGACGTAGTCTTGCTGATATAAAGTCCCTTCTCTTTAGCCTTACGTTCGTCTTCCATTGTTTTATAAATCTTTGCCTTGAGAATCTCGATGGCCTTCTCCTTGTTCTGGGCCTGTGATCGCTCGGATGTCACATGTACTGACAGCTTAGTTGGAATATGAACAATACGCACAGCTGTCTCACGCTTATTCACGTTCTGCCCTCCTGGACCTCCTGACTTCGCAATAGAGATTTCGATATCCTTGTCTGGAAGATCAAAATCAGCAGACTGTGCTTTCTCAAATTTTGGAATAACTTCAACCAAAGAAAACGAAGTCTGCCTCAAGCCCTTGGAGTTGAATGGCGACTGTCGAACAAGACGATGCACGCCGGATTCATTCTTAAGAATTCCATAAGGACCCCGTCCATCAATTTTGGCTCCAGATATTTCAACAGTAATATTTCGATAGCCCCCGAGATTGTTCGATGCTGAATCAATAACGGACATGCCCCAGCCTTTGTTCTGAGTATATTTCATGTACATTCTATAGAGCATTGCAGTGAAATCTTCCGCGTCATCACCTCCGGCGCCAGAGTATATCGTGAGAATAGCATCACCTCTGTCGAATTTTCCAACACCTTCCGCTTCTTCCTTGAGTCGCTGAATTTCTTTGATTGTTGCCTGTGCCTTCTCTTTGTTAGCCCAAAAATCACCCTCACTCATCTGGGCTTCTAGTTCAGCTATTTTTTTGTGTAGATCGTCCTTGGTCACAATACTTACATGTATATCACAAGAAACAGACTACTGCACACTACCCTCAGAAGATGGAGACGACGGTATCTGGAAGAGATTTGGTAAGAAATATTTATAGACTGCGAACGCTGCAGCCACAACAAGCAATGTCATGATGATTGTAAGAAATGTTCCCATCTTTGATCCTGAGCTCCTGATTGGTTCCTTAACGAAACCTCCCTTGAATGCTGGAATGGGTTCCAGATTTTCTTCGAGCTTTCGAAATTGCTTAACCCCTCCCACTGGTTCCATTGGCGGATACATCTGTGAAGAATAGCTCTGCACTGGTTCGGCCTTTGTAAGCTGATCAGATGCCATAGCTGCTCGAATAGGATCAACTCTCACTGCGTCGTTGGGCGTATCCTGAGGAAACATTTTTGATGCTGTTTGAGGAGTTGATTGTGAAGGAGCCCAAGCTGATTGCGGCGCTGGCTGCGCGTTTGATTGAGCACTTGGCTGCACGCTTGGTTGTGAACTTACTGGCTGAGGTCGCTCCTCGAACACTTCCCTAACTGGCTGTATCGCTGGCTGTTGTGGTGTAGGAGCTGCTTGAGAAGTTATGGAAACAAACGCAGTCTCAACATCAAATATTGCCCAGCCCGCTCCCGTGAGACTTTTTTTGATAGCCTCATCACTCTCACCTCGTGCTCTCATTATTTTGATGTACTCAACAAGCTCTGGATTTATCATAGAGGATTTATCTTGCGCTTATTATACCAGAAATAGAGCGCCATGGAACGAACAAAGATTATGACTGTAGAGAGCCAATGGCCGGGATTGAACCGGCGACCTACGCTTTACGAAAGCGCCGCTCTACCAACTGAGCTACATTGGCGTTCACCTAAAGTACCATACTTTAGGCTTTTTCTTCAACGTCGGCGATCTTCTTTGCGATCTTTTTCTCACTTTCGCGAACGTACTTTTTAAGTGATGCAATAATCTGATCCTCTTCCTTGGTAAGCTCGCGCTTAGTCTTCACTTTCTCAAGAGTTTTAACCTGTTTCTCAATATCATTACAAATTTCTTCGAACTGTTCATGGATGAGTCGGTCAGCTGCCTGTATATCTCTTCGAATCTTCTTTCTATACTTACGCATATGTGTAACGAGATGAACCATGAGTGTCGACAAACCAACCACAATGAGGAGGCAGACGATTACGATAGTCGCGTAATCTGCCAAATACGTACCAAATCTAGAAAGCGGGCGGCCATTCACAACAAATGAATATTCGTCAGTGAACAAGCTCTGACCCCCTCGTATGTCTGTTGCTTTAGCCTTGAATGCATAAGCACCTGACGAGAGATCCTTCGTTACAACAACAATAAACTCACCTACAGCATTACTCTTTGCTGACTGTGTAATTACCCTTCCCTTCGAATCAGTAATCTCGAAAGCGACGGTTGCGTTAGGGTATGTCGTACCAGTTATCTTAAGCGGTTCAGATCCTTCTAGGGTTGTTGTGTAGTCTGTAATAACAGGAGACTCTATAGGCTGAATCTCAAATTCACCGAATGAAGCAGTTTCATTACCTGCTCGGTCTACGGCTTTCACTAATATAGTCTTCTTGCCAGGTGAGAGCGGCGAGAGAGTTACGGTTCCGTTATCAACATCGTCATAATCAATTACAACCGGTTCATCGTTGTTAATTTTTACTATATAACGATCAATTCCAGACAATTCATCCTTAGCATTAATTCCAATTCTTGGTCTAGCATTTTCAGTCTGTTTTCCATCGAGGTACTGTAGCGTAAACGGAAGCGGCGGCACTGTATCTGTCTGGAACTTATAATGACTTATACCTCCCCATCCATAAGCATTCCTCAACTGAACGTGGAAATAGTAGGAGCCGTCTTTAACTTGATCAAGTTTCTTGGAGCTTACAGCTGGCTCATAGAGAACGCCCGGAGTTGAGTTGGAACGCGCATCAAACTGCAAACGCGCAGCAGTAACATCAGAAGAAACATTCCACGCGAACTCGGGTGACAATGTGTTATACCAACGCGTCGAATCAGGATGCGATGCAGATGTAATCTTAGGAGCGACTGGAACAAGTGCTGATGTCGAAGCTGGAGTAGTAATCTCTTCTCCTGGAACAGCAGTAGTATCTGAAACAAGTATGGTCGAATACCCAAGTACCTTAAGCACATTTGTTCCCTTGCCGTCATTTGCGAGCACCGAACCTTCTGACACTGACACGCGCGCTGAACCGGGCTTTTTTGCTCTGAATGTCAGCGTAGCGATATTTCCAAACGATCCTTTGTAGCCAGGATTAAATATCACTCCTTCAAGCTCTGCCTTTCCAGTTTGGTTAGAATAGGTTGGCTCACGAACCCAAAGATTGAGAATGGAAGAATTTTTTGAAATCGAAACAAGCTCTAATGTATCTGTAGTATACGAAATCGTAGCCGAGACAGCGTTAATATAATCCTCGGTGTAATCTACCCCCAAAGATACTTGGAACGTAGTATTTGCAACAGGAGTTGCTGCTGCAGGATTGAGAATAAGAGCAGCGGCATCGGCCCTTTGCGGAGCAAGCCATATAAGAATGAGAACAAAAAAGATCGAGAAAAGACGTACCTTCATACGACAAAGTATACCTCATCCACCACGATCGATAGATGGAATATGTGGATAGCCTAAGATTTATGAAATATTTCGAAGCACCTTCTTCACTATGAAGCCACAAAGGATAAGTAGAGCGAGGAGAACTACGATAGCGACCACCTGATCTTTGCCAGTAATTGCAGACGGAGAAGTAACCTCAGTTATTTTTTCATTTCCAGAATAATCTATAGCTTTGATGTTAAATTTTTTAGATACAAAATAATTGTCAGTTGCGTAAGGACTCTCAGCAACAATCCATGAGCCGTCTTCAATTTTGACCTGATATTCCTTCACACCGCTCTCCTTGTCGCTCGCGAGAAATACCAGAGCTGGTGAATCAACAAAAACGCCGCCCTTGGGTTCAAATGCTGCAATCTGGAATTCAGGAGCAACACTATCATTAAGCTCGTACGGTTGATTAAGAGTATAAGACGACACACTTACGAGGACAGGATAGATCTCAACAGACACCTCGCTTCCATGACCGTCAGAACGAAGTAGACGGACATTCTCAAGCTTGATCTCACCGATACCCTTCTCTGTTCCTCTAAAGATTAATTTGAAAACTGCACCTGGATACAATGAAGGATATGAAAGCGGATCCACCAAACCCTTGAAGCCTCCAGGAATAATGCCCGAGAAAGCTATTCGTCCGTTGTTATCTTCTGCCTTCTGAACCCAGAGAGGCACAATGGAATTACCATCATGAACCGCAACGAGCTGTAGAGCACCTTCGGGATAAACAACCTCTCCCTCGATTGCGTTGATTGTCTCACCTTTGGTATCCAAGAGTAAATCAATCGCGAATTCCTGCTGTTTGGAAATTTCTTTTCTAGAAATATCGAAACGAAGCTCGGCAGCGTTAAGTACAAAAGGCGTCATTATTAAGACTCCAAGTAATAGACTAAGAATTGTATATGTAAACTTTTTCATAATTATCCGGTCCAGTTATAAGCGAGAATGCTAAAGTCCACAAGGTTTACCTTGCCATCAGTATTTAGGTCGACATTGACTGCGACATTCGCCTTGAGATACCAGAATGCCATGATGCTGTAATCAATGAGGTTAATGCGGTTGTCACAGTTAAGATCACCTTGCCGAGCCTTTGGACATGAAACAGCCTTGATGTCAGACATGACGTTCTTGGCACCCACTTTGAAATCGTACACATCGCTATCTGCACTGATCTCACTATCGAAGACAGCTCTTGATACAGCTTCGTGATCACCAAACTCCAAAATAGTAGAATCAATGTTTTGCAAATAGATACCACTGGCGTCAGTTTTTGTTTTAAACAAATGAGGAGTTTCGGAATTAACTGTAATCGTAACCTCCTTGTTAGGTACACTCTGTCCAAAAATCTTGATCACGTCTCCTCTTTTTACTTCAAGTTTGTCCGCCACGATAGTTGGTGCCAAGAAAACGCCGCTCACTTTCGCGATCACGCCATTTGTAAGCATGACAGGAAACGAGAATGGCTGTGACTTAATTCCATAAATATCTTCCGTCAAAAGACTGAAGGCGTACGTTCCTCTAGAAAGATTGCTCAATGAAATTTCAAAGTTAGCATCCGGTCCCGCGATTACAGACGCAACAGCAGTAGTATCTCTGAGGAGAGTTACTTTTGTTCCTGGATATGCTCTTCCAGAGAGTACAACGCCTGCTGACCCACTAGTTGACCCGCCTCCTCCGCCCCCACCCCCACCTCCTCCTCCACTTGATGGTGGAGGAGGAACAGGCGCAGTTCCTGAACAATCAGTAACGATATAGGCAGTACAATCCGTGTGGCATGTAAGCACTCCGATATCGTATCCGAGAGATCTGCATGAAGCACCTGCTAAGTCGGCTCCGTCGCACTGTTCTCCTGAATCAGCAATATCATCTCCACATATTCCCGCGACAGTGGCCGTGACCGTAACGGCTGCCGTAACGTCTTTTAGATAAAAAATACCCGCAGCCATGCAAAGGCCTACGAGCATAATTATATATGGCGCAAGAGCGGTATGCTTTTTAAAAATAAGGGCAATACTATTCATTCGCGATATAAATGTTGAAACTCTTCCGACACCTCCTCTTTAGATATTTCCTCCCTTCCGAGCCTGAGCAATAACCCAGTTATTGTATTTCTTGAGGAAAATAGGACCTCCAACAACGACGATGAGAACAACGAGAATTAGTGTTACGAGCAATTTCCATGGAAGAACCCAGATCCAGAAGCTGATTGGTTGAGCGGCTGCAGATTCAGAAAATGATACATCACTTGAAATCTTATAAGGTCCAAACATGAAGCCATCATCCTCGAATGTAATTCCATCTATTGATCGTGAGCTTGAAGGTAGTATTTGGTAATTTTTTCCGTTGAGAGGAACATTGCTTCTTATGTTTCCAAAAAGAGATGTTAGTCTTACGTCTCCCTGAGGTTTGACGTAAATGTTCATATTGTTATCCACCCTAAGAGAGACAAGAAGTGGTAAAGGATTGTTCCAGAATAGCTTCTTGCCTCCAGCAGTTGTAAATGCAGAAGCGGTAGCTGCACCTGTTACTTCTCCTGATACATTGAGGTATACAAGAATTCCGGCTCGAGTGATGATCGCAACCTGTGATCCCTCACCAGAAGGAGGTGTCGTGCTCCACCAGACTACAGCGAAATGACCTCCCGGAGGAGCGTCTTTAGGAACTGTGATGGTAAATGGAATTTTCTTATCTTCTCCTGACTTGAGAGTAACTGATGGAACTGTCTTCACCCAGAGTGCGATGGCGCTCTGTTCCTTGCTGAATAGCTTTGTAGCGTTCGGCTCGGTAAACTTTTCGTACGACGGATAAAATGTCTTAGTCCCTTCTTCTTCGTTCTTAACGTAGAATTCTCCGGTAATGACTGTGCCGGGATCAACGTTATATTCAAGTTTTACCGGACCTACAGTAACTGCTGAAGCGAAGTTAGGTAAGATTACAGCGCAAATTATGATGAGTGACGCTAGTATCTTACAGACATTTTTATAATTCATAATAATTTTACACTACACCCGATTTAGTTACCTGTACAGCTATAGCTGATGGTATCGGTATAGGATCCAGCTCGAGTAAGGGCGCTGATTGCAGCTTTATGTGTAACTCCAACTTCCTTTGAGGCTACAGGACCTGATGATGAAGCGAGGGCTGTGTTTGTGACCGTGAGTCCTCCAACCTGGTTGTTAAGTACTCGATATTTGCTGTTGAGAGTAAGAACTGCTCCTGTTCCAGCTGAACTCGTAGCTGCCTGGATACCGTAACCTTCTGTTCCTGCCGCGAGAGTTGCGTCAGCTGAAGCAATGAGCTGAGCTGTTGTTGTACCAGCTGCTTTATAGAGACCTGGGCTTACTGTATCTCCAGCACCCTGAACGTTGAGTGTACATCCTCCAGAGCTGTTACATGAGAGTGATGATGTAGCGCTTGGTGAAGCAGTGCTTATTGCTCCTGCTGTAAGTGTTCCGAATGTAATTGAGCTTTGTGTGTTAGAACATGTAACTGACTCGTTGATTGTAGCTGAGACAGTAACGGCAGCTGCTCCTTTAGCTGTATTTGGCTCCGTTGTGATTCCAAGAAGCATGACGAGGCATGCGGCTATGGTTAGTGATAGGACTGCCGATAATTTTCCTTCCAGAAACTTGTTGTGTTGCATGGGTTTAATAAGATTTTAATGTAACTTGCTGTCTATTTGGAACTAATTATACAGCATCAGCTCCTAAATATCGGGTTTTATGTGGATAACCCTAGTTCGACAAGCAACTATACGTAATAGTGTCGACGTAATTTCCTACCGGAGTCGTAGCAGCGATAGCAGCTTTGTGAGTTATCACAACTTCCCTACTTGAAAATGATGATGTGCTACTTGCAATAACCGAGTTTGCAATAGCGAGTCCTCCTACGTCGTTACCTGTTTTCAAAAAGGTTGGACTAATAGCTAATGTACTACCAGTTCCTGCTGAACTCGTAGCTGCCTGGATACCGTAACCTTCTGTTCCTGCGGACAATGTCGCTGTTAGTGATGGAATAAGGTATGCAGGAGATGTAGTAGCGAGACCTGGGCTTACACCATCACCTGCACTTGAAGCTGAGAGTGAGCATCCAGAGCCTGAACCACAACTAAATGTTGTCGTAGCATTGGGCGATGCTGTCTCCACCTGAGCGAGAGACAAGGCGCTGAATGTTGTCGACGTAATATTACTTGAGCATGTAACGGTTCCTCCGAAGTTCCAGTTGGAGTTACCTGTACCATCAAGGTTGGAAGTATCCGAAGCTTCGATCTGATCTCCTCCACTCGCATCTGAATCTTTTGGATTCGTATTAAATACCGACTGGACTGCACTAACAAATAATTTCCAAGGAGAGCTGGATACTGAAGACCTGAGCTGTACTCGAGTGCCTGCAGCCTGTCCATTCAGCCACATATTAGTAAATGTATAGCCCTCACCTGCTGCAAATCTTAGTTTGGTAGACGGAGTTGTTGCTGTGAAATATGTCGAGGAAGCAGCTGAAGCAAAAATTACGGAAGGTGTCGTATCAGGATCACTCCCCGAGTTGTTGGTAATTTGCAATCCACTGAATGAAGAAGTGGCAACCATGTTTCCACTCAAAGTCTGCTGAGACGTTCCGTTAAATGTCGTCGTTCCTCCATTATGAGAAAAGATTCCGTTGTTAGTATAATTCCCTGAAACAGTTAGCGACGAAGGCGCGATCACCTTTGAGTTTGAATCAATAACAATGTTGGTTGTTGATGCGTTGTTGTTGAACTGTTTCATCCTCGTTGAATTAGAGGTATACAAATCAGTAACTTCATCACTTGTTAAAGCTCTATTATAGATACGTACATCATCAAGTGATCCTAGGAACGCCGAACCTCCCCAAACAGCAGCTCCTATCTTTGCTGTTGTTGCAGAGTACACCATTGATGCAGCACTTCCCGAATAACTTCCTGCTCCAGTTTCCAATACTCCGTCCACGTAGACAACCATATCCGAAAAACCATTAACAACTCCAACAACATGCGTCCAAGCTCCAGAAGTGATCATTGAGGTTGAAACTTTACTTCTTCTATTTGCTGCACCAAGTCCACCGTTATTACCATATTCAAGAATAACGCTCCTATCAGCTCCAATTCTCAACTCAGCACCCGCATAGACTGCAGGTGTTCCATCTGTAGACACCACGCTGCGCGTAACTGTAAAATCACTCTGGTTAATCCAAACTGAGAATGTAATTGGGAACGGTATTTCCAAGCTAGCGTTGTTTCCTAAATCGACATAATCATCTGTCCCATCGAACTGCAACCCTCCATCAAACTGACCGGTAGTCCATGTTGGACCGTTTGTCAGTGTTCCAGCATTCCCTGTTCCACTGGAATCAGCCGCATCCGTTCCTACCCCTTCATCAAATTTCCAATGACCGACGAATGTAGCAGGGTTGACAGGTGTCGTCGATCCAATAAAGCTCACTGTGGAGAAAGCCGAACTACCAGTTAGAGTTCCTGAAATAGTTTGTGTACTGGAGGCATTCGCAAAATAAATAGTACCCGAATTATTATTGAAAGTTCCATTATTCAAATATGATCCCAAAACAGTAAGAAGTGGTGGTGCAGTGACCGTACCGTTCGTTATAACAAAGCCGGTAGTTGAAGCATTGTTTGAAAATGTCCAAGCTCCGCCAACGCCATTGAATGTCGTTGTACCCAGTGCGGCATTACCTGTAAGAGCTCCGGCAATAGTTTTACCAGTAGTAGTCGCATTAAATATTATTTCCCCGCTCGTTGTTGCAACGAATGTCGAGCCTGCGTCCGCAAGCCAAGATCCAGCAAGCGTAATTGCACCTCCTGCAATGATGGATGCACCATCATCGATATGTATACTACCGTCGGTAGTTGACGATGCGTTTCCGTGAATGGTCACCGGACCTCCTGGAGCAAACACTTTTCCAGCGTAGACAAAAAGCTCTTGGTCCTTAAACACATTCAGCACTCCGCTATTCGCGGTAAATGGAATATCGCTATCGTTATCTGCATCGTACTTAGCAAAATCAGTTATGGTAGTAGACGTACCCGAAGTTCCTTCGTGTTTTACGGTCACTCTGTTTCGATAAAGATCGATGTTCGGAAGGTTCGCAGTTGTAGAAGCTTTCGTCACAGTAACAGCTCTCGTTGTACTGTCTCCGTCCACCCACACAGTCACAGCTTTTCCTAACTTAGCAACTTCACCATCCATGAGAATGGTCCAAAATCCACTTCCTGACAAAGTTGTTGTGGAGTACGTATCGAACCCGTCCACTCTAGCCTTAATTACTTTTCCTCCAGTTGTAATCTGAGTCGAACCTTCGTCTGAATAGAGAGTTCCTGAAAGAGAATAAACTCCAGTCTCGGACCATACAATCTTCATTTGAACGCGATGATCCACATCTCCTGTCGATTCCTGATACAAAGCAATTCCTTCGCCCGGGTTCAGGGCAAGCTCGTAACCGGTTCCAAACACGTTTTCGTTTCCTCCAATCGCCTGTCCAGCCACAGCTGGAGTGATTTCGCTAAACAATCGACTCGTGGTTGCGCTACTCATAGTGACAGTCACACCCGTCCTGCGTAATTCTACGGATGAGCTTGCAGTATCAGTATGCTTCTTTGGGATGTCCGCTGTAGAAATAAGCGTTCCACCTGAAGCAGCTGTGATCCTACGCAAACTCATAGGAACATATGCGGCCGCTGCCGCAGCATCAGTTCGCATCAATATCCTCTTGACCACTACCTGCTTTCCAGAATCCAAAGGGTTAAACAATGACGCATATACATGACCGAAACCTGCTGATCCAGCCAACGTTCCAAGCGTTGCCATGAAATCTTTTTGAGATGTTGGAGTGGATACTTGCTCCTTCCAATCAAACAGAACTTTCACTCTAAAGTCCGTATCTCCTGCTCCGTCCTGATATAAAGTAATTCCCTGACCTTCCTGGAGAACAAGCCTCTCACCCACAAATTCATGATCTACGTGACCAGACAACTGAGGAGCGGCAGTAGTCGGAGCCGCTCCCGGACTTGTAATCGATATTAGTGATGAACTTGTTGTACCCGTAAGTGTAACCGTAGGACCAGCAATACGAACCTGCGCAACACTTACTGCCGACGATGTACTCTTTCGCATTAGATCGCTTGCTGTAATTGCAGTACCCGCCGAAGCAGCACTGATTCGAAGTACCCTAATTGGTACGTATGTCGCAGCTGCTACAGCATCAACTTTTATACCAATCTTGTTCAACAAAATTGTCTTTCCGGATCCTGATGGATTAAAAAAACTAACGTACTGATATGGGTTAGTCGCTGAACCAGCAACAGAACCAGTACTCCAAAGATATTCTCCTTGTGCTGTAGGCGCTCCAACCTGCTCCTTCCATTCTATGAGCAACTTCACTCGCATGTCGATGTCGCCTGCTGCAGACTGGAACAAAGCAATTCCTTCACCAGGAGCCAACACTAGATATTCGTCTCCACTAGTCAAAGGCAGATCATACTGAGCAATCTGCTGTCCGACTGCACCTGGAGTCGTAAGTGTGAGTAGTGTTGCATTACCACTTCCTGATTTGACGACGGTTGGGTTTCCATAACGGATTTCTGCAATAGTCGTAGCAGACGTGGAAGCCTTCTTGGGTACATTGGCGGCAGTAATTTGAGTTCCTCCAGTAGCGGAGCCTATTCTCTGGATCGAGAGCGGAACATAGACAGCCGTTGTAGTCGCCTCAACCCTAGGAATGATTCTTTTGACGAGAATGTGTTTACCTGAAGCAGCTGGATTAAAAAAGGAAACGTAGTTATATCCGTTCGTAATGTTTCCTGCCACTGGTCCCACATTTAAAATATATTCTCCTTGTGCGGTTGGTGTAGCAGTCTGTTCAGCCCATTCCACAGACAGTCTCACCACCTGATCGATGTCACCAGTAGCACTTGAAACAAGAGCAAGTCCTTCGCCTGGACTCAATACTATATATTCGCTTGTAGTTGCAAAAAGAAGTTCAAAGTGGCTGACAGGTTCTGACGCAGCTGCAGGAGGTGTTACTTCCATTATCTTTGATTCCGTCACTGTACCCGCAAGTGTAGCTGTCACACCTGTGTGACGAATATCCATAATAGAAGTTGCTGAGTCGTTATGCTTCTCCGGAATGTTTGCGGCTAGGATCTGCGTACCTGCTGATGCGGCAGTAATTCGGCGGATATAAATGCTGTTGGTATAAATAGCAGCCGTGTCAGCATCGACATCGATACTAAGCCGCTTCACAAGCACAGATTTTCCAGAGCTAGCAGGATTGAAAAACGTAGCGTACTTATAGTCAGTAACTGCCGCCACTTCTACCCTTGGAAATGACAGTATATATTCATTGAGTGCTGTAGGAGTACTCGTTGTTTCTTCCCAACCAAGGTTGAGAGTAATTCTTTGGTCTGCATCTCCAACAGCTTCCTGGTATAGAGCAATACCCTCTCCTGCCTTGAGGACGATAGGCTCGGTAGAATCAAAAAGCATTTCTTCTTCAGAGGTATTTGAACCTGCCACTCCCGGCGCTGTAATTGCATTCATTCGGGAATCTGCAGTTCCAGCAAATGCGACAGTAACGTTGGTGTGACGAATAGTTGCCATCGGAGAAGCCGAAAGATTATTTTTCTTAACAATTTCTGGAATATCTATACCAGTACCCACTGTTGCCGATGTAATTCTTCGGATCGTAAGGTTCTGATATGTGGCAGCGGCCACAGCGTTCGCCAGAATCTTCATTCTATTAATAGAGATTGTACGAGTACTGGTAGCAGGATTGAAAATCGTAGCGTACACATAGTTAGCAGCAGTGCTTCCCGTGACAGGACCAATGGATATCATGTATTGGTTTGCTGCAGGATTGGTTGCGGCCTCAACAGTTCGAGCAAGAGGCAGCTGGAAAATTTCCGCAGCTCCTAGACTGAATAGAACATAGAAGCAAAGCACCACGCATGTCATGAGCTTTTTACCGAATGTTTTTGCAATGCGATGTATGTGTCGTATCGTCCTCATGTACTATTCGCTCAAATTAAGAAGGGATTTCTCCGCCTCGTCGAGGTTGGTATCAAAGTCTGTAGACTTCCTGTAATTATTAACGGCATTGATGTCATTCTCAGAAAACACCTCACCTCTACCCTTTGCATCTATGAAATAAAATTCATGGCTGCCAATAATTATTTTCCAAGGCAAATTGGCAAAGGTTACTTCGCCACGCTGACCCAACGCTGGATCGAAAGCAGGAATTTTCTTTTGATACCATACCTCCTTATCAAGATCGTAAGCGTTCACGATAGTTTTGCCGTTGCTAAGCCAAATTATATGTTTCGCGTAGAGTCCAAGAGGAAAATTATCAGGCGGACTCAGTACATCAACATTCGCAGTTACGTCTCCTGAAGGACCTACAAGCCAGAGCATGAACTGTTCTGGAAGATCGATAGGCGATGGCTCACCTTCTGTAGTAAGCGAAGTTACGCCGTACTGAGTCTCATCAGTCGTTGTTGCCTCTGTTTCTGATTCTACTTCTGCATCTGCTTCAGGCACGGTAACAACAATTTGCTCTGTAGTAGTACTTTCGTCTACAGGAGTTGGTATCGATGACGTAAGCATAACAACAGTTCCATTAGAGTAGCCCTTAATATCCCAAACTCGCTCCTGGCCAAGCTGAAGCGGCTTTGTAGGCACTATGAATGCTTCTCTTTCTACAATCTCAGTGACTTTGAGACTTTCAAATTCAATTTCAACTGACATCGCATCCAAATAGATAGACTGTGCAGCATCGCTGAACGGCATGCTCTCAATAGCGATCTGGAGCTTGCTTATATCTGAGATACTTTCGAGAACGCCCTCTGGAATCTCAAAGCTTTCTCGATAAAAGTTAAGGCTGGTTATTTTCTCTAACTCCGTCCAGGTTACTCCATCGAGAGTATATTTGATGACGAACAAAGCTGGTGATTCTACTGGAACTGGCGTAGCCTCTTCTGTTTCTGTAGATGTCGCAGATTCTGTAACAGACTCAGGAACAATTGCCTCTGCCGCAGTTGCCTCAAGAGGAACTTCAGTTTCCTCAGCCTCCTGTGCTGATGTTGTAGAGACCTCTATGTTTTCCTGAGCAAACACTTCCCTACCTAGGGTGAAATGCTCGAAGAATGAATTCAAAAATGAAGACTCGCCAGAACTTTCTTCCTGGCTTGAACTTTCTGGTTCTGACTGCTCTTCTTCTTCCTCTTCCTCCTCCTGTTCCTCTTGCTGAGGCTCTTCTTCTTGTTCTTTTTCCTCTACCTTAGGTTCTTCTTTTTCTTCAACACTCTCCTCTTTCGCTTCTTCAGACTCTGTCGGTTTCTCTTCAACCTTTTCTTCTTCGGGTTTTACTACTGGCTCTTCTTTCGTTTCTTCTTTCTCTTCTACAGGTGGTGCAACTATTTCTTCTGGCTTTTCTTCAGAATTAATAATCGAAGGAAGAGCTGAGGCTCCGTTAGTATTATTTGGCGTACTCGAAGCTGCTTCTGACGGAGTCGTTGACGCTGCGCTCTCCGCTTCCTTCTCAGCCTTGTCTTCGTCATACACTTCGTTAGTTACTGTTTCAGGAATGATTGGCTGATCGTCCTTGAGAGTTTTTGAAATCCAAGAAAATTTCAAAGAAATCTTAGTCGATGTTGCATACTCTGGAATCTCACCTTCAAATTTTCCACAAAAAATAGTAGACAGGCGATCCTTCAGGACTGCTGAGTTGGTATCTGTATATGCGTCGAAGCTGCCATCGATGACATCAGGCCTTCCTTCTGCGTTCTGAACGTTTTCCCAGCCTCCTAAACATGTCGAAGGATAGAATACACTGAGTCCTGCACGGGCAGATGATGGCGGAAAGACGTTATATACAAGCAGGAATAGAACGATGGCTCCGCATACGAGCAGGAGGGCTAGCTTCTTACGACTTTTTAAGCTCATCTTGAGAGAATTCACTTGTGTATTATATCGCATCAACATAAAGCACCCTATGCCTCTTATTCACAGATGAAGGAGGTATAGGGTGCTTTATCGAAAACAATCTAAATTTAGTTCTTTTTATCCATATTCTGGATCTGGTTCTTCGCAAATCCCTCAAAGGCTCGAAGAATTTCAAGCGGGATAGCAAACACAACTGTGTTTGATTGATCCGAAGAGATATCATTCATCGCCTGGAGAGTTCGAAGATGAAGCGCTCCTGGAACCATAGCGAGATTCTTCGCAGCATCCGCCATGTTCTGAGAAGCCGCAAGCTCTCCTTCTGAAGTGATGATAACAGCTCGCTTCTCTCGCTCTGCCTCAGCCTGCTTAGCGATAGTTCGTTCCATATCAGGTGGAAGACTCACATCCTTGAGCTCTACGTTAGCCACATGAAGACCCCACTGGTCAGTCTCCTTCTCAACAATCTCACGGATTCTGTCCGCAATCTTGTCTCTGTTTGCAAGAAGCTCATCAAGCGTGACTTCACCTACGATATTTCGCATTGTAGTCTGCGCATACTGAGAAACTGCGTATCGAAAGTTCTCTACTTCGATAATAGCCTTCTCAGCTGATGCAACCTTGTAATAAATAACCGCGTTCACTCGCACTGACACGTTATCTCGTGTAATAGCATTCTGATCAGGAACGTCTACAGCCTTTGTTCGCATGTCTACCTTCTGGTAGCTCTGAAACACAGGAATCACAAGTCTCCATCCCGGCTCCATGATTCTAGTAAAACGTCCCATCGTAAACTTAACCCCTCGCTCGTATTGGTTAATTTGCTTGAGCGAAACGACAAGTAAAACGAAAATTATTACTCCAATGATTATTTCCATACTTCAATTAAACCACCTATGCATCCTAGTGACAAGCAAAGATAACGAGTATATTTGAGCCGTTGATGAGGATTGAACTCATGACCTCCCCATTACCAATGGAGTGCTCTACCAACTGAGCTACAACGGCACTATGTTTAAAAACAACAGTTAAAACATAATACACTAGTTCCCTAGTTTTTCAATTAATTTTACTGAGGCTCTGAAACCTAGCTTATGAAGCAATCACACCGTGAAATGGTAGCGGCAAACGCCTGAAAATATTAGCCTGTTGGTTTGGAAATTTCTTGAAGCTTGAACCCAGTGACACGGCCCCATCGCCATATTTAGATGTCAGCTTATCAACGGCTTTGAAGACATTTCTCAGAGCGCCCGTCCTGTCAGCATTGCCGAAGAAATCCTGTTGGACCACAACAACGCTCCGCATTTCACTTAACGTAACTCCTGATGCTCTATAGAGCATGTCAGAGTCGTGGACCTGAGAGAACGCCTTACGTATCTGAGGCATGATGTCATGCGGCACGTTGGTGTACGCAGGAAGAAACACTTCCGCTGAGTGTATTCGCATAAAGCGGTCCTTGATAAAAAAGTGTACTCTCCTACTCTCCAGATTATGTGAACGAGCACGCTCACATACAGCTTCGAGATGTTTAGACAGCTCTCGAAGCAACGGCTCAACCGAAGATGTAAAAGGCCTGAATGATCGAGTATCCGAAATAGACTTAAGCGGCTCAACGCATTCGTCCGGCACTCTGTTGTAGCCACCAACACTAAAGACTTTCTCACCCCGAAGCTCTCGCCATATCTCTCTCATAGGCAACGAGAAATTTTCTTTGATCCACCATTCTGGCTTACTTATGAAATTGCCAACTGTATTAATTCCCTGAGCATGAAGGAAAGCTGTTCCACTTCTTCCAATTCCCCACACCTTACCTATAGGTACCTCATTAATTACTGAAGACATATTCTCCGCATTGATCACAGTAACTCCCAAAGGCTTCTTGTGCTTGGAAGCGAGCTTCGCAAGCACCTTGGTTGGTCCTGCACCAAAAGAAACTCCAATGCCGAGCTGAGACGTAACGTCATCCTGCATGCGCTTGAGAAGATTCGCCACCTCCTCAAATGTTCTCATACCAAGATCAGCAAAACATTCATCTATGCTGTAGCGCTGAATTGATCCTACGTATTTTTCAATAATGGAAAACATACTCTCAGAATAAAGTTCGTATGACCTAAAGTCTGATCCGACGATGATAGCCTGTGGGCACATTTTCTTCACCATGAATATAGGCATGCCACGCTGGACTCCCAAAGCTTTTGCTTCATATGAAAACGCCGTAGCAATACTTTTGTCTCTTCCTACTACGACAGACTTGCCCTTGAGGGAGCTGTTCTTGGCGATCTCCACTGAAGCGAAGAATGCGTCGCCGTCGAGATGTAGTATGTAGTTTGTTTTTTCCATAATGAATTTAAAATAAAAGATTATTAAAACGTCCTAATACTTCCGAATGACTGACCTCACCACTCCTTCAACATTCAAATGGTCCTTGGGGTACATGGGCGAATAATGAGAGTTGGCAGCTTCGAGAAACGGTCGGCCATGCTGCTCTCTGTAATACTTGAGCGTGTGCTCTCCATCAATATCTGCAACCACTATCTCTCCCGGACGTGCAGCATCTGTACGCTCTACGATCACCATATCCCCATCGATGATGCCTGCGTCTTTCATGGAGTTGCCTTTGACCCTCATGAGATACGAAGCTTCTTTGCGCGGGATAAGATAGTCATCGAGAGTGATGGTATCTGAATTTTTATCGCTGAGATGATTGAATGCGCTCATGACTCAAGTATAGGTGAACAATCGTTCACCTGTCAATTAAATGTGGGGAAAATCTGTAGATATCCTCGCCCACCCTTCAGGTATACTGTAGCCATGAACATTAAAGCCATCGATCATCAAATCTTAAACTTCCTTCAGAGAATAAGCGTCCCGCTTGCGCGATTTTCCCTATTCGTTATTTTCTTTTGGTTTGGACTTTTAAAAGTTATTGGCGAGAGCCCTGCAGGTGAGATGGTGGAATCTCTTTTTACTCAAACTATTTCTTTCATGAGCTTCCCTACATTCATGCTGCTGTTTGCATGGTTCGAAGTTCTCATCGGAATTCTTTTCCTTATTCCAAAAGCAACTCGACTCGTTTTTCTCCTTCTCATCATTCACATGATTACGACTCTCGGTCCACTTATCATGCTTCCAGAAATGACATGGGCAGGCTTCCTCATTCCTACAATGGAAGGACAATACATTATTAAAAACCTTGTTATCATCGCCACAGCTATTGCAGTAGCAGCGCATGTGAGACCGATGGATGGAGATATAAGAAAATAGTCAGGATGATAAAAACCCGTTGCACACAGCAACGGGTTTTTCGAATCGCAAGGATCTATCACTCCTCGCTTTCAGCAAGAACCGAGTTGGCATGTTCTGCCTGATGGCTCATTTGTTCCAGTTCCAGCCTCTGGTCTTCAGCTCTCTGAGCGGCAGCAGCTTCAGCTTCGTGCCTTTCCGAAAAGGGAGAGACAGCCCAGCCTAGGAAGCTTACCAAGTAATAAAAGTTCTTGAAAATGAACGCGCCTTGCACATCGGTAAAATGAACTGTCCACTCAGAGAGTGACGATATTGCATCTGGTCTTTCCGGAGGTTCAGTCCGGTCAATGACAGCGCTTACCACCTTCGTGTAGCGCAAGAAAAATACTCTTTGTCCTGCTAGTTTCTCCAGATCATTAAGGGATCTTATTCGCATAAGGAATTCCTTTTGCTAATTTCTGCCTTTACGATACTCTTCTCATCTATCCCAGTCAATATAATTAAAAAAACGAAAAAGGGGCCGAAGCCCCTTTTTCTATAAGACCCTAAGAGATCCTTTTCCAAGAATCAACCTTAGGCCCTTCGCACCAAGCGCACCACTCCCAGGAGCACGATGGCACCAATGAGAGCCACTATAAAACTATAAATATTGAAGCCTGATGTTCCTGACTGGCCGAATGCGTTCATAATCCAGCCTCCAAGTACAGCACCCACAATACCTACGATAATATTGAGTGTAGTTCCCTGTTGTGCATCTGTTCCCATAATAAGTGATGCTACCCATCCTACAATTGCACCGAACACGAGCCAAATAATGAGATTTAATAACATGATATTTTTGTTATGCTAGTAATTTGCGTGACCTGCGATCAAGCTACAACTTACTGTCCCTGACCGCCACCTGTACCTCCAGTTCCACCTCCTCCATCGCCTCCTCCGTTACCTCCACCAAGATCAACGTTGATGCTTGGGCCGTTTGTACCTCCGTTACCGGCAGGAGCTCCTCCACGTGATGTCATGAACCATACGAGAAAGCCCACAATGATCACAAGAAGGATAACAAGGATGGCGTTGGTCGTTGAACTTCCTTTGTCCATAAATTTGTTAATAACGTTATTAACTAATAATGTGTTGCCTGACTTTGCCTTCGGAATCGGTTAACCGCTTCATGAGCTTGACGCGTCGGCTCAGGAAGGCGGTAACCGCGAAGGCAAAGCCTAACGACCTCGATCGCCTGCTCCAGACTCACGAGATGTCCCGGAGAGACGATGAGTGGGTTCGATCTCTTCTTGGAATGCATGGCGACACCTATGACCTCGCCCGTTGAGGGATCCTTGATCTCCTGAAACGAGCCTGTTTCCGAAAGACCGCTCTCCACGGAATCATAGACTCCGTAGAGCACGCTCTTGGCACAGCCAATAGTCGGCGTCTCCGTAAGCACTCCAAAATGTGATGCAATTCCCAGTCGCCGGGGATGAGCTATCCCCTGGCCGTCAACGATAATGAGATCCGGTTTTCTTTTTAAATTTTTATAGCATGTAAGGAGTGAAGGAATTTCTCTGAACGAAAGAAGTCCAGGTATATATGGAAAATTAGTCTGCTCTTTAGTAAACGATTCTTCGAGCAGCTCAAGCTCTGGATATGAAAATACTACAATGCCCGCGTAAGCATCGCTCTCATAGAGATTCATGGAAACATCGGCGCCAGCTACAGTCTTGATTTCTTTCTCAAGTGGAACAACCTTCACCTTGTGGCGAATTTCCTGCTGCAACCGGACTGCTTCCAGTGGAGTTAAATTTTGAGTAAAATTCTGTTTCATGATATTTTATTTCGTCTTGCCCTTACTCTTTGTTCTACGTACTGAATTCTTCAGTGCTCCATGTATAAGTTCCTCCGTATAATCACGTCCCTTATACAGAATGCTCCTGAGCGTGTGCGTGCGGCGAGGATTATACAATTCTTCGTATTCATTTTTTCGGCCCAAGATCATATCGGCAAACATCATTCCAGCGAGCGTTCCATATGTCATACCGTTTCCTGAGAAGCCTGTAGCGCTGTAATGGTTCGGATGCTTCTTGTCATATCGTCCAATCAAAGCCAAGCCATCAGAAGGCTCGATAATTGGACCGTTCCAGCGGCGCACTATTGTATATGGAATGTCCCCTAAGATTTTCTTAGTATATTCCTCAAGTGCAGAATAATTTTTGTCCTCATCAATCGGAATTTCCTGGCGATGATCCTCTCCTCCAATAATGAGACGATCGAGGGAAGGATCAACCTTGCCAGAGCTTGTCACTCCAAGACCTTTGTCCACTCTGAAATAGTGGTAGGGATTTTCACCATCCTCATACAAAGCCTCTGGAAATGTTTCTGTAGGAATCGAAAGTTCAAAAACATATGTTATGTATGTTCCCTTTTTGAGTTTAGTCAGGCCAGGTTCAACCATTGGCTTGTATGTTGCAACGACAACATTATTAGCAATGATGCTTGGTCCTGTGGCATCCTTACCATTGGTTCCTGGTTTGGCTGTATGTACTGTTATTGTTTTCTCTCCCTCAATCCGCACAACCTCAGTCTGATCATAAAACCTTACTCCCTTTTCATGGGCTTTTGCTTTTAAGCACGAAAGGTATTGGACGGGATGGAACTTTGCCTGGAAAGGAGTTTCGATGCCGCCGAAGTTAGGAAAAGGAAGCTTAACTCCTTCGATTTCTTTCAAAGGAAATCCTCCCTTACACGCTTCCTCTGCATCCTCCTTCAAATCAGAAGCCTGCTTCTCATCGGTTCCAAATGAATACATCGGTACTCTTTTGAATTCACATGTAAAATTGCACTCCCGCATATTTTTCTCAATAAGATCAATAGCGCGGCGCTTGGATTCAAAAACCTGAATCGCCTTCTCGCGGCCAAACATATTAATAAGGTCCACGAATTGAGTATCCACAACATATGTAATGAATGCGGTCGTATATGCTGACACAGTCTCATTGAGATCGCCCTTATCAACAACCACCACGTTCCTACCTTCCTTTGCCAGGAGATAAGCAGTTGTGATGCCGGTAATGCCGGCGCCCACGATGACGACATCAGCCATGATGTTCTCATTGAGCGGAGGGTAGACCTTAAGGTCATCCATCTGCCATGTGGTTTGCGACTTTTTCATATGCTCAGTATGTCTTGTCACAATTAAGTCCTGATGAACATAAATATCCCGTCATGCTTGCTAGTGAACAACTGTTCACTTATAATATAGAAACAAATTCTCTCCTATTCGCTAGTTTTTCTGCACCTCCAAACTTTATGAATCACCTCAAAGAATCAATATTTGCCATCGTCGATATAGAAACCACCGGATCAAGCCCTATCAGAGAGCGGGTAATCGAGATCGGTATTCTTCGCGTTGAGAATGGCAAGGTTACAAAAAAATATCAGAAGCTGATTGATCCTCAGAAATATTTGCCGCCATCAATCCAAGACATCACAGGAATCCGTCCTAATGATCTAGTAGGTGCTCCCCTGTTTGAAGACATCGCCCAAGAAGTGCATGAGCTTCTTAATGGTGCCATCTTTGTGGCGCACAATGTTCGTTTCGATTATGGCTTTATAAAAAACGAGCTCAAGCGTTCTGGAATAATCTGGAATGCAAAATGTTTGTGTACAGTAAGGCTTTCAAGAAAGCTCTTCAAGAAGTACAAACACCACGACCTATCGAGCATTATCGACCGTTATGGATTTACGTGCGAAAACCGTCACAGAGCATATGATGACGCGGCAGTACTCTGGGATTTCATGAACATGATCGTCGCCGAAGGACATGGCGAGAAAATGAACAAAGCTATCGACGAACTTCTACAAACAAGAACCCTTCCGCAATTTCTCGATGAGAAAAGCGTCTCCAATCTTCCTTCTGAACCAGGAGTGTATATTTTCTATGGCCCTGACGACGAAGTGCTCTATGTAGGCAAAAGCAGGAACCTCAAGTATCGAGTAATGTCACATTTTGCCAATGACCATCGTGAAGGAAAAGAAATGAACATATGCCAGCAAACTAAGCGTGTCGAAGTAAGAGAAACTTCTGGCGAACTTGGAGCTCTTCTCCTTGAGTCAGAATTAGTTAAAAAGTATTCCCCTCTCTACAACAGAATGCTAAGGAGGAGCTCTGAGCTCGTGCTCGCCAAGCGACGTAGGACGGACTCGTACCATGAAATTTTCCTTGAACGCTCAAGTGAAATAGTCCCGCAAGAATACAAGGACACTCTCGGGGTTTTCAAAAATATGATCCAGGCGAAAGAATTTCTCAAGGGTTCCTGCGATGAATGGCAGCTCTGCCCCAAGCTCATGGGAATTGAGAAATCAAAAGGTGCCTGTTTCTATTCACAGCTCGGCAAATGCAAAGGTGCATGCAAAAACAAAGACAATGCTGATGAATACAACCTGCGCCTTGCCGAAGCATTCGCAAGCAGGCGCCTCAAGGCATGGCCCTTCGATGGCGCAATCATCATCGATGAGAAGCGTGACGATATGGAGAAACATTCCTTTGTGCTCGACAATTGGTGCCTAATAGCAAATATCAAAACCGAAGAAGATGGCGTCGAGTTTGTATCCCACTCCCCTAAGTTCGATTATGATAGTTATAAGATCTTCGCCAGATATCTCTCCGATCCCGCGCACAAGCGAAATATCAAACCAATAACAAAACGAGAGCTGGCGTCCATCCTTCACAACGAAAGCGTTGCCGAAAGTGAGGAGTACCTGACTACAATAATTTAAATGGTATAGAGATTCTCATTCACCACCTGCTCTTCTCCAAAACGTTCCTTTCGTGCAAATCGATACAATATATATTGAGCAGCAATGTTTCCAAGGTCTGTCGCCTGTCGTGCCACTTCTTGTCCGTACATTCTGATTACTCCACCAACAGCTCTGCCGGCAGCACCACCTAATTGAGCAAAGCCCATACCGATGATTCCAACTGCCATATTAGCAACCCCTCTTACTGAATCCGTTCCAAGATTTACCAGAAGAGATTTTTTGAATGTTTCTGACTTGCTGATCTGGTTGAGTTCATCTACTTCATCCATGATTGAATGATATGTATATTCAGATCCGTATTTATCAAGAAAAACAAACCATGTGTATCGAAGTTTTGTTTTGAGATAGTAGCCGTAGAAGAAAAGGCTCACAATAATAACTATAACGACTACAGGTATAGCCATAACAAAATATGACTGCATATCGCCAGTTGGTGATGATGTAAAGAAGGCTACTACTCCACCAGCAATAACGAGAAGGGTTAGACCTATAGGTAGCACATAGTATCGAAGAGCAATCTGAAGTCTAAACTTAAATGCTGACCAAAAAAGTTTCTTAGCAAGCATCCAACTCTGCTTGAGGTCGAGATTTTTCTTGTCGAAATATGAGTCGATCCAAATCTGCTTCTCGATCTCAAAAATAAATCTAACAATGCCGCTGTAGATTATCGCCAAGACAACATATGCAATGAGACCTCCTATCGCCCACACCATTTGTTCGCTGGTAAACGCCTTGAAATTAACAGCACCCTCGAATAGATAAGAGGCTGCAATAAGAAGAATGAAAGGCCATGAGATAAGGAGTGATCGCTTGAGAATGGACTTCTTTCTCTCTTTGAGCTGCCGACCGATCTCTTCGAGCATTTCTTTGTACGTTGGAGGAAGAGTGACTGCAGCAGGCTGATTTGGATTCATCTAAGTTGATTATTGATGTTTAATGGAATTCATTAGCAAGTATAGCAGATTCCCTGTCTCCCAAAACAAAAACACCCGGATTTGAACCGGGTGTTTTTGTTATTGCGCGGCCGATGGGACTCGAACCCACGACCTCTCCCGTGACAGGGGAGCGTTCTAGCCAGCTGAACTACGGCCGCACGTAAGGAGAAATGTAGCAGATTTTAGGCATTCGAGCAATAGCCAGATGAACAACATGGGCGGAAAAGGAAAAAGTACGAAAAAAGGCGCCGTATGTCACAGTACGGCGCCTTTCCGAAAACAACAGATCAAAGACCGGTCAGGTATTTGAGGGGTACTCCCAAGATGTCCGTGAAATTCCGGAACCCCCAACCCATACTCACTCCTGCGGTGTATTCTTCGCGCGCAATGCCCGAAGGTTGTATTGGATATGTGGCCTCGATATGAAGCCCTGCTCCAAAGTCTTTTGCCCTTGTTCTGAAGAACCAAACGTCGCAAACGTCTATTCCGCTCTCACTTCCCGTTTGCACGAGACGAGAGTCGTACGCAACGCGTCCAAACAAGTCGTACCCAGTAGGTTCGACTTTTTCCATCGCTTCATCAAGTGCACGACGGCGAGCTGAAGATCTCTCGACAAACGCATCGATTCCGAGCGCGTCGCGACTGGCAGCAAGTTCCTTGGCTTCGCTCTGCGAAGGTGGAGACGAAGTGGCAATTGCCGGAAGAACAGTGTGCGCCGTGGGACTCGTAGTTCCTCGTACCAACGCATATTCCTGCGCGGCTACGATGATGGCGGTTGAAAGAAACGCAAGCAGCAGCATGGTTCTCTTCATAACAAATGACAGGTTCTGGATTAATGCTAGCATGCCCTCCTCCACGCAGCCACAGCATAATACACAGGTAAAAAATACCTGAAGATTTGACACGTATCCTAAAAATGTGTCGGCGGAAGGGATCGAACCTTCGACCTTGGGCTTATGAGTCCCACGCTCTAGCCAACTGAGCTACGCCGACATGCTTAATACGAGGATTACTATAATACGCTTACCAAAAGAAAACAACCCTGCCTTTTGAAGACTGGGTTGTTTTCTTTAACTCCTCCACTGTAAGCCTTTTACAGTATATTGCATGTTGCGGAGGCCGGAGTTGAACCGGCAGTTTTCAGGTTATGAGCCTGACGGGTTACCGTTACCCTACCCCGCTATGTGCATAATATTAACACATTTTAGGGTGAATGCAAGGCTTTTTCCCACTTCTTTTGTGTCCTTCTATATATAGTAAAACTCGTGGAAAACGTCCTTATAGAGCATGATAATTCGCCGAGCTTCCCTTTTATCAATAACGAAGTCAGATCCATCATGGGCTATGCGATTTCTCACCAAATGAGCCTCCCATGCGTTGTCGATTGTAGCAAAAGCACCCTGTTCTCGCGCCCGTTTGAGCTTCTCCCCCACTCCATCCCCCAAAAAGCCTACAGAGGTCAACATCACGTCGAGCATGCTGTCAGCGTCGATAATAGCCTGTTTCCAATCGTTGGGATTCTCTGAGTCAATGTGAACCAATACGTTTCTCCAGCGATTTGTAAGCTCAGGATCACCCTGTGGAGTCTCTTCGGTGTACGCAGGAACAACCTTGGCATCATAAAGTTCTTTCTCAAGCTGTCGAATCTTCTTGAGACGTTCAACTGCCGTGATAATTCCTATCATGAAAATAATAGAGAGAGGAATGGAAATAGTAATGAATACAGCAATCGTCTTTGCGATCCAAGGATATGTTTCAGTGTAATTACTAAAAAGAAAAGTAATCAGCCTCGCCAAATAGCCGATAAGGTCCACTGACGGTACAAGTAGTGTTGGCTCCTCCATATTTTCACCTAATTATACATTACTCTCCGAGAAAAGAAGCAGCAATTGTAAACAGGTGTTCATCTGCTCCATGTGCACCCACGAGTTGAACTCCCAACGGAAGCTGCTTTCCATCAACTGCAGCAAGGCCTGAAGGCATAGAAAGGGCCGGCATTCCTGTAAGGTTCGGAGTTACCGTAAACACATCGGCAAGATACATCTCCATAGGATTAGAAGACTTCTCCCCTATTTTCCATGCAGGAGCTGGAGTGGTCGGAGTGAGAATAACATCAACCTCTTCGAAAGCTTTAGCGTAATCACCTCTGATAAGTTCGCGAAGAGCGTTTGCTTTGTTGTAGTAAGCGTCATAGTAGCCTGAAGAAAGCACATAAGCTCCGAGAAGGATTCTTCGGCGCGCTTCTTTACCGAATCCCGCAGTACGAGACTGAACATAATCATCGATAAGAGTTTTACCTTCTTTGTAGAGTCCATAGCGTACACCATCAAAACGTCCAAGGTTAGACGATATTTCAGCGAAGTTGATTATATAGTACGCAGGCAAAGCGTAACGAGCATGTGGCACTGATATGTCTTTGATTTCATATCCGAGTGCTTTGAATTTCTCAACTGATTCATCAAAATTCTTTTTGACCTGAGTATCGATGCCGTCTGAGATAAGCTCACGAGGAATGCCGATCACACCCTTAGTTCCCTTCAGAGGCTTTACTGGATATGTAGTTGTAGAAATCGTAGTGCCATCATTAATATCTTGTCCACGAACGATTTCAAAAAGTGCTTTGACATCGCCGACGGTTTTACCCATAGGACCAATTTGATCAAACGACGAAACCGCTGCCATCAATCCATATCGAGAGACACTACCGTAGGTAGGCTTGAGACCAACGATTCCACAGAAGCTTGCAGGCTGACGCACAGAGCCTCCAGTATCAGAACCAAGCGATACCAATGTTCCACCCATAGCTACTGCCGCAGCTGAACCTCCTGAAGTTCCTCCTGGCACTCTTGATGTATCGTGAGGATTTTTTGTCGCTCCATAGATCGATTTCTCTGTTGAACCTCCCATGGCGAACTCGTCCATGTTTGTCCTACCAATGAGTACTGCTCCAGCCTCCTTGAGGCGCTTGATCGCTGTAGCGTCATATGTAGAGTGATAGTCTTTGAGCATTGCTGAAGCAGAGCTCGCAATGTTGTCCTTCACCAAAATGTTGTCTTTGACGGCCACAGGAATTCCAGTGAGCTTAGTTGCCTTCCCTGCTGCGATGATTGCATCAGCTGCATCGGCCTGTTTAAGCACGTCGCTATACACTTCAACAAAAGCGTTAATGTCAGAATTCTTTGCAGAGATAACGTCCAAGTAAGCCTGCGCAAGATCACGAGCAGAATACTTCTTCGCCAAAAGATCCTTGTGCGCCTGTTCGATTGTAAGATTTGATATGTCGATCATAAAAAATTACTCGGCGATTATTTTCTTCACAGTAAGATAATCACCTTCTCTGTGTGGAGCTTCGTCCAAAAGCGTCTGAGTCTGTTCTCCTGGTGTGTTTGAAACCTCATCGGCTCTCATTACGTTCTTTAGCGCGCCCGTACGAGATTCGGCCTGAGCTGGAGAAATTTTACCTGAAATATCCGCAATGTAAGACAAAATTACCTTAGCCTCTTCAGCAAACTGCACTTTCTCCTCCTCCGTAAGCTCGATTCTTGAGAGAGCCGCTAGAGATTCAATATCTGCTTTAGTTATATCCATAAAAATCGTTATGAATCGATTCTAGCATAGAGCCTGGGATTACGGAATTAGAGGTCCTTTAAGAAACTAACAAAAGCTTCTTCGTTGAGAACCTTAACTCCCAACTGTTCGGCCTTATCGAGTTTTGATCCGGCACTCTCGCCTGCGACAACATAGTCTGTCTTTGCTGAAACCGATCCAGAAACAGAGCCACCTAGGGCACGAATTTTCTCGCCTGCCTCGTCGCGAGACATGGAGCTAAGTGTTCCGGTAAGGACAAATGTTTTACCTGAGAGTGGTAACTCGGAAGCAGGTTTAGTAACTGCTTCAGGTAAAGCCACCGTGAGTTCCTTGAGAAGATTCTCCACGAGCTTCTTGTGCACAGGTTCCTTGAACCATTCAGTAATGGCTTTAGCGACAACAGGACCGATGCCGTTAATTTTCTCCAAGTCCTCGTACTTTGCCTCAGCCAATTCATCCACTGTCTTGAAATGCTTAGCGAGGTCGTACGCTGTCTGTTCGCCGACATGAGGAATTGAGAGTCCGGAGACAAGGCGAGGCAATGTTGTAGTTCGAGCTTTGTTAACTGACTCAAGAAGATTATCAACTGACTTCTCTGCAAATCTTGGCAGATTCATGAGATCACCCTTCTTGAGAGTGAAAATATCATCAGCTGTTGAAATGAGCTCATGTTCAAGGAGGACATCAATAATCTTTGGACCAAGACCATCAATATCGAGGCAATGCTTAGATGCGAAATGATAGAGCATTCTCTTGTGCTGTTCGAATGAATCTTTAGCAACACAGCGCCATGCTGCCTGACCTGGAATACGCTCAATCCTTCCGTCTCCCCCGCAGGCTGCGATGTGCGTCGGAAATATGTAAGGCTTCTCTTTGCCTGTTCGCATTTCCTTAACAACAGAAACTATATCAGGTATGACGTCTCCTGCCTTTTGCAGAATTACAGTATCTCCAATACGAACATCCAATCGTTTGATCTCATCTTCATTATGGAGCGTAGCGCGAGAAACAACGGACCCTGCTACTCGTACGGGCTTCAAATGCGCCACAGGAGTGACTACTCCAGTTCGTCCAACCTGAAAGACAATATCTTCCAGCACAGTCGTTACCTGTTCAGCTGGGAATTTAAAAGCTATGCCGAACCGTGGAGCCTTGCCTGTATATCCAAGTGCATCCTGATATTCTTTCTCATCGACTTTCACCACGATGCCGTCTGCGAGATAATCTTCCTTTGGCATTTTTTCCTGCCAATCTTTCCAATATTCAATGACCTCATTGATGTCTTTGCAGTGCTTGCGCCATTTATTAACCTTGAAGCCAAGTTTCTGAAGAAGCTCGAGTTCGCCATGCTGCGTATCAGGAACCTTGTCGGAGTATTTGCTTATGTCGTACACAAATGTTCTGAGCCTGCGGGATGCTGCAATCTTGGGATCAAGCTGACGAATAGATCCTGCGGCGACGTTACGAGGGTTAGCGAAAGGCTCTTCCCCGTTTTTTGTACGTTCCTTGTTGATTTTTTCAAGCTCACTCTTGGCCATCCAGATTTCTCCTTCAGCAATCAAATCAACTGGTTCATTGAGACGAAGCGGAATTGATTCAATAGTCTTCACGTTCTCAGTAACGTCTTCACCCACTTTTCCGTTCCCACGAGTAGCAGCAACAACAAGCGCTCCCTTGGCATATTCCAAAACAACCTTAAGACCATCAATCTTATGCTCAACGGTATATGTAGGATTTATATCTTTACCCAACGTAGATTTGAGAAATCTTTTTGTTCGCGCATCAAATTCGATCATGTCTTCAGGAGTGAAGGCATCATTGAAGGACCACTGAGGAACTTTATGGGGAACTTTCTTGAATTCAGGAAGAGGCTGTCCAGCAACTCTTTGAGTCGGAGAATCAGGAGTAATGAGAGAAGGATATTCTTCCTCGAGCTTTCGTAGCTCATCCTTCAAGGAATCCAAAGCAGCCTCCGATATCTCCTGCTTATCAAGCACGTGATAATTGTATCGGTGGAGCTCGATAGTCTTTCGAAGGAGCTCCACCCTCTTTCGGGCATCAGCTGGTATCTGCTGTTGTTGTGGCTGTGTTGAAGCCTTTCTTTTTGGATCGCCTGACATATGTTCGATTATATACGAAGAAAGCCCTATCCGCACTTGCGGATAGGGCTTTCTTGATTGCTCCTATTGATATGTAAACTGAAGTGCTCTTTCTACTCGCTTGAGGTTAATCTGATCGCAGAACTCCTGCTTGTTGGGCTCAGTACCTGATCCAAGTCTTCCTCCCACGTTATATCCCAAAGACGTCACTGATGTCTGTACGTACCCTCCAACTGCCTCCTTAGTAACCTTAACCAGTGCACACCGTCTCTCAACTCCTGTTAAGCTCCTTGAGACTATAGGAAATTCAGTCACCCACTTCTCATCACTTCCACCTTCCCGACTTGCTGTGATCGCATGATTAGTTCCGTCACATGTAACTGTAAGTGGTGGATAAGCGCCTGATGATGTCGAGAAAGCATTCTGTCCTTCCCAGTAGAGTGCACATTCCAATCCGTTGTCTGCCATATAGATGGCGGCTTGCGATTCCTTTGCTCCAGATGATAGCAAGACCTCTTTGCGAGCAATTGAAAGAATAGAAACTCCAACCGAGAGAATGATCGAGGTTATGAGGATCGCAAACAAAAGTGTGTAGCCGCGGTTATACATATTGATTATCTATACACATTATAAAGATTGCTCTTGATCGACGTGGTGTTGGTTATCTTGCCGCTCTTCCATACAACAGTCACCTGAACTCGAGCTTCGTCCTGAATGCCAGTTGCCGTCTCTTTCATCACCACAGTGTAAAAACGCTTATAGAGTGTAGGGTTACCAGTATTAACATGGGTGAAGCGTTGCTCACTATCGAAATACAACTGTCCGCATGTTGTCGAGCTTGAGCATTCAGTCTGAGCTCCAGTAATAGTATCTACAGTACAGCGCTTGTTCGTAGTTTCACTGCATTCGACTCCATTTTCATTAAAATCCGCTGTCCAATACAATGCACCCTCATCAATATCTCCTTCGATAAGAGATCCGTCGCGGATATTCTTTATATACTCCATGGCATCTTGCGCAAGATAGTTTGCAGTAATCTGCTCACGAGCCGTGACTGCAGCAATGAGTCCCCTATTGGCAATGGTCAAAGGACCCACGATTGCGATCATGAGTATCGCTACGGCGATAAGTGTTTCTATAATTGTGAAGCCTTTTGTAGTCATGATGTTATGAACTATTCCATTGCTCTCTGCGAAACTGTGGTCTGCAAGTTAAAGTAACTCTTATCACGTTCTCTCATGCCGGCATACCCACTAAGCGTAATCCTAACCATAGGCTGTGCCGTAAGCGATCCTTCATTGATAATGTTGAATTCCATCTTAGTCACATTGAGTTCCCTTGAAACAATGGATGCGTAATCACTGAGATCCGCAGAGCCTGAACAGCCTTCAGATTTCTCAATAGTGTTCTCTGTTGTATTAAGCCTGTATCGAATTGAAAATGGTTCAGTATCCTGATCGCAGCCACGATCAATGTCGTTAAGCGGCTGAAATTCTATAGTCTCAATATTGCCACTCACGTTAGTATATTCAAAAGATGTTCTAAGTTCGCGTGACATAGTCTCTAAAGCGAAGTTCAAGTTGTTAACCGCAGTCTTAAGCGCTTGTGCCTTCTTGTTAGCATCAACCACTTTAAGGAAAGCTCCCACTGCCACCAAAGCCACCACAGCGAAGATACCGAGAGAGACGATGATTTCAACGAGCGTAAATCCTTGGTTAAATTTCTTCATACTATTGTTCAATTGAGATCTGTCCGTTGTCTCGAACAATTATCTTTCGTGTCGATCCGTCAGTCGCAGCAACTACGATCTTGGCATATCTTTTTCGCGGTCCTCCTGGAGTGGTGGTTATGATGGCTGTCGGATCTGGACGCTTGAAGGCAACACTCAAAGCACTCACAGGACTACTGTCGCATGTTGAGTCGGAGTTACTAGCACAAAGAGACTTGATAGACATGTTCTTCTTGAGCTTGTATTTGTTGAGAACCTCATCCGCAGGACTAGATTGGTAGAAAAAATCTCCTGAAGCATCGACGAACAATTTGAATTCGTCATTTGCGCCTGTATTGAAATATGTTCCGTAGGCACTGTCGAAGTTACCTCCAATTCCCTGTCGCACATACAATCCATAAGCCTGCGCCTGGCGGATAGTAATAGCAATATCGTAAGCAACGTTAGTGACAAGAATTGAGCCATTGAACGTGCCGTATTTAGAAACAAGAAACGCTGTCATGAAAACGAAAATGGAAATAGAGATCATGAGTTCCACGAGCGTAAAGCCCCGTTTACCAGAAGCTCGCTTCTTTTGTTGTATGAATGGTGCAAATAACATGGTGTACATCCTCTATTCTAACGCAAACTGACCATACTATCGATAAAGAAATTCACATGGTAGATGTCGGCCCCGATCCATAGCGCTAGGTATATACCTATTATGAGAAAAGGGGCGAAAGGAATTTCTGATTTCATGCCAACATGTTTCCTGTCTTTGATGATCTTATAGACACCAACAATGGCACCAATCCAAAATGCCAGAATTATCGCTGAAAGTCCCTGAGCTAATCCAAGCGCCCATCCAATTCCCCATGCGAGCTTTGCATCACCAAATCCCATCGCTCTTCCCTTCGAAAAAAGCCATATCAAAGCAAATGGCGCAAAGAGAATCGGTCCAGCCAACACGTCTCTAATAAGAGGCATGTGGATACCTGTTTCTCCACCCAAGAACAATGAGATGCCAGCAATAATAATGAAGGCATACACAAAAGGATCGGGAATGATTTTGTGATGCGCATCATACACAAGGATGGCGATAAGAAGGCATCCCATGATGAGATGAGCGACCAAGAGAAGCGCTCCTCCAAAATCCTGAGGCATTATAGTAAACGTCAAAAGAACGAAGATTAGACCCGTCAATGTTTCCACAAGTGGATACTGCCAAGAAATCTTTGCTTTGCATTTCACACACCTTCCTGCCTGTAACAAAAAGCTGATCACAGGTACAAGCTCATACCAAGCAAGAGTCTTGCCGCAGGAGAAACATTTCGATCTTCCCCCAATTCCCATGCCGGTGTTATATCGCAAAGCAACGACATTAAGAAAACTCCCGACGATTAATCCAAAGATGAAAATAAAAATGCCGAGCAGGAAGATCATAAAGACTAAGGCTTCATGTCGTAAACTGTAGGAAGCGTTCCATCGATACAGTTGGAAGCTCCACATGCCGCTTCAGTTCCTGTAACTTGGGTATACCAACCGCTTACGCTATTACTTGAGAAATCAGTGTCGTCATTGAGAGCTGTACTTGTCGGTACTTCCAATGTGGCGCTTATGTGATAGTCGACAATTTTTCCACTGCTGTCTTTCATGTATGCATACTTATAAGGAGTGTTGTCCGTGTCGGTAGGTACTCTGCTCATGAACAGACCTAGGTTGACGATCTGCTGCTCTGACGTACCAGGATTGAGCGTACATGACGGAGTGCTCAAGCTGCTCATCTTTGTAGGATAGTTGTCGCACTTCTCAAAATACTGTGCAGCTGCAAGCTGAAGTGATGCGATATCAGAAACACGCTTTGTGTCTCTCGCCTTCGCTCTCGAAGATCCAAAGTTAGACATCACCACACCTGAAAGAATAGCGATAATAGTCACAACCACCATGAGCTCAATAAGAGTAAATCCTTTTGTTTTATCCATAATATTTAAATCATACCACATATTTTTTGCGCACCTGTGCAAGCTTTCCATACACATATTTAGCACCTCCGAATATGTAGCCAAATATTAATGCAATCCTTAGATTCCCTGCTGAAAAGGCAAACATTTTAAGGCGAGATGCAGGCCGAAGCTTGTTTCTCAAAATCGCCATAAGAATTTTCCTAGTTTCCGGATCAGCTTTTCGTACTTTGTTCATGACCTGCCCTCCCCACAGAATAGCTGTTAACAGAGAAGCTTCTGCTGCCCACTTATCATAGAGACCTAGAACAGCTTCGAAAAGCCACACAGCGCGACGAGTAACATTCGATGAGTGATAACGGATATAGAGGAGCGGCACATTGATTTGTACAAATTCTCCAGTCTTAGCCAGGCGCAGCATGAAGTCCCAATCCTCAGCTGCAGGAAGTTGTTCATCGAATCGTCCAACTAATTCAATAGCACTCCGTCTAACAGCAATCTGACCCGGATTTCGAAGCCACAGGTTCGTCAGCAACAGTTGTTTAAAAACATTTCCCTCTCTTATGCGATGGTCGAAATACGACACGATATCGCCGCGAGGTTTTCCAACATCATCTATATACTTAAAATTACAATAACTTAGGATTGCCTCAGGCTTCTCTTCTAATCGTTCAAGATGCATACGAACCTTCTCTACGTCCCACACATCATCAGTATCAAGAAACATAACAATATCAGCCTGCGAGCGGTTAAAGCCCTCGTTGCGAGCATGACTTATGCCTGTATTCTTTGGAAATTTTACAAAATCAATTTGTGCTGGAGAAGAAGCTTTGTACCTCGAAACTAATTGTTCGGTTCCATCTTCAGACCCATCATCAATAATTATTATTTTCGTAACAGGATGGGTCTGACTAAAAACTGAATCCAGCGCATATCCAAGATAATGCGCAGTATTATAGGTAGGAATGATGACATCAACGGTCAGATTATTTTTGCTTGGCATGAGCTTTAAGTACTTTATACTTAATTGTGTATTTGAGTTTCTCGTAGCGAAGACGCATAGGTAGTGGCACCACTCTTTCAATTATATTTTTCTTCCGTGCTCGTATCGCAAGCCTAATGCTTTTGATTCTCTTTTTCCAACCCACTGGTTTACCAAACGAATTTTTCCAAGCGCTATCATCGGCATATCTTCGAAAAACCTTATACGCTAGAGCTGTAGCAGGATCATCTGTCCACGGTTTCTTACTTCCCAAAAAATGATAAATAACAGGATTGGCCAATGTTTCCTCACGCTCGCGTTGATCCTGAAAAGGAGTTTTGTGAACACTGACTCCTTCTGCACAATTAAACTTTGGATGTAAACGTGTAATAAGGCCTTGAGAAACTTCATTCAAAGCATCTTGGTCCATAAGAAATGGTTTTTCACGCTCAATATATTCTAGTGCTTTCTTCAAGAAACCTTCCCTTCTCCAACGTGGAAGATTAATAAGCAACACTCCCGCATTTGAATACCAAAGAGGCCGTACCTTATCAAAAAATTCCTGTCCTCCAAGATGATCTCGCACAGCCGCAAAGTAATTGTTTCCGATATCAACGTTCCACAACTGCGCAATATCACTCATAAGTACAACGTCGCAATCAAGATATATAACCTTATCAAGCGTTGGGAAAATATGTTCGACGGCGAACCTGTAGTAAGTAGCTTCCGTCATGTACAGATTCGTAATGAGCGAAGAATATATGTCCTTACTGATTTCAATGAGGTAGACCTCTGCTCCAAACTTTGTTTCCAGTCCCTCATACTTTGATATGTCTTCCTGCGAAATTCCTCCATCAGCTATAAATATTTTAAGTTTCTTCGGATCCTTAGCTGTCATGCAAAGAGAAGTAAGCATGACACCCGTCACAGCAGCATAATTGGCATCAGTAGCGCAATATATGTAAATCCCCCCTTCTTTACTAGGAAGGTTATATGATTGAATCTTTTTCATTTCATTAACTTCCGAACCTTAGCTTTTGCGTTCTCGTATCTAATTCTAACAAAATACGGCACGAATTTCTCTATATAGTATTTGCGGTACATCCGAAATGTCCTCTCAGTGAAAGGCTTACCCTGCCACACCTCCCATCTATCAAACCATTTCCTGAAGGACCAAGGGATGTATGCTTCATATCGATATTGCCAATCAACAGGATCAGACGATGCTCCTTCCCACACTGTACCCCTTAGATAAAAACGGAACGCACGTCGATATCGATGAGTTGATACCACGTGCCAAGGCTTCTTTGATCCTGCAAAATGAACAATGTGAGGTCTCCACAAAAACTTTTTCCTCTCACGTAAGTCATGAACGATATAGTTATATGTGAGCGGCAACTCCAAAAAACTTTTTGAGAACAATATATTAAACACAGGCTGGTCATTCCTTTCCTTGATCGTTTCTTTATTCTGAAGAGCAACATTGAAAAACGCCTCAGCAAGACCAATCTTCCGCAAATATGAAAGATTCAAAAGCATCACACCCGAATTAAATACTTCAAGTCCGTCTTTTGGTAAATATGGATCTACGACAGCCCCAAGAGGATTGCTCGAAATGTCATATCTATAGAGCTGTTTTATATTTCTTAGGAAAATAACATCTGGATCGATATATAAAGCAGTGTGAAATGTACCTGGAAGAATATCAGGAATAAAAGCTTTAAAATAAGCTGTTCTACTTACATGCCCTCGCGTCGGGATATGCGGCATCGCATTCAGCCATTCGTTCATATCAACAACAACATATTCGAGCGAGTGCTTAGTAAGAATAGTTACAAGGTGTGTCAGATTTTCTTGCGTGACACTATCCAATAATAAATATATAGCAGGGCGCTCTCCTGCTTTAGAATTCCTAGCAAAAGATTTGAGCATCGCCGCCGCTGCAATTACATAGGAATTATCAAAAAGAGTTACCAATGCATGCTTCATATCATGGAATGACTATTCGTCAGATCCTTATACACGCTAAGAACCTTTTCAGTATTGCCGTCAGCAATTAGTTTTCCCTTATTCAATAAAATAACACGACTAACTATCTTCTTGATGGTTTCAATACTGTGGCTAACACAAATGACGGTAACTCCCTTCTTCTGAATGAGATCTTGAATTGTCTGGAAACCTTTTTTCTGGAATTCAATGTCCCCCAATGAGAGCACCTCATCCAAAATTAGGATCTCAGGTTCCAAATGAATGGCCACCGAAAACGCCAGACGCACGAACATACCGCTGGAATACTTTTTGACCGGCACATCAATAAACTCTCCAATTCCAGAATACTCAATAATAAGTGGCAGCTTCTCTTTAATTGCACTACCTCCCATCCCCAAAAGAGTGGCATTAAGGAAAATATTCTCACGACCAGAAAGTTCCGGATGAAAACCTGTACCCACTTCCAACAGAGAAGTGACCTTACTTCGAAGCAGCACTCTTCCCTTTGTTGGTAGCGTTATATTGGAAATAATCTTTAGGAGCGTTGATTTGCCCGAACCGTTGCGACCAATAATTCCGAGAGCTTCTCCTTTTTTTACACTGAACGAAACATCCTGCAGTGCCCAAAAATCATGACTATGGAGGCGCTCTTTGTTACTGAACACACTCATAACCCTCTCTGTTCGACGCGCTAATGCGTCACGTAAGGTTGTGTTTTGCACTCCTTCTGTTCGGATTGCGTATTTCTTGCTAACAGATTGAACTTCAAGAATAGGTTCCATGGCTAGATCACATCAATAATAGTAGTATCCATTTTTGCAAAGATTATATATCCGACAATGAAATATACAATTCCTGGAAGAAACGCAGCGAGGATCATCCCTCCCGTCAGTAGGTCTGCCGAAAAAAAGCCATGACGTACCACTTCGAGAATCGGTACCATAGGATTCAACCACGACCACCATCCCCCGCTCATATTTGATGTGTAATAAAACACAGGTGTAGCAAAGAGAAGTATCTGGATTATAAATGGCAGAATAAACTGCACATCCCTAAACCTCGCGTTAAGCATGCTCGTAATGAATCCCAATCCCATCACAGCAATATATGCAGATATAATCATGAGAACATACACTCCTACGCCCAAGAGAGTTATAGGAATGTCATAAAAAAAGAACATTCCAAATACAAGAATGGTTCCTATGGCAAAATCTACAAGCTGCACAAACACTCCCGAAATCGGAATTATGATTCTAGGAAAATATATCTTTGTTATGATTCCTGCATTGACCACCAAAGAGTTGCTGATTTTACCCAAGGAATTAGAAAAGAAAAACCAAAAGACAAAGCCAATTGCGATAAAAAGCGGGTAAGGAACCCCTTCAACTAAACCTTTATTCTTTAAAGCCAGTGACACGAGAAGCACTGCTACTGCGGGCTGAAAGAAAGCCCATCCGATTCCAACCAAGCTTTGCTTGTATCTAACCTTGAAATCACGCAACGAAAGAAAATAAATGAGCTGTCGATGCTGCCATACTTCTTTGACTGCAGACCAAGAGAGACGGCTTTGAGAATTAATTTCTTTCACAACTACCATAAATGTAAGTATACGTATAGAATGAAATAGAACAATATACCCATGATTTCCATCATTATAGTCACACACAACAGGCCTCAAAAGCTTCAGCGATGTCTCGACTCTATCGCGAAAAACATGCATTATCCTCACGAAATCAGTGTGATCAATAACTCTATTAATAACATCGGCCCCACCGCAGCTCGAAATAAGGGTGCGAGAGAAACTGCTGGAGAATGGCTTCTGTTCCTTGATGACGATGCATGGATCGACCGCCTTCCTGCAGAAGAAATAATTCGCTATACAAAAGAGCACCCTGAGGTTGGTCTCATATCTCCTCGCCTGCTCAATCCTGATGGGACACTGCAGCCATCGATTCGATCCTTCCCTACTTCCTCAGCTTTAGCATGGAGAGGAACTTTCTTACACAAGCTATTCCCTAATGCTCCTTGGTACAAAAAATACATGGCGACCGACAAGCGAACAGACAAGACTGTGACCACAAAAATCGACTGGGCAATCAGTGCTTGCATCCTCGTATCGAGAAAAGCTTGGAACGACGTAGGAGGGTTTGATGAAAAATATTTCTTCATGCACGAAGACACAGACTTTTGTTTTCGTCTGAAGCAGAAAGGATACGAGCGCATATACTGGCACGATGCGACTGTTTATCATGACTATGCACGCACAAGCTCAAAACTATTCAACAGAAATTTTATTCACCACATCCGAGGAGCTCTCCGTGTTCTTGGCACAATGAAGCGCGAGATGCCCGAAGCGACGCGATCGTCGAAGTAATCTCGTCCTTGAACTGATGCGTTGCGAACCAGCCTGTATTCGAAAAACTTTCATACCTTGGTAAAAATTCATCAATAACACTCAAAGCTCCAGCGTAATTACCAAGAGCCGTTTGTATCCTTACAAGCATGAGGAGTTGATCATGGCTGGCCGTAGGTGCGCAGTCTATAGAAGACCTGAGGGCCTGCGCAGACTCCTCGATCCTATCTAATATATTAAGCACAATGAATTCGTCATAATATGCTCTGGCATAGCACTCTCTTTTTGAATGAGCTCTCTTGATCGCGCCAAGCGCATCTTCTCCAATTCTAGGAATATTAGCCGCTGGTGCCTTGAGCATAATCTGAGTAAGTGCTTCTGCAGCAACAACATCCTGCGTTGCGCTAAATGGTAAAAACATCGCAGACACATCTACTAGTCGTAACGCTTCAACCGGATGAGTAGAAATCTTCTTCTGTGCCTGTTTTAAATAATAAGAAGATCCAGCATGAGCTAACGTAGCGAGCAGCAATATTCCTATACCAATAATCGCAAAACGTTTATTAAACACAGTTCCCTTTTCCAAAGACGCAGGCAATGCCATAAATCCAGCCAGACTACCAACAACAATCGATAAAACAATTACAATGAGCGCATACTCGAAATCAGCATCAACTAAAGAATGAAACAGAACAGCAATCACAGAGAAAGCTGCTATTCCATAAAGACCATTGTCTATATACCTCTTAAGCACACTGACTGCCAAGCCGCCTATACCAAGTAATATCAAAAGACCCAGAATCATTCCTATCACGCCAGTCTCAACCAAAAGGTTAATGAGTGAATTATGCGAGTGTGCAGAATAGAATTCAAAGCTTCTTTTGGACTGCTTGAGTGCATCATCATACATCCCTGGTCCAACGCCCGTTATCAAATTCGAGCGAGCGAGTGTAATACCATCACGCATGTAATTCAAGCGTGCAGTAATTCCATTTTCAATTACAGTTTCTGTTGCGTATGGAGACAAGCTCGGTGTTGATTCAGATGTATAGGTTGGCGATGAAAGTATTGCTCCCCAGTACAAACCAAATGACAAAATAACTCCGACAATAAAAACAGACACTGCGGTCACGCGAACTTTATGTCGGTCTAACAATAATTTCACTCCCCCATTTCTGCTATGAATAATTACAAAGACTAACGCAGCAGCCGCCGTAGCCAGCCACATCCCTCGGGAGAACGTTAGAATGAATTGCGAGACGAGAATAGCCGCAGCTGTGCCATACATCCACATCTTTAACTTATTTTCTTCCGCTGATTTTATCACATACCTCCATGCAGCAAGCATTGGAAAAATAAGAAAAGCAGCATACACGTTATGCGTATCAAAAAAACCTCTCATCCTAGGATACGACAGCATCTCAGGTTGAGAGTAAAATGTATAGATAGAAAAGAATGCCGCAATAACAGCAAGAACAATCAACGCATGCACAAACACCTCCATCCATTGAGAACGGCTTCTCTGCAGGCAAAAGCCCAGCCAAGCTGCCACCACACACCAACACCAGATTCCTACCACCACAAAAGAATTGTAGGGACTAATAGAGAAAAAACTCGACACCAAGAGCCACACCGTAAAAGGAATTGCCAAGATGCTAATAAGGAAACTCCATGAAACTTTTTGCTTCAACATACTCACATTATTTCATTATTGTTGTTAATAAGCACCTTTTGCTCGAAGTACAGCCACAACCGTCTTACACAAAATCTTGATGTCTAACCATAGACTCATGTGCTCAACGTAATACAAATCAAGAGAGAGATTCTCACGGAGAGGAATATCTTTGCGACCAGACACCTGCCACAACCCAGTGAGACCTGGCAACACATCGAGCCTACGCCTCTCGTGTGCAGAATATGTCGCAACAAGGAATGGCATTTCAGGACGAGGTCCCACGAGTGACATGTCGCCCTTGAGCACATTCCAAAATTGAGGTAATTCATCCAAGCTAGTAGCCCTTAGAAACATTCCGAGGCCAGTAATCCTGTCATCACCCGAATGCTTCGGAGAAACATCATACAGAGATGCATCATGTCTCATGGTTCGAATCTTATACATGGTAAACGGAACCCCACGAAGCCCTATCCTCTCCTGAGCAATAACGATCCTGCTTTTTCTTTTTTGCTGCCCAACACCCTTCTCTCCAAATGAATACACAATTACCACCAAACAAATGATGCAGAATAATGGAAGAAAAAAAATAATTAAAAAAACTGACAGCACGATGTCCATGAGCCTTTTGATTTTTAAATAGGCCTTAGTTGGCATAAAAGAATTAACGAGCGATTATTTCTCAATACTAAAGAAATCGTTTTGTGGACCACCCAAGACTGACACAAAACTCATTTTGAGAGCGGACAGGCTGATATCTACCATACCAATACCGTAAGACAAATTTTTGTTCTTTCCAGAGAAAGCAGTAAAGAACGGAGCGTCGGCATCTTTCGTATTTATATCGTGAGGAGTCTTTCCACCAGTACCAATAATCGCAAGTATTGGTCCTATACCCTTTTTGTAACGAGAACCATCAGGCTTCACAATGCACGATGCATTCTTGGGATCAAGACATGTTAACTGATAGGTCCTCTCATATGTATGCGCGTGTCCTTGGACGATAAGATCAACATCCTCGCGAAGCAACGTCTCAAACAACTCTTTTCGAATAGAACAGTCTTTAGACGAAATCGAAATGCAATTCTTGTGCATAACGGCAACTACCCAAGGTATTTTTGATTGCTTTGCCTCTCTGACTGTATTCACAAATAATGCGTACCTCTCTGATTCAACTTCATCATACATATAAACATCTTCCTCATCTCCGAATGTAAGATCAGGAGAAATAAGCACCACTCTCACAAGCGGACTTTCCTGAGGATAATCAAAATAGTATTCTTTTCCATAGTCACCGACAGAGTTCAACCTATCAGGAAGACATTCGCGAAAATATCCGATATATCCGTCTTCGCCATCGCTTTCATGATTGCCTGAAATAAGCTGGAATGGAATCTTTCCAATGATAGATTTTACGTATGTACACCATTCTCTTTCATTAGCGGTCTGAGTATACGAAAAGTCACCAACCGCGATATGAAAATCAGGGTTGGCGGCCTTAACTTGTTTCAGAACTGCCCTAGTATTGTTATTAGCTCCATAGTCTCCCGCTGCAGTAAAGCGGACCGAGCCCGATTCCTTAGGCATAACTTCCGTAGGAGTGTCATGCAATTTTTCATGTCCAACGAGTCCAAACATCGCTACTCCACATACCGCAAGAAATATAATGAGAGCTTGAAGTTCCTTGCGCTTATGCTTCATATGAATGATTAATCACAGAGACCATCCGAAGGTGTCTCATCCGTCGTAGTTTTAAGTTTACCCGACGCATCTACACACCAATTACCTCCCCCACCTGGAAGCGTCACATAGAGAGACCATTCCGTATCATTAGTTCCTGAAGGCTGATTGCTTCCACAACCAATTGATGTTGCACCGTCCGAAGCAATTTTGCTCAAGATGGCCTGAGATCCTCCATCCAAAAATCCTCCTGTAGAACAATTCACAATGTTACCGTAGCTTCCGTACACATTGTAGTAGAGACCCATTTGTGTTCGCATCTGATACATAGATCCTTTAATTGCAGATACCCTTCCCTTAGTTCGCGCAGTACCTAGTGAAGCGAGAACCACTGATGACAACAAACCTATGATTGAAATTACTACGAGAAGCTCAATTAATGTAAAACCTTTTGATGCGGATGATGTATTCATATATTGTAAATGCGATGACTTGTCTATTATTCTACTACACATCCTGCAAAACAAAAGTCACAGTCTAACAAAAAACCACCCGAACTTCGGGTGGTTTTTTATAACCTAACTATTAGTCACACTTCGCTTCACCTGGGTTTGCTGCTGTAATACGTGTTCCCATGGTTGTTGTTGTAGCGTTTCCTGCACTATCAATACAGAATCGAGTTCCATCTCGAAGTACAGCCTCAACTGCCCACACAGAAGATGATGCAACACACTTCAAAGCCTGGCCTGAAGCGCTCTGCGCCGCTGTGATTGCCTGGTTGATGTTCGGATCAGCAAAGATGCTTCCGGCTGTGTTTCCACATGCTATAACGTTCGTAGCTCCGCCTGTGCTGTACACTAGACCGTTTGAGTCATACCAAAGCTCTGCCTGAGATCGAATACCGTTAAGGTTTGACTTGACCGCAGCGTCATTTCCCTTATTTCGAGCAGTGTTAAGCGATGCCAATACAACTGATGACAAGATACCAATGATTGCGATCACAACAAGGAGCTCAATCAATGTAAAACCTCTGTTTGAAGAATATTTCATACTAATTACTAATTTATAATGGTTAACTTTAAATTAATTTAACCTCTTAGCGATAATTATACCCAATAACGCCCTGCCCACGGTAATAATATGTGGATAACTACAAAAATACGGCTCAACTGCGTCGAAGAGAAAAAATATTATTGAGCTGACGAAATATTGTAGATAGGAACGAGAACCGAAGCAAGGAGAAACGCGACACCAAGACCAAGGAGAACAATCATGAGCGGCTCAATAAGATCAACAAGAGCATCCACAGCTGTGGCAACTTCCCTACTATAGAACTTCGCAAGGGTTTTAAGGATGGCGCCCAACTCTCCTGATTCTTCACCCACCTTGATCATCTGAATCATGATGCCCGGAATTTCCTTGCTGCTTGAGAGAGCCTCGGACACCGCCTTACCTGCCTTCACCGCCTCTGTGGCACCTGTAATTATCTCCTTAAAAATAACGTTGTTAATGACGTTTGACGTAAGCTCAAGCGCCCTGATCATAGGAATACCGGAAACAAGCATGGTGTTCATGTTATCTGCAAGTCGAGAAAGATACAGCTTTCTGAAGAGGTTACCGAGGTAAGGAACTGAGAGGCGGAATGCATCAAAGGCCTTTTTACCACTAGGGGTTTTCACATACCTAACCAAAAGGTAGCCTGCAATTGCGACTGCAATAGCTACAAAGATACCGTAACTAACGAGACCATTACTTATCCCAAGCACAATCTTCGTATATATAGGAATGTCTTGTCCGGACTCAACGAGGATGGCACTAATCTTTGGAATAACCACCACGAACATGAGGATCATCACGACAACGAATGTAAAGACAACGAACGACGGGTAGATGAGCGCACCGCGTGCTTTTGTTGTAAGTTCATATGTTCGATCTAAGTAATCTGCGAGATACACGAATGTCTCGTCGAGCTTACCAGATTCTTCGCCGGCCTTTACCATGGAAACATAGAAGTCAGAGAAAACCTGAGGGTGCTTAGTCATCGCACCAGAGATAGAGCTTCCCGCCTGGAGGTCGTCAGCAATAATAGCAAGCTTCGTACCCAATGCTTTGTTATCAGCCTCTGTAGAAAGAAGCCTGAAAATTCTAAGTGCCGAAACCTGTGCCTCGAAAAGCGTTGCAAGCTGTCTTGAGAGGATCACCACATCCTTGGTTGAGATCCTGTCGAAGAACGAGACGTTAATATTAAGAAGGCCTTTCTTTGCGTCAGCATCCTTGATCGATGTTATGACAAGTCCCCTTCTCTGAAGAGAGGCGATCGCGACATCAGCGTTGATCGCTTCAATCGATCCTGTCTTTGGCGCTCCTGTTTGATCTACGGCTGAGTAATTAAAAAGCATGTTGGTTAGATAAGTCTTTCAAGGACCTTAGGATTGAGCGAATGCTGGAAGGCGTTTTCTACTGTAATCTCCCCTGTCCTCACTAGTTCGGCGAGCGATCGGTTCATATCGATCATACCCTCTCCTGAACTTGTTTCGATAACTGTATTAACTTCGTGAATTCTCTTCTCACGTATAAGGTTAGCAACAGCATTGTTAGCAATAAGAAGTTCATACGCCGGAACCAATCCTCCTGAAATTCTTGGGATAAGTCTCTGAGAGAAAATACCCGTGAGGCTTCCCGCGAGCTGCATTCGAATCTGATCCTGTTGTCCTGGTGGAAATGAGTCAATAATACGATTGATCGTCTGCGCAGCGTTGTTGGTGTGGAGTGTTGAGAAAATAAGATGTCCTGTTTCGGCCGCTGTAACAGCTGTTGCCATTGTGTTTGTATCTCTCATTTCACCAATAAGAGCTACGTTCACATCCTGTCGGAGCATGCTGATAAGTGCTGAATGAAAATCAATAGCATCAAAACGAACCTCTCTTTGGTCAATAATTGATTTCTTAGACTCATACACGTACTCAACAGGGTCTTCAATAGTGATGATGTGCTCTGACCTAGATTGATTGATCATCTCGAGCATGGTCGCAAGCGTTGTGGTTTTACCTTGTCCGATTGGACCCACTACAAGAAAGAATCCCTGTCGCTTACGAGTGAACGATTCAAGAATCTGAGGGAGAGCTAGCTCCTGAAGAGTCTTAATGTGTCGAGGAATAAGTCGAAGCGCAACAGATAGCTTACCCTGACGAAAGAAGACGTTACCTCGGAATCGAGCAATATTCTCAACGTTATAAGAAAAGTCTACATCTCTGTTCTTTTCGAGTAGCCCAAGATTTTCCTCATTAAGAAGGTTCTTCAGAATTCCCTTCATGTCATCATGAGACATGACTGGACGCTTGATAAGTGGAAGGAGCTGTCCTGAAACTCTAATCAAAGGATATCTACCCTCGGCTATATGAAGGTCGGAAGCTCCCTCTTTAAGCACCAAGTCTACAAGTTCTCGAAGTTCTTTTGGATGGTCCATATATTATGAGTTCTTTTTAGGGCTCTTATGCTCGGTCACTTTGTTATAAATACTTTGAACTTCAGCAAGCACTTCCGAAGGAATGGTCATTGCCTTAACGATGTATCCATCAACCTCCAATTTTTTTGCTCTTTCGATATCATCAGCAAGTCCTTGGTTGGTAAGCATGATGATTACCGTAGAAGGAACTAGCTTTTCTTTTCGGATCTGGGCCAAGAGATCGAGACCGTCCATACCAGGCATGATCACGTCGAGAAGCAGAATGTCTGGAGTCATACCATCACGTAGTTTTTTCAAAGCATCATCAGCGTCGAATGAATGCTGTACGTCGAAACCGTTCTTCGAGAATTTAAGCGAATACATGTCAATGAGGAACTTGTCATCATCAACGAGGAAGAGCGTGGGTTTTTTAGTTTCAGCCATAAAAATATTATACTAGAGCTTATTTACTTCCTCAAAGGGGATAAGCTTTTGGAAGGACTTGATAATCGCGTCTTCTTTCATCGAGAGCATTCCCTTTTCCCGGAGAAGCTTGGATATATCGAGTTCTGTAGGAGTCTTAAGGATGGCCGCTTCGATCTCCTTATCCATTTTGAACACTTCGAACACTGCCTGTCGTCCACGCACACCCTTTGGACATTGCGGGTTAGGATCAATCTCAAATACCGTATCTGTAAAAGGAATAGCCTTTTTGTACTTATCAGGCAAATCTGAGAACTGTCTGTCGATCATGGCTTTGATAACACCATCAACTTTCACCTCTTTACCTGAGCCTGGGCAAAGCAATCCTACGAGACGCTGCGCAACAGTGAGAATGAGTGTAGGAGCAATAAGATAAGGATCAACACCCATATCAATAAGTCGTGGGATAACACCAGCAGAGCTGTTGGTGTGGAGCGTCGAGAACACGAGGTGACCGGTAAGCGCAGCTTGAACAGCAAGCTGAGCAGTTTCCTTATCTCGGATCTCACCCACCATGATCACGTCTGGGTCCTGTCGCAATGTCGAACGAAGACCGTTCGCAAAGGTATAGTCAATCTCGGGACGAACCTGAGACTGAGACACTCCGTCAATGTTATACTCCACCGGATCTTCGAGCGAGAGTACGTTGTAGCTCTCCCTATCAATCTCGTTAAGCATTGAGTAGAGGGTTGTGCTCTTACCGGAACCTGTAGGTCCAGTAATAAGAATAAGTCCGTATGGTCGTTTGATAGCGTCCTTGATAAGCGAGAGATTTTCTTTGGACATTCCAATATCATCAAGCTTCTTCACTCCCTTCTCCTGATCAAGAATACGCATCACCACCTTCTCTCCGAAATACGCAGGAAAAGTAGAGACTCGGAAGTCGATTCTTCTTCCATCAATGTGTGCACTAAATCGTCCGTCCTGTGGCTTTCTTTTTTCGTCGAGTTTCATGTTCGAAAGAACCTTGATACGAGCTACTACCGCTGAATGAACCTGTATAGGCAACACAAGACTAGTATTGAGAATTCCATCAACGCGGAAACGAACGCGAACAGTATCACGAAGAGGTTCTATATGTACGTCGGAAGCATCTCCTTCAGTAGCGTATCGAACAATTGTCGCAACGATCTTTTTGACCGGAGCATCTTCGATAATGAGAGCTTCGTTCTGGCTGCCATCCTTATTTGTTGTCGCCTTCCCTTGTGCACCAAGGTTCTGCTTAACTGTGTTGTCGATATCATCAGTGAGTTCCGTCTCGAGCTCAGTCAAAGCTTTAGTCACCTCTCCTGTCAGTCCTTTGTACATCTCTATAACTTTTTCAAAGTCTTTAGAGCTTATGAGAAAAATCTTATACGGAACATTCTTCTTCGCCGCAATGAAGTTGAGAGCGTCGCGAACATCAATGTTATCAGGATCAACAATTCCCACCTCGAGTGCTCCTTCCTTGAAGCCTATAGGTACGAACTTATAATGGATCGCTGATTCTTCAGGAATATATTCCAATACTTCGAAAGGTACTCTGCTCTCCCCAATCACTCGAACAGGCAATCCCATGTATTCACCCTTCGCTGCCAAGATATCTACGACAGAAACACCCTTGGAGATAAGTCCTTGTTCTACCGTGGCGTCTCCCTGTGATGCACTGTCTTTTATTTCTCGGGCTACGTCGCTGGTGATTTTATTCTTTTTTACAAGAATATCGAGTACACTCATATAATGTTACCGCGCTGGAGCGGTCGAACCTCTGTTGATCGAATTAGTCCTACCTTGAGTAGCTGCACTTGCGGCCTGAGCTGCCGCTGCTCGATCAAACGGTGCGAAAGGATTTTCCCTTCCAATATTCTGTGGAGGAATAGGTACCGTGTAGTCGACCAATGATTTGTAAGCGTCAGTTTCGAAAAACGCTTTGTCTATATTCAAAAGTTTGATTTGTCCGAGAAGTATAAGTACGTCGTCACCAACCTCACTTCCCGCAGCATTAACTGTCTCTATTTCAAGAGCTGAATTCGCATCAATAGGAGTGTCCGCGCCTTTCATGACGAAATACAGGACGACTCCAATAAGGACGACTCCGATTACTATAAATAAAGTTTTGTTTGATCCAGTATTCATATTATCTCTTTAGCCAATACGTCTTAAGCTCGATATTAAAGTCATATTGCGAACCCGTATCCGTAGAGTTGAAACTGATTCGTGACACCTCGAGGATTCGAAGGCTCTTCTCAATATCCCTCAATATATCGATCATGTTGTCGTAAGAGGTTGTCATAGAGAACGTTAGTGCAACAGGAGTAGGCTTAGCGTCTGAACCTGCATTCTTATCCTTGGAGTTATCCTTTGTTTCAGCTGTAGAAGTTCTAATGTTTTTGACACTTACCCCATACTTAGCCACGATACCTGTCACATCGATAATAAGTCGAACGTTATCGATGTTGTCAGGAACCATCTTGTCGAGTCTGTCTTCAATATCAACTTTCGGGATTTCATTGAGTTTACCTAGCACTTCGTCTCGAGCATCAATAAGCTCATCAAATTTTGCGTTAGCATCGATGAACTTCTGATTCTCAGCAAGTACGTCATTCACTGCCTTATATCGCGTGTTAGTAAACGTGGCCGTGAGGCCCACTGCAATCAATATGAGAAGTATCGCTAAAATGTTTTTGTTCATAATTAATTGCTTGTTGACGTTGCGTTATTAGCAGGTGCCTCCTCTTCGGCAGCATCAAGGGCAGCTTCCTCCTCCGGAACCTCCTCACCTTCTACTGGCGCCCTTAAGCTCTTGGTATAAAGAATGCTGCTATTACTAATTGTTCCTGTAAAAGCAAACGAAACTTTGCCAGTGCCATCCAATACCAATTCAGACAGAATAGGGTTCTTAAGAATCTTGTCTCTTCCCAACACATCAGCCTGGTAAGCAATTGCTGTAAAGCTTGCACCCTCACCCTTCATCGTTATCTTTGGTTCATCTTTCTCGGTCGCAGGCGCTGTAAAGTCGAATGACTTAAATCGAACATTCTGAATTGTAAGCCGTCCGATTATGCCGAAAATGTCTGAAACAGCCATGTGAGAATTGAGAAGTCTCTTGGCTGTTTCAATTTTGAGAGTTTTTCTCTTTAGGAATTCAATCAATTCAGGATTAAATTGCTGCTTTCGAGCTTCGAGATCATTTTTTAGAGTTACCTGCTGGGCATGGAGCATCTTTTCCCAGAAAATCATACCTCCTGCTCCTGCAAGAGAAAGAATGAAAGCCAGAACGGCTATCACCATGAGAACACTTACCGATCCCCTGACCTTAACGGTCTGCTGAGCGAGTATCGGCTTCTTTGGTATGAACGATGTTTGAAACTTTGTCTCCATGTAGATAAGGAACGAACATGTATAGTATATCTCAAATTACCTCCCCAATCATGCAAATGGGTGTGTATATCTTACTGTGACACTCTTATTTAGTTGAGTTCGCTTAATTTTCGAAGCGCAACACCGATAGCAACAGCGAATTCTGGTCCTGCCTCTGTAAGCTGCTGTTCCAAGAAAGCAGGTGTTTCAATCTTTGAGAACGGATTAGCGTATAGCACTTCTGTCTGGAAACTCGCTTTCGCCAACTCATCAAATCCCTTAAGAAGCACCCCTCCTCCAGCAAGAACTATAGTGCTTATATTTTTGTTGTATTTCTTTTGGTAGTTGAGAAGCACTCTATTTGCTTCGTAGAACACGTAATCAAGCGTCAATGTGCTGATTTCTGCAAGATCCTTATGTTCTGGGCCACCCTTTAGGCCATACACTCTCTTGAGATTTTCAGCATCTGGGATGGCAATACTCATGGATTTTGAGACAGCGAGAGTAATATCCTGAGATCCTCTATTGATCACATGGGAAGCACGAAGTAAACCACGTTCTATTATATAGAGCTTGGTGGAGCTGGCGCCCATATCCATGATCATGTGAGCGTGAATACCTGGTTCGATACAAGCTCTGATAGTACTGAATATCTCGATCTCATAAAAAGATGGACTAATGCCGCTCGCGGTCATCATACCTTGGTATTTGGACAGCGCTTCATTATGAATAGCAGCAACGAGGACATCGGTGGTAGCTTTCTGAGGCGCACCCTTATTTATCTCTTCGTCAGATTCCAAAACATCTTCTTTTGGAATAATTGACCAGTCGAGCAAAACCTCCCCCATCGGTACAGGAATATATTTTCTTGCCTCAAGTGAGATCACATCCGCGAGCTGATAGTCTTCAACCTTAGGAATAGTAATGAACGCTATAAGACTTGCGCCGAGAGGAATAGCCGAACCACTCGCAGTAGTTGTGGTATTTGATTCCCTCAAAATATCCTTGAGAGCCTCAGAAAGTTTCTCAGATGTAAGACTGGTCGATCTTCCTATATCCGTTCCTCCGTAAGGTCCGAGAGCTAGCTCACCATACGTTTCCAAGACAGCCTTACCCTTCTTGCGCTTGAGCTGAATTATCTTTATAGAAGAAGAACCAACGTCAATGCCAAGTACGCTTGTCTCCTTATTGCCAAATACAGATCCAAGTGAATTAAGAAAACCCATAAGATTGATTGTAGTATACCACAACCAAAAAATCGTTTATACAAATTTTATGTATATTTTATAAGCTCTATTGGACAATAGAGGTATGACAATATCGATACGAACATTCCGCGATTCGTTTCACAACGCAGTATTTGGTAAAACCAAAACAAACTACCCAACGCGTGAGGAGATAGAGTCTTTGTTCAAAATTAGCCTTATTTATAAGGATATTTACTGCATGCTACCCTTCCAGCACCGATCAATCAAACCCATCATCATGGATATGAAATCAAAGAATTTACCTGAGGCCGTCATGATATGTGCAGAGATACTCCACAAAGCGTTGTGTGAACTGCAAAAATCCACAGATGGAAATATTCCTATGTTCATAATTCCCCTACCCTCGTCTCCAATTCGAAAAATGCAAAAAGGATTTAATCAATGCGAGAGTTTGGCGAAAGCTCTAGAAACCAACTTCAAGTACATAACCGTAAGGAATCTTCTTCGAAAAAACTTATGGAGCGGCTTCCGAGAACAAAAAGCATCATCTCGTTCTGAGCGTCTCAATCTCACATCAGATCAATTCCAAATTAGAAACACGACAAAGCATGACCTCAAAGCAATGTACATAATCATCGATGATGTCGTAACCACAGGATCAACACTCAGAGCAGCAATCAATGCCATGCAAAAAGCCGGCTTCATGAATGTCGCCGGCTTAGCAATTGCACATTAGTATAGACTTTAATTTCCTGCCGCCTTAACAAGCAAGTGTGGACTCGGAGTAGAACTTCCTGGAACGAGGATGCGTTGTACTCCATTTCTCACAGATACCATCAGGTTACTCAAATCCGGTTCTACGAATTTATTGTTGACGAAGATTCCATTTTGAACTGAGCCGAGAGCTGTCGAAGATTTTGTATTCCAGAACGAAGCAGTGTCAGACCTTCCGAGCACCTTCGCGGACTGTAATCCTGCTCCGAACGTACTTCCCTCCACCTCAATCCTATTAGCGCTAAGTAGTGCTGTAGCGTTTCCTGGAGTAAACCTCGAACTCACAATCAATAGATGGTTTGTACTATTAAGAGTTGGCATAGTTTCGTTTCCTCCGTTATTGATGAAATCAGAGTTGATGAAGAACGGCCAGTTAGTTGCCTCCATTCGCGCTACAGCAACACGGTTATCCTTAAGTAAACAATCAATACATCCTACTGAGTTGTTAGCTCGGCATGCAGGAAAATCAAATCCAATTCTGTTGCCGACGAGCTGGCTGTTGTAGAAGAATGTTTTATCGATGTATGTAATTCCAGGATTTTCCCCTCCAGCACAACCTACTCGTGGAACCTGCTTGAACGCAACGTCTGCTCCGACAATATTTATATTATCGAACACGTTGTTATCGATCGCATAGCTATCATCGAAATGAATACCCGCGACCGCCATATTTCTCATAGTAATGTGAGAAATTATTGAGTCCGTAAGCTGTGCGTGAGATCCTGCAGTCGCTCCGCTTATTCTGATACCGTTTCTTCCTCCTTGAAGCATGAGGTCAGCAACCACCAACCGTATTCCATCGAACCAAGGTCCAGTCTTATGCTCGTCAGACACAATCATGTCTATAGATGGATTCTTTGCGATGATAACAGTCTTACCGTCACCTGCTCCAATGAGTCCCTGGTCAGAATTAATCTTAAGCGACGACGAGATGTAATAAATACCAGCAGGCAGCAAAGCCATCTTCTGAGTATTAATTAGATTCTGAATGTACTGCGTATCGTCCCTCTTTGAACTTAAATCAGTATTCCAGTAACCTCCAAGTGGATCAGGAATTGCTCCATATGAAGGCCGTGGCCATGCAGTACCAACAGGCGACGTGAATAATTTTTCGTACATAGTCTTAAGTCCAGAAGAAATAATGTTCTCCTGATTAACACCATTGAACATAGGAGTTTTTTCGATATTGTCCTGGAAGGCTGTAAATTTTGTAGACGAAGAATCTATTCTGAGACTTGTCTGATCATGGTTAACCAAGAACGCATTGTCGTTTGTAGCACCTACTATGATGTGTGGTAGCGATGTATTAGAGTTGATGTGACTGCTCCAAAGAACGAAATTGTTTGAGTTAACATCATACATTCCAGAACGTCCTCCTCCACCACTCACTCCGTATGCTGTAAATCTTCCAGTATCAAATACCCTGAAGAGCGGTCGCTTAGTAGTTGAGTCATAATCCCATGCCTCAACATCTCCCGTGACAAACGTAAGATCTCCTAGACCTTCTGCGGTCACAGCTTCTGCTGGAGGCGTAATGAAGTTAAATGCCACGAAGACGTTTCCCTTCGATAGTCGATTAGAATTTCCTCTAAACAATATTTGAGGAGCAATAGACTGTGATCTGAATTTTATAAACCGGTTATCTCGCAAATACCCTACTTGCCTATTATCGATATCAGTCTTAACGAAGTTAAAGTCAAAGAAAAGATTATTCTCGAGCTTTCCATTGTCTACATAGATGTCAGTATATTTGAATCTTTTGAACACATTATCTCGAGTCACAGCATCGCCTCGTGGGAATGTCAGTGTCCCCGCCCAAACCGAATGAACAGTAGCACCAACAGTTCCAGGATCAACAATTATCTTTGGAATTTTTGTATCAGGCAAACCATAGAGCTGATAACCGCTTCGTATCGTCACTGAACTTCCAGAAGATCTGTAGTCTGCATTTTCAAGTCGAACAGCTTTGTATTTATCCAAAGCTCCCTGCAGCGTAAGGTTCTGATCCTCAACTTTTCTTTGAGCAGAATTTAACTTGAAAAGATAAATATTCTGAGGGTAATAATCACCCTGTGGCACTGTACTTATAACAGGCTCAGGTGGAGTAACAATAGGAGCAGGTGTAGGTGTCGGAGTTGGGGCTGGAGCAGGAGTAGGACTTATGACAGGTGTCCTGGTTGCTGCCACCGTTGTTCGAGACAAGAGAGTACTCGTCGGATATATCTGAGGGATCAAAGTGATGATTGAAGGAGTAGGCAAAATAGATGATACAGGCTTTGGATTGACTGTAATAGTTACAGTTCCAGACAGAGAACTTATCTTGCCGTCGCTTACCCTATATGTAAACCTATCAGTGCCGCTAAATCCTTCCTTGGGAGTATATACGTACTTTTGCAAATTATTAGAAACCCTAGACTCCAAATTAAGCACACCATATCTTACTGCGTCTACTATATAGTACGTGAGCGTATCGCTAGTATCAGCATCTTTCGCAGTTAATTCAATCATCACTGCCCCATTTTCATTAACTACCGCACTTACATTCGAAACAGTAGGCTTATTGTTAAGCGGTGCCGTAATAACAGGTGCAACCACCACTGAGGTCGTTGTGTCTACCGAGGTCGATGTCAGTGCCGCAAGAGAACTTATCTCAGTAGCAGAAAGAACCCTTGAGTAAACCCTCACATCGTCGAGCGTTGCCTTAGCAAATCTCAGCGCGCCATCTAATGTATAACCTCCAATATGTGTGTTGCCTGTAGGAGCAAAAGGTGCGTCACCAGGAAAACTACCTACAGATTTTCCATCTATATAAAATATAGCTGTTCCTGATCCATCAACCGTCATGGCAACGTGATGCCATCCCGAGCCAATGTCTTTGCCTGTAGGAATCCATCGTCTGTATTCGATAAGACCTACAAGCTTACTTCCAGGCTGAGCATATTCATTGTCCCCCACCCCAAGGGCCAAACCGTTTTGGCCTCCAATCTTAATGAACGCACCATGCTCCACACTTGAAGGAACATTAACCCAGAGAGCGATTGTCGAGTTCGTTCCCTCACTTAAAACATTAGGAGCTGTCACCTTGTCGTCTGTACCGTCGAAATAAAGTCCGCCTTTTATTTTTCCAGTCTTCCATGTAGGTGTTAGACCTTCGCTTCCTGACAAAGTTCCATGAGCACCGCGAGTCGAAGAATCTCTAGCTATAGAACCAGTCCCCTCATCCATTGTCCAATGTCCCACAAGACCATCACTCAATCCTCCAGCAATCACAGCCTGAAGTGAATCGTTAGGAACTTCAATCACAGGAGATAAAGCCAAGATTCCCGTCTTATTGAGCTGATAGAACATCAGCGTCAACGCCGCGAGAGTCATCACAGTCACACCAGCCAATGCTCCAAAATATTTTGTTTTGTTCATACAGACAATAAACCCATTAATTACTTGGGTTTATTGTAACACTGTTTAGTTGAATACCGCTGGTTTATAACTAAACTCTTTCACGACAGATCCGTCTGTATTAAAATTAATTTCTGCTTCGATTTTTTCTCCACTCAAGATAAGTGGAATCCACTTCGCATCAGCTGCCCACATTTCCCCGAACGGAAGGTCTGAAATTGGATACCACTGAGGCCGCATCTCTTCTGTTTCAATAGGTTCATTCTTCCAAATATGCGTTTGATAAACAGAACACTCGGAAACAGGATTTCCATCAAAGTAAAAGCGAACCACTGCAGCTTGCTGAAGATCTTTAAAATCTGCAACGAGACCAGACTCCTCTTCAAGTTCCCGCACAGCAGCCATAATCGGAATTTCATTTTCCTGTACTTTACCTCCGTAACCATTCCACTTACCCGAACCAAAACCACGCTTCTTCATCGCTAGTAGAACTTGACCATCCCTAACGCAGAAACAAAGGGTTGATTTCTTCATAACCTTAAGTATACCAAGGTTTTTAGTGCGGAGACGGAGGGATTCGAACCCTCGAGGCCCGTTAAGGCCTGCCTCTTTAGCAAAGAGGTATGTTAGACCACTCCACCACGTCTCCGTGCGACTATTCTTGCATAAAATGCCGTAGTTATCAATTAAACCAGAGAATTAAGGCCTTGAAACTTGACCAAAGTGGTTTTTAAGGTTAATCTTGTCCGCAGACCGAAAAACCACCACGACGCACATCATGACAGCAAAACTCTGTCAGTCTAAGGAAGAAAATTGCCCAGAAGAAAGATTTATTAAGTATCTGCGGCAAAACGGAGGCAGGGTTACCTACGACCTCGCAGCCTTGGCCAACACCTTCAATGAAGGCCGCCTCTTCGTGATTACGACCATCGGTGCCTTACACGGACTTGGTCGCATTCATCTTGCTGGTGATGATATTCACCTCAATCCTGAAAACTGACGATAATTTCGTTATGCAACCTACGCTCAAAAAGAACCGACATGTCCCATCAGAAGGCTGTGTCGGTTTTTTCCTTTTAGGCAATTGATCTGCTAAAGTGTTTCTAATGAAGAACCCCACCTCCCTCCAGGTAAAGAATTTCCAGAAAGCCATTTGGGCTTACTACAAAAAGCATCGTCGTTCTTTTCCTTGGCGAGAAAACATCACCGAATACAATGTTGCCATCTCTGAAATCATGCTCCAACAGACACAGGCTCCTAGAGTAGTAAGTAAATATCTTTCATTTATCAAAAAGTTTCCTTCTTGGAAATCCCTCGCACAAGCTCCTCTGCATGATGTACTCGCAGAATGGAAAGGTCTTGGCTACAATCGCCGCGCTCTCAACCTTCAGAAATTAGCAAAAATCGTAACAAACGATCTCAAAGGAAAACTTCCACAAACCCCAACGGCTTTAATTGAGTTACCAAGCATTGGTCCCAACACGGCTGGATCTATCATGGCATTCGCTTGGAATATCCCCCACCCTTTTATTGAAACAAATATTCGAAGTGTTTACATTCATTTTTTCTTTAACAAATCCAAAGCAAAAATTCATGACAAAGAAATTCTTAAGATCGTCGAAATAACTCTCGACCGCAAGAATGCACGCGAGTGGTATTACGCCCTTATGGATTACGGGGTAATGCTCAAGGCCCAGATGAAACTCGAGAGCAAGCTCGATCCATCACGCAAAAGCAAACATTACACAAAACAAAAATCTTTTAAGAATTCAAATCGTGAAGTGAGATCGCTCATTTTATCTACGTTATTAAAAGGCCCTGCGACTCAGCAAAAAATTATTGATGCGGTCATCCTCGCAAAAAGTATCTACCGAACCGAAGAAAATATCATAAAGAATTTGCTCACCTTAGAAAAAGAAGGATTCATCCAACGAAAAAAGCAGGATCAAATGAATGACCCTGCTTTTGAGATTTCTTCGAGCGAAGCTTAGTGTACTCCTGAAGCAAACTCGCGAACTTCTAACGACGAGTTCAACACGTCAGTTTGTTCGGAAACCAGTGTATCGAGAAAGATCGTTGCCACCACAGTAGCCATCATCACCTGCTCAGCAGATTCGAAATCCTTTTCAGTGCAAAGATCGCACTCATCAGGATCGGCAATGAACGTCTGTACCAAAAAAAGTGCAATCGAACGAAGGTCAATGAATTGGCAATCGCTGCCATCGGGAATTGTCCAATTCGTCACATCGATGAAGCCCACAATGTTCAGGACAGCAAACCTCAGCCGTTCACTACCCATCTTTTGTCGCGTCTCCCGACACCATTCAAGAAACTCTGAGAAAGCTATCTCAGCACTCTCAAAATTAAACCGAATGGCGATACTATTCACCTCATCAAGGAACTTACTTTCCGGATGTGGCCTGATCATAATCTCCCGATAGTCACTGCCATCGATACAGCGATGCACCGCCACCAAAAAAAGATTGTCGCGATTGGCAAGCATGGTGTTAAGGGTTCTCTACTAAAACACTACGTCACCAAACACCCTCTGTCAATGCATTTTTGGCGCTCTATTATATACAATTACCATATGCCCGAACTCGCAAAAACTTCTCCAACCACATCCACTCCCTCTCTCACACTCCGCACTCCTGTAACTAAGCTAAGCCGCATTAACGCAGGTCAGGAGAAAGCCCTGCAAAAACTCGGCATCAAAACTGTTGAAGATCTTCTCTATCATTTCCCTGCTCGATACGGTGACACGTCCGAAACATTTAATATCCAATCTCTTCAGCGTGGACAACAAGCAGTTGTCTTTGGAAGAATCACTGATCTCAAAACTGGCAAAGGTTTCAAGACTCGAGTCTCTATGGCTACAGGAACCGTTGAAGACGAATCTGGGTCAATTCAATGTGTCTGGTTTAACCAACCATATCTCGCCAAGATGACGGCAGAAGGAGCGATGGTCCGAATCGAAGGAAAAGTTTCCCAAAAGAAACCAAAGAAAGACGCAGCGGGTGCGGAGATCCCAGGCAAGCTGTATTTCTCAAATCCAAAAATCGAAATCGTAAACAAGCTCCCTGTAGGCGTTGGCGAATCACTTTTTGGTGACGAGAGTGGTGACCATACACTGTATCCAATCTATCCCGAATCAAGAGGTGTCACATCCAACTGGATGTACCATGCTATCCAAAGAGTTTTCAAAAGCGGACTCCTTGAATCCCTCGTCGATCCTATTCCAACCGACATTCTCACTAAATACAATCTCCCCTCACTCAAGACCGCCATTATTTGGATTCATACTCCACTCAAACAGTCAGACGCCCAGGCAGCCCGTAAGCGCTTTGCATTCGAAGAAGTTTTCTTCATTCAGCTCGGAAAATTCAAACTTCGAAAAGAATACGAAAAGGAAAAAGCCTTTCGCATCGAGACTCAGGCACAAACCGCGCAAGAGTTTACCAAAAGATTTCCGTTCGAACCTACTGATGCCCAAAAGAATGCCATTAGCGCAATCCTCGATGACTTCAAAAAAGGCTACCCTATGTCGCGCCTTCTCGAAGGAGACGTAGGTTCAGGCAAAACCGCAGTGGCTGCAGCAACTGTATATGCAGTCACAACGACGCGCCCAGCAGGCAAAACAGCAGGCTTCCTCCAAACCGCCTACATGTGCCCTACCGAAATTCTTGCCACGCAACATTTCGAATCTTTCATTCAATACTTCGCATACCTTGGTATCAACATCGCACTTATCACTGGAAGCGGTTGCAGAAAGTTTCCTTCAAAGGTAAATCCAAAAGGCTGGACTGATATCTCTCGTACACAGCTTCTTAAGTGGGTAGCCAACGGCGAGATTCCTATCCTCATCGGTACGCACGCTCTCATTCAAAAAGCAGTAAAATTCAAAGACCTCGCATATGTCATCATCGACGAGCAGCACCGCTTCGGAACATCGCAGCGTTCCAAGCTCGTACGCAAAGACAGCGCCACAGCCAAAATTCCCCACCTACTCTCCATGACCGCGACTCCGATTCCTCGTACCCTCGCGCTTACTGTCTATGGCGACCTCGACCTAACGCTTCTCGACCAAATGCCTCACGGAAGAAAACCAATCATCACCGAGATCGTTCTTCCCAACAAGCGAGATGAGATCTACGAACATATCCGTACTGAGATAAAAAATGGCAGACAGGCATACATTATTTGTCCGCGCATCAACGAACCTGATCCCGACAAGGAAGCTGCGGTTATTGCAAAGTCAGTCAAAGAAGAAGCTAAACGACTGAAGCGAGATGTCTTCCCTGAATTTTCTATAGGCATTCTTCATAGCAAAATGAAGCCTACTGAGAAGGACAAGGCCATGCTCGAATTCAAACAAGGCAAAACTCACATCTTGTGCGCAACATCAGTTGTCGAAGTTGGAGTAAACGTTCCTAACGCCACCATGATCATAATCGAAGGTGGAGAGCGATTTGGATTGGCTCAGCTTCATCAGCTGCGAGGCCGAGTGATCAGAAGTAATCACCAAGCTTTCTGTTACGTATTTACAGAGAGCAGTGGCGACAAAACCATGGATCGCCTCAATGCTCTCAAGACTGCCAAGAATGGTTTCGAGCTCGCTGAGTTCGATCTCAAATTCCGAGGTGCAGGTGAACTCTATAATGGTAAACAATGGGGCGTTTCAGACATCGCCATGGAAGCCCTCCAAAATCTCAAGATGGTTGAAGCTGCTCGTACCGAAGCAATTTCCATTATAGAAAACCACAAAGATTTGAGTGAACTTCCCCTTCTCCAGGAGGCACTGGAAAAAAGAAAAAACGACGAGATACATTTTGAATAAACAAAAAACCGCTCGATGCTCGAGCGGTTTTTTGTTTTAACTTTATCGATTCGTCTTCAGAAGAAATATGTCTGGAGTCGAAGATGTGCTATACGTCGTAAGTTTGAAATTATTTCCAAAGTCAGTGTATACAGCATCTGGAGCAGTAGCAGTTGGCCTTGAGCCGAACCTACCCACCCAGTACACTCCGTCATTGGCAGCTAAAGTATCAAATACCTCTTCTGATCCATGACCTATGATGCGAGACCACACATGACCTCCTGCTGGCGTGAACTTAGCCATACCAGCATTGAATCCGCTTCGCAATACACTTATTGTTCCTCCCCCGAAATCGACTGCTGCTCCTGCTCGTATTGCTACATAGATATTTGAGAGCTCATCCACCGACACTCCGTTTCCGATATCGGTATTAAAGCTACCAAAAGATTTTGACCAGATATGTCCACCCGTAGTGCTTGCATACTTAGCAACAAAAACATCTTCTTCACCTACAGGAGTGAGCTGCTGACCTCCCATGTTGCCGCTCAAACGATAATTTCCTACCATAACGAGATCATTTGATCGGTCCGCTGCAATTCCACCCGGAGTATCATAACCCGTCGCCCCCGCGCGGTGTGACCATATATGACTTCCTGTTGAAGTAAACTTTCCATAGAATACATCATAGCTTCCAGCTGATGTTAGCAAACCTTTTAGAGAATCCTCTGGAGCAAGATCAATGTTTACAGAAAATCTTCCTGCAACATAAACATTGTTATTTGAATCAATTGCAACTCCAGTGGCTGAATCATCTGTACCACTATTTCCGAATGCTTTTGCCCACGAAGTTAATCCTGTCGATGCCTGAAGTTTAGCTACGTATGCTTCCTTTCCACCACGATTTGGTAATTGAGGTGCGCCTATCGTCGTAATGTCGAGAAGCGAACCAACAATTACAGGATTACCCGCTGTATCCAATGTCATTGCAGTAACTGTTTCATCACCTGCGAAATCAGCTGCACTCTCTGAACCAAACGCTCTATGCCAAACATATGCACCATTTGAACGGTATTTCACTACGAAGGCATCATACCCACCACGCGATACAACCGGAGTCGCTCCAAAGGTTGACGTTGCATAGAAATGACCCGCAACATAAACATCTCCAATACTATCTACTGCCATTGCCTGTACACTGCCGGCACTCTCAAATGCTTTTGTCCAAATTACCTGCTGATTATCGGGAGATAGTTTTGCTATGTATGCCCTACTGTCTACACTACCTCCTACATAAGCATTTCCAGAAGCGTCGCGTGCAACTGCAAACCCGTAATCACTCGTCAAACCTCCTAATTGTTTTACTGACAATGTAGATCCAGGAACTGCAGCTACGTTAGAAACATTCACAGTGACTGAAGACTGAGCTGAGTTTCCTGCTGCATCACGTGCTGTAGCAACCAATGTATGGCTACCGTTCGCAACTGCTCGAGTATCCCACTGAAGTGAATATGGAGTAATATCGTCATCTGATCCTAGAGATGCACCAGTACCTGTCGTAAAGCGAACGCTCTGAACTCCAACACTATCCGTAGCATCAGCACCCACAAACACAACACCAGATACAGTACTACCATTCGCTGGTGACAAAAGCGTAACTACAGGTGGAGTAGTATCCCCCTTTGAAGTTACAGACATTGGATTAGTGCTGATCTTTAGAGATTCATTGCCAGCCGCGTCGAAAGCAGAAATTTTGTATTCATAGAGTTTTCCGCCAGCAAGATTACTATCTATATATTGCGGAGTTTGAATAGTGGCAATCTTTGAGGACACTCCGTCAGTTATCCTGTACACGTAATAACCTGTAACTCCGACATTATCGACTGCTGAAAACCACTGCAGGGAAATTGAGCTTGCCGTTATACCAATCTTAAATGGGCCTGTTATAGGAAATGTTGGTGCTATCGTATCAACAGTGTCTTTGGGTTCAGCAATAACAGGTACTTTAACAACAGGAGTTGTGGTTGCAATAGGAGTAACTACAGGCGTCGTAGTCGCTGTTGTTGATGGAGTTGTAGTTGCTGTTGTGTCAGCCAATGTTCTTCTAGCGGCTGATGCTTTCTCAGATTCATTCCCTGCTGCATCAAACGCAGATATTTTGAAGAAATAAATAGTATACGGAGTAAGATTTGTAACTCGGTATGAAGTTGTTCCAGTTACAGTAGCAATCAATTCAAAAACCGGCGTAGGATAAACTGCTTTATAAATCTTATAGCCAGCCACTCCGACGTTGTCTCTAGACTGCCACCATGTCAGTGTCAGTCCTGTTGATGTAACCCCAGAGATGCTCGGAAGCTGAGGATATGTAGGCGGCTCAATATCGGTTGATGGAGCAACTTGTGCAGCACCAGATGTCGCCGAGCCATTTAATCGATTGAAAAAATTCTCAAGATGAGAAAAAATCTTTTGCATTCCTGAACGTTCCGTCTGCGCTTGAGTTACTACAGGAGAACTTGCGATGATAAAAACAGAGACAAATAAGACTACTAAAAGATGTTTAATGTATTTCATGATTAAAATTAACTGCTTGTTCGGATACCTATATCTTACCTTTTCTGGCCGTTTTTGCTTGTCAGAGTGTGTATAAAGATTCAAAGACAGAATAAAGCCTCGGTGACATCACCGAGGCTTTCGCAAGATACTCTTCTCAATCAGTTGTTGATTGTCCCGGATCGCCTCGATCAATGGCGACGTGAGCAAGATGCCAAAGATTGTTTTCCCCAACAAACTCCACCACCTTCGCCGGCCCACCTTCAGACAGCAGTTTCCCCAGAAGCTTAGGCTTTCCGTCCAGGCGAATGTCGCCGAAATGATGCTGCAGAACATCTTCCCAGCCCGTCGTTACTTTGCGAACAGACTCTTCGGATAGATGCATATCATAGAGCGTGAACCAATAAACCCTCTCGATATCATGAGCTTCGACTGCTTGCAGCGCATCAACGAAAACAGCTGCCTGTATTTCCTCAAGAAGCTCGTCATCAAACTTAGGATGAGGTCCCGTGGCAGTATGGTTGGTAGTCGAGAAGCCATACTCAGTCATCCACACCCTGATGTCGCGATCGGTATACCGCGCCAAAAGCCGGTTCATGGTCGACACCCTCTCCTTCCATGGAGGTGGTGGAGCTTTCTCTTCCCACGTACCTCGAAGACCGTGCATTCCAAAAACATCTACATGCTCGAGAATACCCAGTGTACAAGCGCGCTCCAGCCACTGCCCTATAGTGTTCGGCCCGCCCATCACCACTTTTTTCCCAGCTGCATGACATGCCTTCGCACCGGACGCGAACATATTCAGGAACTTAGTTCCATCTGGATCAAGACTCCCGTCCCAATCTGTTATCAAGTTCGGCTCATTCCATAATTCGAGATATTCGAAATGATTGCCGAATTCGAAGAGGACCTCTGACACGAACTGCCCAAACATCTCAGGCTGTCTCGGAGGAGAATTGATGCGAGGCTCAATGCCAAGCTCAGGCGGAGTGTATGTGAGATTTGGAAGGATGGTGAAATGCTCCGCAAGAAACGGAAGATACCACCTGATCCACTCTTTTCCTCCGGGATAGAACCACTCGGTCCATGAGATTCCAGTCCTGATGTGATTGACTCCCCTTTTGATCAACTCCCTCGCCATGTTCTCAACAGCCATTTTCTGCTGCTGCAACTTTGGGTCGCTGATCAACTTCGTTTCAATTGCGAGAAGCTTTCCAAGATTTGCGTTACTAAGGAACTCAGGAAAACACTTGGTCCACACCAAGTATCCCATTGCAGGCTGCACAAGCGGTGTTGCCATATTTTTTCCTTTCATCTTAAAAGGATTATCCGCTGTGAAGATTAATTTAAAAGTAAGTCCTAATTATCTGTGCGCCTGCTTGGATTCGAACCAAGGACCCCAAAGGTATAAGCTTTGTGCTCTAACCAACTGAGCTACAGGCGCATTTATATAGTGCGGTTTTCATCATAAACCAAAATCCCAAAACATGCCACGCTTGCAAAAAATCAGAAGTCGTCTAGAGTCTATAACAGAACGTGTTTAAAGTATGAGCGCTTGGCGAAAACTTCTAAAAGAATCCCCAACAGATCTTGTTTTCATTGACCTTCCTAAGGATAGAGATCCTACGGGGTGGCAAAACCTTCCTGCTGAACGGCCGGGCAATCCCCTGAAGATTCCACTCGGTGGACTAAGCAGCCACTTCAATGGAGCTTTTGAGGATTTTCTGCGGGAATACCATCCCAAAGGAATTGTCATGAGTTGGCTGGCGAATGGCGACCTTATCTGTCCGTCGAGATACAAACAGATCATCGCTCTCAACTTCTACAACATCGAGGTGTTTGTGCCTCAACCGTGCGACAACATTCCTGGGACTGGGACCGGCTGCTTCGTTACTCATTACTCCAACGACAATCCATCCGGACACACCATCATCGGAGTGGTGGACACTTTCCCCTCCGCGACATCCTTCGAACCGAAGATGCGGAAGCTCATCTACGGGGGTTAATCCTCCATTGCGAAAACGTGGCGGCCGGCTCAAATTCTTGAGCCGGCTGTTTTTCTTTTCATAATAAGAGGATAACTTCCTCGCCCTAATATCATTTTACTGAAATAATATTAACCATCATGAAAAGAAACGAAACAATCCCTCTCATCATTCTTCTCATTGTCTCTATATGCACCTTCGTCCATGTCGTTAACTTGATGGGATACGATGAGGTTTTTAAATTTTCGGGAACTCGACCGTCAACGCCCTTCAAAACTCAAGCCGCCTTATCTAAAGAAGGTTCAGCATCTCTAGCTGAAGGATTTCTAGCGCCCCTCGAAAAAGAAAAAGCTTTCACGGTGATCGTCCTCCCAGATACTCAGAAGTACTCCGCGGAATTCCCTCACATCATGTGCAACCAAACAGAATGGATTGTCGCGAACAGAGAAAGACTCAATATACTTTTCGTCTCACACATGGGAGACATCGTTGATGACGTTGAGGAAGAGAAACAATGGAAAGCAGCTTCAGAGTGCATGAGCAGGCTTGATGGCAAAGTTCCTTATGGAATTATTCCAGGCAATCACGACCAATCTTCCAAAGTTGATTTCGATATGTACAACCAATACTTCCCTCTTTCACGATTCAGTACACACCCTTCTTATGGAGGTAACTACAAGGAGAACCGAAATAACTACAGCATCGTAACGTTTGAAGGCAAAGATTTTCTTTTTCTCAATTTAGAAATTGAACCAACTGACGATGTCTTAGACTGGGCAGCCGAAGTAACCCGAAAGAACTCTAGCGCGTACATTATAATGACGACGCACAAATATCTCCCTGATTACGGAAGTGAGCGTGACAAAAAATTGGAATATAGGAAAACCGGCAACACAGGACAGAAGATCTGGGACAAGTTTATCGAAGAATCATGTAACGTAAACATGACATGGTCCGGTCATTTCCATTCCAAAGGCGGCGAGAACAGAATCACGAGCGAAGACAAATGTGGCAACACCATCTACCAAATAACTCAAGACTATCAAAGTCAGGAATTAGGTGGCTCAGGCAAATTGCGAATCTACACATTCAAACCTTCAGAGAAACTCATTGATGTTAAGACGTACTCACCTTTCCTAGATATGTTTGAAACTGACAAGAGTAGTCAGTTTCAAATTCCTCTAGTCTATTAAGTTGAGCTAACTAGTTCTGATGCTCAATATCGAGCTTCTTCTTTGGCTGAATGCCGTGAGCAATAATGATCTGCTCGTATTCTTCACGCTCTATAGTCTCAGCTTCGATCAAGCGTTTTGCGATCGCATCGAGAGCAGCTCGGTGTTTAGTAACCACCTCGTGCGCTTTGTTATATCCTTCTTTCATAATTCTGGAAACCTCAGCATCAATCTCGGAAGCAACATGAGCGGAGAAATCTTTCTCTTCCAATCCCCTGCCGAACATCGTCCTTCCTCCATTACCTTCGAATGCCATTGCACCAAGTTTCTCTGACATACCGTACTTAGTTACCATATCGCGAGCGAGAGCTGTTGATACCTGAAGATCGTTGGATGGTCCTGTTGTAACATCATCATAGAGAAGCGTCTCAACAACATAACCTCCAAGCGCCACTGCGATGTCATCCAAGAACTCTTTCTTTGACTGCATCTTTCTGTCTTCAAGCGGCAAATGAAGCGTATATCCTGCAGCGCGTCCTCGAGAAATAATCGAGATCTTGTGAACTGGATCTGCATAATCAAGCACTGATGCAACAAGTGCATGACCTGCTTCATGATATGCAGTAAGCTCTTTTTCTTTCTTCGACAAGAGATGGCTCTTTCGCTCAGGTCCGAGCATAACCTTCTCAATAGCGCGGATGAGGTCGTACTGCGCAACTTTGTTTCTGTTCTCACGTGCAGCAAGGATAGCTCCTTCGTTCATGAGAGAGTAAAGATCAGCTCCTGAGAAACCTGGAGTTCGCTCAGCAATAACTTTTATATTCACATCTTCTGCAAGAGGCTTCTTCTGTGCGTGAATTTTCATAATCTCCTCTCGATCGTTTCGGTCAGGAAGATCAATTGTCACACGTCGGTCAAATCGTCCCGGTCGAAGAAGCGCTGGATCAAGCACGTCAGGTCGGTTCGTTGCAGCCATGACGATCACCTTCTCAGTCGGTTCGAAACCATCCATCTCCACGAGGATCTGGTTGAGAGTCTGTTCTCTCTCATCGTTTCCTCCTCCTGTTCCTGTACCTCGCACTCGTCCCACTGCATCGATCTCGTCAACGAAGATAATAGCTGGAGCAACCTGCTTCGCCATTTTAAACAAATCTCGAACTCGTGATGCTCCGACACCAACGAACATTTCCACGAACTCAGATCCTGAGATTGAGAAGAAAGCTACACCCGCCTCTCCTGCAACAGCTCGAGCAAGAAGTGTCTTACCAGTTCCCGGCGCTCCCATGAGGAGAACACCCTTTGGAATGTTTGCACCTATCTCAAGAAACTTTTTTGGATTCTTTAGGAAATCAACAATCTCTGAAAGTTCCTGCTTTGCCTCCTTCGCACCTGCAATGTCCTTGAATGTAACTTTCTGCTTTTTGTCATCAGGCAGCGTCACACGAGCCTTTGATTGTCCGAAGCTAAACGCCTGCATACCAGCTCCTCTCACCTGTCGAGTTAGGAACCAAATAATGAGAATGAGAAGAATACCTGGAACAATGAATGGCGAGAGTTGAGCAAACCAATACCAGAATCCGCTTGGACCAACAACATCGATAGTAAGTCTTGAGAGCTTGTCTGGCGTCACACCGTATCGCTCGAGAGTTTCAGTAATAGAAGCATCCGGTTCTTTCTTTGCCTTCTTTATGTCTTTCTCATCAACCGTTCCTGCTGGAGGTACTGGAGGAGTCACGGTTGTTGTACCAGTGCCTGGCGTAGAAGTTGCAACAGCAGGCGTGCCTGTAGCATATTCAATCGTCAAATTATCACCCTGCACTCTGATTCGTGTAACCTTCCCTGCGTTAACGTCTTGCGCTACTTGCGAAAGTGGAATGGTTCCAGAGGATCCTTCGCTGCCTGCAATGTACGCATATACTCCATTGAGCAAGAGTAGTATTAAAACTGCCAATGAAATATGCTGCAAAAGTCCGATTCCACTTCTTCGGGGCTTTTTTTTGTTGTTGTCGTTGCGATTGCTGCCAGGTGTATTCATATTGGTTTTCATCTTCTGATTATTACAGAATCTATTGAATAATGAAAGGTTGAAGAATAGATGAAGACAAAAGAAAACGACCCGCTGACTAGCGTCAGCGGGTGCGTAATTAAACCGAAATCAAACAGAGATTAGGCGTGCACTTCACCGGTATCAACCAGCGAGGCCGATTGGTGCTGCCATGGAGCTTGAGGCTCTGGCGAAAGCTTCGCTTCCCTTTGAAAATTCTTGGGGATGGGCAGCTTGGGCGGCGCTGTGATGCGCGTCTGCCAGGGGCAGAATTGCCAACGGAAGGCATCGAAATAGACGTAAGCCGCGCGCTTCTCAGTGAAGACAAAGTCTTCACCTTTGTTCTGCGGGCACTTCACGCATGTTGCTTCGATTCCACCAATGCGACGACGTTCGTCGCTGCTCGGCAGTCGATACTTGAACCGTAAAATTTCGTAGGACCGGCACTTTGGGCAGTAGCGGTCATGAATTTCGTTTCTCCAGACTTCCCATCGTCGTGCGATGTAAGCCATCATTCTTGTGATGTGGTGTTTCATACTCAAAAAACTAGGTCTACATTGACCTTATCACACCAAATACATCAGTCAATATTTTGAGCGTCCTCGATGATTTTTTACGGCCATATGATACGATACAGCCATCCCATGTCATTGATTACCAATAGCAAAGTTACGTTAGATTACGAAATTCTCGAGCGCTTCGAAGCGGGCGTGAAGCTTATTGGTATTGAAGCTAAGAGCGTCAGAGCAAAGCACGGCAACCTCCAGGGGGCTTACATCATCATTCGCGGCAGCGAGGTTTATCTAAAGAACGCTTTCATACCTCCCTACCAGGAAAACAATACACCTAAGGAGTATGATGCATACCGCGAGCGCAAGCTCATGCTCAATATGAGAGAGATCGCAGAACTCTCAAAAGCTGAGCAAACAAAGGGTTTGACAGTAGTGCCTTTATCGATGTATAATAAAGGACGCAATATCAAGGTAGATATAGCAATAGTGCGCGGTAAGAAGAAATTCGACAAGCGTCAAACGCTCAAGAAGCGCACTACCGAACGAGAAATTCAAAGAGAGTTTAGTGATCGTTGATAATTGAAAACTGTCCTTGAAAAGCTTTCAGGGGCAGTGAAGCTCAAGTATCTTAAAAAGTGGAGTGGTGTTTATCTCTCCCCTTTTTAAGATACTCGAGCGCAACATTTGGGGATGATCGGCTTCGCCATGTGGTCACCTCTTATATATGCATTGCAGAGCACTGTTACCTCTTAAATCTGACAGAAATTCAACTGCAAACACTGTAGTTTCAAAAGCTAAGTCAATCGTGTCTCCATTCTTTGGAGCATCTGACTTCAGTTTCGCTTACGCGAGAGCCTAAGCGACGTCCTGGACTTGATGTCCGCGGGAGTCTTCGGATGATAATTAGCGGGATAGGTTACGCTCCCTTCCCATAGCGTATCCAAAACCAAGGGAATCGTGAATGTCGTGTTTCGTGGAATTTAAAGCGACATCCATTAAAGCGGCCATGGGGCTGTAAAACTCTACTACGCAATGTAGAAATGTATAAGAAAATCATATGCACCTGGGTTCGATTCCCAGCATCTCCACCATTTAGTATCATACGCACACTTATTGCTATTATTTCCAAAATCCACCCCCAATATTCCCCTCCCCTCCCAAAATACACCCATATATAGAGCCGTTTGAAAATTAATAAACATTAAAATCCCATGAATACACCTCAATAAAGCCGTAAAACCATAAAGTTTTTTCAAATTTCCGTCAAATCCTAGCTACTCACAAAGCTCATTTCCGAAGATGAATTTTTAGTGCTTGTCGGCCAAAAGTAGGCTGTTATACTTGTACGACCATGGATGAAAACAAAGTGAAGATTAGAAAATAAACCATGGTAAACATTGAAAATTTAACAAATGAACATACTATCAAGTGCTCGAGGAATGGCTCTTGGAGCAGCACTGGTTCTAACTGTGATCTTAGGATCTGGCGTGAATCAGGTAGCGGCTCAGACGATTTCTTCTAATGGCTATACCGGTGCAGTGACGGTAAGCCCCTCTACTCCGACTGTTGGAAAGCAAATGACAATCGATGTAGGTATTACTAACTCATCCACCGGTATTCAGGACGGTATCGTCCAGGTACAGGTGTTCAATTCCTCAAACTCAAAGGTCTTTAGCAAAAACTTTGAGCATCAGGATGTTACTTCGGAACACAGTGTGAACCTTTCGGTTCCTTGGACACCGACGTCTGCGGGAAATTACTATGTAAAGGTTGGTGTTTTCAGCTCGACATGGAGCCAAAATCCGTTTTGGATAAATTCAATTAGTCCATTCACGGTGAAAACTGAAACTGTACAGACTCCAACTTCAACCTCTACACCGACAACTCCCCCTACCACGACAACTCCTACTACCCCAACTTCACCGACCGTATCAGGTTCAGGTGCAGCAGCGGTAAAGAAACTGTATACAACAGCTACTGGAGGTAAGGAATGGTACTCAACATGGGACAACGGTACTTCAAGAAAATTTAGTGGCGAAGATCCTCAGGATGCATGGTTTGATGCCGATCACGGTGACGCATCATACTCAGTAGACGGCAACGGTCATCTATCGATCACAGGACAGTACCCTCGAATGTACATCCACGATCCAGCGCTCCAGAAAAGCTGGGGAAACGTTGAAATGACCGTGTATGCCAAGCGAGTTTCTGACTCAAGCACACCTTGGGGAGGAATCGTAGGTATCGCACGAACCAATCACGGAACCACAGGTGATGAACTTCAAAACCCTTGTGACACCCGAGGTATTGGAGCACGAATGAGATATGACGGAAAACTCGACTTCGAGAAAGAAACTAGTCACCCAAGTTCTCAACCTGTACAAAGCAAGCAGCATTGGTCAGGAGGACTTCCTTACAACACATGGATTGGTTATAAGCATGTTGTGTACGACCTTCCAGACGGTAGCGTAAAGCAAGAACTCTGGATGGACACAACCGACGGTCTTAATGGCGGTGATTGGAAAAAGGTAAACGAATTCACTGACACCGGTTCGAACTTCGGCACAGCTGGAAAAGCATGTGCAGCAGGTATTAACCCAGGCATGAAACTAAATGCTGGAACAAGCCGAGCAGGTTCTGAATCAGGTAAACCAAACATCTCTGTTTATTGGAGAAGTGACGACGTTAACACAAACGGTCTAGTCTACAAGAAAATGAGCGTTCGAGAGATCAAGGCGTCGACAGCAACAACTCAGACTCCTACACCTACAATCTCTACAACAACAACTCCTACTACCCCTACCACGACTACTACGACAAGCACTCCGGTAAGCGTTACTGCTAATGGATACACATCAACAATGTCCGTATCCCCTGCTATACCAGAAGTTGGTAAAGCTGCGACAGCGAACGTAAAGGTCTCGACTACGGGATCAGGAATTACTAACGGAATCGTTCAAGTTCAGATCTTTAACTCTTCAAACTCAAAGATACTGAGCAAGAACTTTACAAGCCAAACCATTACATCTGGTAACCCCGTAAATGTATCGGTTCCTTGGACACCAGCTTCAGCTGGCAGCTATTACGTGAAGGTCGGTGTATTCAACTCAACATGGAGCCAAAATCCATTTTGGGTAGATAACGCAGGATCCATCATAGTAAAATAGCATCCTGGCACACAGGTACAGAAACCACCCCCTCTATATATAGAGGGGGTGGTTTTGTTCTCGTTAATCTTCACTTAATAAAATAAACATAACATCAGACTCAGACTGCACTTTACAAGGAGGTTTAGAATGAAAAAACTTATCTATATTATTGTTGTGTTAGCGCTCTATCGTGAAGGAACCGGTGAAGAACGAAGATTCAAACCAGAATCAACACCTCTTCCGGCCGCAATATTCCCTGCCACGCCTGAGACACCCGAGATCCTCAAAGTCTCGTGGCCGTCATCTGCAGGCAAGGCATACGTCATCGAGACAACACCGTCGCTCGATATTCCATGGACAACATTCTCATTTGAACTCGGAGTTGATGAAGCAACTCGACGATCAATCGTCGTAGTGCCTTCAACAAAGTTCTTCCGGGTTTCGGAAGCGTCAACGTTTCAAATCGACACCAGCGTAAATTGGTGCGTCGACTTCCCCAATCTTTCGTCGAACGAAGTACAGGAATGCAACGCCACATGGGTGTTTGATGATGAAGTCACCAACTCCGTGAGTAGTGGCGGCATGTTGTCGCCACTCAGCCGGACGTATGAATCTCCAGGACTCAAATCGGCACAAGTGACGGTTGAGCGCGCTGGGGACATTGTAAAAAGCGATTCCTGGGCCATCATGGTGACCAATGTTAATTTGATTGCTAACGGCGGCTTTGAGCAATCCTCAAACTCGCTGCCACTCAAATGGTTTAAGGGTGGGTACGGCACCAACACTCGATCACATACCTACCCCGTCCCTGGGGTAAATGGTAGTAGCAGAGCTGCACGTGTTGATATCACAAATAACACATACGGCGACGTCAAATGGTACAACGAACCAGTTCCAGTAACTGGAAACAGTACCTACGAAATAAGTTTGTATTACCACTCTACATCACCACTGAATCTCACTGCGGAGACCAGGCTCACGAATAACAGCTTGACCTACCCATGGCTTACAACCGAACCAGCTTCGGTGTCGTGGCGCAAAGTTGTGATTCAATTCGTCACTCATCCTAACGCAAAAACAATAACGTTCTTCCCCGCCGTCACCAACGGATCACTGGTCATCGACGAAGCTTCCCTCACGAAGGTGTCTGGGCAACCAGTCACGCCACGAGGCAGGGTCAGCTTGAGATTTGATGACGGGCATCGGGACACAACAATCACAACGTCCAACATCCTTCGTGGCCCCGGCTACAAAGGAAGCTACTACATCGTCACAGATCGAGTGGGTCGCTCAGGGATCGTCACAGCGCAAGATGTGGTGAACCTGGACAAAGTTGGCCATGAAGTCGGCGGACATACGTTGACCCATGCCGACCTTACTACACTCAGTCTGGCAACAGCCGAGCGAGAGATTAATCTCTGCCGCGATGCACTCCTCTCATGGGGAGTGAGATCAGTAACCACGTTTGCATACCCGTTTGGTTCTTACAACGCCACAGTAAGGCAGCTGACAAAAGAAGCTGGCTATGCTGCAGCGTGCGGAACCGGGAGCGGACTTAATGACAAAGCCACACTTGATCCATATGCACTGAAAGGCACGAGCATTCGCTCTTCCATGACAGTGGATAATGTGAAGGCCATGATTGACCAGGCTTTGCTCGAGAATAAGTGGCTCATTCTAACCTTCCATCACGTTGATTCCACCGTGTCGGAATATAGCGTTACCCCTGCCTACTTTCAGCAGGTGGTAAACTATCTCGTTTCAAAAAACGCACAAGTAGTAACTGTCCGTGAAGGACACAAACTTCTTACTGCACCGTGAGGTGTGGATCCCAAACAACAAATTGCCTGGCGGCTCTCGCTGCCAGGCAATTTTCTTTCATATAGCTTTCATCATTTACTTGTAAGATTTTATTAAATTGTTCTTTTTATGACTACGCTTGAAGAAATCCCTGATTCCACAGTTTCTATAAAAGTGGAGGACGCTCAATTTATTATTGGCCTTGGCGAACGTTTGAGAAAAGCCATGGACTCAAGCAGCCCTCATGCCACGCATGAGGAGATTGCGCCACCTACACACAGGATGTATGTCGAGCTTCTCGGCAAAAGTCCTTGGCTGGCTTTAAATTCCAAAGGTGAGGAACTCGTTATTTCCAATAACCTCGAGTATGCACGCGATGGTTGGGCGGGCTTGTACGAGCATTTTTATCCCAACCTTTTAGACAACAGCACGTTCGGTGCATGGATGAATCTCCTGCCCCAGCCTGTTTCTCTCAGGTTTGATGATAGTGCTGGGACTATGGCTGCCATCATTTCTTGGAACGGACACGAGCCCCGAGTCCATCAATCAGAAAAAATGATACGGTATCGCATACCAGCAGTGCAATGTTGCTCTCGTGCAATACTCGGCCGATGGGAGTGGGCGCGGGCCGAAGTGTATGTCAAAGCTTGGGAGCACATGACTTCATTTACACCTGCCAAATGAAAAACAAATTTCAAGGCGGTCTGCATGCAGACCGCCTTTTCTTGTCCTCTCTTGTCTTTCATCTGTCTTTCATGGAGATAACTTATGCTTGAAATACTTAGCGATAAGTGCAAAAAGAAACAGCTAATAGATTACCCAGCACAAAAAATAATAACGACTTATGAGCAAACATGAAAAGAAAACAATATGCATTGTTGGATTGGGTTATGTAGGACTACCGCTTGCAGTCCTTGCGGCCAAGAAAGGATACAACGTTATAGGCATTGATAAGGACGAAACAAAAGTCACGCTTCTAAATAACAACATACTTCCCTTTCAGGACGACAAGAAGATGGCAGAAGATTTTAAAAAAGTTAAAATTGAAGCGACAAATACTTTTGAAAGAGTCGGCGAAACCTCCATCGCAATCGTTTGTGTACCAACCCCTGTTGATGAAGCGCACAATCCAGATCTTGGCCCAGTGAAAAGCGCTGTAAGCGGCATTGGTAAATACATAAGCAAAGGCCATTTGGTGATCATCGAATCTACAATTAACCCTGGCGTATGCGAGAGTATCATTTTACCTATCCTAGAAAAAACTTCTGGACTAAAAGCTGGAAAAGATTTTTATCTTTCACACTGCCCTGAACGAATCAACCCTGGAGACAAGAAATGGACGGTAAGAAATATTCCTAGAGTTGTAGGAAGTCTCGAGTCAGCAGGTCTCAAAAAGACAGTAGCATTCTACAAATCAATCGTTGAAGCTGAGATTCGCCCTATGGCCTCCCTTAAGGAAGCAGAAGCAGTAAAGATCGTAGAGAATGCATTCCGAGACATCAACATCGCTTTCGTAAACGAGCTTGCTCAGTCCTTCTCGCATCTCAATATAGATACGGTCAACGTGATCAATGGCGCGGCCACAAAGCCTTTCTCATTCCTTCCCCATTACCCATCATGTGGCGTAGGAGGACACTGTATTCCAGTTGATCCATACTATCTTATTGATTACGCGCGACGAAACGGCTTCAATCACCGATTCCTCTCTCTTGCTCGAAACATTAACAACAGCATGCCACAGTTTACTGTTGATTTAGCAAAAGAACTTCTTGGTGAAAAAAATATTCCAATCTCAAAAGCAAAAATTACTGTGCTTGGACTTTCATACAAAGCAAACGTCAGTGACTGTCGTGAGAGTCCTTCCTTCAAAATAATTGAGGAACTCAAGCACCAAGGAGCCGACGTTGCAGTTTATGATCCATACGTCAAAGAGAAATCAACCGTAAATTCTACTGAGGAAGCAGTCAACAAAGCGGATGTTGTTATCATTGCCGCAGCGCACAAGGAATTCTGCAACCTGACGCCAAAATTCTTTCTAAAGCACAAGGTTAATGCAATTGTCGACGGACAAAACTGTCTTAACAAGGAGAAATTTACAGCAGCGGGAATTATCTACGAAGGAATAGGCCGACATCATTATCATGACAACCTCAACACTCACCACAGAAACATCAAACAGAAAGCTCTACAATAGCATCATAATCATCCTCACATGTATTGTTATTGTAGGCATCATCGTAGTTAAATCGAGGAACTTCAATGATTTCTCGGGTGACTATTTCCTGATCTCCTACGCACTTCTAGTTACCCTCTTTCAGACCTCGCGTGTTGTAAGTGCCCTACTCTACAAATATTCAAACAAAGGTCTTCTTGCACCCCCGTCGGACTGGAACGCAAACGATACCTATGAACCTATCGTCACCTTCGTCGTGCCATGCAAAAACGAAGAAGGCGCAATTAGGAACACAGTAACAAAATGCCTTGATGCAAATTACCCCAAAGACAAAATCGAAGTTATCGTTATTAATGACGGAAGTACCGATCGTACCGGAGAAATTCTCGATGAAATGAAAAAGGAACTTCCGGAACGACTTACAATCATTCATTGGAAAAAGAACCGAGGCAAGCGCCATGGCATGGCTGAGGGATTCGCGAGAGCACGAGGAGAAATTATTGTGCAGCTTGATAGTGATAGCTACATCATGCCTGATAACTTCAAGAAGCTTATTGAGCCATTTAGGAATGAATCTATTGGTGCAGTATGTGCACATGCCGATCCAGACAACTCAGACGAAAATATGCTAACGAGAATGCAGGCGGCATACTACTTCGTTTCATTCAGAATCATGAAAGCCGCAGAATCAACCTACGGCCTAGTCTTCTGCTGCAGTGGCTGCTGTTCCGCATACCGTAAAACAGCTGTGATGCCCATCATGGAGCAATGGCTCAATGAACAATTCTTAGGAGCACTCGTCACATGGGGTGATGACCGAAGTCTCACGAGCTGGGTTATTCGCCAGGGATACAAAACCATTTACACCGACCAGGCAAAATCTGTAACCATTGTGCCGTCTACTCTGAGACAATTCATCGTCCAACAGGTACGATGGAAAAAAAGCTGGATCATTAACGCATTCTTTACAGGACGGTTCATTATCAAAAAAGAACCTTTCATTGCTCTGCTGTATTACTATCCACTTATCCTAATAAGCATTCTTACGCCATTCATGGCAGCGCGTGCACTTGTTTACATGCCCTTCACCATAGGAGTAGCAAGTACACTGTACTACCTCCTTGGAATTGCACTGGTAACTTCCCTCTTTATTCTCGTGTACCGTGCCATCGCTCCTGAAAATAAATACTGGCCATACATGTACGCATGGTCTGGCTTCAGTACATTTTTTCTAACGTTCCTTATCTTCTATGCCGCAGCAACTCTCCAGAATCGAGGCTGGGGTACGCGTTAAAACAATCACATGACTCACCTTCAGAAAATGAAACTTTATTTTATCCTATTCAGCATCGGCATCCTCATCGCCGGATACTTTATTGCTACTGGATATCACACTGCTTCCTTCAAACTGACACGGAACATGGCTGCGTGGAAATATCATGCTCGGGCCGAGAAGGCTGGAGTTGATCAGGTTGTATATGCTCAACCATCAAGCAGAGAGCAAGCAATTCCAGTCATCGTATATCACGGCCTTCTGGAAGAAGAAGATTCTGACCGACCAAACTTTACAACTGAAAAATTTGAAGATCACATATTTTCACTCAAGAAGGCTGGGTACAATTCAATAACTGTTGATGATCTTTATAAATTTCTCAAAAATGAAGCTACACTGCCTCCCAATCCAATCCTAATCACCTTCGACGACGGACGCACCGACAGCCTCAAATTCGCAGATCCGATATTGCGAGCCGTACATTACAACGCTGTTATGTTCGCTATTGGTACACACTCTATTGGCAATGAGCGTAGAGGAAAATATTACCTGACGCCTTTTGAGCTCAAGTCCATGGCCAACACCGATGTGTGGGACGTGGAGGCTCATAGTTTCGATGGTCACGGCAACTATCCCCTCTCTGGAGACGAAAACGATACCGGACATTTCTTCGGATCTGCTTTTTGGCTTCAGAATGAGAACCGAAGCGAAACTCCGGAAGAATCCGCAGAACGAATCAGTAACGACATGCAAAAAATCAAAAGCAACTTGGAAGAAAGTTTGGAGAAGCCTGTCATCTCGTTCGCATATCCCTTCGGAGATTACGGACAAAATAATTTCAGGCAACCTCACATGCGAGATATAACACTTGCGGCAACCAAACAATTCTACAAGCTAGCCTTTTATCAAAACGCTCCAGGATATCGATACACCCTCGCCTATCGAGATCCCGACAAAGTGAATGAGGATTTCTTTCTGATTCGAAGAATCAACATTGATGCATCTATGTCAGGTGAAGACCTCGTCAAAGCAATAGAGAGAGGTCAACTCAAAGATCTCCCCTTTGAAGACGACTTCTCAATGGCCAGAGGTTGGATATCACAGTGGGGTGAGTCAACAATCGCTCCCAATAAACTTTCGCTTCGACCAGAGCCTGGAGGAACAGGTGGAGATGTTGTTCTTGATGGTTCTCAACTATGGAGGAACTACGAGGTAACTGCAGAAGTAGAGTCTACAAACCGCACTGGAGTATACATCATCGTAAGGTTTGCTGATGACAAAAATTATGCTGGATGCAATTTCTCTAACGGATTCATCCACGTGCAGGATATCGTCGACGGCAAAACTCGCGTCGCAAAGGGTGTGAGGTCATCAAATATTTCTATTCCTAGTGGAAACTTTACAATCAAAGCCTCCGTGAAAGACAGAACCCTTCAATGCACCATGGGAGGAACAACTGTTTCAACTGAATTCCTTGATGAATCTCTCAACAAAGGCGGCGTAGGTTTTAAAGCATGGGATGAAACTCCAGGCCTCAGCGATGTACATATTAGGAATGTGAGTGTTACGCCTTTGGAATAATTGAGTGAAGCCCACCTCGTGAAGGTCTTCTCTTTTGTTGCCAAACTCCCCTTTTCGCCTATACTGCAATAAGAACAACAAAATAGCTTATGACTGCAGCGATACGCGGAACGTTTAGCAAAGCAATGGCGCTTAATAGCATTCTTTACAATCTTCCGCTCGCACATCGCGAGACGGTGGCCGCACACGAAGACGACGAGCCGAAATTTTGGATGAGGGAGACAAACCTCATTGAAGACTCTGAAATTCTCAGGATGTGGCGCGAGCTGCAAAGTTCCGACATCCTGGTTCAAGCTCGTGGGCATTCACGGCTCATGATCGCCCTCGGGGCAATTGTCCATCGATTCCATTGGCTGGTAAGAAACCACAATGATGAAATCATGGGGTGGTACGACGCTAAAAAATTGTGCCCCGTACGGAGAGCAATTGAGCGCCGCTACAAGGTGATCGATTCGAATGCTCCGTGCTTCGTGTTCCCCACCAGCGATCCGCGAAATGTTTCAATGCATCTCGCAGCCATGATCATCATGGCCGAACTGTTCTCTTATCTTCCACCTGTGGGCGAAAGCAAATAAATATCGCACACGTTTCAAGCAAGCTGGCTCGCAAGGGTCAGCTTTCTTTTTACCTAATTGTTATTTTTTAGCTAAGCCTTGATCTTATTCAGAAGAATGGTAAAACAATATATATTTATTGTAATACGATAAATGATGTGATACGATTATTTTACTGAATTAACACATAAATTTTTCACCATTATGAAAAAAGGATCAACATTACTACTAAAAGGAGTCATCTTTCTTATCGGGGCCATTGTGCTCTTCCTATGTGCGTATGTCTTACCTCAAGGAATCATGACAGACGTCACAGGGCTTTACCGACCCATTCTCATAGGTCTGTATTTTCCCGCTATTCCCTTTTTCGTTGCTCTGTATCAAGCTCTGAAACTCTTGAACAATATTGATAAGGGTTTGGCTTTCTCAAATCTATCTACAAAGGCTCTGAATGTTATTAAATACTGCGCAATCATAATCAGTATCTTGTATGCGATAGGTATGCCATTCATCTTCATTGCAGCAGAGAAAGATGATGCGCCAGGTGTGATAGTCATCGGATTAGTGATTATCTTTGCTTCAGTAGTAATTGCAACCTTCGCGGCCGTGCTTCAGAAACTCCTGCAGGAAGCCTTGGACATAAAAGCTGAGAACGAATTAACTGTCTAGAGAAAATACCATGTCAATAATAATCAACATCGACGTGATGCTCGCAAAAAGAAAAATGAGCGTCACCGAACTCACTGAGAAAGTAGGAATAACCATGGCTAATATTTCCATATTGAAGAATGGAAAAGCGAAGGCTATTCGACTATCGACGCTCGAAGCAATATGCAAAGCCCTAGACTGCCAGCCTGCGGATTTATTGGAATATAAGAAAGACAAATAAAAAACATGAATAAGAAAAACCTTCTACGTTTCGCACTTGTGACCGCACTCATACTACTCATACCTTTGATAGCAATGCAGTTCACTGATGAGGTAGTTTGGACCGCGTTTGATTTCGTCTTCGCTGGCACTCTCCTCTTCGGTACAGGTCTCGCTTATGAATTCTTATCGAGCAGATCAGGCACCCTTACCTACCGCTTTGCCTCTGGCCTTGCTGTTATAACTGGACTCCTACTTATTTGGGTTAACGCTGCAGTTGGTCTCATAGGAAGTGAGGACAACCCCCTCAACCTATTGTATTTTGGAGTCATCCTCATTGGAATAATTGGTGCTGTTGGTGCACGCCTCAAGCCGCTTGGAATGTCACATACACTGTTTGCGACAGCAGTAGCTCAGATATTAGTTCCTATCATTGCGCTCATTGTACGCAAACCGGACTTCTCTCCTGGAATAATCCATGTGTTAATTCTAAACGCAATCTTCGCCGCACTCTGGCTTGGATCAGGACTTCTGTTTCGACGCGCTGCAAATACGCAGTAAGAAAAGCAAGATATCTTATTGCATTTTCCTCTTCTTTGCCGTATATATAGTTCAGCATTTAAAAGTTCTATGAATAAGGCACCTTCGCGCCCAGTTGTTCTCTTTACGTCCAACAACCTTCCTTCTGCTCTCGACCACGTAACGACGGAAGAAAGTAGACACATCCGCTTTGTGAAGCCTGCGATGGGCAGGCACATCAAGGAAATGCATACCGATCCCAATGGCGCACTCCCGATAACACAGAAGCTTGCTGTTCGAGTGCTGCGTTTGGAATTACAGGATGCGGTTCCGTTCCACATGCACAATCACAAGGAGAAATTATACATCTCCAACAGCATGGGCAGAATTCAGGTAGTGATGTATCCACCTCCCGGACATCGACTTTACACTGGCCAACCTTTGCGGATTGACTTGCATGCGTACGGTCAACAGCTCGTGATTCCCGCGACGTGGCCACACGCACTTCACTGCACCGCGGTAGAAGAAAAACAAACGCATTCTGAAATTATGGTTATCAGTTCGCCTAATATGGACGACGATATCTTTTGGGAGGAAGATCTCGCTCGACTTGTGAGTCAGCCGCTTCCAGCTTCAAGCTGATCGTGAGCTGATCCCAATCGCAACGCCGGTGTGCACTTCGTGCACACCGGCGTTTCTTCTTTCAATACACCTCCCCAATTCCCTACGCTTCCATCTTATTAATCTTCGCAGCTACAATAAAATCATTTTCCATAAGTCCTCCCACCGCATGCGTCCACAGCTCTAATTTAACTTTGTTGTAGTTAATATGAATGTCAGGATGATGACCTTCTGTCTCCGCAATGTCAGCAACCTTATTTACAAAGCTAATAGCCCGCACAAAGTCTTTGAACTCAAACTCTCTAACAATCTTTTTTCCATCGATTACATGCCAGCCAGGCGTATCAGCCAGGTATGTATGGATAGTTTCCGCGTCAAAGGGTTCTCCTCCATTCTCGCAAGGTACACATTTTTTGTTTGTTAAATCCATGGCTTTAATTATAGCTTAAAAAGCAAATTACGTTTCTTTGATTGACTATTCTCCCTTACTATGACAACATTACAGCAACAAAGAGTTATGATTCGAAATCGTCGAATTTAAAGAACATTCTATTTGTAGCTTATTCGTTAATCAAAAACCCCAATGACAGGATCAATCAAGAAGATCATGGACAAAGGATTCGGTTTCATCGCTCCAAGCGAGGGAGGAAAGGATATTTTCTTTCACTCAAACTCACTTGTAGGCGTGCAGTTCAATGAACTTCGCGAAGGTGACGCTGTTTCTTTTGAGACAGAGGACACAGACAAAGGCAAGAACGCTATAAACGTTCAGAGAGCTTAAATCTGAGAGCAAAAAACCGCTTCGGAATAAAATCCAAGCGGTTTTTTGCTGCTTGATAACTCATTTGACCCTGCCAGCCGGAGGTGCTTAAATAACGGAAGACACAAGCACCACAACAGATCATTTCTATGACTACGTCAAGTACGAAGGTTCTCCTTATCGCTCCGAAAAACAACACAACGCAACTTTTGGAACAGATTTGCGCTAATGAATTCCAATGCGAAGTAACAACCGCCGAGGAATTCACGGCAGCAGAAAAGCTTCTTAATGGTAATAGCTTCAACATTGTCGTCTTAGGAGACGACATTCCAGGCGGTGATTGTCGCAAGCTGGCGACTTCAGCCAACAAGACTCAAAAGAATGCTCTGACGATCAGTGCCCACGGTGACCCGGCTAAACGTTCCCTTCACTGTCAGTTGGGATTCAAAAAGCAGGCAGGTCCTTTAATGGCCCCTGAACTAATCCGCGCAGAACTGCGCGCAATGAAGTAGTAAACCTCTTCAGAGAAAACCTCAACAGGCATCTCTCGTTGAGGTTTTCTTTCTACCCAAAATATGATTATATAAAAATAGAACAACACCAAGGAGAAAGGCATGCTATATGCTATTCCATGAATGCAAAGAAGGTCGATGCAGTAACTGCGTTGGCAAGGATCAAACTGAAGTTCAGTGCGAGTGCCCCTGCCATGCAAAAAAGCTTGCTCAAGCAAGCCAGACCCCTGGTAATACAACAAAGAAAGCTCCAACGTTCAACTGGCGTGTTCCTCGCCGTAGGCGACGACACTACTGACACTTCAGCGATAATGGACCCCTCAATAGTTCCCCACCAAAGACGTCCCGCGCACCACGTGCCGGGGCTGTTTTTTATTCCTCCCTCAAGAACAATCGTGCCAACCTTAGTTCAATAAAGTCATATGTCGATCCTAATATTTCTCTTACGGCAGAAAGTTTCATGTCTCCAAGTTTCTTGCGCTTACCCTCTCCATACAACTCTAAGAATATTTCTTCTATCTTCCCAAATCTTTTTGGCTTCAAATGTTCAAATGATAATTCAGGATCGGCCTTGCCGGAATCAACAAGCTTCTCGAGATGATCAAGAATGGTTCCCTCACCCAATTCACGCTTCTTTGCTATGTCCTTAAGAGAATGACCTGCGAGTGCCAGTTCCAGAGTAGCGTCGGTGGTTGCTCCCTTCTTTTTCTTTGGAGGCTTTCTTCCTGCAACACGTGCAGTAAACTCTTCTTGTAGTGTCCGCATTTCGTTATCACCCAGCGTATTTAAATATCCAACCGCGTCTTCGGACATAGCTCTGAGCTCATCATCAAATTCCAGAATTTCATCATGCACCTGGAGTGCCATCTCATTGAGGCCTAAAAGTTTCAATCCCTCAAAAGAGCGCACTCTAGAGAGCGCAACATACCCCATTCCCTTCTCGAAGGACTTTGAGAGATCTACTTCTACAGCATCAAGACTCATTCCCTGACTCTTATGAACCGTAATAGCCCATGCCAAGCGAAGAGGTACCTGTGAAATTTCAGCCTTGATCTTCCCATCTTCCTGAACTGTCCATGAGACAGGCGCTGCTGTAATCCTACCCTTACTTGTTTCTACAATCGGTCCCTGCTCACTCAGTTCTTTGATAACCCCTAGAGTTCCGTTCACATACCCTGTTTCATAATTATTTTTTACAAACATAACGCGAGCACCCTTCTTGAGAAGTAGTCTCTCGGGAGCAAGACAGCTCTTCTTAAGTGCCTCAACAAGCATAGGTATGCCACGCGAAGTCATCTGATATAGGCGGGCTTCGCCTGGGATTTTCTCAAGTTCTCCGAAGTTTATATTGTCTACATCATAATTATGCGTATACAAGCGAGTGGGTTCGACAGTCATCTTCAGATCCTTATTATGTCTATCTTTCAAATGCCCGCGCACTTCGCTATTAATAACTCCGCTTCTTATAGCATTCAATACAGTAAGTGAAGTCTCGTCCTTCTGGCGAAATTGCTCATGGAGATAACAAACTTTGAGATTGAGATCTCGCCAAGCTTCCGATCGATATATAAATTCTGCTTTCTCTTCCCCTTCCCTGGAAACCGGTGGCAGCTGAAAAAAGTCTCCACACAGTACCACCTGCATGCCGCCGAAGGTTTCAGAATTTCTTTTGAATGCTCTGACAATTTTTTCAACCATATCAAGACGAAAATGATGCAGCATCGAAACCTCATCGATAATAAGCACTTTGGTATCCTTGATCCGATCCCAGAGATACTTCTTCTCTTCCATTGCCTCCAAATCATAATCACTGATTGAATTCCTAATTCCAAGACCGCTCCAAGAATGAATGGTGATGCCGTTCATATGAGTGGCAGCGATGCCGGTAGAAGCAGTAACAGCAACTTCCACTTCATTTTTTCGTAGATAGTCGATGTACTGGTTAAGTACGTAGGTCTTACCGCTTCCCGCCTGTCCGGTGAGATATACATTGTGCCCAAGCTTGAGAATATTGAGTGCCTCCTTCTGTGTCATTGGGCCAGTATACCAAACTGAATATGAAAAAGATCTAAAATTAAATTTTTATTACTACTTGCATATTTCAACCTTGTTTATTACCATATTTATAGAAATCCCTTGTACGCATGGCAGTCACCACAATTCACGGTAAAGTCTTAGACGCGAGCTTCGAATGGTTCAAAAAACTCCTTGCCTCATCACAGGCTGTTGGTCATCACATCAACATTGCTTCGGGCAATTGCAGATTCAAATTCAAAATCGATGAGGTTCGCAACAAACAAGACGATGTCTTCGTCGAACTGAAAGGAAAAAATTCAATGAACGTCGAGGGTATTGTTCGGATTGACCTTCGCACCAAGTCAATCGAAATTACCTACGCGTAGTACCAGATCCATCCCCCCAAGCGGCCAAGACTTCGTCTCGGCCGCTTTTACCTTGGTTATATGCTACAATCGAAAAACAACGCCAGCCTGCTAATTGGCCCTCACTATGAACAAAACTCAATGGAAAGTATATAGCACTACCGAAGACGCCTGGAAAGCAATGCTTGAGGCATGCAAGAATGCAAAAAAGTCCATCGATCTTGAGCAGTTTCTCTTTGTTGCGGATGATGTAGGAAAGCAGTTTATCGAGGTCTGCGCTGCTAAAGCTCAAGAAGGTGTGCGCGTAAGATTTCTTTGGGATGCCGCCGGAAGTTTTACATTCTTCGGATCTTCCCTAGCAAATGACCTCAAGAAAAAAGGCATCGAACTAGCATTCTTCTACACCCTTGTACCACGACTTCTTGATCTCCATGATTACAGATTTTGGTTTTTTAGAAATCACAGACGCTCTCTTATTATTGACGATGAGAAAGCTTTCACTGGAAGCATCTGCCTGTCAGACAAAATGAAAGAGTGGCGTGACACCCACACGGAATTGTCGGGAGATATCGTGATTGAAATACGCAAAGCCTTCGAAGCAATGTGGAATCGTGCTCATGGCATTAAATCCAACTGGAGTGGCCGCGAACTCATATCGTCAGATGGATTCAACTACGTAACAAACAACCCATCTCCTCGAAGACGATTTTTGTATTACCGCCTTATTGACGCCATCCGAAACGGACAAAAATATATTTACATCACTACTCCATACTTCGTTCCCACACAGCGACTTCTCCGAGTCATCCTTCTTGCCGCTCACCGGGGCGCTGATGTCAGATTGATACTTCCCAAAGGCTCAGACCACCCTCTTGTGGATCTCTGTGCGAGATCTTTCTTTAGCCAGCTTCTCAAGGCGGGTGTTAGAATTTTCCTCTACAACGGTGAAATGATTCACAACAAAACCATTGTGATTGACGATGAATGGGGTACGGCAGGCAGCCTCAACCTCGACAACATCAGCCTTCTCTACAATTATGAGGCGAATATCATCACTACCGACCATGACTGCATCCAGGAATTCAAGAATCATTTTGCCCACGACCAGAACCAGAGCACCGAACTTCTCTATTCGGAATGGAAGAAGCGTATTTTCCTCAAAAAGGTGCTCGAACGGCTCTCTCGGCTCATAAGCAAATTTCTATAGGGATCTCTAAGATTCCCTGAAAAATCATTGCATCTAGGCAGTTTTTATGCTTTAATTCACTGTAATAGAGTTATCTCTAGCCTTTTAATTTAATCCAATTGAGTACTATAAGAATACGAATCAACCATCAGATCAAAGCCCCCGAACTGCGCCTTATCGATGAGAATGGCCAGAATGTCGGTGTTGTCACATTTCGTGAGGCATTTGAACGTGCTCAGGCCGCACAGCTCGATCTTATTGAAATCGCCCCTACTGCCACTCCCCCGGTTGCAAAAATCATGGATTATGGTAAATTTCAATACGACGAAAAGAAGAAGCAAAAGCTCGCCAAATCCAGGACCCAGACCACTGATTTGAAGAATATTCAGGTCAAAATAGGTACAGGAGAGCACGATTTGGAACTAAAAGCCAAAAAAGCTTCTGAATGGCTCGCGGAAGGACATCGGGTAAAAATCGATCTCTTTGTTTCGGGACGGTCAAAGTATATGGAGTTCAAATTCCTTCGGGAACGATTGGACCGTATTTTCAAGCTCATTACGGTGGAATACAAGATCACCGAAGAGCCTAAGAAGGGACCAAAGGGACTAACGTCAGTCATAGAACGAGCATAAGCTCTCAAAAAGAAGCGTTCACATAAAAGTTATGAAAACAAACAAATCATACGCAAAGCGATTAAAAGTAACACGAAACGGTAAGATCTTCAGCCGACGAGCTGGACAGAACCATTTCAATGCCAAGGAAAGCCGACGCAGCCAGCTCAAGAAGAAAGGCAACATGCCATTCATCATCAGCAACAAGGCGAAGAGCAGACTATTGGTCAACATGTAAGCACTACCCCGGGAATCTAATCAACTAAAGAAACTAATATGGTACGAGTAAAAAAAGGCGTTAACGCCCTGAAGACAAGAAAAAAGATACTTAGCCAAGTTAAGGGCTACCGTTTCGGACGAAGCACAAAGGAGCGAATGGCATATGAGGCTATCTCACACGCCGGAGCTTACGCTTTCGCTCACCGACGAGACAAGAAGGGTGACATGCGACGACTCTGGAACGTGCGAATCAACGCCGCTCTCCGCCCAATGAACCTCTCATACAGCAAGTTCATCGGTGCTCTCAAGAAGAAGAACATCGCAGTTGACCGAAAGATCCTCGCGACGCTTGCAGCTGAGAATCCAAAGGCATTCGAAAACATCGTAAAGAAAGTAGCGTAATATCTCAAAAACTACTAACAAAAAAACGGCTTATTTATAAGCCGGTTTTTTTGTTTAGAGTAAATATATCTTCTCAGGTTCCGGACATACAGCCTCTACCCCTAATTCATTCCTAAGCCTTTGTGCCAGCTTGGTTGAAGACTTAAGCTCCCCCATCACTACGAAGGCCTTCTTTAGCCGTTCTTGCCCATGAGATACGAATTCCACCAAATGGTCAGAATCCTTATGCGCTGAGTATCCGAAGATAGTTTCAATTCTAGCCTTTACCTGCACTTTCTCTCCATCAACATTGATACTCTTAGCTTTCTCCTGAAGTTGCCTGCCTAGTGTGCCCGCAGGCTGGTAGCCGACCAATAGAATGGTGCTATGGGGGTCAGGTGCGTATTCAGCCTCATGTCTCCTCACCCGGCCTCCCATGGACATTCCTGAGCCTGCCACGATGATCTTAGGGGCATCAGTCTTCGATATCTCCTTGGAATCCCTGTTGGATGCAGTAATGGTAAGTTTTGGAAAATCAAAGATGTCCCCTCTCTGCTCAATCCTCTTCTTTGTCGATGGATTAAAAAGCTCGGTATATGAGCGATACACTTCTGTAACTCGTGAAGCAAGCGGTGAATCAAGGAAAACCGGCATCGCTGGAATTTTTCCTTCCTCAATCAAATTATTGATCTCATACAAAATCACCTGTGTCCTCTCAACTGAGAAAGCTGGTATCACAAGAGTTCCCTTTCTCTGGTGCGTTTCTTTGATAATTCTCTCAAGCTCTCGAATTCGAGCATCATGAGATTCGTGATTCCTGTCTCCATACACGCTTTCCATAACCAAATATTCAGCATCAGTTACATACTCAGTATCTCGAAGTATTGGTGTGGGTGTATTACCCAAGTCACCTGTGAAAGCGATTTTCTTTTTCCTGTCACCTATACCAAGAAGCTCTTCATGGATAGTGAACTCAACAATCGCTGACCCTAGAATGTGTCCAGCGTCTAGAAAATGCGCAGACACTCCTTCAGTCAAATTAAACGCAGTGTGGTATTCGACAATATTCCAAAAAGAGAACGCCAGTTCGACATCTCCCTCTTCATACAAAGGCGCTACACCTTCACGTTCAGCGCTCTGTCTCAGAAGATGCACGGCGTCTTCGAGGATTAACCTCGCCAAGTCACGAGTAGCAGGAGTGGAGTATATTTTGCCCCTAAAGCCGTCTTTTACAAGCTTTGGAATCCTTCCTACATGGTCTAGATGCGCGTGAGTTATAACAAGCGAATGAGTCTCATAAACATTGAACGCAAATGGAATTCGATTCTGTGACTCTGCCTCCTTACTTCCCTGCACCATACCGCAATCGATAAGGATCTTCGCAGGCTTCGAGGAATCTTTCTGAGGAACATTTAATAGAAAATTTGCACCCGTAACAGTTCCTACGCCTGTCATAAATGAAACGTATAGTTTACCTTCGTCGTTACTGTTTTTTTTCATTGTATTTCACAAGTAATGAACTGTATCCAGCCACAAACAATGCACCAATCGTACCTACGATAATATCCTTGATGCTATCGAAGAAATACTTCGAAGTACCTACGTGCGCACCAGCAATATCATAATGAGCTTCGAAGACTTCCCAGCAAAGAGTACCTATAAATGTGTACACGACAACCTTCCGGAATGATGCCGGCTTTTCAAAAAAGAAAAACCAAATATATTGCACCGCCAAGGCAATGCTCACTCCTCCAAGAAAATGCATCGGTATATCAAACCACCAGTGGCGGAGATACCAGTGATGCGACATTGCCGCGAGGTGTAAGAGAAAAAGTGCTAATGCAGTCGACAACGTCAGTATTTCTTTCTTATTCATAACGCCTATTATACGACAAACAAAAACACCTGCCCAGCCGGAGCCGTGCAGATGTGTTTGATTGGTTGCGAAGTATTAGACCTGTAATATTAACAGGTGGGTGATCTTATATCGAACACCAAGGCGCCGATCAATTGAACTCCCGAAGAGCTCTCAATCTCCCGTTGAAAAGTTTAAGGGTTAATACTTCACAACCTACAGTCATTGTACCTTCCCTGATCTCTACTCCGCAAGGCCATCCAAATTTACATCATACAAAATCTTTTCTTGCACTAGTGAAAACTTCATAAGTTCTTCAGGTTTAAACCAGTGCATAATTTCATCCTGTGCCTCCTTCACTGATCCTGATGCGTGAACAAGGTTCCTCACTGCCCTTTTGTGATCATTAGACATCTGATACGAATCAAGAACAAAGTCTCCTCGAATAGTTCCAACGTCTGATGACAGTGGCTCTGTGCCTCCTGTAAGCTTGCGTACGATCGATACTGCATGTGCTCCCTCCCAAACCATGGCTATGACTGGGCCTGCTGCCATATAGTCTACAAGACGCCCGAGAATACCCCGACCAATCTCTTCAGGAACTTCAGAATGAAGCTTGCCTCCCTTCTCTTTGGTGTTGTTGATCAATTTCTCACCGACAAGTCGAAGCCACTCTGGATCAATCGTGTAATGTTTCTCGATGAGCTCTCGTGTAGGTCGAAGCATTTTCATACCAACAAGCTTAAGCCCAATTCTTTCGTAGCGACCAATAATTTCTCCAATGAGTCCACGCTGCACTCCATCCGGCTTAATAATTGTAAGCGTCTGTTCTTTTTTGTGCTCCATGCGGAATATAAATTAGCTGACTGTTTAAATCGTCTTCTTGATGTCTGCAATCTTCTGAGCGTCATCAAGGCTCTTCTCCTCCTTGTTTACGAATTTCAAAGTTTTAATGCTTTCTCTGATCTGTTCCGCAATATCATTATTGAGATCAGTCTTAACTTTCATGCAGATCATTGCGAGTCTCACGAGGACAGCTCCCCTCTCTTCCGATGTGAGAGGCACATCCTTGAATTGATCTAACGCTTTTTTGACATTATCTTTGGATCCTGATTTGAACGCATCTTCCAAAGCTGTGAATGCCGATATCGTAGTAGTGGTCATAAGTTATGAATTAGGATGTGGTTAGGCTGATAAAAGTTTTGAGAGCATAATCTCCAAGATGTTTGCTTTTGCATCAAAATCTGGACCCATACTCACAACATTTCCATTAAAATCATCCCCCCGAAGAACACGGATCGCCCTCTCCATGTCCTGTACCAACCATTCACGCGCTTCATCTCCTTCCTTGGTTCCAATCTTCTCAAGGCTCATAAATTCAACGAAAGCTTTATGCATATTTTCCCACTCTTTGCCTCCAATCTTAACTTTATCAATTGCAATATTAAATCTATTGCGAGCAACCTTTTCTGCCCACTCATCTATTCGCGTAGCAAGATCTACATCGTCAATATTGGAAAGATCGATACCAAGCTCATTCTCCTCTTTTTTGTCAGTAATGTATTTTTTAGTGAATTCCAATCCTTCATTAGCCTGCTTAAGGGAATTCTTATGCTCTTTGATAGCGTTTATATCCGCGAGCTTTTCTGCATGTTCCAACAGTTTCTCTTCTATCTTCTTGGTGATCTTATCCTGCAAAGAATCAAGAGCAAAAATTCCAGTCTTCATTTCCTTAAGCTTTTCTTTCGCTTGTGCGATCTTCTCTTCTACTCCAGCTGTTCGAAGATCAAGCTGTCGCTTAAGCTCATCATTTTCCTCACCTAACTTGTTGAGTGCTTGTACAAAATCTTCGTCACTTGTACCCCCTGCCTCACCTACTACCTTCTTCCTAAGTTCAAGGAATGATTTATTCATTCCATTCTTATCATTAAAAATAGCATTAATGCGTATAGTTGCCATACTGAGGAATCCCCGGTTTTCCATTACCTTTAGGATATCCTCCTTCTTCTTTTCTCTGGACGCTACATTGGCTTCATATCCGCTTGTCTTGGATAGTGATTCCAGTTCGCTATGTGCAGCTGTAAGTTCTGTCTCACTCTCTCTCATAGCTTTCACCTGGCCAAGGATTTCAGGTATGCTCTCTGGATTATCGATCGCTTCCTGCTCCAGAAACGCCTCAACGTCAGCAAGGTCCTTCTCCTCCATCACAATACCGAACTCTTTTTGAAGTTCTGTCTTATAAGCACTCTTAAGTTCTTTAGAAGTTTCTTTAATACTTCTAAACGCATCGAAGCGTGCTTTCAATTCTTCTGCACCAATACCTGCAGATTTATCAGGATATTTAACTGCCCAAAGCGAGAAGCCTGGGGTGCTATATGCAATCTGTCCAATATGCTTAAGAATTACTTCTTCAGTAAGTGGCGGAGGGGTTTCCGCGATTATCGGAGGTTTAGGAGTCATAGAAATGGGCTAAATTCGATTCAATTATCTGTTAATTATTACAAGATAATTGTACCCCATTTGATTTCTATTTGCGATATTTAGCGAGGATCTCGGCATCGATGGTTTCCCTGTCGCCTCCGTATTTGAGATATGAAATCTCCTTGAGCTTGTCGACAGCATCCTTATTTCCCTTCGGAGGAGCCATTGTTTCTATATTAAATGGCTTAACTGGGCGGCCCTGTACCAACATCTTGATGTAGGCATTTCTGTTATCAATATTCATGATGTCCTTAGCAGTGAAAACCGGCTCAAACTGTTTCTCTAAGAATTCTGCATCTTCGGAACCTACACGGAAAGCAGCGATAGATCCCACGTTACCGAATACTGCATCTTTGATATCGTCTTCAAGCTGAGCGATGAATTGGTGAGCGATGTTAAGGGACAACCGATACTTACGAGCTTCAGACAGAATAGTAGCGATCGAATCAGTAGTGATGTTCTGGAACTCATCGATGTACAAATAGAATGGAGGAAAATCCTTACCCAACGAATCAACTCTTGAGAGCGCTGCCATAAGAATCTTGCCCACAAGAATAAGACCGATAAGGTTAGCATTTATATCACCTAGTCTTCCCTTCGAGAGGTTAACGAGAAGAATTTTCTTGTTGTCCATAACATCCCTGAAATTGAATGCGGATTTCTCTTGAGCGATGATAGGTCGCATAATATCGTTCGAAAGAAAGACATCAAATTTGCTCGTGATATACGGAACAATGTTAGCTAGCGAAGCTTCTCCTCCTGCCTTTTCAGCAACTTCTTTCCAGAATTGAATAACAATCGGATTCTTACACTTAGCAATCTTCATTTCCCTGAATGGCTTGTTCGCAAGCACTCTTGAGACATCGAGGAGCGTATTACCTGACTCTGGGTCTTCCATAACAAGCAACACTGAGTTTCTGAAATACTGCTCGAACATAGGGCCTCCTGCGGTTTTCATATCAAACAGCTTGTTGAAAATAGAAAGCATTTCGTTCACCACGAATGTCTTCTGCTCAGGATATCGAACATCGTACTCAAGCATGTTGAGTCCCATTGGACGCGCAGTATGTGAAGGATCAAAATAAATAACATCATTGATTCGCTCTCGCGGAATGGATGCAAGAATGTCTTGAATATCAGAACCATGCGGATCAATCATACAGACACCTTCCCCATTCTGAATGTCTTGAATGATCATGTTCTTGAGGAGGGTCGTCTTACCTGTTCCGGTTTGACCAATAGTATAGAAATGCCTCAAGCGATCTTCTGGTAACATAAATACCTTTTGTTCAATCCCTCTGTTCCTATTTACACCAATAAGTACGCCCTGCTGAGGGAGATCGAGAGGTGCGGGCGCTGTGCCAGCCTTTGCAGTCTTAAGCTGTGCCGATCCCTTCATCACTGATGCAGGCAAATGCATAATGCTTGTTAACTCCCGAAGACTGAGCGGCACTACTGAGTCCTTATCAAAAAGCCTGAATGAGAATTGCTCGAGAAAATTCTGAAGCGCTCCCTTGCTTACACGCTTCCATTTGAGAGCGTTTCCTTGAGTGTTTTCGAACTGATTGAATGACGCCTCGATATGAGAAAGTATCTCCTCAGCTGAAGCTTGGTTTTGTGCTGACGCCACAATCCTGATGTTGGTCTCAACAATCGGAGTAGAGATTCTGCCCTTAATGAGATCAGCCGAGAGTTGATCAACATGCTTACCTCCCACCTTCTCTCGTTCTTCTTTTTCTTTTTTCTCCCGCTTCTCCTTGTCTGCCTTAGTCTCTATAGACTTATCGATAAACTTGAACATGCCATCAAGAAACTTTGCGACACCCTCAGGGGCATTGACCACCTCTTTTGTCTCTTCACCCTTAAGAACCTTATCAAGCATCTCGCTATACTTTTTGACATACCTATCTCCACACGGGCTAAATACGATTTGTATGGATGCTCCTTCCCCATCATGGTCGATCTTCGAAAAGCTGTTGAGGAGTATATTGAGAGGATCGTATTCAAAAGCTTCATACGTTGTAAGCGGCCACACTGAATTTTTGGAGTGTGCTGCATAAGAAGCAACAGTAGCGCCTCCTTCACTGAAAATATTATAGTCATCCTTTTTCTCAACCACTTTTGCATCATGGAAAATCGACAGTACTTGCTTCTCGAAAAGCCCCTTCTTGCTATCATGCACTGCTACATAGAAAACAAACTCGCTACTGTGATTTGATACAGCAAGCTCCACCGTGAAGTAATTCGTATTAGCTGAGTTATCATCCTTAACCGAAAGCATACCTGAGTAAAACTGCTCCATAGAGATCAACATCTCCTTGAGAGTCTTCTTCTGTTCTTCTTCGCCCTTCTCAGGAAGTGTTATCTCGAAGAGTGTCATATGAAGCGCTCTTCCCATCTCAGAGTTCTCCTTTACTCCCTCAGCAGGAAAACCAGCCTTTAGATACTGGATAAGAAGTCTCTCGAAGTCATCAGCGATATGTGGATCATTCATCCCCCTTACAGAATCAAGAGCAGCTTTAAAACCCTTTGACTGAAGAATTCCTATGAGCTCTGCCATAGTCTCATCATGCGCTTCAGGAGAAAGCTCAAGCGTAATGGATTCCGAATGTTCTTTGGACACCTCATACGATGGATCAATTACCTTCTCACGAGGAGTCTCGGAATATGTCTTCAATACCTCTCGTGTAGTTTGCTCGCGTGCGGCTTCCACATCCTTACCCGCTAGCTCGCGCTCTTTCTGTGCTATTTGTTCACGCAAAAAAGCTATCTCTTCTTCAGGTGTTCGAAGCTTCTCCCCTACCGGTATATTGAATACTTCCATGTTGGAAATATTATATCATGCTAAAATGCGGTTATGGAAAACCCCAACTTCAGAGAAGATTCAGAGCAACCCGAACAACAAATTCACCTAGAGAAAACTGCAATTCTCGAAAATGCGGTCACGGAAGTACTCTCACCGGTTATCGAATATTACGAGAACCAGATACAGAACATGCAGACGTATGATCCTAATGTCCTCGTAGACCTACATTTTGAAGGCGCAACAGAAACACTGGAAATGGAAGTAGCTATCAGATCTTACCAGCTTGGATGTAAAAGTCTTACTACAGAAGACTTCTTGGACTATATAGGTGTCTTTTTTAAAGACCAAGAAAGTGCAGACAGGTTTGTGATCAACGAAGATTCAATCAAAGAAGCTACACAAAGCTATGTTAGCTTTATAAAATTACAAAAGTTACTGCCAATATCCTGGGAACTAAGAGGTAGCCCCGAAGATCCGAACGTGCAGACTATTACTGAGTAAGTATTTCCGCTCCGCTTTTGGTTATGAGAACCGTGTGCTCAACATGAACGCTCACACTGCCGTCTGTCGTCACATACACATGACCATCACCAATAGGCTTCACCTTTTTTGAGCCGAGATTAATGATAGGTTCGATTGCAAGTACCATGCCCGCCTTGAGTTTTGGGCCAGTGTTCGCCTCACCGTAGTTGGGTATAAAAGGCTCCTCATGCACCGAATATCCCACGCCGTGCCCACATAGCTCTTCCACGAGTCCATATGAATGTGGAAGAATCGTTCTCTCGATGGCGACGCCTATATCTCCAACACTCTTCCCTCCTCGTGCTGCTTTGATACCATTTGCTAGAGCCTCCTCTGCGACTCGCATCATCTTGATCTTATCTTCCGAAACGTTTCCTACTGGAACTGTTATGGCTGCATCAGTAAACAAACCTTTATGAATGAGACCTAAATCAAGAGTGACAAGGTCGCCATCCTTGAAAACTTTTGAAGGATTAGGCATACCATGCACCACTTCATTATTTATAGAAACACAAAGCGCTGCTGGAAAAGGCGTTTTGAGACCTCTCGGTTTATAGTTCAAGAAAGAAGACGTATCACCACCCTCGCGAATTAACTCACGAGCACGATCTTCCAAAACCTGAGAAGAAACCCCAGGTTTTACCATATTTTTGAGCTCGTTTAGGATGAAAGCATGCCGTTTGCCGCCTTCCCTAAGGATCGCGATCTCTTCTTTTGTCTTGATGGTAATCATTAGGTCTACATTACCATATCTCCACAAACAATGCCTCTACTTCGCCAATCCTACCGCTTTAAGGATTTCCTTATGAACTTCTCCAACAGGTCTCTCTCCATCTATAGTTATAAATCGGTAGTGAGGGTTTTTCTTGTAGTATTCGATAGTAGGAATGACATCCGTTATATACCAACCTAGTCTCTCTTCAATATCCTCCTTGGTGTCATCCATTCTGCCCCGCGCCATGAGTCGTCGAACAGCCTCGCTCTTTGTTATGTCGAGATGGATTACATACGGCTTATCGAGATTATAGAAATCAACTACAGAATTGAGTACTCCAGCCTCATGATACTTACGCGGCGTTCCATCAACAATAATATGGTCTTCGCCATTGTAGTGATCCACAAATACATTCGTCCACATATGCACAGCAATGAATTCCGGCATAAGCTTCCCCTTTTCAAGCATATCCTTGGTTTTCCTGCGGGTGAATGTCGTATCATCCTTGATAAACTTCCTAAATTCGTCACCACTTTGAACGTACAGCACCTTCTTGCCTGTTTGTTTCTCCAACTCTTCCATAAGCAATTTTCCCTGAGTTCCTTTTCCCGATCCCGACTTCCCTATGAAAATGATCGTCTTGTGAGTTTTGTCTGACATGCGAAAAGTATATCACTTAAATTACCGCCCTCAAAAAGCTCTCCTTCAGCGCAGAGTTTGTGCATAACTTTTTTGACACAATTGTCAAAAAAGTTATTTAATTAGTGTAGTCAGAACCTTCCACAAATCACGTAACGCACGATTTGTGTTCCTACATGTTGTCGCCTCCAAATTCCAAGAGCCCGCCGGAAGTATCATCTACAACCCGGGCTCTTTATCACCTCCCTTTTTTATATAATTCAGCTCTAGTTGATAATGAGAGTAATAAATAACAAAAGCTCTACGGAAGAGACTCCGCAGAGCTTGGCTCGAGGACTGAGTTGATTTTCAGTAGAAAATCAACGGTCTCTGAAGTAGAGCTTTTGTTAATTAATACTCCCTCATAGCTGCCTGAGCGTCGATTCGTTTTACCAAATCCAACACCACAGACACCACGATGAGAAGCGCTGTACCTCCGATTGCAAGAGCGGCATTACCCGTAACTGCCTGCAATATAAGTGGAAGGACTGCGATAAGAGCTAGGAAAATAGCTCCTACGAATGTGATTCTTGTCACAATCTTCGCTAGGTGAAGCGCCGTAGCGTCTCCTGGACGAACTCCTGGGACGAAGGCTCCTCCCTTCTGAAGGTTCTCTGCTATTCTCTGAGGATCAAATGTAATCGCCGTATAGAAGTACGTGAAAAGGAAGACGAGAACGAAATAGATCGCTGAGTAATACCAAGAGTTACCAAGGAATGAAGACACACCTCCTGCGATAGATGCAACTGTTGCATTCGCTGACTCCGCTAGGAATTGCGCTGCAACCTGAGGAAGCAACAGAATCGATAGGGCGAAGATGATTGGAATCACTCCAGCCTGATTGAGTCTGAATGGAAGATATGTTGATGTACCACCTGATACTGAATTACCTCGAACCTGCTTTGCATAGGTTACTGGGATTGGTCGCTCAGCTTCGGTTACAAGCACAACGAGTGCAATAACGCCCACTGCGATAGCCAGGAACAACGCATAGTAAGGTAGCTGTTGAGGATCAAACGATACAACAAACTGAGCAATCTGAGACGGCAGTGTCGCTACGATACCTGCAAAGATAATGAGCGATACTCCGTTACCGATACCGAATTCAGATATAAGCTCTCCTACCCACATGAGAAGGAGTGAACCTGCAGTTACCACAAGCACGTTGAGCACGAATGATGTCATCGTGAGGTGCTGGAGGATATTCTGAGATTCAAGAAGCTTAAGGAATGCAAATGACTGAAGGAATGCGAGAGGCACAGAGAGGTATCGTGACCACTGTGACAATCTCATACGTCCCGCGTCACCTTCTTCCTGCATTTGCGATTTCAATTTCGGGAAAACCATAGTCATGACCTGCATGATAATGGATGCCGTAATGAAAGGTCCAACTCCCAACATCACAATAGATAGCCTTGAGATACCTCCTCCAGAGAAGATATCAAGGAGTCCCAAGAGCTGGTTGCCCGCGAGAAGCCTGTCGAGGCTAAGTACATCAACTCCAGGGATTGGAATCGATGACAATAGTCGGAATACGATAAGCGCTAAGACGGTGAATACGATCCTCTTCCTAATTACAGGATCCTTGAGCACAAGTCCTACTTTTTCGAAAAATGGTTTCATTATTTTACTGAACCGCCTGCCTTCTCAAGTTTTGCCTTTGCTGATTGAGACACAGCGCAGCCCGACACGATAACCGACTTAGTAATTTCACCGTCTCCAAGGATCTTAACCTTAGGGAATTTGCCTCCGATGTTTATGATGAGCTTCTTCTCAGCAAGTGATGATGGACTTATTGTATCACCCTTGTTGAAGGCTGCCTCGATAGCACCAACGTTAATTGCTGCCACCGTATTCACGAATGACTTTAGTGAGTTAACACCTCGTCCTCGGAGCTTAGGAAGTCTCTTGATGAAATCTCGCATCTCTGGGCGCTTCTTTCGTCCCGCTCGAGCGTTCTGACCCTTAGTACCTCGGCCTGCTGTCTTACCTCGCTTACCTCCTCGGCCGACCGTCATGGTCTTCTTGTTCTTAGTGATTCTTTTTAAATTATGTAACTGCATGGTATTCGTGTTAGTTAAGCCTTCATCTCCTTAACCTTGGCGTCTCGGCCAGGGCGTGGAAGTGATGAGATGCTTGAGAGAGCCTCGATTGCCACTCGCGCGTTATTGATCTTGTTCTTGCTTCCAGAAAGGAGCTTGGCCACAATGTCCTTAAGACCTGCGAGCTCAATTACTGTTCGTACTGAGCTTCCTGCCACTACTCCTCTTCCAGCTACAGGTATCATGATCACGCGTGCGCTGTTGTACTTAGCGTCAACGGCGTGAGCGATAGACATAGATGGAGTTGTCTTCACCTTGATCATGTTCTTCTTGGCGTCTCGTGTAGCCTTGTCGATAGCTAGCGCTGTGTCACCTGCTTTTCCAAGTCCCACACCCACTCGTCCCTTCTTGTCACCTGCGACAAGAGCTACGCTGAATGTGAATCGTCGTCCTCCTGATGCGACTCGAGTCACTCGTCGGATGCTGATGATTTTGGAATCAAACTCAGGCTTGATCCTTTCCTTCTGATCTCGTCCTGGTCCGCCTCGTCGAGGTCCTCCTGTTCGCTTGGCACCACCTCGTGGTCCTCCCCGTCCCATATCATTACCTCGTGGAGCGTGAGCTGCCGGAGCTGCTGCAGGCGCTGCCGCTGGTGCAGCTGGAGCTGGGTTAGCCGTTGTATCTTGTGTAGTATTCATGATAGTTAAAACTTAAGTCCTCCTTCTCGGGCGCCATCAGCGACAGCTTTGATCTTTCCCGTATAGAGATATCCGCCTCGGTCAAAGACCGCTTTTTCGACCTTCTGTGCAAGTGCTTTTTTAGCAATGGCAACACCTAATTCCTTGGCCTGATCAGCCTTTACCTTTGTCTTCAACTCACGTGAGTCTGCTGAAGCAAGAGTCTTACCTGTTGTATCGTCGATAAGCTGGACGTAAAGATACTTGTTCGATCGGTAAACTGAGATACGAGGCACATCTGCCGTACCTGCGATTTTTGATCGAATTCTCTTATGCCGTCGAGCTATATTTTCCTGTTTTTTATTCATGTGGATTATTTAAGCTTTAAACGGACTTCTTACCCTGCTTACGTCGGATAACTTCCTTCTCGTATCGGATACCTTTTCCCTTGTAGGGCTCAGGCTTCTTCAGCGCTCGGACTGTAGCAGCAAACTGCCCTACCTTCTCCGCGTTAAGTCCGCTAACAGTAACAATGTTCTTGTCCGCTGTGACCTTGATGTCATCAGGAATTTCAACCTTTATCTGATGAGAAAATCCGAGTGCGAGATGCAACTCCTTTCCTTTAACGTCAGACTTGAAACCGATTCCTTCAACAATGAGCTTCTTTTCGAAAGCCTTGTTAACACCGTTGATCATATTCTGAATATGAGCAGCCGCTGTACCCCAAAGAGCTAGCGTCTGAAGATTCTCTTCTGTAAGAGCAACCGTAACCTGGTTCTCCTTCACCTCCACCTTGATGGTCTCAGGAAACTGTCGTGACAGCTCTCCCAAAGGTCCCTTCACCTTGAATAGTCCGCTTGAGAACGTTGCCTCAGTATTCGCAGGAAGATCCATTATTTTTTTGCCGATTCTTGACATAATAGTTTGATGTAGGTTTGGCTTACCAGATTTTGAATAAAACTTCGCCTCCGACCTTTAGTTTTTTCGCATCGATATCGAGAAGGATTCCCTTTGGTGTTGAGAATACAACACTTCCGTAACCGCTCTTGAATGGGCGGATATCCTTTGATTTCTGATACATTCTTCGTGACGGCTTTGACATTCTGTCTACGCCGGTGATTCGTGGAACTTCGTTTATATAGACAAGTTCAATGTCTAAGGTTTTATTGACTTTCTTTCCCTTTTTCTCGAAAGACTTTATGTAGCCTGCCTTTTCAAGCACAGCTGCAATGTTCTCTTTGAGGATCGAGTACGGAAGCGACACAGTTGTCTTCTTTGCGTCGGTTGCGTTCTTGAGTCGGGTAATGAAGTCTGCAATAGGGTCTGTTACCATGATGATTTTTTGATGCCTGGGATTGCACCTCGGTTAGCAAACTCTCTAAAACAAATACGACAGAGATCAAAATCTCTCATATAGCCGTTTTTTCGTCCGCATCGGAAGCAGCGTCGTACTACTCTCGATTTGAACTTTGGGGGACGAGCCGCCCTAGCTTTTACTGATGTTTTTGCCATAAGTTCGCCCTTGCGGGCCTTAAATAATGTGGGCTTTTGATAATAAGAGCCGCCCAAGCCCTGATGTGCCTTATACGAATAACAAAAAGAGAATTGGTTAGCTTCCGAGGATGTTGCCTGCGGCCTGCTTCCAATTACTTGGGCATATTTCCAAAGAAAATCTAGGAATATGCGCTGTTTCGCTATGTTTTTAAGGTAATGACAATAGTATCAGGTTATACGGAAAAGTAAAGAAAAAGGCCGGTTCGCTGACTATCAGCGAACCGGCCCCAAAACCCTTCTATGCTTCCGCAGGAGGGCCGTACTTCCGTTCAAATATGTCTCCACCATCCTTCATCCTGTCATGAAGCGTGGCACGGATAACGGCTTTGGAACCCGTGACCGTGCGCCACTCGTCGATAATACGCTGGATCAGCTCCAAGTTTTCCTTGCGCCATAGGACCCTCTTCACTGTAGGAGAGTGCATAATACTGAATTCAGGGTGATCTAATCCCGCAATCAATGACAGGCGATTACCCGAAAGACAGCCTATCTGGACATCGAGCAACCTCTTTCTGTTTTGCCTGAGGTTCGACTGAAGCAAGTCTCCATCGCGCGACAATTTCCCGATCGCAGTAGCTTCTTCAACCAAAACGGCGAGAGCGCTAGGACTTGTTCCCAACACAGCACCCATAATAGTGCCAAATCCAACCAAATGGTCAGCGGGCTGTTGACGATGAATACATGCTAAGAAAAAACGGCGCATATTCAACCAAATTTGGTCACCCCTGAGATTCTGCTCTTTGCTACCAAGCCCTTTAAGCATCACCACGGCCAATTGTGGTGAGATTTTCTCACAGCCAGTTCGAAGAGTTTTCTCCAAAGATGAGGCCACTGCAGAGGAGAACTCTCCGAACTCAAGACTGACAATCCGTTCCCAAGCCTTGCGAACCCAGGTATCGTCCGGTGGAAGTGTCAGCATCACCGAAATTGTTTCAGCCACAAGAAGATGCGTACATCCCCAGACTGAATTTGAATTATGCTTAGCCCAGGGAGAAATACGGAGTTTGTCGTGCAATTCACCCAACTCCCGCAGTTTCCACTGCGCACGCTCTGTGCATCGCTGAACATCCGAATCCAATACTATTCGGGAACTGCCCATCGCACGGAATGCGTGCAGCCAGTACTCCAAATAGACCTGAGCATCTGCATCACCTCGTGTCTGAGCAGCATCCGTAACTAGAACTGTCAGTTCGGCAAGCTGTTCTTTTTCGGGTTTACCTACCAACAGACGCTCGATAACCAGATTCATGGGTCTGCGTTCCACCCCTGCTATCAATGTATTCATACTGTTTATGTGCTGCACTTCCCCCTCGAGGAAAGCTCCTCGCATGCGCCCTCGAGCCCATACGAAGATAGTTTAGGTCGCGAAACGACATGTTCCGCGGATCCGTTATTAACCCTACCTCTTAGGGCGTGGAAGTCAATAACAAATTTTAGAGAGCACATAAATTCTAAACCCTATTTGCTCTAACTGATTTCATGAAAAAGTACCCCACGATAATAAACGTCACCACCGGCGACACCCACGCTGGTATATGAATTCCAAAACCATCGAGAAGCATGATTGTACCCAATCCAGCAATTGAATACATAGCACCGTTCTTTAAATATTTAAACTTCTTGATTCTCTCAATATTTCCAATAGTAAGCTGCCTAACGACGACTGCTCCAATACCATTTCCAATCAAAATAAGAGGTACCGACATAGTGAAGGCAAAGGCACCAACCACTCCATCAATTGAGAAGCACGCATCAATTACCTCGAGGTAGAGAATCTTAGACCAGTCACTCATCCTTGTCTCCCCTTCCATCATGCGACGCTCGGTTGCTTCAGCGTTTTCTTTGAGACCGTGAATGAGGAAGAATGCACTCGAACCAATGACAGCTCCCAAAGCAATGAAAGCATTTGTTTTCACAGCAGCCCAAACTACCCCAACAAGAATGAACGAAGCGAGTGTGTAGAACCACAAGCCATGCTTAGCTATAAACCGTTCACCCATAAGACCGAATTCTTTATCTTCAAGAAATAGCCAATGGAGGAATAGAAAGAGGAGGAAAATACCAGCTCCAACTAACAATATCGGTGCGGCCGTTTCCACCGCAGTCATAACACTTGGATCGGAACTAAATGAGGCCTTGAATGCCTCCATGATTGTTATTCCTGGAGTAGCTAGCCACACAATGAGCCATGGCAGCAATCCTCTTACAAGGAAAACTCCCAAGAGTATTCCCCAAACAAGAAAAAATCTCCGTGCCCATGGAGACATTTTTCCTAACACCTCAGCATTGATAACTGCGTTATCAATGCTATTGATGACTTCGAACAGTATGAGACCCCCGACTGTAAGTAGGATAGTAAGCATAGTATCGTTCTTAATATTCTACCTCAAGATACTATCTTCTGTCCTGATATTGAAGAAAATAATGGTTCTACTGTGTAACAGAAGCTGCTACCATCACGCTTGCGCTTGTCTTAGTCTCTGCTCCTTCCGAGTCGAATACATAGAAGATAGGAGTATATGTTCCTGCTGACACATAGGAATGAGTAAACGTAGTTGACTGGCTTGCAGTAAATGGTTTACTCATTGCCTTTGCCGTAGAAACAGAAGGCTCATCTCCCCATACAATGGAATAACTAAGTGATCCTCCTTCTGGATCATACGCGTTCACTTTCCATGTAGCTGTTTCATTCACTTTCATGATTGTTGGGAAAGTTCCGCCTGTAATAACTGGAGGTCGGTTTGAAGAGATCGGCAGCGGCTTAGTAGAGGAAACTGGAGATTGCATTATCTTGGATGCAGGAATCTTTCCTGTAATCGTAGTTCCATCTGTAAACACTATTCCTATAGTTCCACCGGCAAACGAAGTCGTTTCAGGCTGACCATAGAGATCGAAATAGTTTGTGCCGTTGTAGACATCTATCTTCTGGTTATAGGCTGTATTCTCAAATCCTTTACCCATGACATACAGAGGATAAAGTGATTTTCCTAAAATACTCTTGCTGTCAGTTGTTGCCCATCCTTCCCCGCCGGTATTGGACGTAATGTACACATACTTAATAGTCTTCGTCTCAGGAACATTCACCACAGCTTGCCAATGCCAGTCATTAGGATTTCGATTGTTTATCGCTGTACCGGGACGGAAATCTCCACTTACCTTATCCTGGTAAGCATCCTGCAATACCGCGCTCACGGAAGATTGCGAGCCAAGGTCAGTATAAACCACGCTCGAAACCGTTATTGTCTGGTCTGGGCTGTTTGGAACAAACATAATATCTGCCCTACCACCACAAGGCTCCTTTACGAAAGATCTCATCTTTACCAAATCGTAAGATTGGTTAACCCTAACATTTGCCGCGTCTTCGAATTTACCATCCTCGTTACAATCAAACATTACCAAGAGATCGCCTCCATTTACATGAGATATTGAACCTTTCACAAGCAAAGATTTTCCAAGATAATCAATGTCTTCTGATATAAACCCTTCGTAGTCGTTACGCTTAGGTTCGCTGAACCATCGAAGTGTCGCGGGGGTGTAGGCAGAGATCCCTACCCTTTCATCACATCTATACTGATCGTTGGGCACAGCAGATCTCGGGAGAACAAGAGAGACGCTATCACACACTGTAACATCATATCTTTGTGGACGTGTTGGCTTCTCGATTCCACTACCAGGTTTGATTGAGAACAAACCGCTGTATCCCACCTTGTCTCTATAGAGTCCCTCGCTTACTTTTATATAGTAATCATTTCCTCGCGGAATATCGTTTGGAATCGTCCAGGTCAAGTTTGGCGCATAATTTCCAGTATTGAGTGACAACCGCTGAAAAGAAGGATCGCTCTTCTTCAGAAGAGAAACACTATACTGATCCTTTGCGTTAGACTTCCATGAGATCGGAAGGCTTTCCCCATTGTAATAACCAGCATCGGATGAAGGGCTGATTACCTTGATCTTATTTTTGTTTCGTCCTTCAACTACCGTGAATTTCCCATCAGAATAATCAGTCATTCCACCGACAACCACTTTAACAGCAAATGAAGAAGGCAGAATTCCTGTTGCGTAATATGCAGGAATCGTCCATGTATAAGATCCCGTGTTAGGAGTTTTATCAATTATCCAATCTTCAAAATAATTGCCCGCGGCATATGTAGGATCCGTATGAGTGTATCCAAGTTCAATTCTCACCTTTTCATTTCGGGAAGCAACGCTACTGTCCCATGTGATGGTTACTCTCTCGCCAACCCTATAAACTTCACCGCCGTTTGGAGAAATGACCGTCAGATTAGGTGTTACCGGACAGGCAAATCCAACACAGACAGTCGTCGGTTCAGTGGCTGTCATAGCAGCAAGCTGAGCCTGGAGCTGAGCAATAAGCGTCCTGAGCTCTTCGGTGGTATAAGCCTGCGCAAACGTCCCTCCTGCAAGCGTTAGCATGAAGGCAATGGCGATGATAATTTTCTTAATGTGTTTCATAAAAAGCTGCCCGATAAGTACTAATAAATTAATAACTGTGCGAATTGCTTACCAAGCAAGTATACGTCCTAATTTTGAAATAACGACACTTCTTATCCACAAACAAAAAACCGCTTTCTTCAAGCGGTTTTTTGTTTTATCTCTTCTTTGTAGTAGTTTCCTCTTTCTTGAATGGGAAGCCGAGATATTCGAGATATGTCTCAGTCATCTTTGGATCCTTTGAAGTAGTAACAACTGTTACTGCGAATCCGAAGACATCCTTGAGCTCTTCGTCTGTAGTCTCAGGGAAGATAGTGTGTTCCTTGATACCTAGAGTATAGTTACCCATCTCGTCGATTCCATTCTTTGAAATTCCTCGGAAGTCCTTAGTTCGAGGGAATGCGATGTTGATCAATCGATCAAGAAATTCGTTCATTCGTGCACCTCGAAGCGTGATCTGGTAACCTACTGGATCCCCTTCTCGCATTTTGAATGAAGCGATAGATTTCTTCGCAACTCGTGTCGCAGGCTTCTGGCCTGTGATTCTTCCAAGTCGATCAGCAATAAGCTCTACCTTCTTCTTGTCCTTGATTGAACCTGTTCCGGCGCTTACCACCACTTTGCTGACACGTGGAACCTGCATAGGATTCTCAAGCTTGAGCTTATCCTTAAGGCTTACGAACGCTTTGCTTTGTAATTCTTTGACGCTTTTCATATCTCTTTAGTTAGTTGAGTTACTCTTTGGGTTTACTTGGCCTTCTCTGCCTTCTTAGCCTCTTTCTTGTCCGCCTTCTTGTCGTTCAGCGCTACGTTTGAAATATGGATAGGCGTAGATACTTCAACAATCTGACCTTTCTGGTCCTTTCGTCGGCCCTTCTGGTGCTTCTTCTTGATGTTGATGCCTTCAACGAGAACTCTGTTGATCTTAGGAAAAACTCGAAGAACCTTTCCTGTCTTGCCTCTGTCGGCTCCTGCGAGCACCTTTACGACTGTGTCTTTTTTAATCATGGTAGTGGGAATATTTAAACAATTAGACGATTTCAGGCGCTCGTGATGCGATAGTCTGGAATCCTCGCTCCTGGATTTCTCGAGGAATAGGTCCGAACACACGTCCTGCAACAGGCTCCTTTCTTCCCTTGTCGAGGATAACTACTGCGTTCTCATCAAATCGAATGTATGATCCATCCTTTCGTCGGAATGGCTTTGTCTGTCGCACGACAACCGCGCTCAATACATCCTTCTTCTTGATAGCCTTTCGAGGCTGAGCTTTCTGTACTGAAAGAACAACAAGATCTCCAATCTGAGCATATCGCTTCTTTGAGCTTCCAAGCACTTTGAAGATACGGCCTACTGTTGCGCCGCAGTTATCTGTTATTCGTACTATTGAGCGTGGTTGTATCATTGTAGTTTAGTTAGAGGTCTTTATTTAGCGTCGACCATCTTAAATGACTTGTGTCGTGAGATCGGTCGGCATGACTCGATAGTCACCTTGTCCCCCACCTTCTTTGTGTTTCCAGGGTCATGAACCTTGAATCGCTTCTTGAGATTGAGGAACTTCTGATACTTGTCGTCCTTCACGTATCGCTGGATCAAAACGACTGCTGTATCCTTCATTTTATCTGACACGACAGTTCCCTCAAGCTGCTTTCGCTTTGGTTCCGCCTTTGGCATTGGTTGTGTTGGGGTCTTCTTTTCCATAATAATTATTTAGTCTTTGTCTCCTTAGCCTTAGCCTTTTTAGCGATACCATCTCGTAGGCTGAGTTCTGTGAAAGATCGTGCAATATCCTTTCGGAGAGCATGCACTTCCTTTACGTTCTTCGCTGAATTAGTCATCGAGCCAAATCGAATCTTTCGAAGGCTTTCCCTCTTTTCAACGATGCTCTTCATGAGATCCTGCACTGATTTTTCCTTGAGTTCTTTCATAGTAGTTCTAGTTAAAAGTCATGTCTGCTTACCACGCGTGTTCGAACTGAGAGCTTTGCTCCAGCTTTGAGAAGCGCGTCATTCGCAACCTTCTCTTCGACTCCGTCGACTTCAAACATGATTCTGCCAGGCTTAACAACGCACACGAATCCTACTGGGTCTCCCTTTCCCTTACCCATCTTTACTTCAGCTGGCTTCTGAGTGAAAGGTCGATCTGGGAAAACTCGAATCCATACCTTGCCGGCCTTTGAAGCGTATCGAGATACAACCTTTCGTGCTGCTTCGATCTCGTTAGAGGTAACTCGTCCAAAGCTTGTAGCCTTGAGACCATATGAGCCGAACGCGAGCTTGATACCGCGCGTCTCCACCATATTCGCAATCTTCTTTGCGTTTTGTCGGCCTGTGTGCCACTTTCGGAATTTTACTTTCTTTGGGAATAACATGGTGGTATTACTATTTCTTTATATCCTTATTGAAAACCTCTCCCTTATAGATCCATACCTTGATACCGATTCCTCCGTAAGTCATATTAGCCTTTTCTTCAGCATAATCAATATCCGCTCGTAGTGTCTGAAGTGGGATCTGACCTCTCTTAAGGTCTTCCTGTCGTGCCATTTCAGCACCTCCAAGTCGTCCTGAAAGCTTTACCTTTACTCCGAACACATCTCGCTGCGCAGTAACCTTCTCGATTGTCTGCTTGAGCACTCGTCGGAATGGAAGTCGCTTCTCAAGTCCTTCTGCAACCATCATAGCTACGATCGCTGAGTTAGACTCAGGGTTCTTAACCTCCTGAACGTCGAGCTTAAGTTCTTTTCCAGCAAGAGAAATCTTGTGCTTCTTGAAAATTCTTTCAATCTTCTCTCGAAGCTTGATGATTCCCTCTCCGTTTCGGCCAATGATCATACCAGGACGTGATGTCTTGATAATGATTGTCATAGACTTCTGGTTTCGCTCGATATGAACGTCTGCTAGGAAAAAATATCGGAGTTCCTTCTTAAGGAATTCTCGGAGGATAAGATCAGCCTTGAGGTATGCTCGGTATTCCGCGTTTGTCGCGAACCATCGGCTTTTCCAGTCTCGAATGATGCCTAGTCTATGTGAATATGGGTGTACGGAGTGTGACATGACAATTATTTTTTCTTAGATGGCTTGTCCGCTTTGGGTGCCTTGCTATCAAGAACAATGCTGACGTGGCTTGTCCTCTTGTTAATAGGAAATGCCATACCTCGTGCTCGTGGCATCCTTCGCTTCAAAATATATCCCGCGTCTACTCGAATCTCCTTGAGGAAAAGGTTGTCAGATTCAATATTGAAATTATTCTTTGCGTTAGCAACCGCTGACTTGATAAGTACAGAGATAGGGTCAGTAGCCTTCTTCGCTACGAATTCGAGCGTATCGAGAGCCTGCTTAACCGACTTTCCGCGAACCATGTTAGCGACAAGGCGAACTTTTCGTGGAGACTGGCGATAATTTTTGAGTGAAGCGGTAATCATATATCTATATTAATCTGGATTATTTCTTTGCTTCAGCTGGCTTAGCCGCCTTTGCTGATGCGATCTCCGCTTCCTTCTGCTTCATCTCGAGTTCCTTCTGCATCTTTCCTCCGTGTCGTACGAACTTTCGAGTCGTTGAGAATTCACCGAGCCTGTGTCCTACCATTTCTTCTGTCACAAACACTGCAATATGATCCTTTCCGTTATGGACTCCGAAGGTAAATCCAACCATTTCAGGAGAGATCTGGCTTCGTCGCGCCCATGTCTTAATAACCCCTGCTTCTGCCGGCTTCTTTCCAGCCACTTTCAAAAGCAGCTTCTCGTCTACATATGGACCTTTCTTTAGTGATCGTGACATTTTGGTTTAAAACAAACAAGCTCTTAGAGCTGGATTACTATACTAACAGAGGGAGGATTAAAGTCAAGAATTTGGCCTTAATCTTCGCCGACTATTGAGATGACAATCCCTTCAATAATGGATTTAACTACTTTTATACTCTTTTCAATCAAGGCTTTTCCTTAAATTATTCTTTCCCTACCCTTCCTTGCCGCACATCACTCAACTATTATTCAGTGATCTTGCTCTTGCCAACTCGGCGTCGAGAAACAATGAATACGTTTGAGTACTTCTTCGGTGTTCGTGTCTTCTGACCCTTTCCAGACGGCTTACCCCACATAGTCTTCGCTCGTCGAAGTCCTCGGCCCTGTCGTCCTTCACCTCCACCGTGTGGGTGGTCCACTGGGTTCATGGCAGTACCTCGAACCGTAGGTCGGATACCCAACCATCGGCTTCGTCCAGCCTTTCCAATGTTTACAAGTCGTGACTCTTCGTTTGAAACTGTACCGATAGTTGCCCACGCAGTCTCGTGCACCTTTCGAACTTCTGTTGAAGGAAGCTTGATGTGAGTATATCCTGCGTCGTTAGCAATAACCTGTCCGAAGCTTCCCGCTGATCGAACCATCTTAGCGCCGCCAAGAGGCTTGATTTCAATGTTGTAGATAAATGTACCTACTGGGATTTTTCGAAGAGGAAGTCTGTTTCCAACTTCGAGAGTTGCCTTCTCAGAAACAATGAACTTGTCTCCAACCTTCATTGTCTTTGGAACAATGATGTATCGTCGCTCTCCGTCAGCGTACACTACGAGTGCAATATATGCTGTTCGGTTAGGGTCATACTCAATAGTCTCGATTCGAGCTGGAACATCTTTCTTGTTGTAGCTGAAATCGATCTCTCGATAGAGTCTCTTGTGTCCTCCTCCTTTGTGTCGGACAGTGATTCGTCCTTGGCTATTGCGTCCTACGTCTCGCTTGAAACCAGTAGTAAGAGCCTTATGTGGTTCTGATACGGTGACATAATCCTTGAACGGGAGTGTTGTCATGTGCCGTCGGGACGGCGTACTTGGGTGATATTTCTTCATGGTTTTTATACAAATTCAATCTTATCCCCCTTGTTCAGATACACAACGGCCTTCTTGATTGCCGACTGAGTTCCTTTCTTTCCTCGCACAACCACCTGACGTGCAGGCAGTCTCACGATAGCGATCTTCTTTGGGGTAACTTTATAGAGAATCTTTACCGCTGCTGCAACTGTTTTCTTGGTTGCGTCCTTCTGAATTTCGAAAGTATAGGCATTATTCTTCTCGCTTACGATGCCAGCCTTCTCAGTAATCCGAGGGCGGATGATTGCATCTGCAGCATTTGAAGCATTACCTACCTGGTTCGATGTCTCAGGCTTTGCAACTTCAGTTGTCTTAACTTCCTTTTTCTTTTTTGATCCGAATAATGCCATAATATTTACTTAGTTTTTGATTCCAGCTTAGATTCAAGTGACGCAATTGCCTCCTTTGTGTTGGCGATTACGATGTACTTGTGGTTAAGAAGGCTTACTGGCGAAATGTTTCGCGCCTCTTCTACCGCTACGTTTCCGAAGTTTCGGAAGCTCTTGGTTACTCCAGGAGTCTTCTTGTCGATTGCGATAAGCGCTGCATTCTTAGGCTTTGTTGCAAGTTTTTCAAATCCCTTGATCTTTGAAAGAGTCATGAGAACTGCTTTTGCATCCTTTGCCTTTGGTGCTGCGAATGAAAGGTCATCAACAAAGAGAATTTCATTGTCCTTGAGCTTTCGTGAAAGTACCGTAAAGAGAGCTTTGATCTTTGCCTTCTTGTTGATCTTTCTTTCGTAGTTCTTGTCGTTTCGAGGACCGTGCGTCACTCCTCCACCCACCCATAGAGGTGATCGTGTAGAACCGTGTCGAGCTCGGCCTGTTCCCTTCTGTCTCCAAGGCTTCTTTCCTCCTCCTCGAACTTCTCCTCGAGTCTTCGTGTGAGCAATAGGATCTCGCTCGTTTGACATCATAGATACTACAACCTGGTGAACCAAGTCGGCATTCCATGAGAGTCCGAATACTTCTGGTGAAAGTTTCACCTTTCCAGCCTCCTTTCCTTCTATAGTGTAAATTTGTGCTTCCATGTTAGTCGTCTTTAGTTATTCTGTCCGATTATCTCGACAACCGTTCCTCGACGACCTGGAACAGCACCTGATAGGTACACCTTGTTATTTTCTGAATCAACATGAAGAACCTTGAGGTTTTTGACTGTTACGACATCACCTCCCATTCGTCCTGCCATTCGCATCTTCTTAGGAACCTTGTTTCGAAGACCTCCTCCGATAGAACCTGGCTCTCGCTCTGAGTGCTTCTGACCGTGAGTTCTTGGTCCTCCGCCGAATCCATGTCGCTTAACGACACCCTGGAATCCTTTACCCTTTGAGATAGCAGTTACCTGTACGGTATCTCCTTCCTTGAACTGAGTTGCGTCCATCTTGTCTCCAATTTTGTAGTTGTCATTTGCCTTCTCCATTCGGAACTCTCTCACATCGTGAAAGTTTCCAAGATCCTTGAAGTGACCCTTCTGCGCCTTGTTGATTCGATGAGGCTTTGTCTCATGTGCTCCAATCTGCACGGCTGAATAGCCGTCTTTTTCAACTGTTCTTACCTGTGTCACAACAACAGGCTTCACATCAAGAATGGTAGCCGCTCGCGCGTTAGCATCCTTGTCGAAAACCTGCGTCATATTTAACTTTTTACCGAGAATAAATTTCATAGCAGTAGTGTGGCAGCCGAACTACATCATCTTCACATCGATGTTCACTCCAGAAGGAAGGCTCAGGTTAGTGAGAGCTTCAATGATCTTCTGATTTGGATTCAATATGTCGATAAGTCTCTTATGAACTCGCATTTCAAACTGTTCGCGCGCGTTCTTGAAGACGAATGCTGATCGGTTAACCGTATATTTCTTAATTTCTGTAGGAAGAGGAACAGGACCTCTGAACTCAACATCGTATCTGATGGCTGTATCCATGATCTGCTTTACTGAAGCATCGAGAATCTTGGATTCATAAGCTCTCACTCTGATTCGAAGTCGTGGACCCTCTGAAGGCTTTGCGACCTTCGCTTTCGTCGCCTTCTTCACAGGCTTTGTTTCTTTAGTGGTGGCTGATGTCATCTGGATATTGTTGAGTTAAAGTGCTGAATCTGAATTAGATTAGGCAACAATCTTTGTGATAACACCTGCGCCTACAGTCTTTCCTCCTTCTCGGATAGCAAATCGCTGCTTCTCTTCGAGGGCTACTGGAGCAACAAGCTTGACCTTGAATGTTACTGTGTCTCCTGGCATAACCATTTCTACCTTCTCAGCAAGTGTTACTTCACCAGTAACGTCTGTTGTTCGTAGGTAAAACTGTGGCTTATAACCTGAGAAGAATGGGGTGTGTCGACCTCCTTCCTCTTTCTTGAGGATATAAACTTCTGATTCGAAGTCTGTGTGTGGCTTAACTGAGCCAGTTTTTGCAAGAACCATACCTCGTGTAACGTCGTCCTTAGAAGTTCCTCGGAGAAGAAGACCTGCGTTGTCGCCAGCCTGTCCTTCCTTGAGCTGCTTGTTGAACATTTCGATACCAGTGATGGTTGTCTTTGTCGTGTCTCGGAAACCGAGGATTTCAACTTCCTCTCCAACCTTAACTACACCTCGCTCAATTCTTCCTGTAACCACTGTTCCTCGTCCTTCGATTGAGAAGATGTCCTCAATTGGCATAAGGAATGGCTTGTCTGTCTCTCGAACTGGAGTAGGAATATAGGTATCAAGAGCGTTCATAAGATCCTTGATCTTCTGTGACCACTCTGCGTCACCCTCAAGAGCCTTGAGAGCTGAACCTCGGATAACTGGAGCGTTCTTTCCGTCGAAACCGTACTTTGTAAGGAGGTCTCGAACTTCTTCTTCAACGAGGTCAAGAAGGTCCTTTTCAGCAACCATGTCGCACTTGTTGAGGAAAACTACAACCTGAGGCACACCAACCTGCTTTGCAAGAAGGATATGCTCTCGTGTCTGTGGCATAACACCGTCAAGAGCTGAAACCACGAGAATAGCACCGTCCATCTGAGCGGCACCTGTGATCATGTTCTTGATATAGTCTGCGTGTCCCGGAGCGTCAATGTGAGCGTAGTGTCGAGCTGTTGACTCGTATTCTACGTGCGCTAGAGAGATAGTAACCACCTTTGTGGCGTCTCGAACAGTTCCTCCCTTGGCGATATCACCATAGGCCTTGACCTGAGCGAGTCCATCCCGTGCCTGAACGGCGAGGATAGAAGTGGTAAGAGTTGTTTTACCGTGGTCAACGTGACCAATGGTTCCCACGTTTACATGGGGCTTTGTACGTACGAATTCTGCCATAAATTTTGATTTTAGTGCTTTACCGTAGATGTCCTTTCTTGGTTATACGAAGGGCAGCCGCGGCAAAGATAAATAAATTAGTAAATAACACGCAAACAATGCGATAGGTGTCATACTATCAGATTACTTATCAATGTCAACTAAACGCTGTTTTTCTAGAGAAAACCCCCGAAAACTAACAAAAAACCGCCCTGATATAGAATATCGAGCGGTTTTTTGCAATATTATCTATTTAGTTATCGTCATCTCCGTTACCAATCACAGCATTGATATCAACTATATTGAATTCGTTGCTTGTTGTACATAGTGGCTTGAACGTAGCATTAGGATCAACTCGGCCTTCGTCACAAAGAGTGATCTTATACTTTCCGCTTGTTGCTCCACCCTTCACATATCCTGCGATATCGAAGTAGAGCTGTCCCTTTCCTGTTCCCATGTGACCATATTCCTTATAGACACCTCGATTTCCATCGATTGAGCTATAGAGATATGCCGTAAGAATTCCAGAAAGATTTACACCTGCGTAAGAAATAGCGATCTTATCGTCTGATTCATACTTCTCGCCTCCTATTGGAGAAAGTATCTTAAGATCTGCTTTTTCCTGAGTAACAACAGAGAGAACCTTTACCTTCATGACATTGCTCTTTCCCTGATCAGTCACAACATACACGTCATATGTTTTTCCAATCAAAAGATTTTTTGGAGTCTGCGCAATAATATTTGTATCGTAGAGCTGAGTTATCTCAACTTTTTTACCAGCTAGATAAACATCAGTATTTTTTCCAGTAAGTCGTGCACCTGAAATGTACATCGTGCTATTAGCATCGATCTCACCATTTCCAGCAGCCTTTCCTGACACAGAATAGATCACAGGTTTATATGCGCTCTGAGAACCGTTTCTCGTAGTAGGAGCTACATATCCATAGTTAGAATCAAATCCTGGGTAAAACCATACTGTTCCGCTAGGAAATCGGCTTTCACCTTGGTTTGCGATTGCATCTTTGCTGTTATTATTTTTGTAGACCGCTGGGAGCGTACCATTGCTTGCAACCCACGCATCCACTCTCATTCCATTATCATCTGAAGTCGGTTCATAGATAGGAAGAAGCTGAAACTCTCCAGACATCGTTGGCTTGTTACCAAATGACCATGGAGCCTGCTTAGCATCATCATTAGATTTAATATCTTCAGCTAGGCTATATTCTTCATTTCCTACTTCTATAGTTGCCCAAATAGCGAGACCAGATCCATACTGTCGGCCATCAATTCCTCGGCCTACAAGAAATTCTATAGTGTCGCCCTTCTCAAGAGTAAAGCTCTTGTTGTAGCTATCCTTCTCGAATGGCTTCAAATTTTTTCCATACACCTCTCGGTTGTTTACGAGCACATAGAAATCAGAGTCATATGAAGTTTCACCATCAATAGACTGAGCTACCTTGGTATTGATTTCATAAGCACCACCCTTAGGAGCTGTGAATCGGATAGTTCCGAAGTTATCTTTTGATCGATCAATTCTCAAACCATTAGCCGTAACCAAACAACCTGATGCGCCAGTATATGGACATGACGAAGTATAGTCTGAACCTCGTACCTTAATTGAAATCTCTTTCTCAGCCTGATAGCTATCACCATGAGTTGTATAGCATGACAACGTATGATTTGAACAATAGAGGATGACTACAAGTTTGTAATCTCCTGGCGCGAGGTATCTTGAGAAAACTCCGCTCCATGATTTTGTCTGATAGTTATAAACTGCGTTAATGCTATCAATGCCACCCTTAGTTGAGTCATCCTTTTCAAGACGAGCCTGAACGTGGAATCCTTCCTCAGGAGTTGGATCAGAAATTCCTCCAACAGTTTCTACACCTTTAACATTCTTAAATGAAACGTACTCGCCTGTACCAAATGATCTCTTAACTGCGAGGCTCTTAATATAGTAGCCTGCCTTTTTATTATCTGAAAAATTAAGTGTAGACTCGTCATCAGATCCATTATCTACAACTACTACTGTAGGCTTATTGTCAGAACAACCGAGTGAATTCAATTTCGCTCGCGTAAGTGCTCCAACGTATCCAGTTGCTGGCATTCCATTAGCCTGCTGGAACTTAACAACTGCCGCCGCAGTAGACTCTCCAAAATAAGACTTATCGACAGTGTCGCCATCTTTCTGAGGCTGTTCGCCGTCAGCTATGCTGTAGCCCATTTTTATGAGCCGAGACTGCAATTCAGCAACCTGAGTTCCCTTGTCTCTAATTTGGATATCTTTAGAGAAAACGAAACACGCCTGATTGCTTCCTTCATTATTCTGAAGCTTTTCAAGCATAGCCATGAGCTCTGCTATCTTTGCTCGAATCTGCGCAATGCGATCAACATTGTTTGTCTCAGCATGCACTGATGTGCTTAAGCCGAGCATCAAGACTCCTGCAAGCGCGATCGAAAGGATTATTTTTTTCATTGAATGGTTAATGACGGTTAATATACAGCTCAATACAAGCACACTTACTGCGTTTGTCCAACGTACTGTTCGAAGGATCGAACGACGCTCGCCAATCCGCTTAAGATGGTAGCCATATCTTCAGACTCGATCGTCTCAGGTACAAATGCACTTGAAGGTAATCTATCTGCTGCTTTGTAACAGAATGTCGCTGCTGAATCCACCCCAGAAACTCCAGAGAATTTTGCTGGTGAATAACCTGTAGCGCACGTTATTGAACTGTTGTTAAGAGGATTGTAATAAAGGCTTGAATACATTCCTCCAAAATCCGCCACTCCTCGAGTACCTACAGCATGAGCTTTGTAACAAAAGCTTGCATTATAGTCCACACCAATCGCACCCTTAAATTTAGATGCGCTATAGCCATCCGGACATTCTCCAGACGCAGCTAATGGATTTTTATAACCTGCTCCACCATTGCTTCCATATATTCCTCCGAAGTCATACTTAATATCTGACTCATTCGAAGTAAGTTTGTAACAATAGAATACGTTTGCATCGGTTCCAGGAAGTCCTAGAATCTTTGTTTTGGTATAACCATCAGGACAAGTTTTGTCATTGGTTGCTGGGTTGTTGTAAGCGGCACCAAACATTCCACCGAACGCTACGAAAGCTTCTGCTGTTTCAACACCATTATTAGTAGTGCCTGTAGTTCCAGAAGTGTTCTGTGTGTTTGATCCTGTTGTACCCGTAGTACCAGTTGTTCCTGTTGTACCAAGCGCGTTGTTTGTACCAGCAGATGTGCCCTGTGCAGCAACTGTGAACACACCGCTTACTGCAGAGAATTGCTCATTACCCCACTTCTTAAGAGCATTCTTTGGAAGCTTAGTAACTATTTTAATTTTATACTGACCTGCATCTAGCTTGTTCAAAGAAACCATCTTTCGGCTCTTTTCAAGATACGTAGTCGCAAGCTTGATTGCCTTGCCCTCAGTTCCACCTGTTACTGGGATAGCAAGAATATCAATCTTTATTTTCTCAGGCACATCTTCATCCTCATCTCCAAAGAGTCCTCCAACAGCATCCTGTAGAGCGCTCATTACTGGATCAAGTTTAGTTAACTGCTCAAGCGGCTTCAAAAGTCCGTCTCGAGTAAATTCTCCGATACCCAAGAAATCAAGTTCCTTAAGCTGATCAATGCCAGCTACCGTCATTTTTGAAAGCTCCTTCAATGCTCCGCTAGAAACTCCAGGAATCACACCTGCAGGATCAAGCTCTTCAAGCTGATCATCATTTAACTTTGAAAGGGCCTGAATATCTCCTGCCTTAAGGCTAAGAAGAATATCTCTGTCCGCTTGATTGAATCGAGTAAGATCCAAGCTTCGTGCATCTGCTCCAACTCCATACATTGGAACTACTCGGATACCTACGTATGCATTCGCATTTTTATCTTTGACCTGCTTTCGAATGAAGTTTGCAGTCCATGTAACTCTTTGTTTCTTACCCTTAGTCCATGTTGTTCCTGCGAGTGGAGCCGTGATCTTTATAGAGGGATCAGGAGCTTCCGTGATTTTGATCACGCCAGTGCTTGTAGCAAGGACTACCTTTGCATCAGCATTGCTGTTTGAAGCTGCAGATGAGATACCTCCAGATGTTACAACTTTCACAAAATGCGAACCTACTAGAGAAGCTTTGTTGAGAAGGAGGAGGGGAACTCTTACTTCACCTTTTTTGATTGGAACATTCTTAGCGATCGAAAGATCCTTTGCATTTATTGCAGTAGGAGTTGATGAGCTAAGGAAAAGACTTATCGTCTTGCCCTGAGGCGCTGCTGTACCAACAGTCCATGTGACCTTATTACGCGTAGCTCGCTGCCATGTAACATCTCCTTTTGGAGCAGTCAACACAAAACCCCAATGCTTTGCTAATGCTGTTGCATTTGCAATGTCTGACGCTGAAGGCGGCTGAGTAGTATCTTGTGTTCCTCCAAGCTGTGCTCGAAGTGCTGCAAGCTGCTGCTCAAGCGACGCAATCTGGTTTGCGAGTTCCTGTGATGTTAAAGCTTCCGCATGCTGTGTGAAGCAAGCGAAGGCAAATAACGAGAGGAAACCTATGCCTAATATTTTTTTCATATGGACCAATCTTACTAATGATTAATAATTCCCCTTCCTCTACAAACAAAAAACCAGATCGCGTTGCCGCTGATCTAGCTTTTGAGTAGTTATGGTAAATTATAGTCCGTTATCAAATATGCGCAAATGAGTTATCAACAGCTCGCGCATATTCTCACCGAAACCAAAACTATTTTCTTTCTTATTTCCTTGCGTCCACAATCTCCTTCTCAATGTTTGGTGGAACCACTTCGTAGTGATCGAATTCCATCGTAGATGATCCCTGACCTGACGTCATAGATCGAAGCTGTGTTGTATAACCGAACATTTCTGAGAGAGGAACCTTAGCATGGAGCACTTTCGCCTGGCCTCGCTCTGTCATTTCTTCAATCTGGCCTCGCTTTGATGAGATTGAACCTGTAACATCACCCATGAATTTCTCTGGGAAAAGCACCTCAATCTTCATAATAGGCTCAAGAATAACGGGTCTTGCCTTCTTTGCACCTTCCTGGAATGCCTGAGAAGCAGCAATCTTATAGGCGATTTCTGATGAGTCCACATCGTGGTAAGAACCGAATGTGAGTTCACATGAGACGTTTACCATCTTGTAACCAGCCACAATTCCTCGATCCATGGCTTCATAGACACCCTTTTCAACAGCTGGGATGAATTCGTTTGGAATAACACCTCCCTTAATAGAGTTGATGAACTCGAAATCATCGTATCGAGACACGTTTTTAGGCACTTTTTCGCCTTCAACAAGCGGTTTGAGGGGTCGGAGGGTGATTTTGACGTGACCGTACTGACCCTTACCTCCAGTCTGCTTGATATATTTGTGTTCTGCCTCAGCTTCACCGAGAATAGTCTCTCGATATGCTACCTGTGGCTTACCTACGTTAGCTTCTACGCCGAATTCTCGCTTCATTCGGTCAACCATGATCTCAAGATGGAGCTCACCCATACCAGCAATGAGAGTTTCACCTGTATCTGGGTTTGATGAAATCTTGAATGTAGGGTCTTCGCTGCCCAATTTTCGAAGCGCCATACCCATCTTTTCCTGATCCGCCTTTGTTTTTGGCTCTATTCTTAGAGAAACCACTGGATCAACGAATTTGATAACCTCGAGAAGCACTGGATGGTTCTCGTCTGAGAATGTATGAGATGTAAGTGCATCCTTGATACCTACAGCTGCAGCGATTTCTCCTGCAAACACCTTCTTCACTTCTTCTCGCTTGTCTGCCTGAAGTCGCACAATACGGCCCAAACGCTCCTTCTTTCCGGTAGTTGCGTTGTAAATATAGGTTCCTGACTCAATAGTTCCTGAGTAAACTCGGAAGAATGTCAGCTGTCCTACGAATGGATCGTTCTGGAGCTTGAAAGCTAGCGCTGTAAATGGCTCTTCATCAGAAGCGTGTCGCATAACCACTTCGCCTGTATTAACGTCTGTGGCTTTGACTGGAGGGATATCGAGTGGAGATGGCAAATAGTCCACAACAGCATCGAGAACGAGCTGTACACCCACGTTTTTGAGGGCTGAACCGGTAAATACTGGGAAGACCTTGTTAGCAATAACAGCTTTTCGGATAACCTTCTTAAGATCAGGCTCAGAAATCTCTTTTCCGTCCAAATACTGCTGCATTGTGACGTCATCATGCTCAACAACCTTCTCAACAAGCTCTGCTCGGTATTTCTTGGCGTCAGCAACGAGGTTTTCAGGGATTTCCTTCTCAATAATATTGATACCCTTCTCTCCTTCGAAGTAATAAGCCTTCATTTTGATGAGATCCACAACTCCGTTGTGTTCTCCTTCTAGACCAATAGGAAGCTGGAATCTAACGGCATTTTTGTTGAGTCTTTCGAGAATTGAGGCATAAGAACGCTCAAATGAGGCGCCCATTCGGTCCATTTTGTTGATGAAGCATAGTCGGGGCACGTTGCTTTCATCGGCATATCTCCAGTTTGTCTCAGATTGTGGCTCTACTCCGGCAACTCCGTCGAAAACCACTACTGCACCGTCCAAAACACGCAAAGATCGCTTTACTTCTACAGTAAAGTCGATGTGACCAGGAGTGTCGATAACGTTGAATCGCACTCTCTTAGAAACATCCTCCTTTGGCATATAGGTAGGATTCCAGAAACACGTGATAGCAGCTGCTGTAATCGTGATTCCTCGCTCTCGTTCCTGTTCCATCCAGTCGGTTGTAGTTTCACCGTCGTGAACCTCTCCGATCTTGTGGATCATACCGGTATAGTAAAGAATTCGCTCGGATGTTGTTGTTTTTCCGGCATCGATGTGAGCGATGATACCGAAGTTACGAACTCTCTCCAATGGATAATCTCTATTCATATATCTATTTAATGTTGGGTTTGCCTTCCCTAGCCCCGAATGTTGCCAAAGTTAGCGCTAAAAATAAAACAAAGCTTTCGCTTTAAAGTACCTGTTAGAGTACAGCATTTCATCTGAAAATGCAAAGATTAAAAGAAAAAGCCTCGAGTTTCCTCGAGGCTTCCTGTTTAAACTTCTTCTCCGCGTGCTTGAGCGTCGATCTTATCGAAAAGTCGCTGCTTATAAGCCGGCAGAATATTGAACATAAGGAACTCCGCAAGCGTGCGAATGGCGGGATCCCAACCTTTGAGAACGCGATCCGGCTTATGGAGACGAGCCGTAGCTCCCCGTCCATGTCTCAAATCCAAAAGGAGACTTTGGCCGCGCGTAATTTTGAGTTGAGCAACAACATTTACTCCCATTCGCGCGTAATACGCGCCCCAGTCACGATTGTCCTCTTTCCATTTGTCATGGCGAGTAATAATAATGCCAAAGTCACCGCGAGGTACAATCAGTTCAGTGAACTCCGTGAGCTTTCCAGGCAAATCGGAGACAACCAACGTGTTGCGCTGAACAGCTTCCACGAGATTAGTTGCTGCATGCAAAGCAAGCGAAGCATTCCACTCTCGTTTGCGAGCATCCAAGACATCTTCGTGCTGTCCCTCACCATGAAGGACTGCATCGGAAACTTGAGTAGCAACATCGAGTGGAACCAGTTCAGATTTCAAATTGAAACCTTTCCATGTTCCCCCTCTCGACGTAAGCGATTCGATTGTGTTTCTGAATTCATCAACCATCGCAGCAGCCAATGTACTCTTGCCGACTCCTGCACAACCTCCCACAAGCAACGTGCTGGAATCTCCCAAGAGTTCGAAAGCATTTCCCTCATTAAGTCGCTGAGTCGTTTGATCAGTGACAATGCGACGCTCGGCCTCATCAGCAAGCATTTCGTCATGCTTGCTGATTGGCATGGATACCACTCGGGTACCCAACTCTCGCGGAGCTAAGAAAAAATCTTCCTCCTCACTCGCACGACGATTCTGGTACGTTTCTATCTCGCTAGTAATTACAGAACTCTCGGCCAAGCCATCCAGCTTAACCACGTCGTCCATCGTCGTACATAGATGCTCAAGTGCTTTCGATGGATCATCGTAATAAGACAATCGTCCAAGATACTGAAGCCATAGACTCCACGCATGCTGTCGTTTCCTGCCGTAGAAGAGAAAGAAATTTTTCATCTTCCTCGCAATGGCTGGCTGACACGCCTGAAATTTTTGGAAAATAACTGCGTCAATCAGTATTTCCAAATCTCTCGAACTCACATTCAAATCGATTACAACACCGATATCAGCAAAAGGCTGAACACCCGTTTGTAACCAAGATCGCATGTTCAAGGTAGTCCACTTTGGGAAATGACACTGTGCCAAAAGCTCAGCATTTCCCGAACGAATGAGAACCCAATAAGCAAAGGCTGCCATGGGCGAAAGCGGACGTGGTATGAGCACAATCCGCCAAGGTTGCGGAATAATGTTCATAACGTTTTTAAATGACCTTTTCTAATTCAACACTCTCACAAAGAAATTGCCATGTCAAAATAGCAAAACACTCTCTGAAGAAAACCTTGCGCAGGAGCTGGGCTCCGAGCAGAGCATGCTTCTAGCGAGAAGCAATGCGTGTTTTCTAAAGAGAGTGTTTTGTTATTTGTATTACCAAGCAAAGTGAGCGAACGCCTTGTTGGCTTCTGCCATCTTGTGAGTGTTCTCTCGCTTCTTCACTGCTTCACCTTCGTTCTTTGAAGCTGCAATGATTTCTTCCGCGAGCTTCTCATGCATTGGCTTTCCTTTCTTTGATCGAGCCGCTTCGATGATCCACTTCATCGAGAGAGCCTGTCGTCGTTCTGGTCGAACTTCTCGAGGCACCTGATAGTTAGCTCCACCAACTCGTCGTGATCGTACTTCCATCTGAGGAGCTGTGTTTCGGAGAGCTGTCTCAAATAGTTCCATCGGATCAGTTACCTTTCCTTTCTCCTTGAGAGATTCCATACACGCGTACACGATCTTTCGAGCTGCGTTCTTCTTGCCGCTCTCCATCACGTAGTTCATGAGCTTTGAAACTTTCTCTGAGGTATAAATCGGATCAGCTATAAGCACTCGTCGATCTTTAATTTTTCTTCGCATAATAGTTTGTTCTTAAGATTTCTTAATGCTTATTTAGCTGCCTTCGGTCGCTTGTTTCCGTACTGGCTTCGACCCTTTCGTCGTTTCTCTACTCCTGCGCAGTCGAGCACTCCTCGAACTACTGAATATCGGAGACCTACGTCCTTAACTCGTCCTCCTCGTAGGAGAACCACTGAGTGTTCCTGAAGGTTATGTCCCTCACCTGGAATGTAGGCTGTAACTTCCATTCCGTTTGAAAGTCGAACTCGGGCAATCTTTCGGATAGCTGAGTTAGGCTTCTTAGGAGTCTTAGTCGTAACCTTAACGCATACTCCTCTCTTGAATGGAGATGGAAGAATTCGTGGTCGGTTCTTAATTGTGTTGAAGCTTCGCGTAAGCGCAACGGATTTTGACTTCCGTGTGAATCGCGTGCGGCTTCGTCGCACTAGTTGATTGATTGTTGGCATATTGTGCTACCGGTCTCCTCGTATCTTCACCTTTCACGACCGCCATCTATAGAGATGATGAGCGTTATCTTTGAAAGATTACTGAGTAACCCGGCACTCGTATAATTACTTACTAATATGCTTTGTATACGTTGTATATAAAGCGTTCCAGTACTTTACTATATATAGAGGGAAATGCAAGGAAATGGCCACATATGAAAAGAAAAAGACCCCGATCGCCTTTGCAATCGGGGCCCGCGAACGAGGTGTAGAAGCGATGGAACCACCTACTGAACCATTCCATCGATCAAGCCAACCTGTTCATTTACGCCGGTCCAGCAAACCCCCGGAAAACACGGGGTAACTCGCGCTGAAAACCGGCACCTGGCACTGTGGTAGCAGCTTATCTCCTACGAGATGCTTGGGGGCTAGACCCCTGGCTCGTCCACACCTACATATCATCATATATAGAATAAAAGTCAATAGTATTTAAGGTTTTAAACCTATATTCCTGTCAAAAAGCTGAAGACGATAGGAATAAGTGGCTCAACTAAGCGCCATAGCAAGAATATAGCAATGAGAGCAAATATAATGGCATATTGCTCCATAAACCTTCTTACCCCAAACATGCTCGCAGGTAAGATATTAAAAAGAATCTTGGAGCCATCAAGCGGTGGCATAGGAATAAGGTTAAAAATAGCCAAAAATAGGTTAATCCCAACAATCTGAGCTGACAATGCGAGGAAATCTACCGGAACCTGTCCTGCCTGAGCCACGATTCCCCTGATTATAAGGCCAAAAATAACAGCAATAAGGATATTTGAAGCTGGACCAGCTGCCGCAATCAATAATTCCCCACTTCTCTTGTTTTTGAGATTATATGGGTTAAATTCAACAGGTTTCGCCCAACCAACTGGAATTCCCATAAATCCAGTAATAACAGGCACTATAAATGAGCCAAACCACTCAAGATGCTTAAATGGATTGAGAGTTAGCCTTCCTTGGACCTTTGGAGTCGGATCACCCAGAAGAACTGCCGCGTATCCATGAGAAAGCTCATGAATAACCACAGACATAATAAGAATTATGATTGAAAAGATAAAAGGTATTTCCATATGAGCTTATATTGTAGCAAAAACTTGCGGAAAACTATATGTGTGATAGCATAATGTCCACTAACCAAAAAACTATGTCAAAGGTCTGCGCAGTAACAAAAAGAAGTTCAATCCGAGCAGGAGGCTATTCAAACAGGACTCGTGCTACACAGTTTAACCCTACTGGAATGGTACGAAAGTACGCTAACCTCCAGAAGAAGCGAGTTTACGTACCTGAACTCAAGAAGACTCTCGTACTTACCCTCTCAACACGAGCTATCAAGACTATGAACAAGCACGGAGTTTACAAGACCCTCAAGAAATCAGGAGTTCTGTAATCCAGAGCTTAGCTCAACAAAAAAACCGTCAGACAAAATGTCCGGCGGTTTTTTTGTATTCTTCCTTAGTACTTTTACTTTTTGTAACTGAATGATAAGGTATGAATAGATTTCAATTTAAATTCCATGGCAAACAAAGAAGCCAATGTAATCTTGGTGTTCAGAAAGATGCCAGGCGGACGAGAATTCCTTTTTGGAAAAGGGTCACCGACGAAGAAAGTCGCTGCAAACAAAATCGTTCCGCCTGGAGGGAAACGCAAGAACGACGAAGAGCTCGTAATCGCAGCTCAACGCGAACTTCGGCAGGAGACGAGCATTCGTGCTGATCCAAGCGAATTTCGCCATTACGGGTATTTCATCGGAAGCGCCGATGGCGTCGGATACAAAGTGGATATTTTCATGGTTGAAGTACTCCCCACCGCTCAAGTAAGAGGATGTAAGGAAGTTAGCCAATGGTTTTGGTACCACGAGAAGAGCATCCCCTGGCACGAGATGATGCCCGACGACAAGCACTGGCTTGAACCCATACTCCGCGGTGAAAAGAATCTCGAGATCAAACTGCCGTCGGCACTTCCGGAATAGTTCATTCTTACAAAAACTCAGTTTCAATTCGCGACACAATCGGCCCTAAGCCGGTTGTTTCTTTTATGGAATTAGCCTAACCATTTTTTCTGCAATGTTTAGAAACTTTATTCCAGCAATCGACGTATCAATCTCACTCGCCTCAGGCATAGCAATGGATTTTTTCACAATCTTTTTTGAATACACGATAGTATCTGGATTAAATACTGTAATAATTCCGTCATAGAAAAGTGAAGCGGCTCCAGTAGTGTGATGAATGATTGTTTTATATTTTTTGTCATTGAGTGTTTCCACGACAAACTTCTGAAGCCTTTTTGTTGATTTGCTTAAAAATAGAACTGAGGACTCGTTACATTCCAAACTAAAAACCTGGGACATTAGTTCTTTCTTTGAGGGTTCGTAGGTTCGTGTCGGGGCTAGCAGCTTGATTGATAGTCCGTGAGCGAAATGAAAATCAGCTGGAGCTTGAGCGTACAAGACAGGAACACCGTTTTCAAATGCCGTTTCTTGAAGCTCCTTCAGTTCTTTAGTGGAGGTAGCCTTTGACCACGATGGCAGCAAAAGCGTATACACCGGATACTTATTCATCAATTCTATAAGCCCAACAATCCTATTTGGCTCAATCGCTGTTAGTATCATGAGATCAATTGTCCTATCGAATACACTTAACTCACTGCCCACATTACGTAGTATTTCTGCAGTTCCACCACCATCTGCCACAGCAACAAATCCCAAAGATGTAATGAGAGACGCGTGCCCTTTTGAGAGTTTGAAAGCAGCCACTTCACACGGCCGTGCCATATAATCTCTATATAAGGTAATATATAAGAATGTCAGGATGATAAGCGCAGAGCTTACGATATAGAAGGACTTCGTTACTTTCCAAGATGATTTCGTAAGGAATTTCATAGACAAAGTTTACTGTAGACATACTTAAGAAAATTTAAATAAATAATAAAATTATGAAAAAATTTGAAGAGAAAAAGTTCACCGTCCCAGAACTCAAGGGCATATCTAAGAAAACCATCGAGGAGCATCTCAAGCTTTACTCAGGATACGTTAAGCACAGCAATCTAATCCTTGAAAAAATCGAGGAACTAGCACAGGACAGCGAGAAGAACGCGTATGCATTAGGAGAAGTTAACCGACGTTTCGGATTTGAATTCAATGGTATGAGAAACCACGAAGTCTACTTCCAAAGCTTCGAAGGAGGATCTCAGAACATCCCTGACTCAGGCACTCTCAAAGAAGCCATCGCTGCCGAATGGGGATCTTTCGAAGGATGGCTCGCTCGATTCAAAGCTATCGCCCTCACCCGTGGAATCGGATGGGCTATGCTTTACTACGACAGAAAGGACGGCCGACTCCTCAATGCATGGATCGACGAACAGCATTTGGGACAACTTCAGGATTGCGCGCTTATACTAGGGCTCGATATGTGGGAGCACTCATTTGTAGCCGACTACCAACCTTCCGGCAAAAAACAGTACGTAGAAGATTACTTCTCCAACGTTAACTGGGATGTAGTTGAGAAAAACTTCCTCGAAGCAAGAAAATAGACTGCAAAGATAATTACATAAGAAACTATCACAGCGATAGTCGAGAAACGCGGCACTGAAAGTGTCGCGTATTTCGATGACGAGATAATATCGACCACCTTGAAAATATAGGCAAGAAAGACATGCGTAACAAATGTCATGGTACTTGTAAGAACTGTAGTAATCGAAAAGATCGGCAACAGCGACGATAGTCCCAAAAGAGTAACCGCAAGCATAGTAAAAGGTATGACTGGGGTAACTACAATATTTGCGAATATCCCGAGTATAGATATCTCCCCCATCATATAGAGTATGTATGGCGTTACCAAAACCTGAGCAGCTAGAGTCGAGGATACAATACTACGAAGTCCTTCAAGTGGAACCCACTTACACAGCGACGTGAACATATCCGAAAAAAGAATCAGTCCAAGTGTTGCTAGAAACGAAAGATGGAATGATGGATCATAAGGAAGTGTTAATGGATTCCAAACAACCATAATCAAAGCAGCAAGAAAAAGTGCACGAAGGACACTGTAGTTGGAATAACTTATTTCAGCATAGAGAGCGATCACTGCCATGACCGAAGCTCGAATGATCGTCGTCGATGCGCCTGTCATAATCGCAAACGCAGTGATACCAAGAATGCCCGCAACGAATCGTGCGTGACGCGGAAGAAATTTGAGACAACCCAAAAGAATCGATACGACGATACTCACGTTGTATCCGGAAAGGACGACAGCATGAATGAGACCTGCTCTACGAAACGCCTCGCTCCATTCTTTGCCGAGCGAACTTTTTCCTCCCACCACCAAACCAACAGCGAGTGATGAGTACGGTTCATTGAGATAATTCTGCACGGACGCAATGAACCATTTTTTAATGGAGACAAGACTTCTCACCCATGACGAAGATGCATGAGCTTGAGAAATAATCTCTCGCACATTCATCTGATATGCTATGTGATCTTTTGCAAGAAAATTAATGTAGTCGAACTCCTTGCCATTATCTGAGAAAAAGTTGCGAGGCTGACGCAGCGCTCCTCTCACCACAAGTTCATCCCCGATAAAATATTCACCTCGACGTGGGAGCTTCAGAAGCAGTCCTCCATAGGTGTCTGAGTAGGAAGCGACCTGAGCCCAACCATCTCGAAGATCGACATCATCAGTAAGTCTGACTGTGACCTCAACCTCAGACGAAAGCTTCGGAAGAGTTGAAGTCTGATGTTCGTGAATAGCAAAACCGATCCTACAAATACACAGCAGGAGTACAACTGCAAAAATATATCTTTGCACCTATTAAGTTTACTTATGCGAGATAAAATAATTCTAAAGAAAAAATAAAATATTTATGAATTTTTTCTAAAATCTTTTTTGCCTATTTTCCTCTCCATTCTTCGATCAAAGCCTCTTCCTCTGCACTATTGAAAACTTTCTTGAAACGAGCACCTGCAGTACCCTTCACTCTCTTTTCGCATTCCGCCCATGTAGCATGAGTCATCGTCTTGCCTCCAACCGAACTTACATAAGAGTATGCCTTTTCGGAGCTTCTGCTTTTTTTCTTCTTTGCCACTGTGCTTCCCTTCTCGACAGTTACACGACTCAAGTCGATGTCGTATTCAGCACGCGTACCGTTATACAGAGTGATGTTTTCTTTGTCCGCCAAAGACGTTGCGATCTCGTCGCATCGCTCGTTTCCAGGAAGTCCCGCATGTCCCGAGAGTCGTACCCATGTAATATTCAAACCTTGGATAAGTTCGTCTATCGCTTCCCACAAGTCACGATGTTCCACAGGCTGTTTGGTCGAAGTAATCCATTCGCTCCTCTTCCAGCCATGAATCCAAGATGTTATTCCATTGATTACATATGCAGAGTCTGAGTAGACGGTCACATTGCTTCCAGTCTGTTTCACAGTATGTATACGAGCAAGCGCTTGGTACACAGCCTTAAGTTCCATACGATTGTTGGTCGTATTGTTTTCCCTGCCACCAAGCTCCATAACGTTATTATCAGAAGCAATTATAGCTGCCCATCCTCCTGGACCAGGGTTTCCCCGCGCCGATCCATCAGTGAAGACTACGATGTTATTCATGTTGCTATACTAGCACATCTGATTTTTTTAGGCTTAAAAGACAGTAAAAAATTGAAAGGCTGTCTTTTTAAATAGAAAAAGACACTAGTCGGCTTTGTCCGTTATATCCAAGAGACGAATCCGTAATTCAGTTACTCCTCTGAAGACACTCTTCTCAACATGACCTATAACTGTGCAGGATTTTCCTTTTTGTGGAACGAATGAGAAATCTTCGGGCTTAGCAAAGAATGCAATGGCAGATACAGGCACTCCCTTCGAATTCCTCGCTATTATTTTTAAATGTTCTTTTGTTTTTCCAAACTGCTCAACTGAAAGTGGCACAATTTCATGAAACATAAATATCGGTCGCGGATTCTCAACACCATAAGGCGCCAACTTTTCGATGTGACTATACATTGTGCGGTTAACATCATCCAACGTAAGTAATGCATCCACTCGGACAACATCATCTTTGGTTACGTGAGACATTTTTGCTGCAGCATCATTCAAATTTTCTGGAAGTTTGTGTACCGAATCTAGAGACACCGCGAAACCACCAGAAGCGGCATGTCCCCCGAACTGCAGGAAAGTGCCTTCGATCGCGTTTTTCATTATTTCGAGAACGCTTTGCATACCACCCGACCGACATGAACCCTTGAGCATCCCATCTCCGTCACGACCCCAAAGAAATACTGGGCGGCTGAACTCTTCCGCACACGAGTTTGCTGCCAAGCCAAGGAGCGATGGACGCCATGTTGGGTTACCCATAACGATCACTTTTGGAAGCTCTCCAGGGTATCGAACAGACATCTCGTGTTTAACCTCCTTTACCAGCTGTGCAACAGCACCCTTCCGCTGGTTGTTAATCACGTCGAGATGTTCCACATATGTCCGTGCCTCAGCATCGCTATCAGTAGAGAGCATCATGAAAGCATCCATAGGAACTCCCATTCGTGATGCAGCATTGATGCGCGGTCCAATTGAAAATCCTATATCCTCTTCGGTCAAATTAGTCTGTGAAACTCCAAGCTTGCGAAGAAGCGTCACAAGACCCGGACGCTTAGACTTTCGAAGAACAGTCAGTCCGTAATAACTGAAAACGCGGTTCTCGCCTCGAAGTGGAACCATGTCCGATAGAGTGGCGATACCCACCATGTCCAATAGCCACTTCTCCCACCCTGGAACAAGATTGAATTCCGGACGCTTGGCCATAGCTTGGATCACTTTGAAAATGACACCCGCTCCACAGAGCATCTTCTCAGGATAATTACAGTCTGATCTTTTGGGATTAACAATTGCATATGCATCCGGCATGACGTCACCAGGCATATGGTGGTCAGTGATGATGACATCGATACCCAACTTCTTGGCATGTGCCACTGACTCAACATCCGCGATACCACAATCTATCGTAATGACGAGACCAACTCCCTCTTCTTTAAATTTTGTAACCGCACCCTTATGTAGACCAAACCCCTCATTGTGACGATGAGGAATATAATTATAGAAATTCGAGAATGAAATTTTCTTAAAAAAAGTATGAAGCGTCACTGCCGCCGGAATGCCGTCGGTGTCATAGTCGCTGTAGATCACCACCTTCTCACCCGTAGAAATAGCTTTGAGGATTCTCTCCACTGTTCGATCGAGGTCTTTGAGAAGATAAGGGTCGTGAGATCCCGTATCATACTGAGGAGTAATGAATGCAGATGCTTCTTCAGCAGTCGTAATACCTCTATTATAGAGAAGCCTCCTTACCACAGGATCGTGGTTGGAAAGGAGCTTCTCGACCTCAAGATCAAGTGGTTTGTGGAGAGTGTACTTTTTCACGACGAGATAAGATCAAACGTAGAGCTATTGTATCACGCACGATATACTATAATATAGACATAACAACAAACACATGGACTCATGCATTTTCTGTAAAATCGTCAACAAAGAAATACCTGCGCACGTCATTTATGAAAATGACGAATATCTAGCATTCTTAGATATCCGCCCTGTTTCTCCTGGCCACGCTCTCGTTATTCCTAAGAAGCACCATCGATGGGTGTGGGATGTTCAGCCTATTGGTCCCTACTTTGAAATCGCTCAGAAGATCGCATTGGCAATAAAAAAAGCATTCGGTGTTGAATGCGTTATTGGCAAAATGGTTGGCGAAGAAGTTCCTCATGCTCATATTTGGGTATATTCATCACCTGAAGAAGCAAAAGGCGACAAGAATGCATTTGAAGAAAATGCTCAAAAAATAATTTCGGCTCTCTAAAGCTAGTTCTCAGTTAGTTCTCCCTCTCCAACGCCTCAATACCGGGCAGTGTCTCATTCGCAAGAAAATCTAGCATAGCTCCTCCACCAGTAGATACGAAGCTGAACTTGTCTTCGATTCCCAATTCAGCAATAGCTGCAAGTGTGTCTCCACCTCCGATTATAGACTTAGCACCATTCTTCGTTGTCGCTTCTGCAATTACAGCAGCGAGATCAAGAGTGTACTTCTTGTAGCCTTGTTCATAGCCACCCAGAGGTCCATTCCACAAAATAGTCTTTGCGTTCATTGCGGCCTCTTTGATCAATTCAACCGTCTTTGGTCCAGCATCAAGCAAAAGTCCATCAGTACCAATCTCTGAAACGCTTTTGATTTCACCCTTGTCCCCCATCTTAGATGCCACAATTCCATCCACAGGAAGAAGTATCTTGGAGTTGCCAGAATATTTCTTGAGATCAAAATCCTTTTCTGACGCAACTGACTTACCGATCTCCATACCTTGTTCCTTAAAAAAGTTATTAGCGAGCGCACCACCTACAAATACAGTATCTGCAATGTTTAAAAATTTCTCGATGAGTGGAAGCTTGGTTTCGAATTTCGCTCCACCGAGTACAAACAAGAACGGATGAGCCGGATTGAAAGCCTCGCGTAGCGCTTTTACTTCTCGCTCAAATACGATACCTGCATATGACGGTAAGAATTCTGTTATAGCTGACACTGAAGCATGAGCTCGATGAGATACAGGGAAAGCCTCGTTTACATAAATATCTCCAAGCGTAGCAAGCTCCTTAGCAAACTTTGTATCATTCTTCTTTTCACCTTCATTATGGCGAAGGTTCTCAAGAAGGATTATTTCGCCTGGCTGAAGCGCTTCAACAGCTGCAAAGGCATTGCGGTAGTTTTTTACAAAAGTAACTTTAATGCCCATCTTCTGCATATGCAGAGCCACAGGTTCAAGTGTTGAATCTCCATCAGATTCCAAGTGACTAATTAGAACAATTCTTGCTCCGCCCTTTTGGAGAACAGTGAGTGTCTCCATGCTCTTTCTTATCCTAAAATCATCAAGAACCCTACCATTCCTTACAGGTACATTGAGATCCAGTCGGACCAGCACTCGCGTTCCCTGCAGATGCCCAATGTCCCGAAGAAATTTCATGATTTTATTTTAAGTTATTTTTGATCAACTGCCTTGAGTAGCTCGACAAATCCTGGTGGATTTACGCTTTCTCTTCCTACGAGCAATCCTTGTACCTGTCCCTGAACAATGATGTCCTTGGCATTCCTAAAGTTAACTGAACCTCCGTACAAGATTGGTACAGACATTACTTCTGACTGACCATACATATCAGATAGGATTTTTCTTACGAAGATTCCCATTTCCTGAACAAGCTGTGGGGTCATAGCTTCCTTAGCTCCAATTGCCCATACTGGCTCATAAGCAAGAACAAGCTGCTTAGTATGTTTTCTTTGTACACCTTCCAAAGACGCCTTAATTTGCGCACGTAATGTATCCAAGTATGCTCCCTGAGCATCCCGAACCTCTTCACCAACACACACAACAGCCGTTAGACCGGCTCGTAGAACAGCTTTAGTCTTGTCAGCTACGTTCTGGTCAGTTTCTCCTTTCTTCCTTCGCTCAGAATGACCAACAATTACGTACTTGAGTCCCATATTCTTTAGCATTTCAGCGCTAACTTCACCTGTATATGATCCTTGTGGCTCAGTAAAGACATCCTGCGCTCCTACTGACATTCTCTCACTCTTTCCAAGAGCCATGCTTATAAAAGGAAAAGGCGGGCAAACAACGACTTCGGCTCGGGTAAGTTTTGCTGAGGCCTTCCTCGTAGATTGAATAATACGCTTAGCCTCATCAACAGTCAGGGGGTTCATCTTCCAATTTCCAATAACAAGCAATTTCGTGGCGCGTGGTCGTGGCATATCTATTTAATTATTATTGAACACAGTATATCACTTACCTAATCTCCTCCCAAGATATGACGGTATATTGATCAGATGTCAAAGGAAAGCTTGGTGGTGGACCATACAATAGATAGCCATCATAGACGATGTCGCGAACGTCATATCCAGTACCGTCTGTATATGAGAAGCCGTAACGCTTTGCGCTCGCAAGCATTCCATAGAGCATGACGTAGTTTCGATTGGCGTTTGCACCGCAGTTTGTCTCATAGTAATACCTTCCAATTCGGCCGTTCTGCGAAATAATTGCTGCGTCAATTCTAATATCGTTAGGACTATTCATTCCCACATTGAGGTTATCTTGTGCCAAAAGACCTATAACATCCCTTCCATCGTAATTAGTATAGAGAAGGTCGGCATTTACAGTTATGCTTTTTCTAGTGGCCGCGCTATCAGGAAATTTTCCAGCCACTATGCTGATTTTCGCAGTATTGATGGTTCCATCTACCCAAATATGATCCTCAAAAAATATGACGCCACTTGTTGGAAATGAATAATTCTGAAGGAATGTTTCCGTGTTGATACTCCATGTTCCCCAACCTGCCTGGTTAAGCTCGTTGCCACACTTATTGTTTCCAACCAACAGTGTGTTAACTCTATAAAGATCGAATGTGTCATCTGTCTTTAACACTACATGATAGCCTTGAGCACCAGAGGCTGCGAAATATCTACTATCTGCCTGTGCGATAGCTTTCATATGTGACATATCTGAAGTTAAGCCAGTAAAATCAAATGCCGGCGCAGGAAACAATCGTCCCGCCATGAAAACATCTGGTCTATCTGGAATAGCGGCAGGAGGACTTGGATCATCGTCATCAACGGTAGTATAAACTCCAAAGCGCCATGCTGTGCCGTTTTCTGTATCAATAAATTTATCTTTTGTGCTCGATATGAGATTGTGTGCGAGTCCATCAAAACGAACTCCATCGTTGGAATGAACAGGACCGAAGACTTCAGTTCCCTCACCGAATCGCAAGAAGTCATTCGAAACAACAGCGTACTTAGCAAGCGACTGAATAGCCAATGTTGCACGGATAGTTCGTTTTACCTCTGGATCACTCGCAACACTTCCTTCGGACTTAACAACCACCACCGTGGTTCCAGTAGCAGGTGGAGTAATTGTAAGAGCATATTGTCCCAAGACTACGCCATCCTTGTCTTCAACCGTATGAATATATGGACCAGGAGTTGTGGTTCCGTCTGTATAATCAGTCTGTGCATGCGCGAGGTGCCATCGATAATAATCGATGCCGGCTTCGGCAATATGAAATGCCTGCTCTTTCGCAAGAAGCCTACGTTCGTTCCTAATAATGCTAGCCGCCCATCCAACCATCGCAGCAGTAACTGATGACGCAATGAGTGCGAACACCAAAGCGTTTACGAGAATCAAACCTTTTTCTTTTTTTGATGGGATTGAAATCATAGGTTGTCTTTTAAATTTCTTAGCGCTGTTTGCGATGTATAAATCTTCTGGATAGGGGCACGTCCGGGATCAGCATCTACAGAAATGGAAGCTTTGATAAGTCGTACGCTCAAAAGTGAAACAGGATACGTCATAGGAGTTGTAGTTCCAGCATACGACGAATCATAATATTCAAAAACGGGCGTAGATGTTCCATTGCGCACATCATTTACAAGCGTAGTCACAACTTCGTTTGAAGAGGTATATGTAGTTGCAGGTGATCCTGTTGGTTTGATTGAACCTCGCAAGAGCTTGGAGCCGCTTATGTAATATCTTATTTCTTCCCTAAGGCCATCACTATCCGTATCGCTATAAAATTTTACACTACTTGTCGCCGCTTGCAGGAGAGGATACGCGCCATTGTTACCCTGTGACATACCACGCATTTCTTTTGCCATAACTCTCACCACGTTGCGCGCGTCCTGAGCAGACAGCAAGCTACTTCTTGCAACAGAGCTCAGATAAAAAATATCTTTTTGAAAGCTTCCTATAATAGAAATCATCATACCAAGAATCGCCACCGCAACGATGAGTTCTATGATCGTAAAACCTTTGTTATGTCCTTTGATATTCATAATATTAATCTGGCATAAGGAGAACTTCCTGTTCTTTCCAAGGAGCATTCGTAATTACTTCTAGGCTTGTGCTAGCGTATCCTGCCCTGTCAACACCAAGCGTATATGTGTCGTTAGTAAGTCCTGAGAAAATAACTTGTCCTGGCGGTGTACATGATGTCGTGAATGTAAATGAGACTTCAGAAAGGTTTGGTGTGAGTGCTGGATTTTCGGTAGAAAGAAAAGCCTTGTATCGGAAATAGCGATCATCATCATGTCCTGAGTGAATGGTGCTGTTTGAAAACGTATAGTATGTAGATCCGGTACCATCTGGTCCTTTGTATGTCCACGTTGTTGTTGCGGTATTAGTAGCGTTTGTTGCTATCTGAAATTTAATACTTTCCAATCCTGCTGATGGTGGTTGATCCGTAGGATTCCAAATAAGCTGATGGAAATTGCTTGGTGATCCTGTATCAAACACAGACGAGGTGAGATCACCACTCGTAACATATGTACCAAAAGCATCAGCAAGTTTTAGATCCCCTGGAGTTCCTGTGCTATCAATATTTCCATCATGTGCAGAATATCTATTAGCTTGCCCGATATCGTCCTGACCTGATCCACCAGACCAATCAGTCTGACTCAAATATCCTCTACCTGTTGTCAAAGTCTCTTCAAATCCAGTCTTTTCGAGAATGACCGTCGCATCAGTGAGTGGAAGCAACGTAATGCCGTCTTTGACTGTCACAAGAAGACTCTGAGGATCTTTAGATGCAACTATAAGCTGAACATTCTGGGTTGTATTTGGATTAACAAAAACAGGATTGAGTGGATTCAGACCAATAAGATCATAGCTGCCATCTGTAGAATTAATGGTGTATGTATCCCACTCAAGACCCTCAATCGTAAGTGCGCCTGAACCATTAGTAACACGAGAGGTATCTGATTTTGGAATGCCCGCACCAATCTCTTTATTTCCAACCAACGTGAAGTTAATGCTACCAACCGCTGAACATGAATCAGTTAGGCTGGAAATCAAAAGTGAACTTGTTATATCGATTGTAAAACTCACTTGCGTCACCTGCTGCAACAAGACCGTCGCGTTTGGCTTGATTGGGTTTGGGTTACTCACCTCCCCTGAGAGATACGTCCGTTCGGTTGAGTAGCCGTCTTTTGAGACTGTTATCTCATATGCTTCTACGCCCGGTGGAACATCAACAAGCTGAAGAAGACCTTCAGCATTGGTTGTGTCATCAATGGTAATCGTTGGAGTTTCTAGTGTATTTTCGATATGTACATCAGCTCCCTGCACTGGTACGCCGTTAGCATCAAACACTTTGATGAAAAGAGCACCGTTATTGGAAGCTGTTTCCAAATTCTTTGGAGCCACAATCGTCGTGAGTGTTAATGGAACAAATCTTTTGCATGTGTCACAAGAAATAGTCACTTCAACGAGCTTATTGTCCGCTGGAGAAAGGTCGTTAGGAGTTCCTCCAATAGTTCCATCGAATTCAAGATCTATGTTTCGGATAGTTGTGAGAACATCGAAAGGAATACCGCTTCGAATAATAGTCTGTGAGTTGTCGATCTTACCGCTTGGGATGCTTCCCACCACACCAATGTCTTTGTAAGGAAGATTCCTCACGAGCTCAAACTGCTCATTAATAAGGTTAATGGCAGCAATCTTGTATTGAGTAACTCTAACAAGATCACTCAAGCCTATGAAACCCTTGTACGCCGCAAGAGACACCATTACGAATATGGCGACTCCTATCAAAACCTCGATAAGGGTGAAACCTTTTTGGTTCATGCTGAATTTAAATGACGTCCACAAGGGAGTACATCGGCGAAATCATGGCGATGGCAAAGAATCCCACTGCAACCGCAATGATAACCATAAGAAACGGCTCAATGATGGTAGACATGTCTTTGGTCTTTTGCTCTACTGAATCTTCATAGAAAGCAGCGACGTTCAAGAACATCTCGCCCATCTTTCCAGTCTCCTCTCCCACTCCCACCATCTCTCCAAGAAAGGCTGGGTAATAATTTGGATTTGTCGAAAATGATTTCGAAAGCACCTCTCCCTTCTTGATTGTCTCGCTCGCATTCGCGAGAATGTTTTTGTAGTAGTAGTTTTGCAAAACTTCAGCCGTGATTTTCACTGACTCAACCATATCAACACCAGCATTAAGCAAAGAGGACATTGTTCGTGCAGTACGAGCAGTGTTAACTTCTTTTATGATTCCCCCAATCAGTGGGATTTTCAAATAGAAAGCGTCTAGAATCTTTTTGCCTACTGTGCTTTTTGAAAAATAATAAAATCCTCCAGCTACGGCAAGAACGAAGAGTAATACAAGAAGTCCGTGATGCTGAATTGATTCACTTACAAAAAGAATGAACTTAGTGCTCGCAGGTAGTTCAACCTTGAGTTCAGAGAACGTCTTCATAAGAGAAGGCACCACATATGTAAGCATCAAGATAGCAATGATGACCATGGCGAAGATAATCACCGAAGGATACATCATGGCACCTCTGATTCGGCGCTGGAGTGTATAGACACGATCCATTTGCAGCGCCACTACCCTGAGAGATGCTGCGAGCGTACCGCTTTCCTCTCCTGCTCGAACCATTGAAACGAAGAGCTGTGAGAATGTATTCGGCCAAACTTTGAGAGCATCCGAAAGCGTTTTACCCTGTGAAATATCTTCGATCAACGTATGCACAATGTTTGCAAGTCTTTTGTTCTTGGCCTGTCGCTCTATAACAGAGAGAGCTCGGGACAAAGAGAGACCCGCCTCAAGCATGGAACCGAGGTTGCGGGCAAAGTTTATTCTCTCATGCATCTTCACTCCGCCTTTTGATAAAAAGTTAAAATTGAGATGACCTAAAGAAAGATGCCTCTTCTGGATTTCATTGATAGAAATAATCTCTTCGCCATTAGCCTTGAGATCTTTGTACAAGACGAATTTATCCGCGACCTCCCTCTCGGTCGTATAGATATCTCCCTGGGCATTTTTTGCTTTAATTTTAAATAGCGGCATCTTTTTACTCTGAAACTACTCGAAGCACCTCCTCAATCGTTGTCACTCCCTGCACTGCTTTGAAAATACCATCTTCGATCATCGATACCATTCCTTCCTTCTTCGCCTGAGCTTCAATGTCACCTGACGTCGCCCCCTTGATAATGAGTTCTCGAATCGTCTGGCTCACCTTGAGCACTTCATGGATAACTACTCGGCCCTTGTATCCATCAGTTCCTTCCTTCGCCGTTTTCCAGAATGGAATGTCTGTCCAATCAGCATTAGCTCCGACAACCTTTTCATCCTTAAGGAGACCGAGTACTCTCTTGAGATCAACTGTTTTTGAGAGAGCTTCGATCTCAGCCTTTGTAAGAACATGCTTCTCTTTGTTCTCTGAAAGTTTTCGCACGAGACGCTGAGCGATAACAATGTTCAATGTTGAAACAAGGAGGAACGGCTCGATCTTCATATCGAGGAGACGAGGTATAGCACCAGCCGCTGAGTTGGTGTGAAGTGTAGAAAGCACAAGGTGACCTGTAAGCGCGGCGTTTACGGCGAGAGATGCTGTCTCACCGTCTCGAATTTCTCCCACCATGATGATATCAGGGTCCTGTCGCACCAATGATCGCAAACCGCTTGAGAATGTAAAACCGATTTCAGGCTTTACCTGTGTCTGGTTCACTCTCTTCATTTGGTACTCCACAGGATCTTCAATAGTTGAAATGTTTACGTCAGCAGTATTCAAAATATCAAGAACTGTATACAACGTAGTAGTCTTACCGGAACCAGTAGGTCCAGTAGTCAAAATCATTCCAGTAGTCTGATTAGTAGCGCGATGAATGCGCTCTAAAGCTTCCCCATGGAAACCGAGGCCTTCCAAATTGAAACCTGCTGCATTGTCACGAAGAAGACGCATAACGGTTTTCTCACCGTAGTATGTTGGCAAAATAGAAACACGGAATGAAACTTTCTCATTCGTCAGGTCAACTTTGAATCGTCCGTCCTGTGGCAATCGCTTCTCATCTAGTTTGAGGTTAGATAGAACTTTTATTCGGGCAGTGATGGAAGGCTCCGCATGCTTTGGAAGAACCATGGCGTCACGAAGCAAACCGTCAATTCGATAACGAACAAGAAGTTCATGCTCCATCGGCTCGATATGAATATCTGAAGCATTCTGAAGAATGGCGTGCTTGAGAAGCGTATCAACAATTCTGATCACAGGAAGATCTTCAGCGATCTTCTTGAGATCTTCTTCTGATGCCCCATCCCCTGCAATCTCATCTGAAATTGTTTTAAGAATCGCAGACTCCTTCTGAATAATATCTCCGAACTCTGCCTTAAGGCTCTTCTGGTATTGAACGATAGCCTTCTTGATTGATTCAATATCTGTAAGACGCGGAGCAACCTTCAAGTTCACTTTTTTCTTAATGAAGTCAATTGCACCAAGGTCAGCTGCATCTAGCATGGCAACCTCAAGAACATCAGCGTCTCTCTTGTACGCAACAATGTTATGAGTTCGAGCTACAGGTTCCGGAATGAGAGAAAGAATTTCAAAATCGATCTTTCTGTTTTTCAAATCCACGAAAGGAATTCCAAGCACATAAGCCTGGATTCTTCTGAGATTGTCGTCAGTGATCTTGCCCTGCTTCACAAGCATGTTGCCAATGTCGATCTCCTGCTCCTTTCCCTCTTTTTCGGCATCATCAATATCAGCCTTGGATACAAGACCGGAATCGATGATGAATTTCTTTAGTTGGGTTGGCTCAATGTACATACGTAGCCGGTCGTAATTACTGTTACTCTAATCTCTCGCTTGTTTCCTCCTTACTTCTCATACAAACCTCTCGAATGAACCTCTGGAATAACTTCTGGAAAATTTTATTGCTCCTGAAGATACTGTAGACCTGTAAGACACTTGTTATTCTTTCTCTTCAATCCATCTGGGCAATAATATGAACAGTTCGGAACCGTTGCACTGTCAGCTGGGCATGATGAGTTGCCTGTACCCCCTCGCTCACCTGTAAGCGTTCGCACTCCTGATCCAGGAATAGCTGAACACATTGCTGCATTTTCAGGAACTGGGCCCGTACATGCTCCTGTTATAACGTCTGCACGGCACATAGAACCATCCCATGTGTGACCGCTAGCACATTTGAATTGACATGCGTCGCTCGCTACAGAATTGTAAGTCCATGTAGATCCGTTCGGGCTTGCTGAAGATGGAATAGCGTTCGCAGGAACTGAACCTCCGCAAGATGGAATCTGGCAGGTACCTCCGATGAGCTGATATCCTGAAGCAATATCACATCTCCACTGGCATGAGCCGAGTGAGCCTGTATCAAGTCGTGTCCATACATTCGGTGTATATCCTGAAGAATATGTTGATGCTCCAGCAACAGTTCCTGATGAAGGATATGAACCTCCACAAACTTGTTTCTGAACACATGTAGGACATCCAGCTTCTAGACCAACAACTGCATCAGGAACAGGAAATCCAAACAATCCTCCCCATAGGTATCCGCTAAACTTTCCTGTTACCGCATTATACGAGACGAGGTTCAAACTGAGCCATCCGTTCCATTCACCATCACCTGCATTTTTGTCAGCATGAACAACTGCTCGAGCATATCCAAGAAGAGGTCCTCCTGAGGTGAGATTTACATTAGCTTGGCATGATCCTCCTGGACACAATGTTGTATCGCTGCCTGTGAAACTTATCCACCCAACTGAATCAGACCATGCATATCCTTGGAGATTTCCATTCTGTAAAACTTCAACTTTATAGTTCGAAGTTACACAGCTTCCTGTGTTCGAACAATTGAGACTAATCCAACCAACGTTGTCTGACCAAGCCCATCCTGTAAGTTCTTTAGGCCATAACACTACCACATCAACTTCAGCGTTCGCTGTATTTAACAGAGAAACTCCCTGCTCTGCAGGAGTAGCGATAATCGTAAGTGCGCCTACAATGAGGAGCGCCAGCGTACCTACATATATCAAAGTGCGTTTCATCATGTTAAAGAAGAATTGTTATAATAAATTTACATTAATTATATACCTGTTCAGCACATACTCCCACACAAAACTGTTGATAACAGCAATGTTTTTCGGAGTTTGGTAACTATTGACATTGACAGGTTTCCTACGTTATACTTTTTGGCATAAGAGTAACCAGTTCGCGAAAGCGGACTTAATTTTTTATACACATGTTTGATCTAAAAGTAATTCACTCAGTTCTCGACCAATTGGAGCAAGAGCGAGGTATACCAAAGGAGAAGATGATCGAGGCTATCGAGCTCGCTTTGGCGACTGCCTACAAGAAGGAATACGGTAAGAAAGGCCAAATTATAAGGGCAAAATTCGACCTAAACTCAGGCGGAGTTGAGTTTTACCAGGTAAAAGTCGTAGTTGATCCTGACAAAGTGATCATGGAAGATGACGAAGCGGCTACTGCAGAAGAAACAGCTGCCATGGCTGAAGAGGACATCAAGATTCGATTCAACCCTGAACATCACCTTCTCAAGGCTGATGCACGAAAAATCAAGAAAGATGCGGAAGTTGACGAAGAAATCGTCTTCCCCCTCGAAAAGAAGGAGAATTTTGGCCGTATTGCTGCTCAAACTGCAAAACAGGTCATCATCCAGAAGATGCGAGAAGCTGAAAAAAGCTCAGTTATATCAGAATTCGGCAAAAAAGAAGGCGAAATCATCACTGGAATCGTACAGAGACTCGAAAGAGGCACTATTTTCGTGGATATGGGCCGTGCAATTGGCATAATTCCTTACGAAGAACAGATCCCTGGAGAGCGATTTACCCCAGGAGAACGAGTACGAGCCTACCTTTACGCAGTTGAAGAGTCTCCAAAAGGCATCGTTTTGCGAATTTCACGCTCACACCCTAAGTTTCTAGCCAAATTGTTCGAAATCGAAGCTCCAGAAATTGCTCAGGGAGTAGTAGAAATCAAGGCTATTGCCCGCGAAGCAGGATCACGATCAAAAATAGCGGTTACCTCAAATGATTCTCATATTGACCCTATTGGTTCTCTCGTAGGACAGCGAGGAGTTCGAGTATCCACAGTTATGAGCGAGCTTGGAGGCGAAAAGATTGATATTATCGAATGGAACGAGAATGCAGCGAAATTCATTGAAGAAGCGCTTTCTCCAGCAAAAGTCATAGGAATTGAGACAAATAAGGAAGAAATGAAGGCAACAGTCAAAGTTAGCGACGATCAGCAGTCACTTGCGATCGGTAAAGGAGGTCAAAACGTTCGTTTGGCAGCCAAGCTAACAGGATGGAAAATTGATATCCAGTCTGACGGTTCTTCTAAAACAAATGACGAAGCTGAGCCATCTTCTAAGAAAGCTGACGACTCAAAGGACGCGGAATAATTAACCAAATAATTCGTAAATTAGCACATGAATCTACTCCACGACGTACATCCTGGAAAAAAGGATCACATGAATGTGATCATTGAAATCAACAAGGGTTCCAAGAATAAGTATGAAATAGACAAGGAAACAGGCATTATTGCCCTCGACCGAGTCGCACATACTGCCCAGGATTTCCCGTTTGACTATGGTTTTATCCCTCAGACCCTATGGGATGACGGAGACGCAATAGACGTTGTACTCCTTACTACCTACCCTCTCCTCCCAGGAATCTTGGTAAGAGTGAGGCCTGTAGCCATAATGTCCATGATCGACAGTGGTGATGCTGATGACAAGGTTATTGGAGTTCCAGCTGACGACCCACGATGGAATGACGTTCAGGATCTTCAAGACCTCAACAAGCACACTCTCAAGGAAATCGAACACTTCTACTCCACATACAAGAAAATTCAGAATAAGGAGGTAAGTGTCAACGGATTTAAGGGAAAAGCTGATGCCGAAGCAGCATTCGAGCGAGGAATCAAGATGTATAACGATAAGCACGGTAAGTAATTAGTGTAATTACAAGAAAAAACCACCTAATAGGTGGTTTTTTCTTTGCATTTAATAAAACATATTCACAAAATTAACAACAGCTGTCTTCAATAGGAGTGTGGTATAATCATACTCACGATCGAAACGACAGTTTTACGAACTAATTTAGCCTTAAAAATAAACATAATCATGACGTTCTCTATTAAAACCCTGACTATAATGTGTGCCTGTGCGGTCTTAGCCTTTGCTATCATGGCAAACGCCCAATCTGACAGCAATGTAAATACAGAAATCAACGTAACAACAGATGCAGGACCTGGATCTTCTGTGGAATACAATGTTGAGACCAGAATTGACGGAAAGACAGAGAAACAACGAGGAATATTCAAGAATGTTCTTCCTGGAGCTCCAATCCGACGTGCTTTCCAAGCTACTGAGACAAGAATTCAGGACAATAAGGATATTCGAAACCAGATGCTCCGAAATGAGCAGGGTTTGAAAATCGAACGACAGGAGAATAGAGCTGAATTCCAGGCAAAGGCTGACGAGATGCGAAAAGATATGAAAGACGACCGAATGGAATTCCGAGCTTCAACAACAATGAGCAAAGAAGACATGAAGGCTCGAATGGAAGCAGGACGAGAAAAAATAAAATCAATGCGAAAGGGATTGGCAGTTGAACTTCATGGAAACAGAGCTGCTCAGCTTACAAATGCTGCAAGAATCCTCGATAACGCAGAGGCAAGAATCAAATCTATTGCTGACAAGCAGAAGGAGAACGGCAAAGACGTAGCTGATGCACTCGCAAAGCTCGCAATTGCACACACAGCAATCGTTAAGGCGAAGGCTGACATTCAAGCTTTCGTATCATGGAAGCCATCAGAATCTCAGGCAAATGCTTCGACAACAAATGCATCATCTACTACTGAAGGAGAAATTGATGTAACTAAGCCACGACAACTTTTTGATGCAGCTAAGAAAAGCATATTCGAAGCTCGTGATGCTCTACGAAAAGCAGCTATGGCCCTCGGACTTGGAGATGAAAGAAAAGAAGCTGGCCGAGCAACAACTACAGCATCGACAACAGTTTCAGTAACCGCTACGACGACAGCAACCACAACAGCTACGACTTCAAGCCAAAACTAGTTTATTAAAATAATTTAATCATCATGGATCCTTTACAACAACCGACACAAAATTCTAATCAGCCAACTTCTACACCAACAGAAAACGGCGAAAAGAAAATCGGTCCGATCGTAGGCATTGTCATAATCATCGTTCTCCTTCTGATCGCCGCTATCTACTTCTGGGCAAGAACTTTGAATGACAGGGCTGGAGAGAATACAAACGACAATCAAGTCGAAACTGTAAACCAAGGCGCACCTTCCAAGACTGACGCGGAAGCACGAATTGATTCCGAAGTTGGTACTGATGGCCTAGACTCTCTCGACGATCTAGAGTTCTAAAGTAAGTTTCCTTACATAATTCCTTAATCAAAAGCCTCTACAATTTAGTAGAGGCTTTTGATTTGCAAAACGATGCAACAAAGGCTAGACTGGGAATTCATCAAATATTATGACTAAAGCATCACCTTTGTACGAAAAAATTGATATTAAAAAGCTCGAGAAATCTCAAGTAGAAATCACGGGGCAAATTCCTGCTGACGAGTTTGCTAAATACCGTGCGCAGGCTCTAAAGCACATAAACGAAGAAGTGAGCATCAAGGGATTTCGAAAAGGAAAAGTTCCTGAACAGACTCTTATCTCACAGGTAGGCATCATGCCTATTCTCGAAGAGATGGCGGAACTCGCACTAAGCAAAGCTTACCCTCACATCGTGATCGACAACAAGATTGATGCTATCGGACGACCAGAGATCAAGATCACAAAGATGGCTGAAGGTAATCCTCTAGAGTTCAATATCGTCACCACAGTGGTCCCTGAAGTTAAACTTCCAGACTATAAGGCAATTTCTAAAAAAGTAAGCGCAAAGAAAGACGAGCCTGTCACAGTGACTGAGAAAGAAGTTGAAGAAGCAATCACTGAAGTACGAAAATCAAGAGTAGATCACAGCAATCACTCACACGAATCTCTTTCTAAAGAAGACCACGACAAACTCGTCGAAGAGTCTATGCCTGAACTTAACAACGAGTTCGTACAAGGCCTTGGCGACTTCACAGACGTAGAGGATTTCAAAACAAAACTCCGAGAGAATATCAAAAGCGACAAGGAAAGAAAAAATCTCGACAAGAAGCGTTCAGAACTTATTGAAGAATTAGTAAGCGGAAGCACTATCGACCTTCCAGATATTCTCGTGCAGAGCGAACTCTCAAGAATTGAATCTCAGTTTATTTATGATCTTGAGCAAGTAGGTATTCCTCTTGATGACTACCTCAAGCACATCAAGAAGACAATTGATGGACTCCGCAAAGAATGGACTCCTCAGGCAGAGAAAAAAGCAAAGGTGCAATTAATTCTAAACACCATCGCTAAGGAAGAAAATATTGTTCCAGACCAGAAGCGAGTTGAGCAGGAAGCAAGCTTCATTCTTGCACAGCATAAAGATGCAGATCTTGAACGAGTGAAAGTTTTCGTTGAGACAATGCTCACAAATGAAAAAGTTTTCGAAATGCTCGAAGGAAAAGAGTCAGCAGCAAAAGAAACTAAAGACAAATAATCAACAAATAACAAAGTAGCGCTAGAGCATCACCAAGGAAACCGCAGCAAGAGCTGCGGTTTCTGCTCTTAGGGTAAGAGAACCCAATCCATAAACAGGAATATTATGTTCCTTGAAGAACGCGAGGTCACGCTCTCCCCATCCACCTTCAGGCCCAACAAGCATTGAAACCTCTTCAGAATCTGCTATGACATCCCTTGTGAAAGAAACTTCAGCAGCTCCATGCAAAGCAATCACCTTCCCTTTTAGTTCCAAAGAACCGAGTTCTGTCGCAGAAGCAATCTCTGGCAGAAAACCTCTTCCTGATTGCTCAGAAGCTTCTTTAACGATAGCGAAAATCCTATCGGGGTTCAACTTATTCAAATGAGATCTTTCTGAGACTACTGGAGTAATTGATGTAACGCCGAGTTCTGTCGCTTTCTCAACAAGCCATTCAAACTTATCTTTTTTGATAACAGCAGCAAACAAATGAACTTTTTTCGAGAATGCAGGACGCTCTCGTGAATCTTGGATATCAAGCGAGGCACTTTTGCCATGAAGCTGCGCAATTTCCGCTGTACATTCCATACCTGATCCATCGAAGACAATGACGCTGTCCCCTTCTTTCAACCTGAACACGTTTCTCCATTGGTGAACGAGCTTTTCATCATCGATATTAATGCTCGATTGGCCAATTGAAAGCGGGGTATTTATGTAAAATCTGTGGAGCCTCATAGGAAAATAATGATAAAAAGGTTTGCTTGTATATGATGTATGGTTTATGTATGATAACACCATACATCTAAAAAATCATTCAACCATGCTTATCCCTACAGTTATCGAAAAAACAAATTACGGCGAGCGAGCATACGACATTTATTCACGCCTCCTCAAAGACAACATTATTTTCCTTGGCGGACCAATAGACGACCATGTTGCTAATATTGTCATCGCTCAGCTTCTATTCCTACAGTCTGAAGACTCAAAGAAAGACATTCAGCTCTATATCAACTCTCCAGGAGGTGTAGTTTCAGCTGGTCTAGCCATTATTGATACTATGAACCATGTCAAAAACGACGTGGCAACCGTTTGCGTTGGTCTTGCAGCATCTATGGGTGCAGTAATCCTCTCTTCAGGAGCAAAAGGTAAGCGAAGCGCTCTTACAAACTCTGAAATAATGATCCACCAGCCACTTGGAGGTGCAGAAGGACAGGCTTCTGATATTGAAATCAGCGCAAAGCGAATCCTCAAGAATCGAGATCTTCTAAACAAGATGCTCGCAAAGAACACAGGCCAGCCACTCACAAAGATTGAAAAGGACGTTGATCGTGATTTCTTCCTCAACGCACCCGAAGCTCAAAAATACGGAATCATAGACAAAGTCTTCTAGGTATCGTATGATGAATGCGTTATTAAGATAATTCGTCCGCTTTTTCTTTGTAATGCTTACCGGATTCCAGAATACCCCCTAGCTAGGCCATTTACCGTACACTTTTTATATCCTGTTTCCCATTAGAACCGCAAAAGCGGGCACATGTTTATGTCATTGAAATTAGTAGTAATGTTCCTCGCTCTCACAGGAGTGATCGGGGTTGCACTCGGCTACTATCTTAGATTCATCATTTCATTGGGCAAAAAAAGCTCAATCGAATTGGAAATCAAAGAATTATTGCTCGAGGCAAAAGAAGAAGCAAAGAAGATAACCACGGAAGCAGAAGACAAAGCACGCAGGATGCTCGATGAATCCCGCATAGAAGTAAAAGAACAAGCCGAAAAACATCGGGTAATTGAGGCGCGTCTTATAAAGAAGGAGGATAACCTCGATAAACGACAAGCAGATATCGACAAGGAAGTAGAGCATATCAAGGAAAAGATCGTAGAAATCAAGCAAATCAAGGAACGAGCTGATGCTATGGAAAGCCAGAAGAAGACCGAACTTGAAAGGATTTCTGGTATGACAGCTGAAACAGCAAAGGAACAGCTCATCAAGAACCTTGAGAAGAACAGCGCTGAAGATCTTCTCATTAGAATGCAGAAAATCGAGATGCATGGCGAAGAATTGCTAGAAGACAAGGCAAAAGAGATACTTACGACATCTATTCAAAGACTAGCCTCGTCAGTTGCATCAGATGTAATGTCTACAGTGGTAGAAATCCCTAGTGACGAGGTTAAGGGTAAGGTTATAGGTAAAGAAGGTAGGAATATCAAGGCATTTGAACGAGCGACAGGTGTTGAGCTCCTTATTGACGATACTCCAGGAGCCATCACTATCTCCTCTTTCGATCCAGTACGACGCCATATTGCAAGATTAGCGCTTGAAGAATTGATCAAGGACGGCCGTATACAGCCAGCAAAGATAGAAAAGGTTGTAGAAAAGGCGAAGGAAGACATCAATAAGACAATTAAGGAAAAGGGTGAACAAGCTGCATTTGAATGTGGCGTTATTGGCTTAGATCCTCGAGTTCTCTTGGTTCTTGGACGATTACACTTCCGAACAAGCTATGGCCAGAACGTGCTCCAGCACTCTATAGAGATGTCACATATTGCTGGCATGATTGCACAAGAAATTGGTGCTAATGTGGCTATAGCTAAGGCTGGTGCTCTACTCCACGACCTAGGTAAAGCCTTAGATCACGAAGTTGCAGGAAGCCATGTTGAAATTGGCCGCAGAATTCTTCAGAAGTTTGGTGCCAACGAAGAAATCGTCAAAGCCATGCAGGCACATCACGAGGAATATCCTTACGAAACACTGGAATCAAGAATCGTACAGACAGCAGATGCTATCTCAGGAGCACGCCCAGGAGCACGACGAGACAGCATTGAGAACTATCTCAAGCGTCTTGCAGATCTCGAAGCAATTGCAAACTCATTCAAAGGCATTGAGAAGTCCTATGCCCTTCAGGCTGGCCGTGAAATTAGAATCTTCGTTACTCCTGAACAAGTAAGCGATCTTGAAGCAAAAACTATCGCACGAGATATAGCGCTCAAAATTGAAAACACACTCAAGTATCCTGGTGAAATCAAAGTAATGGTGATAAGAGAATCTCGCGTAATTGAATTCGCACGATAAAAAATATCAGCTCGTTATTGTAGATTGTTGATAATCACTGAATAGTTGCTCATTTGTCAAAACAATTATCTCGTTTTTTGTTGATTGCATTCAAAAACCCTTGTTATATAATGGTATGGGGGATAAACTCTGGCGTTGGTTCGCTAAGAGTGGTGAAATAAAAAATTATTAATAAAACAAGGAATATGAACAAACAAGCAATTATCGACGCAGTCCATCAGGTACTTGGTGGAACAAAGGTTCAGGCAGAACAGGCAGTTGAAACAGTAGTTAACTCAATCGTTAACACAATGAAGAAGGGTGAAGAAGTTTCAATTGCTGGTATTGGTATCTTCTCAGTCAAGAACCGAGCAGCACGAGAAGCTCGAAATCCTCGAACTGGTGAGACTATCAAGGTTCCTGCAATGAAGGTTCCTAAGTTCCGAGCTGCAAAGGCTCTCAAGGACGCTGTAAAATAATATTTTAGCGTACTGATACCTAAGAGGTACTCTTTACCACTTTAGTGCAAAAATACCGCCATATGGCGGTATTTTTGCTGTTTCGAGAAGATAAGCCTGAGGCTAACACTTCCCTATTCACTTCGTGCACTGACGCTTATTACAGTGCGGGATGGGGGAATCGAACTCCCGACCACAGTTTGGAAAACTGTCGTTTTACCACTAAACTAATCCCGCGATACAGGAACTATAGCAAATTCGCTGATTTTTACAAATGTCATAGCGTACATAATTGATTGTAGCGCTATATTCTTTTTGTTCTTCTAACTAATCAATTACTTAAGCTTCTTTTGAAGCTTCTTCGATACAGCAATAAGCATATCAAAATCATCTTCTTTTCTTGAACGTATTCTGCGTTCAATATTGCATGTGCGGCACTTTTGAATTATCACGTAGTCTCCTTTCTCAGTTTCTACTCTAATCGGTTCCATGAGTCCATGGCATATTTCTCCCCTGTCACCAGGAAAGATATCCACATGCTTGCTGAACAGGCATTTGGGACAATGATTCGTATATCCATCTCCAACTACATCAAAACTGCAGTTTTCACATTTAAAGTCTTCAACGTTTTTTACGAATCTTGGTTTCATGATTAACGTCAGTCAAAACCATCTATAAAGATGCGGATCTCGTATTACCTAGAGTTTGCTGGTCGGAGCGCCGGGATTCGAACCCGGAGTCGTCTGTTCCCAAAACAGAAATGTTAGCCGTTACACCACGCTCCGTAACCACACAATACTAGCATGTTGCCTAAAAAACTCAAAGAAAATCATGAGATGAGCCAAGCTTTAGATTTTCCAATCAAAAGCATAGCTTGTTAAGAAACCTGATCTTCCCTTTTCGAGCGGCTTTATTTATAGACACAGAAACTACTGCAAATGCGATAGTACTGAAATTGTATGCTATATCATTATCCTTTAAACCTTTGAGGTATTGAGCCGCTAGCTTTCTGATTCTTAATGTTTTTGTCCTATTAACCCTTACTTCTGGCCTATATGCTTCTGTTTCGTAAGTATCTCCGCTTTGTCGAGATGACTTAACCTCTATAAAGGTTAGAACCTCGTTATTGAGGGCTATAATGTCTATCTCCCCTGCCTTACTCCTTATATTGCGGTCTACAATAGAGTATCCATGTTTCATAAGAAACCTTACAGCCATATCTTCACCCCACTTACCAAATTCAATCTTTGCTGTATTTTGTGACATCTTTGAAGTTAACTACTTATAATTAATAGGACTAATTATAAACAGCTGACCTAAAGACTTAATCAAAAAAGAATAAAATACCCTTATTCCTACGTCGTTTCATGTTTAACAAAGACAGATAACGTTTCACATGAAACATGTATAGGACTGCTCTAGGACGAATATAAGCCATATTTCGTGTCTTTTATAAACAATATCCACAGAGTTATCCACAGTTATGCACAAAACCCTTATTTTTATTGGCTATTTATTAGGGACTAGGTGGGAATAAGTCCCTTATACGATCGGACACTCTTTAGGACTCTTTCAAATACACGGAGAAACCTACGTTTTGTGCGGGTAGGGAGAATCGAACTCCCGTCTCAACCTTGGCAAGGTCGTGTTCTACCACTAAACCATACCCGCATCGCTTACTTTTCAAGCTCGATCATTATACTTTAGTCTTGCTAGGTTCGCCAAACCCTTCAATGCAAACCTTCCAAAACATGTGCTCTCGGAGGGATTCGAACCCCCAACAACGGTTCCGAAGACCGGTATGATATCCATTTCACTACGAGAGCATTTACTCTATTTTCAAAAACATTGTAATCATACATTAAATTGGGTAAAAATCAAAAAATATACTACAATGAGGCCGAATGACGACATATAAGCAGGACAAAAACCTCCAGGTTCCAAAGGAGGTTTCATATGTAACAAAAACCCTCGAAAACAGCGGTTTTGAGGCTTATCTCATTGGTGGATCGGTTCGAGACATTATATTGGGCCGACAGCCAAAAGATTGGGATGTTGCTACTAACGCACGACCTGAAGACATCATCAAAATCTTCACCAAGACATTCTATGAAAACAAATTCGGAACTGTAGGTGTAGTTCAGGAAGATGCCTCATTTGAAAACCTCAAAGTAATAGAGGTTACTCCTTACCGCATTGAGAGCGGCTACAGTGACAATAGACACCCTGACAGGGTGGACTTCAGCACAAAGCTCGAGGACGATCTTAAGCGTCGAGATTTCACGATTAACGCCCTTGCAGGACATATAAAGGACGATGCTATTCATGAGATCATAGACATGTTCGGGGGAATGCAGGATATAAAGGACAAGTCATTAAGGACAGTAGGGAAGGCAACTGACAGGTTCGAAGAGGACGGACTTAGAATACTCCGGGCCGTCAGAATAACCACAGAACTAGGGTTTTCCATTAATACAGAGACGCAGGAAGCTATTGTTTCATGTGGAACACTCCTCAAAAACATAGCCATGGAGAGAATCCAAGTTGAATTTTCTAAGATATTGATGTCAGATAGCCCCATAATAGGAGTAAACTTGGCTCAAAAGCTCGGTATTTTGAAGTTTATTGCACCTGAACTAGAGCAAGGAATAGGTGTGGAACAGAACCAGGCTCACAGTTTCGATGTTTGGGAGCACCTTCTAAGGTCACTCCAGCATGCTGCCGATCAGAACTGGCCGCTGGAAATAAGACTCGCAGCCCTGTTTCATGATATTGCCAAGCCAGAAACACGCCGGTTTTCACATGAAACAAAACAATGGACGTTTTACGGCCATGAAGTAGTGGGTTCACGTGTAACACGTAAGATACTGGAGCGGCTCAAGTATCCAAAGAAGACTATTGATAAGGTGACGACCCTAGTACGCTGGCATATGTTTATGTCCGATACAGAAACTATCTCATTAGCCGCTGTTAGGAGAATGATAGTAAATGTGGGACCTGAAAACATATGGGATCTCATGAATCTTCGTATCTGTGACCGAATAGGTACAGGAAGACCTAAGGCAAATCCATACAGACTAAGGAAGTACAAGGCTATGATAGAAGAAGCGCTACGGGCACCGCTAACAGTAAGCACTCTGAAGCTTAACGGTAAGGAGCTCATGGAAGTATTAGGGGAGGCACCAGGACCAAAGATAGGGTATATACTCCATGCACTTCTGGAAGAAGTCATTGAGAAACCAGAGTTAAACACACGAGAATACCTGGAACAGCGCTCAAAAGACCTAAACAAACTCAGTATTGAAGACTTAAAGAAGCTCGGCGAGCTTGGAAAACATAAAAAGGAAGAGGTGGAAGCAGAGAATATCGAGGAAATAAGGAAGAAATACGGCGTAAAATAAAGGTTTCATGCGAAACGTTCCGCATGAAACCTTTTGTTTTGTATTTAAAGTTCCAGGTAACAATAAACCGCGCCCTAAAAGAACGTCGGCCGGAGGATCGCACATGGCTTAAGTTCGCTTTGAAACGCGGTTTTTGAAATTCTTCGGCTTTAATTGGCCTTGGTGACAATCAGTGGAAACTGAGTAAGGTCCTATAAAATAATGGTGACACATCACCTAAGCGCTATGCGCTTTTTAAACTTGTTGTGGAACAACTCAGTTCAAACTAATCATTCTAAGGTTATCAAACCAAAAAATTTCATTCGTAACATACTACCCAACGTTTTGTGAAAGAACTTTTGTCCTTTTGTCATTTCTCGGTTTGACTCTCGGACTGATCTGAAGATATTGTAGCAACAATAAAAGACATGTAAAGGACATTATTGTGGATAACTCATATTATATTTGTCCTTTATAAAAGACAGATCTAAATCTGCTGTAGGACAAATCAAAAAGACACTTATTTAAAGCGATATTTCAGCAACGACAGGGCAGTGGTCCGATCCCATCACATCTGGCAAGATTGCAGCTTTAGTTACTTTTTTCTCTAAAATTTTTGACACTAAAATATAATCTATTCTCCAGCCAACATTTCTTGCTCGAGCGTTTGACCAATTTGACCACCAGCTATAGTGACCATTTCCTGAATTAAAAATTCTGAACGTATCAATAAATCCTTCATCGATAAAGTTCTGAAATCCCTCTCTTTCTTCTGCTGTAAAACCCTTATTACCTTCATTCTCTTTTGGGCGAGCGAGATCATCTGGTGTGTGGGCCACATTGAGGTCACCACAGAAAATCACAGGCTTCTTGGATTCCAATTCCTTACAAAAGGCCAAGAATGCTGGATCCCACTGCTTATGACGTAGGGGAACCCGGCTTAAATCATCCTTAGCATTAGGCGTATACACCGTAACTACATAGTATTTGTCGAATTCTGCACTAATGACACGACCTTCAGTATTAGGATCGCCATAATCATCTGCCACCAAGCCAAACTTCTTAATAATATGAGCAGGTAAGCCATTTACTACCGAAAGAGGCTTGATTTTGCTGAATATAGCCGTACCTGAGTAGCCTTTTTTGGTGGCCGAATTCCAGTATTCCGTATATTGAGGTAAATCAATAACAGCTTGGTGCTGTTCGGCTTTAGTTTCTTGGAGACACAGGATATCAGGGTCATACTTCTGAATAAAGGGCAGGAAAGTGCCTTTTTTCAATACCGCCCTGATACCATTAACGTTCCAAGATATTATTTTCATATTTTATTGATTCTTTTCGGGTTTTACCTCTAACTTATCTCAATTCTTTCTCAACTAAGCCATCTAATCATTCCTTCTGTTCTTTTTCTTATGGAACTGCCTATGAATAGCACCGAGTTCACTATCGGTAACATGCGTATAAATCTGAGTTGTGGCTATATTAGCATGTCCCAAGAGCATCTGGACCGAACGTAGGTCAGCGCCGTTTCGTAGTAGATCTGTCGCAAAACTGTGGCGAATAACGTGAGGAGTGACTTTCTTAGATATTCCAGCCTTAACTCCATAGTGCTTAATGATTCTTTCTACAGATCGGGGAGTGAGTCTCAGGGTTGAAGTCTCTCTAACTTTCACGCTTTTTCCAGAACTGTCCTTACCTGTCTTGATTTTATCTTGTCCTAACTTGTCCCTCTCACCCCTAAGATTAACAAAAAGGGCATCATCGAAGTCGTCACGCTTGTCCAAATATGCTTTTAGCATCTTTTTTGCATCATCAGATAGGAAAACAACACGGACTTTCTCACCTTTTCCTCGAACTGAGAATTCGTCCTCCTTGAGGTTGAGCTCTCGAGGGAGGTTACATAGCTCGGAAACACGGAGACCTGTGGAAAACAAAAGTTCCATTATGGCTCTGTCCCTCATACCTTTGAGGGTGCTGACATCAGGAGCCTTAAACAACCGCTCTAATTCGTCACTAGTAATAAGGTCTAATGATCGTTCTGGGACCTTAGCGAGCTCAATTCTGTCTGGAGGAACGGCCTTAATTCCACGTTTTGCAAGATATTTAAGAAAAGAACGCAATGCTATGAGATAGTAGTTCTGAGTGCGCTTCTTAAGCGTTTCGTTCCTTTGGGTTAAAGAACGGTTATTTGACTGTCTGTTGAGCCATAATCTAAATTCTCGGAGAAGGGAATCATTGATCTGATCTATGTTTTTTGCCTTAGAAAACTCAATAAATCGGCTCAAATAGTGGTCATAATTACGAACAGTACTGATACTCCTACCTTTTTCGATCTCAACGTATTCAAGAAACTGTTGTTTTAGGTCTAGGAGGTTGTACGACATAATAAAAGTATACCCCGGCAGTGGATAAATGTGTACATTAGCTTGCAATATAAAGCTATTTATGCTATTCTATCCTCAACATGCTAACGACGAAACAGAAACAAAAGATCATCACTGTATCAGCTCGACACGACAAAGACACAGGTTCACCTGACGTCCAGGTCGCGATATTGAGCAAAAGGATTGATGAGCTTGCAAGTCACCTCAAGAAACACAAGCAGGACAATCACTCACGAAGAGGATTGCTCGCCATGGTGGCAAACAGACAGTCACACCTTTTGTATCTAAAGAAAAACGATCCAAAGAGGTACGCGACAGTGCTGAAGAAGCTCGACCTTAAGAAGTAATACGAAAGCCGCTATTACGCGGCTCGTATTATTTATGGGGTAGATAAGATTTTGTTGAGAGTATTTTTATTAATGTGCGGTTTTTTGCGCACGCTACCTGGAATCTTCATTTTTCTTTTATAAGATGAAGTTATAATACAGACAGGTAAGCAAAGACAGTTAATTTTTTTATAATATATGGCAATAATTAAACATAAGGGCCAGCGAGTTGGAGTTTTCATAGATACACAGAATCTTTATCATTCAGGCAAAAACCTTTATAACGCAAAGGTGAATTTTGGACACATCGTGAAGGACGCAGTAGAAGATCGAGTGCTCATTAGAGCAATGGCGTACGTAATCACTACCGAAGCCGGTGACGAGAGGGCATTCTTTGATGCTTTAACAAAGATGGGAATCGAAACTAAGACAAAAGATCTTCAAATATTCGCAGGAGGAAGCAAAAAAGCAGACTGGGACGTAGGATTGGCAGTAGATGCTATTAAAATGGCTCCAAAAGTGGACGCTGTTATTCTTGTTTCAGGCGATGGAGACTTCGTTCCGCTCGTACAATACCTACAAACTCATGAAGGCTGTCAGGTGGAGGTGGTTTCATTTGGAAAATCGACATCAAGCAAGCTTATTGAGACAGCTGACGATTTCTACGACCTAGATCAGAATCCAAGAAAATATCTCATTGGTAACTGGGGAATGAAGAAGAAACCAACTAATCACAGGGGACCAAAACACAATACAGCAACAAGCAATGGGGGAGATGAGAACGTAATCATCCACGGCACGGATACAGACGGCATTATCTAACATTTTCAAGATGGGTTTTTGTCATAAGTCTGATAAACTTATGACATGGACAAAAAAGTATTCTCGATCGAGCTAGGAGGGAAGACACTCGAAGTGGAATTCAACAATCTCGCTGAGCGTGCTCACGGCTCATGCATTGTACGATTAGGTAACAGTGTCATACTCGCCACAGCAGTCATGTCAAAGCACAAAAAAGAAGGTGCTGATTTTTTGCCTCTGCAAGTCGAGTACGAAGAAAAATTTTATGCCTCAGGACAAATCCTAGGATCTCGATTCATGCGCAGGGAAGGGAAGCCGTCCGATGACGCCATACTCACAAGCAGAATTATTGATAGAACAATTCGACCGCTCTTTGATCAATGGATAAGAAATGAAATCCAAGTGATCGTGAGTGTACTTTCCATGGATGAATACGATGCGGATATTTTAGGAATCTTGGGAGCTTCATTGGCACTTGGAACTTCTCCTATTCCATGGAACGGTCCTGTGGGTGGAATTAGGATTGCTAGGAAATCTGGAACAACAGAACTAATTGTTAATCCGTCTTTTGACGATCGAGAAAATCACGCTCTTGATTTCGAGCTGATTGCCTGCGGCAGGCAAGGGAAGCTCAACATGATCGAGCTCGGCGGAAAGGAAATCAACGAAGACACAGCAACCGAAGCTTTGATTCTCGCAGAAGCAATAGTAAAAAAGCTCCAAACGTTTCAAGAGAAAATAATTTCTGAACTAGGTAAGAAAAAGATATCTATCCCTCAGCCTGAAACGCCAAAGGAAATAAAAAAGCTTTTTGCAAAAAACATTGAGCCTGTGCTTTCAAAATTCGTTTTCTCAAGCACACCTGGCGATTCTCAAATAGAGACTCTAAGACATACGTGGTTGGAAATAGTAGACGAGAAATATCCTGACGACGTATACGGTGAGATCCCTAATTATCTTTTTGAGGAAGTAGTTAACAGCTTAATTCACGAGCAAGCAATCGCTACGGGAAGGCGTGCAGATGGCAGGAAAGCTGATGAAATAAGGCCTTTACATATCCAAGCGGGGGGAGTCTCTGAAACTTTACACGGATCAGGAATATTTTATCGAGGACAGACACATATCTTTTCTGCTCTAACACTAGGTGGACCTAATGACGCACAAGTAATTGAAGGCATGGAAACAGCGACACATAAGCGCTTCATGCATCACTATAATTTTCCTCCATTTTCAACCGGAGAAACAGGCAAGGCAGGCGGACTCAATCGGCGCATGGTAGGGCACGGAGCACTCGCAGAAAAAGCACTCATACCTGTCATTCCTGCGAAAGAAATTTTCCCATATACAATCCGAATCGTCTCGGAAGCTTTCACATCGAATGGGTCAACTTCTATGGCCTCAGTGTGCGGAGGAACTATAGCCCTCATGGATGCAGGCGTCCCTATTCTTCGTCCTGTAGCAGGAATTTCAGTAGGTGTCATGATCAAAGACGAGACAACTTACAAACTACTGACAGACCTTCAGGGACCAGAGGATCACTACGGTGACATGGATTTCAAAGTAGCTGGAACACGAGAGGGAATTACAGCTGTGCAAATGGATGTAAAAGTTAAAGGCATTTCTATATCAATCCTCAAAGAAGCATTTGAAAAAGCAAACATCGCAAGAAAAAAAATTCTTGATGAGATTTCACTTGTCATCAAAGAACCAAGAAAGAACATATCTTCGTATGCTCCAAAAATTCTTACCTGCAAGATAAAAACAGATCAGATCGGAATGATAATAGGTCCTGGCGGAAAGACGATCAATAATATTAAAGACACTACAAAAGTAGAGGGAATCGACGTCGATGATGATGGAACTGTTTTCATCACAGGCAAGCATGGCAGCGCAGAGAAGGCGCTCGAGATGATTCTAGGAATGACTCATGAATACAAAGTTGGAGAAAAGTTTACTGGCGTTGTAGTTAAACTTGTTGAGTTCGGAGCATTTGTAAAAATAGCATCAGGCACAGAAGGTCTTGTACATGCATCTGAGATAGCTAGCTTCAAAGTGGATAACGTTCATGACTACCTAAAAGAAGGGGACAAAGTACCTGTTATAATCAAGGAAATCGATGAGAAGAAAAGATTGAACCTTTCAATAAAGGAAGCCGACAAAGATTTCATAAAAAAGAAATAGAAATAGATGGAACCGTCCTCTTCAAACCCAATACCCCCAGCGCCTCCCAAGCCGCCTTCACCTCCACCACCGAGGCCGCCTACAGCTGTACCTGTGCCACCTCCACCGAAACCACCCGCACCTCCGGCGCCTATTGCGCCATCTATACCTATACCACCAAGACCTTCGAACAACTCAAACCAACAAACAGAAGCACCTGCAGTTCCGACTCCACCTCGGCCGCCTAAGAGGCAGCCTGTTGAGGTCCCAATGTACAACCAGACTCTGGCACAGAAAATGCAGAGGTCAGGAAATGACAGTCTCGAGAGCGCGCAGGAAGAGATTGTAGGGTACAACAAACCAAAAGCAGTATACGAACAAACAATTGCACCGACAGTTGCCAAGCAGATTCCAAGCATTCGTACTTTTCAGAGCGATAGTGCTGAGACCATCCAAACCAAGCAAACATCGCTTGCACACATGGTAATAGCAGAGCACTCCCGAAATAACGAACATGGAGATTCCATAATCACCAACACTGAACCTGTTGGTAGTTCAGATATCAAAAAAGGCATTGCACTAGTTTTGAGTTTAATATTAGTAGCATCAGGTGTTTATGGGGGACTATATCTATACCGAAAGAGCATTGCCAATTCCAACCCAATCACAGTTATCGAAGAAGATGAGTTCTTGGGTAACATCCTAGAACCTAGGAAACAACTCGTGCTACCAGCTGGAACAAATATCAAAGGCAATTTAAACGCTCTCCTCAACGATAATGCAGCCCTGAACATTGGTCTTGGTGAAATTGCAGAGATAATTATCACCAAAGATCAGGCGAACCCAGAAGAGGGCAAGGTTAGCATCCCTGAATTCCTCGCATCAGTTGGCTCAAAAGCACCATCAACACTCATTAGAGCTCTTACACCCGACTATCTGATCGGCGTTTACAAAACTGCTGACAAGGTTCCTTTCATCATCCTTAGGAACAATAACTTCCAAAACAGCTATGCTGGGCTCTTATTATGGGAACAGGACATGTACGACGATATTTCATGGTTTATGCGAACACGAACCGCCTCAAGTACGGAGCTAGTGTCTTTCACAAGTACCAATCCTTTCTCAGACGACCTCGTTAAAAACAAGGATACACGGGTCTTAAAAGACGATAGCGGTATTGAGCTGATTTCCTATGCTTTTGCTGACCAAAATACTATTGTTATTACGCCAAATACTGATACTTTGGCTCAAATCCTTACAATTCTTGAGAAACAGGCATTCATTAGAAGGAGGTAGAAAAAAAGCCAAACATATACTATAATCACGGTATTATGAACAAAAGAGACTTAGAGTATTTCAAGAAAAAACTAGAGAAAGAAAAAATACTTCTTGAAGAAGAGCTCAAGACAATTGGTAGAGTAAATCCGGCCAATCCTAACGAATGGCAGCCTGGACCTGTGAACATGGACATCGATACAGCTGACGAAAATGAAGTCGCTGACAAGTTCGAAGAGTACGAGGAAAACAATGTCATCCTCGAACAGCTCGAGACTCAGATGAAAGATGTTCAGGCAGCACTCGCAAAGATGGAATCAGGAGCGTATGGAATCTGCGAAATTTCTGGCGAGCCAATTGAGAAGGAACGACTAGAGGCAAACCCTGCAGCACGAACTTCCATAAAGCACATGAGACCTCCTCAGCAAGTATAAAGAGTTATAGAAGTATCAACTTAAAAAATAAAGAACTTTAAAAGTTCTTTATTTTTTATTTAGGGTGCGTCAGATATGATGCACCGATGCCTTTCATAAAAATTACCAGTGCCTACAACTCGTATTCAACCTCCAGTATTGTTGATGTAGAAATTGATGTATCACTAGGGTTGCATTCATTCTCAATTATCGGCCTGACAGACAAATCAATAAACGAAGCAAAAGAAAGAGTCTCGTCAGCTATTCAAAACAGCGGATTCATTCCTCCACGACACAAGAATCACAACATCGTTGTATCACTATCACCGTCACATATCAAAAAAGAGGGGACATCATTCGACCTTGCTATAGCTCTCAGTTATTTAATAACAACAGGCCAGGTCAAAACTAATTCATCTCGCATCGTTGTCTTGGGTGAACTGTCTCTCAATGGAGAAATCAAATCCATTCCCAGAATTCTACCTATGATATTGGAAGCCCAGAAACACGGATACACCCACATTCTCATTCCTGAAGGAAACATTCCAGAGGCATCCATAGTTGAAGATATAACAATATTTGCAGCAACCTCACTCAGTACACTCTGCATGAATGGAGAAATGAATCTTAACCCCATCCAACTAAAATCACCCGAGAAGATCATACCTTTCAACGAAAAAATTGCTTCGAAATATCCTGACATGTCAGATATCAAAAGCAACCCTCTTGGCAAACGAGCTATAGAAATTGCGGCATCTGGGGGACACAACATTATTTTGTATGGCCCTCCAGGAAGCGGCAAGACAATGCTCGCTGAAGCAATGGCAGGGATCTTGCCACCACTTACGCGAGAAGAAGCTCTCGAAGTAACATGCATTCACGCTCTATCCGGAGAACTCGCTGAGCCCTACATCACACATCCACCTTTCAGGACGCCGCATCACACAACGACGCGCATCGCCTGCATTGGAGGTGGCTCACATCCAAGACCAGGAGAGATAACTTTGGCACACAAAGGAATACTTTTCTTAGATGAACTTCCAGAGTTCAAAATTGAAACTCTCAATGCGTTGCGACAACCACTTGAATCCAAGAATGTTTCTATATTGCGCGGAGGTATCAATGTGAAGTTTCCAGCTGATTTTATTTTCGTTGGAGCAATGAATATGTGTCCATGCGGAAACTTCACATCCAAACTAAAGCAGTGCGTATGTAGTGAGAGAAGTATCCAAAAATACTTAAGCAAACTCCCAGAGCCGTTCATCGACAGGATTGATATGTGGATGCATGTTGGCTATCAAGGACAACACTCTAGCAATGAAGCTGACGGAAGCGAAGCTACCAGCATCGAACTCCAACAAAAGATTATTGAGACGCGCACCAAGCAGAAGGAAAGACATACAAAAATGTTTGGGTACTCACATCTTAACAATAGGCTGACTTCAGATCAGATTACAAAAGCTTCCCGCATATCACCTGAGGCGAATTCTTTTTTTGTGAGCGCGTCTGCAAATCTCAAACTAACCCATCGGTCTTTGTATAAAGTTTTGAAAGTGGCAAGAACCATTGCTGACATGTCACGGTCAGACACAATCGAAAAGGAGCACCTCCTCGAGGCGCTCCAATATCGTCCTAAATTAAAATAGGAATTTTAGAATGGGTTACGAGCTCCTCGAACCTCGAAGTGAAGATGAGGACCTGTTGATTTTCCACTTGATCCAACTTTTCCAATAACCTGACCCTGCTTAACCTTATCTCCTACAGATACCGCAACAGACTGTGCGTGAGAATAAAGAGTTTGAATTCCATTAGCGTGGGCTATAACGACATAGTTTCCGTAACCTCCGTTCCAACCGCTAGAAGCGCTAACGATAACCGTACCCGCTGCTGATGCATATATTGGAGATCCAGCAGAAGCTGCCAAGTCAACACCGTTATGACCGTGGATTCCCTGAGTTCTCTTATATGACTTAAGAGGCTTAGTAAGGATGTTCTCGGCTACGCTAGCAATCTTTGAAACAGTATTAGCGACCTTAGTTGCAATACCGGCCTTAGGAACAGGAGCTGAGAATTCAGCATCAGGAATCATTAGAGTATCACCCACTGAAAGGATGGCATTTCCAGAAATATCGTTGAATGACAAGACTTCTTTGAGATCAGCATTGTACTTCTTGACGATAGTCTCAAGTGTTTCACCCTTAGCAATCTTGTGGCGAATACCTGAAATAGGGAGGATCACGAGATTCTGTCCTTCTTTGAGGGTTGTAGCTCTACTTAAATTGTTAGCCCAAAGGATAGTATTCACTGTCACATCAAACATTTCGGCAATTGTCTCAATAGTATCGCCCTGGCGTACTAGATATGTGCTGATCTGAGTGCTTTTCTCATCATTTTCAAGGTCAGCAAGTGTAGAAGACGGTCCAGCTTCGGCCATTAGGGCACTTCCTGAGACAATTAAAAGATCCGGCTCAGCCTTGATAGGGTCCGGATCGATGTTTACTGCAGCATGGAGAAGGGGGGCAGCAGTGATAGAAACGTTAGTAAAAGCACCTTCTTCCTCAACCTGAGCTGATACTTTATCTCCCTTGAAAAATCCACTTAAAAATGAACCTAAACTAGCTTCTGCAGAACGCGGATACGCTACTAATACGCCAATAATAAGCACGACTGGAATGAAAATTCCAAAGATATTTTTTATGAACATGAGATTAACGTTCGAAAGTTTTTTTATCATAGAGTAAGCGGCTCGTCCAGTGTTTCTATCGTGATCTATCTAGTTCGGAAGAATCTATCGTTTAAATTATATGGCCCTATTGAGCCCTTATTTAAAGCGCAGCCGTGTGCACGCTCATTAAGGATACCCGATAGGATTTTTATGTCAACGACTGGTTGAGCCATATTTTATTGCGCATATTTATACAATCTAAGTCAACATAATCTATTGACGACGCCATATAATTATTATAAATAATGAATTTGAATCTGATATAATCATGATCCTTATGGCTCATACCGCTCTATTAGGACTAAATGATCGTCAAAAAGAGGCTGTTTCTACTACAGAAGGCCCTCTTCTTATCCTTGCGGGAGCCGGAGCAGGTAAAACAAAGACCCTAACCCATCGCATACTCCATTTGGTCCAAAAAGGCATCGAACCACGCAAAATCCTTGCTATCACGTTTACCAACAAAGCAGCCAAAGAAATGCGAGAAAGAGTAGAGCACCTCATATCATCAGATGGTACTCTCAACCTCCCAATATCATTTAACGAGAGACCTTTCACCAGCACATTCCATAGCTTAGGAGTTCATATCATCCGACAGCACGGCAACCTAATCGGCATTCCAAGATCATTCAGCATACTTGATCGTACCGATAGCCGAAGAATTGTTCGCGAAGCCCTAGAAGAGTTGAAGCTCGATCCTAAGGAGCACAAGCCGGACAGTATCCTGAATATGATATCCCGCGAAAAGGGTAACTACGTGACACAGGCTTCATTCCAAAACCGAACTCTTTCTCCATTTGAGGAGATCGTTAGCGAGTGCTGGAAACGATACGAAGCTGCTCTCATCAAAGAGAAATCTCTAGACTTTGATGACCTACTCCTCAAGACGGCACAGCTACTTGTTACCAACCAAGAGGTGAGGGAGTACTACTGGAACATCTGGCAATACATCCACATCGACGAGTACCAGGACACCAACAAAGTTCAATACGTCATCGCAACAACCCTAGCTGAAAAGAGCAAGAACATCTGCGCAGTGGGGGACATTGATCAGACCATCTATAGCTGGAGAGGAGCAGACATCCGAAACATCTTAAATTTCGAAAAAGATTATCCTGAAGCTAAGGTAATTCTTCTAGAAGAAAACTACAGATCAACACAAACTATCCTCACAGCAGCAAACTCCGTCATCAAGAAAAACAAAATGCGAAAAGAAAAAAATCTTTTCACACGTAATGAAGATGGAGAAAAAATTAAACTCGAAATTCTCTACAACGAAGTTGAAGAGGCAAGAAGTGTGGGACAAAACATCAGAGATCTCATTGATGGAGGATCATCTCCAAGCCAAATTGCAGTGCTCTACAGAGCCAATTTTCAGTCACGAGTACTTGAAGATGCAATGATCCGAGAAAACATTCCATATCAACTTTTGGGAGTAAAATTCTTCGAACGAAAGGAGGTTAAGGATGTGCTCTCATACATTCGTGCTGCTTTAAACCCTGACAGTGCGAGCGATATCACTCGAGTGATAAATACACCGACTCGAGGAATTGGAAAAACTACGCTCATAAAAGTTCTCGCGAACATGAGAGACACTCTTCCTGCTGCAACAAAAAATAAAGTTGATACATTTTATTCTATTCTCGATGAGATTCGAGCCCGATGCAGCACTGAAACTCCTTCAGAAACAGTACGCTGGGTACTCCGACTCTCCGGCATGGAGGCAGCTCTCAAAGCGGGAGGCTCCGAGGATGAAGAGCGATTGGAAAACGTTCGAGAAATCGTGTCGCTTGCTGCAACTAAGTACGACCATCTTCCACCTATGGAAGGAATCGAAGCACTTCTCACTGACGCAGCACTTGCGAGTGATCAAGATGAAATGGAAGAAAAGAAAGATGCTGTTAGATTGATGACAGTACACGCATCTAAAGGATTGGAGTTTGATAACGTTTGCATCGTTGGAATGGAAGAAGATCTTTTCCCGTATTCAAGAATGGACGAGAAAAGAGATCAGAACGGCGATGAGGAGGAGAGAAGACTTTTCTATGTTGCACTCACCAGAGCACGCAAGCGCCTCTATCTCACATGTTCCCAGATTAGAACCATCTTCGGTTCTCCAAAGGTGAATACAGTTTCACAGTTCATTAACGACATAAACTCAAACCTCATAGAAAGCACTGAACAGGAAGAACCTCGGGGAGTGAAAGCAATATTTATAGATTTCTAGGAACTCTGCTATAGTTTGCGAAATGAGAGCAAAAAAGTCCCTAGGACAGCATTTTCTCACCTCTCCACACATAGTTGAGAAGATAATAGCAGCTTCAGACTTGAAAAAAGGCGATTTGTCATTGGAAATCGGCCCTGGAACAGGTATTTTGACGAAAAAGATGCTTGAAACAGGCGCTTTTGTCATAGCTTGTGAGAAAGATGACCGAGCTATACCTATTTTGACTGAAAAATTCCAGAATTATATTGAAAGTGGCACGTTTACGCTTATCCATCACGATATCCTAACGCTGGATATATCAAAATATGGCCTAAAAGAAGGGCAGTACAAGCTAATCGCCAATATTCCTTATTATATTACCGGTGAAATTCTTGAGTATTTTCTTGAAAAGACGGCTCACCCGAGCGAAATGGTGCTCATGGTTCAGAAAGAAGTGGCTGACCGGATCATGGCTCGAGACGGAAAAGAGAGCATTTTGTCACTCAGCATCAAAATTTTTGGAAAACCTCAGTATATTAGCCATGTTTCACGAGGAAGTTTCAATCCACCACCAAATGTAGACTCTGCTGTTATTAAAATTTCAGAGATTTCCAAAAAATTCTTCATTGAGCACCAAATTTTGACTCAAGATGCATTCCGAATCATAAAAACTGGCTTTGCCCACAAAAGGAAGCTTCTCATAAAGAATCTTGAGAAGATTTTTGCAAAAGATAAGCTCGAGTCAGCCTGGAAGGAGACAGATCTCGACAGGAATATCCGCGCCGAAGACGTGAGCCTCGAAAAGTGGAAAACCCTCATATATATATTATGTAAATAGATGATATAATTCGTTGGGAAATACTGCCTTGAACTACCCAAGAATTAAATCAGAATGAAACCAAGCCTAAAAAATGCCGGAATGGTTGTGGTCGCACTTATCATCATAGGAGGATCTTTTATATTGAACGAACGTTTGCAAAGTGCTCCACAAGAACCAGCACCTTCTAAACCCGCGATCGTAGCCACTGCTGCGACGTCTTCTGACTTATCATCACTTGATAAAGATACAGATGGGGATGGCCTCAAAGATTGGGAAGAGGTACTCTGGGGAACTAACGACCAAGACTCTGATACAGACGAAGACGGAATTGCTGATGGCAAGGAAGTACTTGCTGGAAGCAGTCCAACAATCAAAGGTAACGGAAAGCTTCAGGCATCTTCTACAGTTGCCTTAAAGCCGTTAACTGCAACAGACAAATTTGGAAGGGAGCTTTTTACTTACTACACACAGTTGCGACAAGCTGGACTCTCAAGTGATTCCGATAGTCAAGAAAGACTTGTGCAACAACTTCTTGAAAGCGGAACTTTGGCTGCAACAGCAAAAGTGTATTCATCGAAGGACCTTGTCATCTCAAACACAACGAGTGATGCAGCAGCGCGACAATATGTGAACTCAGTGGGTTCAACATTCTTGCGATACAGCGTAAAGGGAAGGAGCGAGCCTGCTATCGTCAAAGAAAGTATAGAGACAAACAATCCATCTATTCTTGCTGAGCTTGATCCCATCATCGCCGCAAATCGTTTAATACTTAATCAGCTTCTCAAGACGCAAGCACCGAGTGATGCTGCGGCGCTTCATCTCGAACTTGTTAACACGATGAGCGCCGTCCTGTTCGTAGACGAAGCATTCAAGAAAATTCAGACAGATCCAATCGTTTCTCTGCAAGCTATCTCTCAGTATCCAGTAGTTTCGCAAACCATGCTCAATGTTTTCCTAGCAGTACGACAATATGCCACAAATTACGGATTTAAATTTGAGGCTACTGAAGGAGGAATACTGTTCAATCCAACACCATAATGAGGTTCAGAACTTTTTATAAAAAAACAATAGCGGTCTTCATAACAGCTTCATTGATACTTCAATCAGGCCTTTTCCTTTTTACACCGCAGAAAGTGGAAGCTCAGCTTGCAACACTTGATGCAGGAAACCTCGTACAGAGCACAATATCCGCGATTGGTGACAGCATTTCATCCGTAGCAGAAGTCGCAAGCGAATATACATCGTGGAGCAGCAACTACAAGGAAACGATTCTTGACCCTCTTGCATATGCAGTTGCAAAAACACTTCTCAGCAGCCTCACTGCGAGCGTTGTGGAGTGGATCAATAACGGTTTTGAAGGAAGCCCTTCATTCCTTTCAAACCCAGGAGGATTTTTCCAAGATTTGATTGGAGAGGAAATCGGACAATTCATAGCAGGTACATCTGACCTAGCTTTTCTTTGTAGCCCTTTCAGCATTAACGTCCGAATCGCGCTCGCTTTTAAATACAGACCTTTCAAGAAAAAAGTTTCATGTACACTCGACGACATTATCAAGAACGCAACAGAAGCAGTTGCGGGCGCATCAATCAACGGATTCACTGCTGGAGATTTCAAGCAGGGACGATGGCCAGCTTTCGTATCACTTACAACTGAACCTCAAAACAATTTCTATGGCGCATACTTGGAAGCTGAAGCAGAACTTGATGCTCGTCTAGGTAACCTTACTGACAGAAAAAAGGAGCAGCTCAATCAAGGTTCAGGTTTTCTTTCATATGAGAAGTGCCGCGCATCTACGGTAGAAAGTGTTAATGGCCAAGCTGATGGCTATGGAAAGGGAAGACTGGTTACAAAGCAAACACCAGACGGACGAACTGAAACTCAATTCTGTGAGATCTATACTCCTGGATCAGTCATCGCTGGAGGTCTACAGAAATCTATTGGTGCACCTGTCGATCAACTCAACCTCGCAGATGAATTCAATGAAATCGTTTCGGCTCTCTTCGCACAGCTTTTGAAGCAGGTAATCACAGGTGGACTTAAGGGAGTGAGCGGTAGTGGAGCAAGCGATCCTAACTCATACCTCCGAAGACTACAGAATGAGGATCCTTCAAGAATACTCAACAAGATTGTTTCTGAAATAAAGAAAAATATCGACGAAGTTATTAAGAAAGAAACAAAATTCTTCGAGGGCAAGCAGCAGCAATTTGATCTTGTAAACGCTAAAGAAAGTAATTACATAGAGGTGATCAAGTGCTTCCTATCAAAAGCAGAGGAGCCTGGAATCTCTGAGGCTCAGAAGACATTCATCCTTGATAAGGCAAGCTCAACTGAGATGATAATAATTACTAAGATAAGACCATTCAAGGATCCAATAGAGGAAGAGCTTCTGACAACTGAACAGAATATCTCAATTCTTACTACAGTTAAATTAGAAGTTGACGCAGCTACCTCTTCCGAAGCTCTCAATGAAACAGCATTCCTTTATACAGATCTCAGATCGAGCGGATTACTCCATGACTCAGCTGACTTAGGTACACTTGCTTCAGATGAGAAAAAGCTTGGAAACGAACTTAAGGATATCAAACCAACAGCAGTCGAACTTATGGAAGACTGTAATGATCTATAAAATGTTATGAAATCTTCTCTCCTTAAAATTTCAATAGCATTCTTCGTAACCATCGGCATACTGACTGGTTCTGCAGCACCTGCGCTTGCACAAACAGCAAACACTCCACCTACTACAACTAGTGGGGGAGCAGGTATAGCAACATCTCTTGGTGGGGCAGCTTTTAACATTGCCACCCTCGGTCCAGTTCTCGGCAACGTTAAAAATCTTTTGGACAATGCAAACAAAGTTCCAGGAGGAATGGATGTGGTAAAGCGATGGACCATGGGAGGACTGGCTTGGATCATGAACCAAAGCCTAGCTACAGTATCAACATATCTACGTATCACAGGAACCCTCCTAAGCATGTCCATGTATGTTACTCTCCATATTTCAGAACTAGTTAACAACAATACCGGCATCGAGTCTGTTTGGAAAACCATTCGAGACTTCTCAAGCATATTCTTTATTTTCCTCCTCCTCTTTGCTTCTATAAGAATTATTCTTGGCTTCGATGGTGGAAAATTCAAGAAGCTTGTAACGGGTATCGTAATTTGTGGACTCCTTATTAACTTCAGCCTTTTCTTTGTGAAGGTGGTTGTTGACGCATCAAACGTCGTAGCCCTTTCATTCTACAACGCGATCACTCCGGGAATGACGAAGAAAATTGATCCCCATAATGCGCTCACATGGTTCAAGTGGGGAATTAACGATCAAGGATTAGGAGACGTCTTCATGGACTCACTAAAGATCACAAGCATCTATGACGTATCTGGAGAAAAGTGGTCAAAGGATCTTGAGAAAAAAAATACCCACACACAAATTATCATAGCTGGAGTTTTTGGAAGCATCCTCATGATCACAGCTGGTACCGTCTTTGGTGTAGCAGCGTTCATGATGATTGCTAGAGTAGCCATTCTTATTATGGTTATGGTATTTTCACCAATTTACTTTATCGCCATGGTTTTCCCTGACATGAAAAAGTATGCGAACCAATTGAAAGACCTCCTTATTGGTCAGGCTATATTTGCTCCTATTTTCATGATCCTTATCTATGTGACTATGAAAATAATGACTGCACCGAAGTTCACGCAGTTCATGGGTACAAATGATCCTTCTACAACACTCTTCAGCGCAATACTCGGCGCAGGAGGACTTGGAGCAATCTTCCAATACATTATTGTTATGACACTTCTCACCACATCTCTAGCTGCAGCAAAAGGCTTCGCAGGGAAGAGTGGAGACTGGGCAGACAAAGCATTCAAGGCTGTTCGAGCAGGTGCAGCTCAATACTCAGGTCTTAACTGGGCTACACGAAATGCTGTCGGAGGTACTGCAGCAAGAATTGACGACAGGCTCAGCAACACATGGGCAGGTAACACTCGATTTGGTAGATCAGTACGAGAAACTACAGTGGGCAAGCTAGCTGACACAAAGATTGGAGGAACTTCATTCCGACAATTTGAGAAGGATTGGAAGGCAACAGATAAGAATATTAAGGATAAGAATCGAGATATTAGTAGTACAAACAAGTTTAATCTTGCCATGAAGTCTGGTAACTTCGACGCCGTCAAGACAGCTATGAAAGACTTGGGTGGACAGAAGTCAAAACTCAGGTTTGACCAGCTTACAAATTTCAACGTTCTTAAGAACCTTAAGAAGGGCGACTTCGAAGCTATCTACAAGCGTGAAGACCTTTCAAAAGAACAGATTGATAAGATCAAAGACTACAGGCTTGGAGCTCTTGCTGACGCATTGGGTAAGACAGAGAAGGACGCTATTGAGAACATGGTTACCAACATGACAGGTGAAGACTTGGCTGATCTACAAAAGGGAGATGTGAAGCTTCCAAACATGACGGTAATGAAGAAAAACCTCCTTACTGATAACAAGTTGATCGAACACCTAACACAAAGCCAACTCAAGGATATGGAAAATATGGACATGGCAATCAAAGACACGATTGGATCCGCTATTGTTGCCTATACACATCCAACAACAAGCAAGCCACATAAGGCCTTTGGTTACATTGAGAAGAACGAGAAGCTTTGGATGGCTTAATATATAAACTACTATGTTTGACACCAACGAACTCATCAAAAAATATAGAGCTCTCAAGATCTACGATCAAATGGAGGAAATAGGCAAGAAACACCACCTGCATATTGATCAGATTGGGATACTAGACTCCGAAACAAGAGCTTTAGTTGTTGGTGTGACACCCAGAGAGAGCTTTATTAAAGAATTAGCTAAGGGCCTAGAAATTTCAATGGGGCAGGCAGAGCTTATAGCGCAGGATGTAAATACCCGAATTATGCTTCCTTTGAGAGAAAGTCTCAAAAATGACGTTGTAACCTTGGAATCTAAGGCTGAAAAGGACGATCAGATCCCTTCAATGACCATTTCACACGACGAACAGCCTGTTTCTATCACTCAAGTTCCTCAAAAAAGCGAAGCTCTTGCAGAACTTGAGTCTCCAGAAGTCATTAAAACAAAGGTAAACGTATTACCAAGCAATCCAACTGCTTTCGAGCAAAAGCTTCTTAGTTCTCCCGTAACGACAAGCGCGAATGTTGAAGTATCTCAAGTGAATACAACAGTTCCTGTACCTCCACCAGCGCCTCCAGCACCCCCGAAACCATCATTCACATCAGACCCATACCGCGAAGCAATAAAATAGAGGTATAATGTAGCCATGCGTTTTCAAGTTCCTCAGTTCATAGAAGTAGAAGACAAGATATTCGGACCGCTAACCATCAAGCAGTTCATTTATCTTGCTGGAGGTGCCGGATTATCCTTCCTACTTTACGCCTTCCTGCCATTCTTCATCGCCATTATCTTTATCATCCCAATACTGATTTTCTCCATAGCTCTGGCATTCTACAAATTCAACAACAAGCCATTCATTAACGTTGTAGAGGCTGCATTCAAATTCATGTTTGCAAGCAAGCTCTATATATGGAAGAAGGATGACAGTAAGGTTCAGAAGGCGACAGTTGAGAAACAGGAAGAGCGAGAAGCAATGGAATACGCAAAAGTGATGGTGCCGAAGGTAAGTGGGGAGAAGCTTAAGGATCTTACATGGAGCCTTGATATCAAAGACAGTATTTATTCGCAGGAAGCTAACGGCGGTAAAAGATAATTTATGGTCACAGCGCAAAACGCAAAAGCAACCCAGGAGTTCGTACCTATTCGTGAAATACGAGATGGAATTATTATTTTGCGCGATGGCTCAATGCGTGCCATCCTCCTTGCTTCGTCTCTTAACTTCTCCCTCAAATCAAGCGATGAGCAGACAGCTATCATTGCTCAATTCCAAAACTTTCTTAACGCTTTGGATTTCTCAGTTCAGATCGTCATCCAATCAAAAAAGCTTGACATAAGGCCTTACATAGCCCTTTTAGAAGGAAGATACAAAGAACAGGGAACTGAACTGATGAAAATACAGACTCGTGAATATATCGACTTCGTACGAAGCTTTGTTGAGAACTCCAGCATTATGACTAAGAGTTTCTATGTGGTCATTCCATATAACCCATCAGTAATATCCTCAGGCAACAATGCTATGACAAGAGTATTCAGCAAGGATAAGGAGAAGAAGGATGACGTCACCGTTTCAAATGAACAATACGAAGAGCATCGAAGCCAGCTCGATCAGAGAGTTAGTGTTATTTCCCAAGAACTTAAGCGATGCGACATTCGTGTAGCACAGCTCGGTACCGAAGCAGTGGTAGAATTGTTCTATAAGATATTCAATCCTGGAGATACTGAGAAGCCAATTCAAATCAACTAACATGGGAATCCTCAATAACTTATTCAAAAAGAAAGATGCGGCGCCAGTAACTTCGATTCTACCTCAGGAGATCTACGAGGCTGGAGTTTTGGAACTCAAAGATGTTATTGCTCCTTCAGCCCTTAAGATCAGCCCCAAGGAAATTAACCTTGGAGAAAAGGTAGCGCGAACATTCTTCGTTATCTCATATCCTCGATTCCTTTCAGATAGTTGGTTCGCGCCAATCATTAACCTTGATAAGGTTTTCAATATTTCAATCTTTATACACCCAGTTGATACAGAAAAAATCCTTAGACACTTCCAGAAAAAAGTGGCTGAGGTGCAAAGCCAAATAGGGGAGCGAGCTCGAAAAGGTCTCGTTCGAGATCCAGTGCTTGATACCGCTTACCAAGACCTTGAAGGACTCCGCGACAGCCTCATGCAGGCGCAGGAGAAGATCTTTGATGTGGCTGTATACATCACTATTTACGGTGACAACAGTACAGAACTCGATAAGATCGAATCTGAGGTCAAATCCATCCTTGAATCCAAGCTTGTTTACATAAAACCAGCTCTATTCCAGCAAGAACAAGGCTATAGAAGCGTACTTCCGGTTGCTACAGATGAACTACAGGTTCACTCCAAGCTCAATTCTTCACCGCTTTCCAGCCTTTTCCCATTCGTTTCATTCGACCTTACAGATAACAAGGGAATTCTATACGGTATTAACCGACAAAATGCCAGCTTGGTGCTTTTTGACCGCTATAATCTTGAGAACTATAACTCTGTAACCTTCGCTAAAGCAGGTTCTGGTAAGTCATACACAACCAAACTTGAGATCCTTCGAACACTTATGTTCGACACAGAAGTGATCGTTATCGACCCTGAAAGGGAATACGAGTACATGGCTGAAGCAACAGGTGGTAAATACTTCAACATCTCACTCAACTCAGAGCACCACATCAACCCTTTTGACCTTCCAATTGCTCGAGAAGACGAATCATCAGCCGACGTTCTTCGATCAAACATCATCAACCTCGTAGGACTCTTCAGAATTATGCTTGGAGGACTAACACAGGAAGAAGACGCGATTATCGATCGCGCTATTACTGAAACTTACGCTCTCAAAGACATTACAGCTGAATCTGATTTCTCAAATGTTCAACCTCCACTCCTATCTGACTTCGAATTGGTACTCGCTGGTATGGAAGGGGGAGAATCTCTTGTAGAACGACTTTCTAAGTACACCAAAGGAACATGGTCAGGATTCATCAACCGACCCTCAAACGTGGACATCAACAAGAAGTTCATCGTTTTCTCTCTTCGAGACATGGAAGACGAGCTCAAGCCAGTTGCGATGTACATCGTCACGCACTATATATGGAACGCAATTAGGAAGAATCTTCGTAAGCGCCTTCTCGTTATCGACGAGGCATGGTGGATGATGAAATCCGAAGATACGGCTTCATTCCTACTTGGTTTGGCGAAACGAGGACGAAAATACTTCCTTGGTTTGGCGACAATTACACAGGATGTGGACGACTTCCTCAAATCTCCATACGGACTTCCAATCATCACCAACTCATCGATTCAAATTCTTCTCAAACAATCTCCGTCATCAATCGACAACATTCAAAAGACATTCAACCTTACTGACGAAGAGAAATATCTTCTACTGGAATCAGACGTGGGGGAGGGAATATTCTTCGTAGGACTTAAGCACGTGGCAATTAAGGTGATCGCTTCATATACTGAAGATCAAATCATCACAACAAACCCTTCGCAGGTTCTTGAAATGCGAAAAGCAAAAGAGGAATTGGAGCTTAATCAGTAATACCTCATGGATAACGACAGGAAAAGGGAACAGCAAATAAAATATGGTGACGAGCGCAGGAATGGAGAATCAGTAGAACAGCAGCTCAATAGGGAAAGCCTAACAGATACTGCTGCCTCACTCTGGGAACTATCGAAGCAGGGAGAACCTCAGAAAGAGAAAACTGTGTATCGTCTTGGTATTTTGGCCATTTTAGCACTTCTTGCCTCTGCGGGTGTTGCTGACCTCGCGACACTTATCCCTCTGGTTGGTACATTTGTCGGACCAATTTATTGGTTTATTATAGGCCTTTACCTCTGGAAAAAGGGGTTCGGCCTTCTAAACTGGAGGAGAATTGTACCTGGTCTTACTTCAACTACCGCTGAACTCATACCGGCAATTCAAGCTCTACCCACAATTACCGTTGGTATTGCAATAATAATCATTTTTTCAAGATTTGAGGATAAAACAGGTATAAAAGTGATACCTCAAGTAAAACTAATCCCCACAAGACCTCCAGTAATCAAAAATCGTCCTTCACCCCTCAACCAGAATCAAGTTAGGCAGCCGGGCACCCCACCACCTCTTCCATCAAACAAGCCACCTGTAATCGCTCCGCCTGTTATCTCACCACCCGTCATACCTCCACCTGTAATACGAGCCAAATAATAATTTTATCCCTAAAAGTGTTGAAAACCTCGAGTTCAACGCTTTTTTGTATGATAAAATATAGAAAATGTCCCTAAAAACATTCTCTTCATATCTCATCATTACGCTCTTTACTTTATCGCTTATCGGCGTACCTATAGCACATGCACAAATCCCATCCTTGGATCCTGTTGTAATAGAAATGGATCCTATTCATCCAAGCCCAGGAGGAACAGTAAATGTTAAGATCACAAGCTTTTCTACTGATCTCAATCGCGCAACCATCTCATGGTTCAATGACGGCAAGACTGTTGCAAGTGGAGTAGGAATAACTTCAGTAAAAATAATCGCTCCAGCAGCAGGAAAAAGCAGCGTTGTTATCGCGGCAGTAACCACAACAGAGGGAAGTGAGATAAAGAAAGTAATTACAATCACTCCAACAGAAGTTAACATCATGTGGGAATCAGATGGATACACTCCTCCTTTCTATAAAGGCAAAGCAAACTACGCTCATCAGTCATATATTAAATTTATAGCCCTCCCAAACTTCTTTGATGGTAATGGCAATCTCATTCCTGCCAGCAACTTGATCTACAAATGGAGAAGAGACTACCAAGTACTCGGTAACCAATCTGGCTATGGTAAGCAATATGTAATTTTGCCAGGCAACAGCACAGGTGATGTTGTTCATGTAGGTGTTGAAGTCTCAACAAAAGATAACAAGATGGTAGGTGAGGCATATATCATCATCGATTCTACAGACCCTTCAGTAGTGCTCTACAAAGAAAGTCCGCTCTATGGAGTTATGTACAACAATGCTATAGGCGAAAACTTTAGCCTCACCGAGAAAGACACTCGCATCAAAGCTGTTCCTTACTCATTCTCATTTACTGACAAACAAGCAGGTAACCTTCAGTACACATGGCTCGTTAATAATATTGAGAGACAAGATCTCGCTTCAAGCGACGCCATTGACCTCACAAGGAATGAAGAACAGGAAGGATACTCATCATTACTTCTTAGAGTGCGTGACTTAGCTAACATCCTCCAAACAGGGGAGAAGGGCTTCACTGCTTACTATAGCAAGTTGAGAGAGGCTTCAAATATTCCGGAGTTCTAAAATTTTATGAAAAATATAAACCAAATATTAAATGCTGCAGTATTGAGTCTCATACTACTTTTCATCGTCTCATGTGGCATATCAATGTCTATGCCACCAGTGGCATCTGCACAACCCAAAGAAACTACATACACTCTTTTAGAGCCATTACCTTGCATCCCTGGTGCACAACAAAACTGTGAGAACGGTTCTCTCAAAAAAGTAGACCTGAACTCATACATAAGTTATCTCTTTAAATTTTCAATTGCTCTCGCTGCATTCCTCGCTGTGGTCATGATTATTATCGGAGGTTTCCAGTATGTTACAAGCGACATCCCAGGCATGAAGGGAAATGCTAAGGAGAAAATTTGGAATGCTGTTTGGGGACTTGTTATGGTCTTCGCTTCATACCTTATCCTCTACACTATCGATCCAAGACTCGTATCTGTTCAAACCAACATCGAGCAAATTCAGGCACCAGTTCGTTTCTTACCGCATGAATACCAGAATTCTATTTCTCAAATAAATACTGAAATTAAATCTCTTGAAGAAAATGCTGCTGCACTAGAAGCTCGGGCACAAACTTTGAAGACTGAAGCTCTTGATCCATTCCTAACAGGGGAGGAGGTGAAAGCAAAGCTTGACGAGGCTGCACTCAAGGAAAGCGAAGCTAAGGACGTACGCGCACGAGTAGTGGATATTAGAATCGATAAAATCAACGAGACAGAATTAAGACTTGTTGAAGCAGTATTGGACCGAAATGTTGACGAGTCTCTTACAGATGAACAGCGCCAAGCTATTGCATTTGCTCGTCAGCGACTATCAACTAATTACGACGAAGCTGTTAGGGATATGTGGGCTCTTGGTAAAGGAAACGAAGCTACAAACTTGAGCCAAGAAAAAATAATAAACACAGTGATTGTAGATGAAACTCTACGAGCTGAAGATATGATAAGAACTGTTAAGCCTGACGATGCATCAGTAGAGAACATCCGCGCAACACAACAACTCTATCTCAGCCTTAAATACAACGAAACTGTTCCTCCAGAGATCACCGTTCCAGAATTACAGCAGGACTACTTAGAAAAAAGACAGGCTATAGCAGAAAGAATGTACGTCCACCAAGATGAGTTTCTGCCAGTTGGTGAAGCTCGAGAAAAGTTGATAGAAGATTACAGAAGGTTACACCCAGCACCAGTACAACAGCAGCCACCTCAACAATAACTATGGAATACAAACCTCGCACAGGACTAATAGTCACCATACTGATACTCCTCGCTATCCTTGCGACCGGGGTTTACTATTTCTACATCAAGGAACCTGCACCAACAGGAACAGGAACCAATCAACCAACACTCCAAAATCCTTTCAAACCTTTACCATCTACTGACACAAAAAATCCTCAACAGGTAACTACAGTAGATCCTATCGCCACATCAACTGATTCTAGTAATGCGCAGCCAATAATTCTTCCTAAGCTTCGTAAGCTTGCTGAAGGACCTATATCAGGAGCAATAGCGACATCTACCTTCGATGGTCTAGCGATACGTTATGTTGATAGGGGATTGGGTCATATCTATGAGATCCTCGCCACATCATCAAAGATCACAAAGCTTTCAAATGTAACCGTTCCACATGTGTATGAAGCCTATTGGGCATCAAATGCCGGCGAGGTGTTGCTTCGATATCTACGAGATGAGGCAGCCGCTCCAACTGATACGATCTTGAAGATTACAGCAGAGAAAAAGAAAGTACCTATCTACGCAGAAGGATCGGCTTCAACAACAATTGGAACTACAACAGTGATGGTATACACTCCTTCAACACAAGCTCTAGGACTAAGCCCTCTTACAAGCGTAATTTCACCTCTTGGAAAGAGTTTTTCAATTTTCCTTGAGGGAGTGAATGGTGTCGGATATGTTTCTCCAATTAACTCACTCAAGAAAACAAAGATCTTGGATTCTCCAATAACTGGCTGGTTAACACAATGGCCAACTGAATCAACTATCACACTCACAACCAAGCCTCTCTCATCCACTTCTGGTTACTTGTTCTTTTTGGATGCAAAAACTGGAAGCATGAAGAGGATTCTAAGCTCAATAAAAGGACTAACTACACTCACCAACAGCATGCTCGATCGAGTATTGTATGCTGAATATAATTCCAACACTGTTGTTACGAAAATCTTAAATCTCAAAGACAATACGACGGTAACAACATTGTATAAAACTCTTCCAGAGAAATGTGTGTGGAGCAAAATTGATCGATACTCACTATACTGTGCAATCCCAATCGATATGCCAGGAACTCAATATCCTGACAAATGGTACACAGGGGAGATGAGCTTCAATGATCAAGTGTGGTATATAAACACACAAACATCAGATGTAGAGCTCCTTTCAAGCCCACTCAAGGATACAGGACAGAATCTAGATGCGATTGAGCTTTCCCTAGACCCTAAGGAACAAGTGCTTATATTTACAAACAAGAAAGACCTTAGTTTGTGGATGATCGATTTGACTCGATAGCGTAGTTTCGTTTGACCCAATAGTCTTGAGCGAGAGTGAATAGGTTGTTAACTATCCAATAGAGAGCAACAACGGCTGAGAGCTTATAGGCCATGAAGAAGATGACGACAGGGAAGATATACTTCATCTGTACTGACATTGATCTCTGTAGGTCCTCTTGAAAATTCGGAGCATCTCCGAATTTTTTTGTTGAGGGAGGGGGAGGTGGCATCGTAACCTTGAAGTATAGGTACTGAGAAACAGCAGCAAGAATCGCCATGACGATACTTTTTTGCGTTATATCAAGAATTCCAAGAAAATAAACGTTAATCTCAGGAGCAGCAACGAAAGGATATAGTATTGCTGTATCTACTTCAGGAAGGCCGCTTCTTGTAAACACACTATAGAGACCAATAATAATTGGAAGCTGAATAAGGATAGGGAGAATTGTTGCAAATGGAGAAATCTTATTCTGCTTATAGAATTCCATTATCTTAAGCGTCTGAAGCTGCTTATCATGCTTGTACTTCGCCTGAAGCTCAGAAAGCTGCGGCTGAAGCTTCTTCATTCGTACTTGGTAGAGAATAGCCTTCTTGGAGAGGGGAGCGAGGATGGCTTTGACTATAATAGTGAAGAGAATGACTGCTATTCCGGCATCGAGGGCATTTGGAAGAATATCAATGATTCCGATAAGTCCGTTATAGAGCGGTTTGTAAATAAACGTTGAATATAAATAAGAAAACATTGATCTATTTTATCCTCTTTTGACAATTATGCCAGCTTTTATCATGAGTTCTTCTACGTATTCAATAATCTGTTCATAGGTAGCGTCGAGAACAGTTGGTTTCCAGATAATAATTGCCCAGGCTGAGCGCTCATCTGAGGCTTGTAGCTCATAATCATCTGATTTAAGAATGTCGTGAATGGCTTCGAACGTCTGTCGTCTGATTTTATTCCTAACTACAGCCAGTTTAGAGACTTTTTTAGGAACATTAACAGCCCATAGGCTTGAACCTACATCCTCCCCGGAAACAAACAAAAGCCTTAATGTGGCTTTTGTGCTGTGGTTAAGCGTTCCTTTGTCGAAGGCGCGCTGATATTGTTCTGTTGTAAGACGCTTGGAGCGTGAAAGCATACTACTAAACGATTGAAACTCGTCGTCGGCCCTTAGTTCGTCGTCGTTTTATAACCTTTCGTCCTGTAGCTGTGCGGCTTCGCACAAGAAAGCCGTGCGTTCGTGCGCGCTTTCGTTTCTTGGATTTGTAAGTGATTGCCATAGTCACACCACTCTACATTAGAAATAATAAAAAATCAACACTTTTTATTTCTTACAGATTTTTAATGAACTTTTGTGAAAAAACTTCATCTTCGAAAATTTATTGTGAATTTTTTAGTTTTCCACACGTTATGAACATACATATTACGCTTACACAAGTGTCACGATTTTTAAACAGGTATATACTTATCCACATATCAGTAAATTTTATCAAATTTATTTTCTCCTCAATAAGTATGAATGACTATAGTAAACTTTGGGAAGACGTACTTGGTGAAATGGAAATTGCCGTTTCTCCCGCTATCTTCGCGACATGGTTTAGAGGGACATTCATTCTAAAAATAGACGAAGGGTCAGTTCATCTCGGTGTTCCAAGCACATTCTGTCTAGAATGGCTCAGAGAGAAGCATCACAATTCAATTTTGCGTATTCTTAGAGAGCGAAATACTGAAGTAAGATCGCTTCATTACGTCATTATCAAAGAAGGGGACAAGAGGAAGGATGACCGAAATACGAAGAAGAATAACCTTCAAATGCCTACTATTACGCTTCCTATTCAGGATCATTACGTGAATAAGGATGATAATCTCAATCCTCGCTATACATTTGAGACATTTGTTGTTGGTCCATTCAACGAACTAGCTCACGCAGCATCACTTGCGACAGCAAACACACCAGGAATGGTCTACAACCCTCTATTTATCTATGGAAATACTGGTCTCGGTAAGACTCACCTCATGCAAGCAGTAGGAAACAAGATAAAACAGCTGCATCCACAGAAAAAAATCTTCTACCTTACATCAGAAAAGTTCGGTTCTGAGTATTTAGAGTCACTACAAAACAACAAAGCCCAGCAATTCAAAGAGAAATACAGAAAATATGACGTCATAATCATGGACGACATCCAATTTTTCTCAAGCAAGGAGAAATTCCAAGAAGAATTGTTCCATTTGTTCAATACTTTCCACAATACCAATCGTCAGTTGATCTTCTCATCAGATAAGCATCCACATATGATCCCAAGCCTTGAGGATCGTCTCAGATCGAGGTTTAGTGCTGGAATGATCATTGATATACCTTTACCTGATCAAGAGTCTAGGACGGCCATATTGAGGGCTAAGTGCAATCTCAGCAATATTCACCTAAATGATGAGGTAATTGAGTTCCTAGCTACATCTATCCAATCAAATGTTAGGGAATTGGAAGGGGTAATTAACGTTGTGGCATGCCAAACTCAGCTCAAAGGACGGCCACTTTCTCTTCTTGAGATCAAAAACCTTCTCAAAAACACCTCAAAACCTAAGAAAAACGCCTCTGTTAAGGAAGTTGTTAAGATTATTTCAGACTTTTACAATATTCGAGAGGAAGCTATCTACGACAAAACACGAAAAAAGGAGGTGGTTAAGCCACGCCAGATGATTATGTACGTCCTAAGAGAGGATTTTAACGTATCTTTCCCCTCAATTGGTGAGAAACTTGGCGGCCGCGACCATACTACAGTCATTCACTCCTGCGAAAAGATCAAAGAAGACCTCAAAAACAACTCCATCCTTGGTCAGGAACTTTCTCAGATCCGAGCCTTGATAGGGTAGGAACCTCGTGGGGTCCATTAAGTGGATAACCTGTGAATTGCATGTTGGTTAACTTGTGGGTAGAGTGGGGTATAGACAGTGGATAACTTGGGGGTAAGAAGTTAATAAATAATTGAATAATTCTTGAGGGAAACTTTATCCAACTATTTATAGACTATTCCCCACAGCTTATAGGAAAAATAAATCCTGAAATCCCATTGGTAGAAAAAGATATTCTGGGGTTACCCACATATCCACAGTCCTAATAATAGTAATAGATTTTATATAAATTAAAGAATACTAATACTTATGAAAGTAGAATGCGTACAGGAGAAAATTAAAAATGCTATCGGATTAGCTGAAAGAATCGCTGGTAAGAATATGACGCTACCTGTTCTCTCGTGTGTGCTTTTGATTGCAGATAAGAGCAACCTAACAATCAGGTCTACTAACTTGGATCTTGGTATTGAGATAATAGTTCCAGCAAAAGTTGAAGTTGAGGGATCTGTTGCTGTTCCTGGAGGTATTCTTAATAACCTTCTTGGAACTCTAGGACGAGAAAAGACTGTAGTTCTAGAAGTAGAGGGAGGTAATCTCAAAGTCAGCGCTCAGAAAACATCGAGCGTTGTTAAGGCTGTTCCTCACGAGGATTTTCCAATCATTCCTAAGGTTGAAGAAGAATCTGTGTACACCATCAAGGCTATGGATATCTCTCAGGGCCTTAAATCCGTTGTTTATAGCGCTTCTTTGTCAGCTGTGAAGCCTGAACTATCTAGTGTTTATATGTATTGCGAAGCTGACTACGTAGTTTTCGTTGCTACAGACTCCTTCCGATTGGCTGAGAAGAAAGTTCGTGTTAAGAAAGATAAGGAATTTAGCCCAATCATTATTCCACTAAGAAATGTTCCTGAGCTCATCAAGATTTTAGACACGATGCATGATGATGTTACTTTGGTTGTAAGTAGGAACCAAATCGCTTTCTCTTATAAAGGCTTATACGTCGTTTCAAGAGTGGTTGATGGAGTTTTCCCAGACTACCGTCAAATCATTCCTAAAGAAGCTACTACAGAAGCTACAGCCCTTACACAAGACATTCAGGATACACTTAAGGTCTCAACAATCTTCTCTGATAAATTTAATCAAGTAAATATTTCAGTTGATCCAAAAACTAAGACCTGTATTTTTAAAACAAAAAATAATGATGTTGGTGAGATTGAGAAAGCAATAGATGCAACAATCGAAGGAGAGCCTATCGCAATTAACTTCAACCATCGATATATTTCTGATTGCCTTCAGTCTATAGAAGGGGATAGCTTAACTCTTAAATTTACTACGTTGAATCGACCTATGGTCATCAAATCAGTATCTGACCCAACATTTACTTATCTCGTAATGCCAATGAATAGGTAGTATGAAGGATATTTCCTCACTCTTTGAGAAAATAAAGAGGATTTACGATAAGGAAGTAGGGATAATCGGCGTTGTCGCTGAAGCAGTTAAAAAAATAACTGGAATAACTCTTACTGCGAATCAAATAAAAGTAAAAGAAGGAGTGGTAAGTCTCTCTGGTTTAAGTTCTCATGCCAAGAATCAAATTTTTATAAAGAAAGAAAAACTGCTTCAGCATTTCACTGAAACAGTTCCTCAATTACATATTGTTGATATCCGTTAGTTAATCGATATCTATTTCAACAACATCCTCTGCTGTGTTGAAGACCGCGTCTTGAGCCACTACCTTAACCATTATATGTCGGCCGTCATTAGGTACATCGCTTATTCGGAATACGTAGTTGGTTGTACCGTCTTCTTTAGATCCTAGGTACGTTCCATTTACAAAGAAATCGGCTTTTTTCAAGGCGAAGTTGCCTCTGTAGTTGAATGAAATCGAAACCATCTCATCCTCATCGAAGTTCTCACCATCATCAGGATTTGTGATCGAGATAGTTGGGCGATTTTTTGATGTATGAACATCGTCGGAGTCGTTAGGAATGATTAGTCGATCACTCTCACTAAAGTCTGGATTAGTAGCTCTCCATCCACCAAACCATTTTCGTACAGCTGTTTCCCAGTTGTTATATTGTGAATCACTAGCTGGATTTCTTGGGGCAGGACCTAATGGATCAGTCTTATCTACCCAATAAAGAATAGTGTGGACCTCGTTGAGGATAACTTCCTCACGTGTTTCTGCTGGAGTGAATTCAGTAGCTGTTTTTTGGGAGACAGTATCTCGGTAATAAGATTTACCACCTTTCCATACTCCTCGGAGGATTGGTTTAAGGTCGCTAGAAATCGGATCAGGTTCTTTGAATGTTTCATCAGGAAGCTTGTCTCGAATTTCATTCATGAACGCCGCCCAAACAGGCATGATGATGAGACCTGCGACCTTTCTCTGCATAGGGGAGTTGTCGTTGTTTCCAGCCCAAGCTCCTACAGCAACTGTTGGTGTATATCCTACAGCCCATACGTCTCGATAATCGTTGGTGGTACCAGTTTTGACCGCAATATCGCGGTGGATTGGGTTGAGGAGATCATTGATGTAAGGGAAGCGAGCCTGCTTGTCTGTGAGAATATCTGACACGATTCGAGCGGAGTTTTCAGGAAGGGCTTGAGTAGGATTATCTACAGCACTTTCAAGAACATTTCCATGAGAGTCTTCAATCTTTAGGATAAATCGATAAGGGTTTTTGATTCCATCGTTAGCGAATACTCCATACGCGCTTGTAAGTTCTAGAAGTGAAACTTCGCCACCTCCAAGTACGAGAGTGAGACCATATCGGTCAGGATCTGTAAGGCTAGTTATACCCATAGATTCAGCTGTTCGTATTGAGTCCTTGATTCCAGCTAGATATAGAGCCTTAACTGCAGGAATGTTCCTAGATTGAGCGAGAGCTCGTCTGATGGTAATAGGACCTTCGAATATATCGTCATAGTTGTTAGGTGAGTAACACTTTGCACCAGCTCTCTTTGGTGTGCTGTCAGGGTTACATTCTGAAGAAAACTCAGTCTTCACATCGAATAGAATAGTTTCAGATGTGTATCCTTTGTTGAAAGCTGTTGCATATACGAATGGTTTGAACGCGGAACCTGGCTGTCTCATAGCTGTTGCTACGTTGTAATTTCCTTCAATTTTTTTGTCGAAGTAATCACGAGATCCAACCATAGTAAGAAGATCTCCATTTCGAGGATCTACTGCAACGAGGGCTGTGTTGCTTGCTCCGAAGTTGTCTTGTAACGTTTTACTGAAATTAGTAATAACCTTCTCAGCTTTCTCCTGCATTTCAACATCAAGCGATGTTACTACTTTCAATCCATCATTCTCTACAACATCCTCACCGAATTTTTCGATAAGGTAGTCGCGGATCATAAGAGAGAAGTGTGGGGCTCGGATTCCTGTCGCATTTTTTGCGAGGAATGTTACTTTTTCTCTTGATGCAGAATCGAATTCTTCGTTGGTAATGAAGTTATATTCCTTCATTTTCCTAAGCACTAGCTTCTGTCGGTCGTCCAAAACGTTTTTATGTGATCCATATGGAGACATGTACGAAGGAGCTTGGGGAAGAGCCGCCAAATACGCAGCCTCTGCTAGGGTTACATCATTTGCCTTCTTACCAAAGAAAAGCTTACTTGCTTCCTCAATTCCGTAGGTATTTCCTCCATAAGGTGTTTCGTTAAGGTACGTCTCAAAAATCTGCTCTTTTGTGAGAACATTTTCAAGTTTTATAGCCAAAACCCACTCTTTAATCTTTCGAGTGATGGTTCTGTCTTTGGTAAGGATTGAGTTTTTGATCACCTGTTGGGTAATCGTCGATCCTCCTTGGGTCAAACCTCCTGGTGTAAGGTTGGCAAGTACGGCTCTAATGATGGATTTTGGCTTGATTCCATGGTGGTTATAGAATTCAGCGTCTTCAATCGCTAGAGTAGCATTCTTGATATAGAGCGACATTTCACTGAATGGAATTATCGTTCTTTTGGCATCTGCATGGATGTCATACAGAAGAATCTCTCCGCTACGGTCATAAATCTTGGTAGATTGGGCCACTTTCCTCGTTTGGAAGGAGCTTAGGTCGGGTATTCTGAGCGACGCAAGCCAAATCAGCACTAGACCGGCGCAAAGTAATCCGAAGGATATGATGATTCTCGCAGCCTTCTTTATATTTCGCTTCTTGGAGTCGTGACGGTGGGGATGTTTGTGGGAAGCACTCTTATGAACTGGTTTGAAAAAAAGCTTATGTAACATATCTTATAATTATACCAAATTATGCTAGTATAGGCTCATGATGATCAGATTAACGGCCAACAAACCGGTTTTGGATCCACAAAGGATAGAAAGCTTCCTAACTAGGGGGGTTGAAAAGGTATTTCCTTCCACTGAAAATGTGAGGGATCGCATGCTTAAAGGTGAGAGATTAACGATGTATTTGGGTATTGACCCTACAGGTCCAACTCTCCATTTGGGTCATTCCATTACTCTGAAGAAGCTCAAAGAGTTCCAAGAACTTGGACACCAAGTTATTTTACTTATCGGTGACTTCACAGGAATGATCGGCGATCCTACAGACAAGACAGCTGCTCGCAAAAAACTCACACGAGCCGAAGTTCTCAAAAATGCAAAGCTTTATAAAAAGCAGGCAAGTGCTTTCCTTAAATTCTCGGGTTCGAACAAAGCTATCCTCAAATACAATTCAGCTTGGCTTTCTAAAATGAAATTCAATGAGGTGCTCGAGCTCGCGTCTCTCATGACTGTTGATCAGATGCTTAAGAGAGATATGTTCGACAAGCGCGTTCAAGAAGGTAAACCTATTTATATTCACGAATTCATGTACCCACTCATGCAGGGATATGATTCAGTCGCAATGGATGTTGATGGAGAAATTGGTGGTAACGATCAAACATTTAACATGCTCGCAGGTAGACATCTCATGAGAGTTGTTAAGGATAAAGAGAAATTTGTCATCGCATCAAAACTACTTGTTGATCCATCTGGTAAAAAAATGGGAAAGACTGAAGGTAACATGGTAAGTCTCGACCAGTCTGCTGGAGAAATGTTTGGAAAGATCATGTCGTGGACTGATGATTTAATTATTCCAGCTTTCGAACTTTGTACGTTTGTTTCTGATTCCGAAATTGCTGACATGAAAAAATCTATGGAAGCAGGAGCTAATCCTCGAGATCTCAAAGTGAAACTCGCTAAAGCTATCATCGCTATCTACCACGGAGAACCTGCAGCTCTCAAAGCTGAAGAAGTTTTTGTAAGAACATTCGTTGAGAAAACATTTTCTGACGAAGCTGTAGAGATTACAACAACATCTGGAACAAAACTTGGTGACATTGTGACCGAAGCAAAGATTGTAGAATCAAAAAGCGAATACCAGAGATTAGTGAAGCAGGGAGCCGTATCTGACTCAAATGGCAACAAGATATCTGATATTCATTTCGCAGTCACTTCTCCTATAGATATTAAAATTGGAAAAAGAAAGTTCGTAAAAATAAAGCTGTAGGTTTTATTTTTTCTTAAGGTTTTCTTTGTCTTCAAAAGATTGCTCCCACATATACCAGAACCAAGTTCTGTAGCTTTCTGCTAAGTCTTTGCTGTGTACTACAAAGAAGGTTACGTCCTCACTGATTTTTCCAATAGCTAATCCTGTGTATGAGATTACGTAATCACCAAATATTTGTATTCCTGAATTGGTGGAATATTTCTCAGGAAGAAAACGGTATTTGAGGTCGCCAGGAAAATGGCGAGGGAATTGTGGAATTTGTTTTTTGACCTCGTCGTCGAAAAGTTGAATGAATTTAATTTTCTTTCTGTTGGCTTCTTTAAAGAAAGCAATTCGCCCAGTCTCAAGTCGTGGATCAAACCATCCTCCTTTTGCTCCGATAAAAAACGCATCTTCACCAACACGAAGAATGTCTCTCCAGACATTTTTTTGTCCTTCAAGGCCGCGATATAAATAAGCTTCTTCTGTTGTGAAGTTAGTATCAAATTTCTTTTTGAGGGAAGGGAGGATGCTTAGGAGCTTCTCCTGCTTCTCAGCAACTAATTCAGTAAGCTTGTCTGGGTCAACAGCGTTATATTTATTTTCTCCTGACGAGACAATTTGAAAACACAAACCTTTATTGATAAGTCGCTGGATCACATCGTAAGCATTTCTTCGATGGATTTTTGCTACAAGTGCGATATCACTGATTGTTGATTCTCCTTGTTCCAAAAGAGACTCATAAATTTTTGCTTCATTTGGGCTTAGACCAAGTTCCTCTAGTATTGTTTGATTCATATAAATAGGGAGGTTGTATACTCCTTGTGGTGGTATTTGCCACTCCAGGACAAGACTATAGGATGACCCAAGAACAGTCAACTATTAGATCTATGAAAACTCCATACATATTGTGGGTTGTGGTAATTCTTATATTGCCAGGCTATTGCTTTGCCGCTTCCAAACCTGATCAATCATTGGATGTTCAGGCCCGTTTTCCTATAAACATCCAATACCTTAATCAGAATACTAACCGTTTTATTAATGCTGGCGCGACGGTCAGACTTATATTCCCCGATGTTACAGCGAAAGATAATGAGACAGCGAGGTTGTATTTAGCTGGTCCACTTATCTCATATGGAAAACAGGGAAGTACAGTGGAGCTCTTGGGTGGCGAACGGCACAATGAAGATGGCTTTCAAGATCCAATTGTTAACCTCAGACTTTTGGATAGGAGTTTGCCTAGGCTCTACATCGGCGCTGATTTGATGCTATTTCCAAGAGAGGAGCGGCGGCGTCTGTATAGCTTATTCACTCTCGAGACTCCGCTTCTCATTGGTAGTTATCAAATGCGTTATGGTTTGGAATCCGATAACACTTTTTCTTTTGCGGGTAAGGAGGATTCAATTGGATTTGGACCACGTGTGGTATTTCCATTACCACTTCAGAAGATCTCCCAACATTTAACAGCCGCGCTTGCTGTGGGATACCAGGTTCGAAGTGGAAGTGATCCGGATTTTCTCCGGTGTTACTTCACACTTACATATAGGTTGGGTAAAAAATAACTTGCCCCGTAAGACAAGTTACACAAAAGCCATCGGAATCATCCGGTGGCTTTTCTTATTTAACATTCAAAGTAAAGGAAAACCTATTCCTCCCACTTGTCGCCAAATGGGTTGATTTCTTCAGGGCTAAGGAGTTCGTCTTCCTCTTCTTCCGCCTTAACTGCCGCGGCTTCTTCCTCTTCCAAAAGGTCGTCTTCTTCCTCCGCTACTTCTAAGATAAGGTTTGGATCAAGGACCTTTTCATCATCTTTTACTTCTAGTTCCGCTGGCTTTACGTCCTCCTGCACTGGCTGCTTTTTTGGGTCTTGTGATTTCGATTTGGGCATACTGGGTACGAAATAATTTAAAGTTTTAACAATTTTCAGCTACAAATTCCGTTTCTGATTTTTAATTTGTAACAGAAGACCTTTTCTTTTGCAAATTATGACGTCAGTTTTTGTGGAAAACTGCGCTCGTGGGCACTGCATGTGAGTGCTGCGGCAATGGCATCGTACTCGTCATCGTACTTGATTGGCTTAGTTATTTTGACAAGCATGGGTATCATTTTAATCATCTGTTCCTTGTCGCTTTTACCATAGCCAGTGATGGTTAATTTAATCTGAAGCGGGCTGTATTCATAGACGGGAATCTTCTGTGATGCTGCTTTATAAATGATTACTCCACGAGCTTCAGATACTCCCATGGCTGTTTTCTGGTTGTTCTTGAAAAAAAGAGTTTCAATCGAAAGGGCATCTATCTGATATTGGCCAATTGTTTGTCCAATAGCATCACCGATCATCACAAGCCTCTCTGAGAAGGGGAGTTTGGGAGGTGTTCTGAAGCAGTCTGAAAACAACAAGGTTTCTTTTTGTCCCGGCTGCTTGTTGATGACTGCGATTCCTACTCTTTCATATCCTGGATCAATGCCGAGTATGTTCATAGTTCGATTATATCAGAGCTGAGGTTTCTGCGGTTCCTTTTGGAGTCTCTCTGTAGCCTTTGATGAAAACAACAATAGCCCATGTGAGTAGGAGGACAATTACTGGCCAACCTTGTGTTACTGCCCGTCCCATCATTGTCGCGAAGTTGAATACTATGATACCCCAAAGAATATTCCAGCAGATTGATGCAGTGGCAGCATATTGAAGGAACCTAGCAAAATTATATCGTGCGTTACCGCATGCTACAGATATGAAAGCTCCTAAGTTCGGATGCATGTACGAGGCGAGAATTGCCTTGTTGCCACTCCTTTGATACCAAGCCTCTGCTTGCTTCAGCCAAGTTTCCCCTCCAAACTTTTTGATTATTGAGTGTAATCCATAATAGCCGATGAAATAATTCACGACACCCGATAGAATAAAAGCAATCGTAGTTGTGAGTACTACGAGCGCTGCGCCTTTTGCGTCACCTTTCTCCGCGATCACACCAATCACAATGACAGCTGAACCAGGGAAGTAGATGTTTATGAGCACGAGCCCCTCGATAAATGCCGCCAACCCCACAATCATAAGGCCATGGGTATCAAATAAATTTAAAATATAATTAAAAACATATTGCGGCTCAGGCATAGAGAATGCCCACCATACAAGTGATAGTAAAAGAAAAAGTCCCAAATAAATGAGTGGCGCAGCTGCGCTTACAAAGCCTTGCTTGATCTTAGCTTTTTTCTCTAACGTCATAAATTGATTATATAGCATACACAAAAGAAAAACTCCTTCCCGCAGCGTGCCAGGAAGGAGTGAGCAACCGACGAGCGCCGTCAATTGTTGAAACGTTTGGTGTATTCGGCGGCCATGCGGTAACGGGCAACTACTTTGTCGATGTCGCCGCCGTCGCGGAAGAACTGCTTGCTGAGGTCCACACCCTTTTTGTCGCGCACGCGGCAAGATTCCGCGTCGATGACGTCAGCAATGATGACTTCTCCTTTTGCTGTGACGCCGGCTTCCACTTTGAAGTCCCAGAGATCACATTCCTGTTCACGCCAAGCTGCTTCGAGAGCTATGAAGGTTAGGATGGACTGCCGTTGGGCTGTGCCCAGGCGTTCAAAATCTTCAGGATCAGTGAACACCGCACTGAACGGAAGAGTGAGGAAGGGTTTACCTTCGTCAAAGACGACGCTTGCGTCGTGAAGGTGGATGACCTTCTTCTTCTCGTCGATAACCATCAACGGATCATCGTCAGGCAACTCATGTTCACCCCAACGTTTGCCGGTGGTTTTGAGATAGGTCTCCGACACCAATTGTTCGAAATACGCGCCATCAGCCACAATTGGATTGCGTTTGGTAAACGACCCTGTGCCCCTCCGCCGCACAACGAGCTCGAAGGGAAGCATGCGACAGGCAGGAGCTTCAAACCAACGATCCCCGCCTTTTCTCACGAAGGCCACGGGGATTCCGTCGCGCTTCAGTCGAGCGAAGACATTGCTGCTGATCTCGTTTGAAAGCACGCCTTTGCCTTCACCGACGGCTTTACGTCTGCCGTTGCCGGCAGTGACGTTATCCATCGAGAAGACGGCGACATTTCCTGGACTCTCTTCCAGGTCAATGATGAGCTTGGTTTTGCCGGTGGCAATACACCTCCCGCGGGGAAGTTCGTTAGGTTGGAATGATTTAAGGGTTTGCAATATAACTGTATTTTCCTCAGGCATGACAAAAAATTTGGTCTGCCCTCATACTATGCAATCAGTGGGTTAAGTCAAGAAAAGAAAACTCCCTGGAGAGGGAGTTTTCTTTTGACGTATCTACTCAGCATTCGTATATACCTCCTGCACCTCATCGTTATCCTCAAGTGCTTCCACGAGCGCTTGAAGTTTTGCGCCATCTTCGTCGTTTATAGGAATCATTGTCTGAGGTACCCAGCCTTCGTGAGTCTTGGTAAACGCCCATGATGCGCTACCAGGAGCTGCGAGTTCGGAACCATTGCTTGAGAGAATGTGTTTTATTTCCTGAGCCGCTTTGTTCCTGTTGTCTGTAAGTGTATCAATAACGATCGCAACACCACCTGGTCCGTATGCTTCGTATGTAATAGCTTCCATTGCTGCGCTGTTGTCGGCTGTGGCTTTTTTCACTGCTCGATCAATCGTGTCGTTGGGAACATTTTCCTTCTTAGCTTTCTCAATAGCTGTCACAAGTCCTGGAGATTTGAGATTACCTCCTGCTTTCTTTGCTTCAACAGTAATAAGTCGAACCATCTTGGTGAAGGTTTTGCTTTTTTGCGCATCCGTCTTTGCTTTCTGGTGCTTAATTTTTGACCATTTGTTATGTCCTGACATGTGAATCTAAATTAAAGGTGATAAGGGCATTCTAAACAAAAAATAAAAGTTTTGCGAGGATCTTATTGACTCAGTCGCTTGTAAGCAGTAAATTGCCAGTAGAAACGAGTTTTGTATGAGGACCTTTAATTTCCCCAAACCCTTGGCTCCGGGAACTGTTAGACTCATCCATTTTGCGAACAAGGAGGCTGTGTTTCGGGAGCACCCGACAATTCTGCCGGAAGATGTCATTACCGGTTCCTGCCGTGAGCCTGACTTTGTACATGGAGAAGCGGAAAGAGTGCTGGAATTCACGGGCGTTAATCGCCAACTGCTTTATCTCGATTTGATACGCGAGATACCTAGACAACCCCCGATGGTTTTCTATGTCGAAACAACAGTAGAGCTGCCTTTCTCGCTTAGCCTTACGGTTGCATTCGATCGCGCGGTCGCGGTGGCGAATGAAAACAACTTCGATACCATTTCAACAGGAGTTCTGTTGATTGGGATATTGCAGGTTGAGAGTGTTGTCCAAGAAGTATTTGAGAAACACTCAGTCACAGCTGACGCAGCCAAACAGGCATTGGCAGCAGTTCGTGGGATTAAAGTGACCTAACCTCACATCGCACACATCAGTAATTACAAAAAACAACAGCAGCTGCAAGCTCCTGTTGTTTTTAATTATTTAAATAGACTTAAAATCTAGAGCAACTTCGGCGATCCGTTGATGTTCAAATGCTCGTATGCTTTTGTTGTGGCAGTTCGTCCTCGAGGAGTTCGTTCGATGAAGCCAAGCTGGAGAAGATATGGTTCGTGAACCTCTTCAATAGTAGCCTCTTCTTCTGATAGGGCAGTGGCAAGGGTGTTTACACCTACTGGTCCTCCACCAAACTTTTCTATAAGCGTCGTAAGTACTGCACGGTCGGCGCTTGTTAATCCTGCTGAGTCGACACCGAGAAGCTTCATAGCTTTATCAACGACGTCTTTGGTTAGTGTGCCTTTTTGGATCTGAGCGAAGTCACGGCAGCGCTTGAGAAGATAGTTTGCTGTACGAGGGGTGAATCGGCTGCGCTTAGCGATCTCGGTCACTGCTGCAGGTTCGATATCTATCCCAAGGATCTTGGCTGATCGCGCTACGATTTTCTCAATCTCCTGGTTCGTGTAAAACTCAAGCCTAAACGTTCCTCCTGAGAATCTTGAGCGAAGAGGTGAAGAGAGAAGTGCAACACGTGTGGTGGCCGCTATAAGGGTAAAGGCGGGCAGATCTAATTGGATTGTCCGAGCTGATGGGCCTTTGCCGATAATAATGTCCAAAGATCCTGATTCCATGGCAGGGTAGAGGATTTCTTCTATAGAACGATTGAGTCTGTGGATCTCATCAATAAACAAAATGTCTCCCACTGAGAGATTTGTGAGAATAGACGCGAGATCTCCCACTTTTTCGATGGCAGGACCTGATGTAACTTTGATTTGTGCGCCGATTTCCTTGGCTATTAGGTGGGCGAGGGTGGTTTTGCCGAGACCTGGAGGTCCATAGAAGAGAATATGCTCGGGCGGATGGTTACGTTCTCGCGCAGCGGTAAGAAGTATGTGTAAATTGTTCTTGATGTTCTCCTGTCCGACGTAGTCATCCCATCTAGAAGGGCGAAGCGTATGGTCCAAAAAGCCTGATTCCTGCGTAGCTTCTCCGCCTTTAACGCCAGAAACACCGCCCTTCTCAGGACCTTGGGTCATCTCCTTGGATAATGCCTCATCCTGAGGCGGGATAGGGTTACTTGACATTGATATTAAAACATGCTAGACTATTTGGGTAACTGAATAAGACATTGGAATTAGTCTTTGATTCAATCGCACTTTGATCGAGTTCAGAAATCTCTAAGCAATTGGCCCATTCGCGTGGGTTATCAGATTTTTCACTAAGGACACTCTGGTTATATACCTTGTGTATATTTACTGTGGTTATCCTCGGGGGAAAATTTAACTTTTGGTGCACACATTGAAAGTATTGCTTAGAGATTTATGAATTCGATTTTTTCTTTTTAAAATTCTCTTAAAAAATCGTTTCTCTCTATTTCTTTTCTCTCTTCTTCTGGCCTGGATTCAATATACTCCTCTTTTTTATAAATACAATTGACAGTGGGGATAGCGTGATTCGCGCTGTTAAGATTTTACTGCACTACTTTTTAGAGCTTTCGTATACTCATCATCTATTCTCTTAAGTTCTGCTTGTTTTCTCAAAAGGTTAAGTCTGATTGCTCCCATTTCAGCTACTGCTCGGGCTTCTTCAGTCTTGAGATTGGCTATATTCGTTTCAATAGCAGCAATCTCTGTGCCGATTTTTTGTATTTCCTGCGTTTCTTTACGGATGGCATCCTCTTTCTTTTTCTTCTCTGCCTTTTTTGGAATGAGGGATTTTTCTAGTGTCTGTTCTTTCTGCTTATTCGTGCGAATAAGCTCTTCTTTTTGTTTGTACGCAGTATTACTCTTCTCTAGATCGTTCTTTATCTGGCTCATCATCATACTGAGGTTGTTTGGATTCTGCATAAGAATGAAAATTGATTATTAATCTATAACTTCGATTACTCGCTTGAGCTCGGCAAGGGAAGTGTGGCCCTGGAGGATTTTTGTAATACCGTCTTCTTCCATGTTTAGGATTCCTTGTGGTCGCGCTATCTCCGCAACGCTTCGTTCGCTTGGGGAGCTTTCAATTGTTTCCTCTAGTGTTTTGTTGACGATGATTCCTTCATAGATTCCGATTCGTCCCTTGAAGCCAGATTTGTTGCACTTTTCGCAGCCTACTGGTTCCCATATTTTTGTAGTGTTCTCTGGGATGAGCGATCGGTCAACAATCTTTGCTAGCACGTTATCAATCACTCGCTTCTCCTCACCCTCGAGGAGTTTTTCTTTTTTGCATGCAGGGCAGAGTCGGCGAACGAGACGCTGTGCGAGAGCGATGGTAACTGCGGATGTTATAACTCGAGGGTTAATTCCAAGGTCAATTAGACGAGGAAAAGCTCCTGCTGCGTTGTTGGTGTGGAGTGTTGAGAACACGAGGTGACCAGTAAGCGCCGAGTTAATGGCGATAGCTGCGGTCTCGTTGTCCCGGATTTCTCCAACCATGATCACATCAGGATCCTGTCGGAGTGCTGAGCGGAGACCTTCGAGGAAGTTGTATCCCTTGTCGTTAGTTTGAGTCTGAGTAATACCAGGAAGATGGTATTCGATGGGATCTTCGATGGTGATTATCTTGATTGTTGGTTCGTGGATCTTCTTGAGAAGGGCATAAAGCGTAGTTGTCTTACCAGATCCTGTTGGTCCTGTTGTAAGGAGCATTCCGTTTGGTTTATCAATCGCTTCGAGAATAACGCTCAAAAGTTTTGGAGGAATACCGAGTTCTTCGAGAGGTGTTGAGATTGATTTTGGATTCAATACTCGGAGCACGATAGATTCGCTGTATGCGCCAGGGAGCATTGAGGTTCGGATTTCAATGTCGCCAAGTGCGAGCTTGATGCTGAATCGTCCGTCTTGAGGTTCCTGCTTGATGTTGAGCTTTAGTCCTGAGAGGAGTTTTACTCGAGACAAAAGAAGTTTGTATGTATCGTGATCGAAGTTGAGTACATCTGTGAGCACTCCATCGAGTCGATATCTCAATCGTACTTCACCTTCTTCTGGTTCGATGTGTACATCGGAAGCGCCAATTGCAAGCGCACCAGCAAGAATCGTTTCGAGAATTCTAGATACTCGAAAACTTCTTTTCATCGAGAGGGTGTTTTGGAGGATGGACTGAATAGTAGGGAGGCTCTTGGCTTGGTCGATGATTGCACTCACCTCATCGTTAGAAATCTCAAGGGAGCCAGCTTTTGTTTCAATGGCGAATGAAAGATCTTTGTAGGATTTCCATGCTTTCTCGAGGCTGGCTGTAGATACGATAAAAGGAGCAATCTCAAAACCCTTTGCTGAGAGCTCTTTTGCTATAGCGTGTGCCTTCTCATCATCTGGAATTCTCATTGCTAACTTCACATGCTTATCAACGAGGCTGAATGGAGCAAGCTTGGCTTCTCGAGCTTTGGACTCATCGACAAGTCGAAGTGCGTCAGTGTTTACTGGGGTAGCTGATAGGTCTATATACTCAACGCCATACTTAGGGGCGAGTGTTCTCACAAGATCTTCTTCCTCTTTTCGCCGTAGATCGGCGACTCTTCGATTCTGCTTATCTTCGTCAAATTGGATCATATATAGCAATTATAACCCATGTTTAAGTATTTTTTCATGGTTCTGTGGTGGGGAAACTATGGGTAAATAGGGCGGCGGAGGAGATGTTGACTAGTACCTATAAAAGATGGTATAATATATATGTTAAGGAACATGGTATTCCTAAACATCTGGCACGACGCCAGCTCACTGAATTCCGGTAACGAAAGTACTCATGAAAAAGCACATTGCAAACACGATTCTTCTTTTGGCTCTGCTTCTTGTAGGCACGGGCTGCTCCGGTTGGAGTCGAACACCTCAGGACAAAACTGTCTTCATTCGTTTGAATGATGGACGGCTTGTTAGTGGGTCTGGTCTCGGCCAGTCGTGGAATCCGCGTCGCGGCATACCCCAATCGGCGATTGAACCTCAAGAGTTCAATAATCGACAAAGATACTCCTCCAATGGCAGGACTGCCATGTCCACAGGACGATCCAGTTACCAAGCAGGAAGTCTGGTGTGGGATCCGGCAACTCGCCAATGGGTGGCTGTCTCTCACAATCCGCCAACCTACACGTGGGGTTACACCAACGAGGTTGCGCAGAGGGAGTATGGCCACTGGCGTGAAGTTGGAACTATCCGCCATAGTTATGTGGAAGGCCCTAAAGGTCCGCCCGCACTACTCATAGGCAAATAAAAAAAAGAATCGCAGAAGCTCAAGCTTCAAAAGTCCTCCGACCATGTGTTGGAGGACTTTTCATTTTATATATTCCTTATGCTAGGCTGTAGCCATGGAGTTTGATATCAACAATCTTGAAGACATGAAAGCTGCAGCGCGACAGCTTCTTAATTTTTCTATAGGTAAAGCGGAGATAAATTCCAAGGCCACCATTCTCGGCCTCTATGGAAATCTTGGCGCGGGAAAGACTACGTTCACACAATTCATAGCAAAGGAGTTGGGGATCAAGGAAAATATAACCAGCCCGACATTTGTAATACAGAAATCATATGCAATTAATCCCGCCGTGCGCTCTATATATAGGAAGCTGGTACACATTGATGCCTATCGCCTCAAAAACGGCCAAGAACTGAGTGTTTTGGGATGGCAGAAGACTATAAGTGAGCCGAATACACTTATTTGCATAGAATGGCCTGAGAATGTTGCAGATGTTATGCCGTCTCATATAAAGATCCAATTTGAACATGTTGAAGAGGGTAAAAGACGAATCGTGGTGCAATAGATAATAACGAAGATAGTAATAGAGAATAAAGCGAAAATCCTATCTTTCCTAAGTGACCTCCGATATAATTCTTGTATGACAGCCCTCAAACACGCCGACAACAAGACATCGGATGCATACCTGCGCAGGTTAGTACTCCTCGATACACATGCGATTCTTCACCGCGCGTACCATGCTTTGCCGGATTTTGCCTCAAGTAAGGGCGAACCTACTGGTGCTTTGTATGGACTCTGTACCATGCTCATTCGAATCATCAATGATTTAAAGCCCGATCATATTGTGGCTTGTTTTGATTTGCCTAAGCCGACGTATCGCCATGAAGTATACAAAGATTACAAAGCGCACCGAGCAAAGACAGACGACGCGCTCGTTCATCAGCTCAAGAGGGCGAGGGATATTTTTATTGCGCTCAATATTCAAATTTGCGACAAGGAAGGGTTTGAAGCCGACGACATGCTTGGAACTATTGTTGAGAAGCTTCGTGGTGAGAAGGATTTGGATATCGTTGTAGCATCGGGAGATATGGATACACTTCAGCTTGTTCAAGACAACAAGGTGAGAGTTTTCACGCTCAAGAAGGGAATCAATGACACTGTTATATATAACGAAGACGCTGTAAGAGCGAGATTTGGTTTTGGTCCAGAATTACTTCCTGACTACAAAGGTCTTCGAGGTGATCCATCAGATAATATTATTGGTATCAAAGGAATTGGAGAGAAAACAGCTACGACACTCATCACGACATTTGGAACAATTGAGAATATGTACAAGGTTCTGAAGAAGAGCCCAGAGAAATTCAAAGAAGCTGGACTTACTGATCGCATCATCAAGCTTCTGCAGGATGGGGAAGAGGAAGCGAACTTTAGCAAAATGCTCGCGACGATTAGGCGAGATGCTCCTGTTGAAGTGTGCCTGCCTGAAGAAAGCTGGAGAAAGAGCATGGATATGAAGGCTATTTTAGCCCTTTTCCAAGAGCTTGAGTTCAGGACACTCGGTGCAAGGCTCAAATCGGCCATTACAGGCCAGTCTGTCTCAAATACGGCTCAAAATATGAGCGAGGATGATGGTTTCGACCAAATGGGTGACGACATATCCTCAGGTAATCAACAAGTTATACCCGATATATCAACAGTTAATCCCCAAGACTTGAAGAGGGCGCAGCTGGCTATTTGGATTGTAGATTCCAATAAAACTAATCCGACATACGAAGAGGTTATGGAATTTACGAAAGCGAAAGATATCAAAGAGGCCATCACTATTCTTGAGGCAGATATAAAAAAGAAAAATCTCACTCGAGTATATGAGGAGATTGAATTGCCTTTGATTCCTATTTTGGACGAAATGAAAAGCGTCGGTGTAAAGATTGATGTGAAATATTTGGAAGAGCTAAGCAAGGAGTATCACGAAGAAGTTGGTAAGTTAGAGAAATCAATTTGGAAGCACGCTGGAAAAGAATTTAATATAAGTTCACCGAAGCAGTTGGGTGAAGTGCTTTTTACTGATCTTGGACTGACTATTAAGAACGCCAAGAAAACGGCGGGCGGCGCACGGTCTACCAAAGAATCAGAATTGGCAAAACTTGCTGATGTTCACCCAATCATCAACCTTATTCTCCAACATCGTGAGCTCTCCAAGCTTCTCGGAACATATATAGATACGATTCCAAAGTTGGTAGATGAGAACAATCGAGTTCATCCAACTCTTATACAAACAGGAGCTGCGACAGGACGAATGGCTTCACAGGATCCAAGTATTCAGAATATTCCTATCAAGTCAGATCTTGGAAGAAAAATTCGTCATGCCTTCATTGCTGAGAAGGGCTACTCACTTGTTGCATTCGATTATTCTCAAATCGAGCTTCGTGTAGCTGCATTCCTTTCGAAGGATGAGAAAATGATCGCGCTCTTCAAGAGCGGTAGAGATTTCCATACGTCAGTGGCGGCTGAAGTTTTCAAAGTTGCTCCCGAGAAGGTGGATAGGGAAATGCGACGACGAGCCAAGGTCATCAACTTCGGCATCATGTACGGTATGGGTGTGAATGCTTTGCGACAGAACTTGAGTGAAGGTTCTTCTGATGGGACTCCAGTGACGAGAGCTGAGGCACAGTTGTTTTATGACGAATATTTCAAGACCTTCAGCGGCCTTGCTGAATATCTCAACCGAGTGAAGGGTGAAGCTTACAGGAATGGCTTTACAGAGACATTTTTTGGACGACGAAGGTATTTCGAAGGAATCAAATCAAAGATTCCATTTATTAAAGCCATGGCTGAGAGAATGGCTATTAACGCTCCGATCCAAGGAACTGAAGCAGATATCATTAAGCTTGCTATGGTAAAAATCGCTGAGCACATCAAGAAAGAAAAGCTCGACGAGTGCGTGCGGATGCTCATGCAAGTGCATGATGAACTTGTATTTGAAATTAAGAACGACAGCGTGGAGAAGGTTGCTCCTGACATTCAGAAATACATGGAGACTGTGGTTGATCCAAAAGATATTTCTGGAATTATTTGCAAAGCTGAGTACAAGGCAGGTAAGGACTGGGGCGAGTTAAAATAATCAACAGTAATAACCGACATGCTTTATCTCATTCACGGCAGCGATTACGATACAGTAAGAACAAAAGTGCAGGGCTTAGTTCAAATGCTCCACAAAAAACGTCCTGACGCTTCAGCTTTTACACTTGCTGGAGATAACTTCACAGAGATCGCTCTCGATGAATATATTGGTGGCCAGGGATTGTTCGCGAATAAATATATAATCTCGGTTCATCATAGTATTGATGACGACGCTATGAAATCTGCAATACTTGAACGCCTCAAAGATATCGCGGGATCAGACAACGTATTTATTTTCAGAGAAGGTGAGATAGATGCGAAGACTCTGGAGAAATTTAAAAAGCACGCCGACAAGATTGAAGAGCATCAACTCAAGACATCGCTTGCGAAGAAGGAAGAGTTCAATGTGTTTTCTCTAGGTGATGCTCTCGGTAGTCGTGACAAAGCTAAGTTGTGGTCTCTATATATACAGGCCAAGATGAGCGGCCTTGAAGATGAGAACATTCATGGAGTACTAGTGTGGCAGATCAAGAGCATGGCTCGCGCCGCTGCTTCTGGAAGTGCTAATGATGCCGGTCTCAAACCTTTCGTTTACACCAAATCAAAATCATTTGCCGCTCGCTATCCTGGTGATTCACTAGTTGCGCTGCTCGATGATTTTGTTTCCATGTATCACGAATCGAGAAGGGGAAAGGATACATTAGGTGAGTTGCTAGAAAGATATATCTTGCAGAAGATTTAATAAAAGAAAAAAGCGGGCTCCATATGGGGCCCGCTTTTGCGTTGTACAAATACTATCAATAAATTTCGAGGATTACGCCGCAATCGTCATGTCTTCCTCGAACCATTGGAGTTGCTTGCCTGCCATGAAGGGAACTGCGATTATTCCGTTCTCATGATGATCAGTATCTCCATATGAGTCAGGAACCATCCAGGTCTTGCGAGAGAGCCTGATCCGTTTGGTGGCCAGCGGCAACTTGTAATGATTGGCGCCGTTGACGCGAACGAATTTGTCGAAGTGTTCCTTGGCCTTCACCAAGTCATTCTCGGCCATTTCCAGAAAGAACTGCCAGAGCATTGGCAGTGCCACGGGGGCAGTGAAGACTCCTGCGCAGCCGCAACTGCATTCTTTTTTGTTGCGACTGTGTGGGGCTGTGTCTGAGCCGAAGAAGAATTTCGGGAATCCGCTGAATGCCGCGCGCCGCAATGCTTGCCGATCGGATTCAAACTTCGCGATCGGTTTGCAGTAGTGGTGCGGGTTGATGCCTTCGTTACCGTGAGTGTCCAAGTATGCAATCACGTCTTCCAGGGTCAGGTAGAGATGATGAAGCGTGATCGTGGCCACCACGTTTTGAGGCAGCTCGAGCACAGCTTTCACGGCAGCTTCGGTCGTGATGTGTTCAAGCACAATCCGGAGATTGGGAAACTTACGGGCAATTTTCCTCAAGATCGCTAGAAATTCCTCTTCTCGTTTGAGGATGTGCACTGGCCGCGGCATTTCGCCGTGGAGGCACAGTACCATGTCGAGCTTCTCCATTTCGGCAAATGCCGGAAAGAGCTTCTCGATATCTGTGATCTTTACTCCATCAAGGGAGTTGTGTGTGACCCCCTCGGGGTAAAGTTTACCGACATAGAAGCCGAGTGACTTTGCGTCCTGTATCATTTCCGGCGTTGTGGCGCCGGTGATTTTGATGGTCATGATAGGCGTGAAATCATGCGTACCTGTCCATGTGAGGATTTGCTCACGATACCCTCTGGCCATTGTCGCAGTGGTGATTGGGGGATCCAAGTTGGGCATGACGAGCGCGCCATGGAATGATCGCGCTGTGTGATGCGCGACTAGTTTGCCCATTTTTCCACTTCGGAAATGGACGTGCAGGTCATAGCCCGTGAGTAACTCAACAAGATCTGTAGTCAAGATCAGTTCTGCCATATTGTGAAAGTAAGTCTGTTCCTCATACTATTGAAATCCATAGAAAATGCAATGTTATTAAAAAAGAAAAACTAGCGCATATTCCCATCAGGAATATGCGCTAGTGAGTGAGGTCGATGCGGAGTTATTTTCCCGCGTGAATTTTTCTCATGAATCGAATGGTGGGTGACAGATTCCATGGACGAAGCATTGCGATTGAGCCCAAGGAAATGGAATCAGCTCCAGCCATGAGAACCTGCAGTCCGTCATGGGGACATAGGATGCCGCCACCGCCATTGATGTGTTTTTTGAACCCAGCCTTTCGGAGCTCTGGGATGAACTTGAGAAGCCGTTCCAGAATCATGGCACCTGAAGCGCCGCCGGGGAATTTCTCTCCCAGATGAGCGATGAGCGGTGACACTGTCGTGCCGAAATAATAAACCTGTTCGGCAGGATGGAGCTTGGGCCAGGGGATGGTGTTGAAGATCACGATGCCGTCGAGTACCTCATGCTTCTCAATTTCCATCGCTGCTTCAATCGAGAGATCAATCCCGAACTTCACCACAACAGGAACGCCTAGTGCACGAAGAATATCGAGCATAGGCATGACTTCTGCGATGAGATCTTTGGGATTCAATCCTCCATTAGGGCAGGAGACATTGAGTTGGATTCCAAACTTACCCTTGAATCGTGACTTGTGCTGCAGGAGGTATGCAACGATGCTGCGGATTTCCTCGATTCGCTCCTCGCGAGAAGGAGCCAGTGTCATGATTGAAATCCAGAAGGTGTCGGTGCGATCCTGCCATCCTGCGTTTTGAATAAGGAAGGGCAGACCTGGTCCCGAGAGACTAACTGCATTAAGAGCCGCTCCTCGTGCAAAGCTTAAGGGACTGACGTGGATGCATTTAGGAAAACGTTCCTTCGGTGTGAACCTATCTTCCTTAAGAGGCATTTTGCCTGCGCGTGCAGCGAAGGTTGTCGTTTTCGAGGCGAATGTACTGCCGGCCCAATCTGCGCCGACGAGTTTCATTGGCTTGTGATACCACCAACCTATACGATCGGTGAAATTGGTTGCGCCTGACGCCTGCCAGACTAAACCAAAATCATAATCGCGCAGTATGGTTCTTATGCGCGGATTGCTCATATTGTTCAAGTACTTCTAGTGTGGTTATAGCACGAGGAGAAAAAGAATGAAAGAAAAAAATCCCATCGCTTGCGCAACGGGACTTTTCGTTTTTAGAATTTGATTAGCGTGAATTAAGCTGCGGCCCGAACCGGCTCGTGGTGGAACTTTTCCCAAGAGACGAGCGTGTCCATTATCCAAGCGAGAATAATGCGAGCGGCGGTTTCTTCCATAGTGATGCGACCAGTATTTCCTGGAGGCGCGCTTTGGAGGATGTTCGCATAGGTCGTGCCGACGAAGAGAAACGCTCTCGGATCCGTCGTGGCGATCACGTCGTATTCGTCAATGCGAAGCATCGAGGCTTTGCACCCGAGGATGCACATCAGGTCAACGAGTGGCGCTCGATCCATGAATTTCTGGATGTCTGGACCCATTCGTTCCCAGATATGCTCGGCTGAAGGTAAGTCCGCGGCTGCGGATTTTCGGGGGAGGGGCGGCAGTAAGCTGCTAATCAATTTCTCAAGGTGCTGGCGGTCGGTGGTCTGCATACGTTTCCTTTCGAGGAGTTTCGGTCACAAAAATACACTGATAATATTATATCAGTGTATTTTTGTGACGTCAATTGTGCGCCCGGTTGGAATCGAACCAACGACCCACTCCTTAAAAGGGAGATGCTCTACCAACTGAGCTACGGGCGCGTAATGGCACAATGCTATCACAATGCCATGAAAATTCAATTTTTGAGGCTTTCGCTACACCTATTTTAGAGAGGTAGATCAATAGAGAAGAAGCCAGGTCCTGTGAACATGAGAGAGATCGCGATAATAAAAAGTATCAGATAATAATTAACGCCAGCTGTAAGTAGGGCTTTGTTGCGGGCTTTATCAACTAACTGAATGAAGAGCATGATTGCCAAAAGGAGTGCTGCTATCTGTGTGAATGCGCCAAGGACAAGAAGTACACCTAAAATGATTTCAGCAAACCCTAAATTCTTCGAAACTTTTGCCTGGAGGAATTTTACTTTCCTTGTTCCAAAATAAATAGCGATTCCGCCTAAAAGAAGCCTTAAGAGGAGAGGTCCGACGGAGGCGTAGGTGAGCAAATCGGGGAAAATTGAAAGGGTGTGCATAGTACTTGTTATGAAGCTTTTGTTATGTAATGCTTGTGATAAGTATAGCGCATTGGACAGGTTCGCGACTAATATGTTTTCCCACTTCTCACATCTACAGGCTTTCATTCTCCTGAATGACATCAGGAGTGTGTATAATGTGGGCTCTATTTTTAGGACAGCTGATGCTGCAGGTGTAAATGGAATATATCTCGCCGGTCATAGTCCAACACCACTTGATCGTTTCGGAAGAAAACGAAATGACGTAGCAAAGGTAGCTCTCGGTGCCGAAGAAATTATTCCATGGCAGTATGCCGAAGATCCGATGGTGTTTATTAAAGCTTTTAGAAAGGACTGGGGGAAAAGGGGAGCCATCGTCGCAGTTGAACAGCACAAAAAATCTTTGGACTACAAGACTGTGCGCGAGAAGCTCGAAAAGAAATTCGGTAAAGCTTCCAAGGATGAACAGTGTGCAATTCTTTTTGTTATGGGTAATGAGGTGGAGGGTGTCGACAAAAAGGTTCTCAAAGAAGCTGACATTATTGCTGAGATGTCTCAGAGGGGGAAGAAGGAGTCACTCAACGTGTCAGTAGCCGCCGGCATCGCCCTCTTTAGAATTTTGAATATCTAAAATTTTACTTGGTGCACGCTGCAGAAATGCGTGCCACGTCCGCCTAAAACTATTCGAGTGATCATGCCTTTGCACCCAGGCTTCCTGCAGGGCTTTCCGGTTTTCCTATACGCTTGATGCTGTTCTTGGAATTCTCCTCGTTCGCCGTGAATGTTTCTATAGTCAGACATTGAGTCTCCTCCGAAATCAATTCCCTTGAGTAGGGTTTTTCTAATAGCGTTGTAAAGGTTTTTTAGATTGGGTTCTGGAATCTTTTTTATAATACTCAATGGATGAATGCTTGCACGCCATAATGACTCATCAGCATAAATGTTGCCAACGCCGGCCATAATAGCCTGGTCCATGATTACTTGTTTTATTTTCCCTGCGGGACGACGGTGCAGTCTCTCTTTGAACGCTTTGAAGGTAAACGCATCTTCGAGAGGCTCAGGCCCAATGCCTATAAGATGATGAGATGTATCTAAGTCGGATGTTTTGATGACAGTCGTCTTGGCGAATCTTCGCATATCTGAGAGAGCTAGGTGTGTGCCGTCAGAGAGGACGAAGATGAGTCGTATAAATCTATTAAATGGGTCTGCTAGCGGACCATCTTTTGCTGGAACCCACGGGTCACTTACTGTTCCTTGGCGGTACTTACCTAGGTTTCCTTTGGGATCATAGATATAAGTACCGTGGAGATAGTGACCTGTCATTTTCATGTGAGTGAGAATGGTCTGTCCGTTCGAGAGGTGAATGAGAACGTTTTTCGCGCGGCGAGTTGAGCCAGTGATTTTTGCTCCGACAATGGTTTTCTTAAAAAAAGAAAAGTACTTTGGATTTTTGATCTCTTCTTTCTTGCTGTAGAACGCACTGTCGTAATTCGTCCATACATCCTTAATGATCAATCCTTTAAGATGAGTATTAATGCCGGATGCGGTTGTTTGTACTTCAGGTAGTTCTGGCATATACTTCTTTATACCATATAGCTATTTTTCTCTCTATGAATAAATTTATCCTCATGTTGGCAGTCTTCGCGGGTCTCGTCGCGGCGATGTATCAAGCAACGGCAGGCACCTATTCATACGAAGCTTCGCGTGATGGCGCAGCTGCGTTCTTTACACTCGCTAAGAAAACTGAAGACTCCATTCGAAAAAGATATCAGTCTGCGGGTATCATGTCAGACCAAACTAATCCGTTAAGTGTGAAGTCAAAAGTGAATCTTCTCATCATGCCTGGTCACGAACCTGGATACGGAGGAGCTGAATACAAGGATACATTTGAAAGGGAACTCAATGTCGAGCTTGCTGGCTATATGCGAGCGCTCTTCGAACAGAATGGCAGATTCCAGGTGGTGGTACCTCGTGATAACGAGCAGTGGAGCTCTGAATTTAAAGAATATTTCGAGGAGAACTATGATGCAATTATAAAATTTGAGAATGAGCAGCAGAAGGAAATGGCGCAGCAGCTCTCAAAAGGTACGGTCAAGAAATCTGAAAATAACATCGTACATAACGCAGCGCCTACTGATGTGGCGCATCGCTTGTACGGTATAAACAAATGGGCAAATGATAATGATGTTGATATGGCCATCCATATTCACTTCAATGATTATCCTCGCAAAAACTCTCAAGTGCCAGGAAAACATACAGGCTTTGCTATTTATGTTCCTGAACGACAATATTCAAATTCAACGACAACTAAAGCCATAGCGGATGCAATCTATAAAAGACTTTCTAAATATTATCCTGTAAGTGATCTACCAAAAGAGTCTGTGGGTGTAATAGAAGAGCAGGAACTAATTGCTATTGGTTCGCACAATACTCTTGATGCACCAAGCATGCTCATTGAATATGGATATATTTACGAGCAGCAGTTTCAGTATGACGATACTCGCGAAGCGATGCTTAAGGATCTCGCGTTCGCTACATACTTGGGTGTGCAGGATTTTATAAATCAAAACTACGCACCTTCACTTACGTATGATGTCTTGTCATTGCCTTATACATGGAAGAAATCATTCTCACAAAAGGGTGCTCCCCGCATGGATACATACGCGTTGCAGATGGCGCTTACATATCTCGGCACATATCCTCCTGTAGGGAAGACGAAAAATGATTGTCCTATATCTGGAGCATTTGGACCTTGTACACGAGATGCTTTGAAGGCATTCCAAAGGACATTTAATATTGAACAGACTGGAGCGGTAGGACCAAAGACGCTTAAGCTTTTGAACGAGCAATTTACGAAGCCAACGATGTAGCTATGGGTGAGGGTTGGAGGCGGCTCTGTAATTCTTCTCGTGCTACTGTCGCGTCATCCCAAGGGATTTTGGAGTTATCGGCTCCCATAATGTAAGGGTCGGTACCTTTACCGGTTATGAGAATGATATCGCCGGTCTGAGCTTTTGAGATAGCGGTTCTGATAGCTTCACGCCTGTCGAATACAATGACAGGTTTTCTTGTTGTAACTCCAGCAGCTACGTCATTGATTATTTGCGTAGGGTCTTCATCGTACGGGTCTTCGTTGGTGAGGATCACTTCCTCGCAATAACGATCAGCTAGAGAACCCATCTCCTTACGTCGGGCTTTGTCGCGTCCTCCTCCTGTTCCTCCGAGTACTGCGATCTTTCTTGAGTTCTGGAATACTTGGTAGAGTTTTTCGAGAGAATCAGTTGTGTGCGCGTAATCTACGATCACTGTAAAGTCTTGTCCTACTTCGATTTTTTCAACTCTTCCTCGAATGCCGTTGAATTTCTCAAGAGCTCGTTTGATGACTGACGCATCGACACCGTATGCTTCAGCACAGCTAATAGCTGCCATCATGTTATACAAATTAAATCGTCCTGAAAGTGGGGAAGCGATGGGTGTTCCTTTCCAAGTAAAATCAATGCCTTCCTTTTTGATGGAGTACGGCTGTCCATCTTCAGCGCTGTAGGTTTTTTTCTCAGGAGCGTTAACTGCTAGGAATCTATCCTTGTGTTCGTCGTCTCTGTTTACAACAAGTATTCGTCGAGGCTTCTTTGAGGTCTCAAGAGTTTTTGCGATTTTGATTTTCTCACCGATGTAGGCTTCGAAAGATCCATGAGCCTCGATGTGTTCAGGACTTACGTTTGTAACGATGATTGCGTCAGGCTCTATATATAGATGCCGAGACATGAGTGCTCCTTGAGATGTCATTTCGATAATGGCAAAATCAATCTTTGCACTGACAGCTTGTCGAATGAATCTTTGCACTGCGGCTCTACCAGGCATGGACATCTTGTACTTGTTGTCGACGGAAACTTTGCCTATTTTGAATCTGATGGTATTTGAAGCAGCGGTTGTGTATCCGGCCTCCTCGAGAATAGCGCTCAGGATCTCAACAGTTGAGCTTTTTCCTTTTGTACCTGTTACACCAATTACTTTGATCTTTCGGGAAGGGAAACGGTAAATAACTGCGCCAGCAATGGCAAGGATGCGGTGGTATAAAGGCTGACCTAAAACATATAAGCGTTGTGGGATTATTTTTTTGAGAAAACGAAGTGAGGATTCCATAGTTCTGTTTATTTTCCTAGATGCTTGAGAGCCGCCTTGATACGCGCGCTCGTTCCAACGACAGTTCCATCAAGAGACTTCAGTGCCTCGCGCGCTTCCTCTCTGCTATATCCAAGTGCCTTGAGGGCTTCCACTGCGTCGCCATCGTTCTGAGCTGCCTTGTGCTTGCCTTTGGTTTCCTCAGTGATGCTTGCAAGTGTTGGAGTTAGCTTGTCTTTGAGTTCGAGTACGATTTTCTCGGCGTTCTTTTTGCCAATTCCTGAAACCTTGGTGAGATACGTGCTGTCCTGCATGGAGATGGCTGTGATAATAGTTTCTTGAGAGGCAATTGCCATTATATTGAGTGCCGTCTTTGGACCAATGCCCGATACAGTGATAATGAGCTCAAAAAGCTCCAAGCATTCTTTGCTTGAGAAACCATACAAATCGAGAGCGTCATCCCTAACTGCCAAATACGTCCAGAAAATTCCCTGGCTTCCGACAGGGTGAGACTCAGGGGAGGGAGTATATACCTTGTAGCCAACGCCTCCTACATCCACTACTACATAGCGGAGATCCTGATGGGCGATAGAGCCTGTAAGTCTTGAAATCATTGCTTTAAGTATACTGAAATGAAGGGAGCTTGGCCAATTGCCTTGATAACTTTGTTTACATTGACACCTAATAGGTTACAATTGTCTTTATTAGAAGCTCGCGTAATCTATTCAACTATGTCATCCCCTGAAAGTTTAACAACACTAAAAGCTGAAGGATCTGAAGAAGCTCCAAAACTTTCTCCTAAAGCCGCACTTGAAAAGATTAAGGGTGAGGAGGTAGCTCGAGCTGAGACTAAGAAAAGGAAAGTAAAGCAAGCAGTCAAAGTCGCTGCGGATTTAGTTGAAGGCAACAGGAAGCTCCAAAAGAAAGCAAAGGGAAAAAAACCTGAAGGCCTCAATGAAATTGTAAAGACTGTGGTGAAGAAAACAGCGGCAGCCCGTGAAAAAAGGCAGAAAGTAATAGAGGAGGACAAAAAGACTCGAGAAGAAATAGAAACATTCAAGAACAATCTCAAAGAAGAGGGGGTAGACGCTCCACATGAACGAAGAGTGGAAATTGTAAAAAGAATACATGAACTTGATGAGATTTATGCCGCTCATGATAAAGAAACTGGTGTTGTGTATGGTGCGGCATCTGCTGAAGAAAATACAGCAGTTGAGCAAGAACAGCATATGCGTGATACTCACTCAAGAATCTTGAGTCAACAAGCTGAAGCAGCTAGGGATCCTGAGCAGTTTGCAGCGGAAACGATACTTGCTACTGATCCTGAATTAGACGTGTCAGCGCGGGATTTGAAGCATGCGATGATACCTGAACTAAAATCACGGGAATTTAAAGAGCATGCAAAAAATAAAATTGTAGAAACTAAAATTGCCATTGAGACTGCCTCTACGCGCTACAATGAGTTCAAAACCACACTCGATAAAGTAGAAGCGAATTTTGAAGGCCAAAAGAAAGAATTATTGGATGTTGTGGAGGGACCAGAGCGCGCACAAAGGATAGCCGACCTTATGGATACTATAGAAAAAGGTAATAATGCTGGTTTCTGGTTTCCAGCTAAAAAAATAGAGGCAGGTAGTAATGCTAAAGCTGATCTCAGTAACCTTCGAAATCAAATTGATCAGGAATTTGAGGCGAAAAAGAACCTTGTTGTAACTAGCGAATCAGACGTCATCACTATTTTGCGAGTACTCGATCACGTGGCGAAAGAAGAAGTGTTTGATAATGCACGCATTGCTGCTGAGGAGGCCAATCCAAAAAGTCATTTCTTCGCACTCCACGCTATGGATCAGGAGGACCCAGAGCTTGAAGGTCTCAGCAGGGCCCACGTTGCCAATACTACGGCGTATACAGAGATGAGGGTGGTCGCGGATTATGTTCGACAAAAAGCCGAAGAACTCCTGCCTAAGTTTAAAAATCTTCTTGAGGATGCTTACAATAAAAAGAGAGAACTTACTGATACGATTTATACATGGATCCCTAAAGAGTCCAGATAGCCTCATTTTCTTGTCTTTCCTAAAATAGTGTGGTAAGTTATACCTCATGCCAATCACATCATCAGCAAAAAAGGCCCTAAGGGCATCTCTCAAGAAGAGAGTTTTCAATCTCCGAAGGAAGTCGGCTATCGACCGAAACCTTAAGGAGTTGCGAGACCTCGTCGCAGCCAAGAAGGCGAAGGAAGCCCAGGCTCTCCTCCCGGCTCTCTATAAGGCTCTCGACAAGGCGGCAAAGACAAACCTTATCAAGAAGAACGCGGCCTCACGAATGAAGTCACGATCTGCAGCAAGGGTCAAAGCCATCTCAAAGTAACCAAAAACAAAAACTCCTTCGATAAGAAGGAGTTTTTGTTTTATACTTAGGCACATGAAAGCATCACTTTGGATTTTTGTTTCGGTAGTCATTCTCCTGATTATAGGAGGTGTTAGTTATATTGTGTGGGGCGGGGGAGAAGCAAGAAAAGATTCTTCTATCGCTGGATTTAATTTTCCTGATAAGAAAACAGATACGCCTATTTCAGTAGGAACTCCAGCCGCACAGTCAGTCGTTACACCTATAAACAATACTACGCAAGAAAAAGATATTGTCGGTTCGTGGACTGTGGTTGAGGGAGGTATTGATGAGGAAATTACTTTCTCAATAGATCAATCGGGCAAACACACATTCAGTTCTTACTCAGATGGCCTGTCATCATTCACTAATTGTCCTTGGAGCTTTGATGGGAAGAAGTTATCCATCGATTGTTCGTATGCTGGAATCAAATATCAATTCACGAGTGTTTCTGTTGCAGAGAATCGTCTGGTGTTTTCTAATGCCAATGGGGAAGGAGGGGTGTACGAAAAGAACCATTAACACATTCCTTTACACTACTTTTGCACGCTAAAAGCAAATTTATAATGAATAAGTAGGGCTACTATACCAGTCGAGCATCCATGATTTTTATTGTGATAGCCTGATCGCTAACACGGTATAGTTTTGCTAGTTCTTTGATATTTGATATTTTCTTGAAATCTTTCTTAATGAATGCTGTTGGCACAAGTAATTCTCCAGCAAATTGATTTGCCTCGGTTTCATTCAGGGAGCTGTCTTCGAGATTTTTATTGCAACCATGTCCCATAAGGAGATGACCTATTTCATGGGCGATAGTGAAGCGTCGTCGATACCATGGATGATTCGCGTTAAAACCTATTGTGGCGTACTCGGTATCAACTTCCTTGCACACAACAAGTAAGCCGGATACTTTTTCTCCGACAGTAATCTTTTTAACATCGAGAGAATATGTCGTTTGAAGATGTTCGATCACTTTTTGAAGTGAGACAGGGGCGTTAAAAATTCCAGAATTCCTTATCAGTTTTTGAGCTAAGTTTTTTGCCACCTTCTTTCGGGGACCAAATTCAGGAATGTCATTATTTTTCATTCTTTTTCTTCGCTAATTCAATGAACCGAAGAATGGCGTCTTTGTCTTCTTTTGATAGGTCTTTATCGGCACGAAGGGCAACTTGAACATCTACAACCCGATTTTCCTGACCTAAAAAATAACTTACATCACGGTGAAGGGCAGCGCTAAGATTTTCAAGTAACCCTGCTGTAACTTTACGATCGCCACTTTCTATCAAGGAAACAGCAGTAGCAGATTGAAAGCCAAGAGCTTGGGCTAAATCTGCCTGAGATAACCCACGTTCTTCTCTTGCGGCTTTAATACGGCTTCCAATATTGTTTATATTCTGCTCTTTTTTCATACTGATAGTATACATTTTTCATTATGATTTGACAACAGCTTTCGATTTTGCTAACGTTATATTAACGTTTTGAAAAAATCTCAGAACCTATTACACATAAAGCTAAAAATCAAATTATGCAGTACGAAATAGATTATATCCCAGTCGGCGAGGGCGAGAAAAGCGGTGACGCTATCTGTCTTCGTTATGGTAACCTCATTGGTCCCCGTTCAGAACAAACAATTATTGTTATAGACGGTGGTGATAAGAAAGCCGGAGAGGCGATGGTTGCTCATATTAAAGAATACTACAAAACGGACAGCGTTAACTATGTTGTTTCCACGCATCCTGATGGAGATCATGCTTCTGGCCTTTGTGTCGTCTTGGAAGAACTAAAAGTAGGGGTTCTTCTTATGCATCGACCTTGGGAGCATGCGGCAGACATTAGGGATTCCTTCAGTGATGGTCGATGGACTGCGAGAGGTTTGAGTGAAAAGATTGAAAAGTCTCTAAAGCATGCGTGTGAACTTGAGACAATCGCAGTAAGGAAAGGTATCACCATCGTTGAGCCGTTCCAAGGAGTCGGGACTCAAGATGGATCGATACGGTTTCTCGGACCTTCGATGGAGTTCTACCAAGATATGCTCACTCATTTTAGATCTACTCCGACTGCAAAAGTTGAGAACGGCCTACTCGGTGCTCTATTTCAAAAAGCGGAGGATGTCGTGCGATTGATTGGGGACAATCTCGGCATAGACATGTTAAACGACGACGAAGATACGACGTCTGCCGAGAATAATACGAGTGCCATCCTTTTACTCACGCTTGGAGAGCGCCGCCTCTTGTTTACCGGTGATGCTGGGAAAACAGCGTTGTTGAGTACACTCGCACACGCAGACTCGATCAATATACCTCTCACTGGACTTCAATTCTTTGATGTTCCGCACCATGGCAGCAGGCGAAACCTCAACACCAAGATTCTAAAAAGAATGAACGGAACGACTGCTTTCGTATCTGCATCAGGCGAAAATAAGAAGCATCCCTCAAAGAGAGTGACAAATGCTTTGGTAAAACATGGAGCGAGAGTATTCGTGAATCGAAAGTCAACACTCCATCATCACCACAACGCTCCCACCCGAAATTGGGGACCAGCGACAGTCGAACCATTTCATTCACAAGTAGAAGAATAATATGCTAAATAAATACACACGCACAGCGCGAATATATCCCGCCATTATCTGCTCAGTACCAATTTTTATGCTGAACTACTTTCTATTGAGTTCCTACACCGCCGATTTTTTCGCTTCACTAGAAGGAATCAGATGGGTTGGAGGCATAACTATATCAGTAGCGCTGACATTCCTACTTGCTCAAGCAGGTAGATTCGTCGGCAAGGAGCTTTTTGAGAAAATTCATTTCAAGGACGAGTTGTATATGCCGACAACAGAGTTTCTGCTCCATTCCGATACAACCTACTCGCCTGAGCATAAAGATAGACTACATTCAAAAATTCTAGCTGAATTTGCTATACAGATTCATTCTCCTGAACAAGAAGATACAGATATAATGGCTGCCCGACGAACTCTGGTTGAAAGTGTAAGTATGATTCGAGGGAAGGTAAAAAATGGACAACTTTTGCTCCAACACAACATTGAGTATGGATTTGCCCGTAATCTCATTGGAGGATCGTTACTAGCTCTTTATGTTTCCATATTTAACTTATATGTCTTCGGCTTCTTTTTTCCGAATCAATTGGGGTTTTATCTGTCCTTGTCTGTAGGGATGATATATCTACTTATCGTGATTATTGGCAGATATCTGATAGGAAGATATGGAGTTCGTTACGCAAAGGTTCTTATCCAAGAATACCTACTCGCATAAGCAACAAAACAACCCATCTAATTGGGGTTGTTTTGTTGCTTGACTCTATACAAAAAGTGATTTATTAATACACCTCGGTAGGCCTCACTAGCTTGTGCTCCCAGTAGGAATCGAACCTACATTTTAACTTCCGCAAAGTCATGTCCTATCCATTGAACGATGGGAGCTTGTAGGAGATAGACTAACATAGGTTTAATCCATTCTCCACTTCCGGCTATTTAATTGTGCTTAGAATCCAAATTTCTCCAATACTTTTAGAAGGAACGGCTCTTCGTGCTTGGTTTCGGCAATATAGGTAAGGAGAATCTTTCGTACATCCTCTGGGTCAACTTCATCGATAGGGATGTGGAGATACGGCATGAAAAACTTATGCGACTTGATGAGAATATGCGGGGCAGGGTGGTTGTGGTCTATCCAGAAAGATTCAAGATCTAGAAAAGGATACAGTGTGTCACCGATGATAATACCGCGGTCGTTTATTTCATGGTTGACGACGCGTGGAGGCTTCGATGCGTGTATCGCAAGAGCGAATCCGCTTACAAGAATGAATATTGCGAAGATAACATTGCTCAAGATGAGCGATAGAGCGGCAGCAGTGACGGTAATGATTCCTACAGACCAGTACCACTCTGAAGTTTTTGGTGCATACGAATGCTCGTATGCGTTCCATGAGATGAGCGTCTCGTTCATGGGACTAGTATACCACGCTGATGTGACGGCTTCTTTTGTATATATAGTGGATAAAAAAGCATCCGGTTCAGGGAACCGGACGCGATCAGTGGCTTAGATTTGCTGTGAAGCCAAGCTCTTCAGCTTTTTTCTTGATGATGGCATCGAGCGGCATCATTTTGGCGCCGCAGTAATACTCGGCGCTCAGTCGATCGTTTACTTCCACGATCTTCCTCCTAATGGCTGAAATGCCGATGTGTCCTAGGACATCCCTCGTCCTCAAATTAAAGACGATGGATTGAATGCCTAGAGGCGTGCCTGAAAGGAAGTTTTTGATAGTGGGTTTGAGGCCCTGTCTGACAATGTGTCGGACGTGTTCGATGGGGATGAGGTCAATCTTCAAGTCACCGCGGATGAGCTTGGGATTGCCGTAGCGGTTTGTAGAGACCGTCCAGCTTTTGTCGACCTTGATTTTCTTGGGGAGCCTTTCCACTAAAAAATCAAAATCAACATCTTGCTCGCGAAGGGGTTTCGCGCCGTAGAGCGTTGTCGCCAATGTTCTATAAATGTATCCTCCAATAAGCCAGACCGAGCCTTCGGAGTTGTTTTCTGCGACTGATACGGCTTCCAGGAAGCTTTTGTGCTTCTGGGCGGCTGACAGGAATGGTTCCGTAACGTCCATACGCCATTTAAATTATCTATAATTAATATTAGTTGTGGCTCGAAAAAAATCAAGGGTTTTCGGTCGTTTCTCAACCTAAGATCCTCACGCAGTCCTCATAATTCCGGTGCTATACTTTGGTCATGGAAAGAATATTACAATCTGACATATTCTTTTTTATTACAAGCATTGCCGCTATCATAGTGACAATAGGCTTGGCTTTGGTACTTTTCGAGGCGTATAAGATTCTCCGCTCGGTTAAGAAAATTTCAGCCGACGTGGAAGAAACTGTTATTGAAGCGCGCGGAACCATCTCGGATGTTCGCGGGCGCCTGGCGGCCATGCCTGGATTGGGATTTCTTTTGAAGTCATTCAAATCCCATCCATCTCACAGCTCAGCGGTCGCGGCAAGGAAGCATCTTAATAAAAAACAAAATCATGGAACAGACAAAAGCAGAGAAAAAAAATAACGAAACCAAGCATAACGTAATGGTTGGGGCGGGAATTGGTGCGGCTGTCCTCGCGGCTGCTGCAGGAGCGTATTTCCTATACGGCAAGGATGGTGCTAAGCATCGCAAGAAGGTAAGGTCGTGGGCTCTTAGAGTGAAGGCTGAGGTTATGGATCGGATGGAAGGTATGAAGGAGATGACTGAGGAAGCGTACTATTCTATCCTCGACAATGTTCAGCAGAAATACGCGACACTCAAGGAGATTCCAGCGGATGAACTCATAGCACTCATGGGTGAGTTGCGAGGACACTGGAAGAATCTGAAGAGAGATGCGCATCCTAAGAAGGCATCGAGAAGTGGCTCAAGGAAGGTGACAACGGTGAAGGCAAGAAAAGCTTAGTGCTGACATGGAAGGGTAATTGCTCTTGTGCACATGCATGAGAGCTTTGCTGTTTGCGCGTATGCTAGAATTCAAAGCAATATTATATGGCATCGCGCAAGAAAAATCGTGTAGCATCTCCAATCAAAAAGTTTTCTTATATTTTAATATTGGCAATAATTCTTATTGGCGGTTTGTTTTACGCAGACAATATTTTCACTCCCTCACACACTGCCGATGAGCATTTGGGTTTACATGATGCACATAATATTGATAAGACACCTGTAGGACTGAGACCTATACGCGACAAGCTCATCGCCATGCTCGATGCCAAAGATCCGAATACTATTTTCAATGTAGTTGATGCTATCCAAGCCGACTCGGCTCTCTCGGTTAATTGTCACGATATCGCGCATGACATTGGTCATAAGGCATATGAGTTGTATGGCTTTTCTGAAGCTATGACCTTCGATAATCCTAACCATGTGAAGCATGCTCTCGTTCAATATATATGCGCAGGAGGATACATGCATGGAATTCTTGAGCAGTTAGTTTTTGATAAGCCAGAATTCTTGGAGCGGCCTGAGATCATTTGCGACCAAGTGCCTGAGAGCGATCGTGCGAGTTGTTTCCATGGAGTAGGTCATGTGTTCATGATGTATTACAAGCGAAACGTGCCAGCTTCCATTCTTGGTTGTCGTGTTATCAAGGAAGCTTCTGATACATACCGATGTTTCGAGGGTGTACGTATGGAGCAGTTCTGGGGTAATTCGGACGGGATGACGACAACTGAACTAGGTTGGGACCTCAAGCGACCATTAGATTCCTGTGTAGCTGCAAAAGAGGATGAAAAACCAACTTGTTTTCTCTATGCAACTTTTGGATATTTGAGAACGCATGTCAAAGATTATTTCGGAGCAGCACATCTATGTACTAACAGTGAACTGCCGCCATCTGATACACAGTTCTGTCTCAAGGGACTTGGTATGACCATGATGAGTAAATTTAAGGGCCAAAACATGGAGGGTTCTGAGATTTATGTAGATGGCATGTCGATTGATGAGAAGAGAGCTTTCTATCAGGGTGTGACTGGATACGCGCGACTCTCGGGTGTTAGTGCGGAACAACTTCGAAATGCATGCCTCATGCTCAAGAGTGATGTGGAGGTTTGTCTCGATGCACTCAGTGGATATAAATAGAGGCTAAAAAATACCTCAAAATGTTATAATGGATGTATGCAAAAAATACTTCCACATCTATGGTTTGATAAAGAGGCGAAAGAGGCGGCAGAATTTTATGTAACTCTTTTTCCAGATTCAAAAATTGAGAATGTCCAAGTCATCACAGACACTCCTTCGGGAGATTGCGACATTGTGAATTTCAAGCTTGCTGGACAGGATTTCATGTCTATCAGTGCAGGACCGTATTTTAAACTTAATCCATCTATTTCACTCTTTGTAGTTTTTGATACTGAAGCGGAGATTGAAGCTGTGTGGAACAAATTGATCGAGGGAGGAAAGGCTCTTATGCCATACGATACATATCCGTGGGCGAAGAAGTATGGATGGCTGCAGGATAAATACGGACTCTCATGGCAGCTTTCAATGAGTGAAAACCATGACATGAAGCAGAAGATTACTCCAGCCTTGATGTTTACTCAGGAACTTTCTGGTAAGGCAAAGGAAGCTATTGCGGATTACACAAGCATTTTCCCAAATTCAAAGATTGAGATGATGATGCCTTACGAGAAAGGGGAAGGAGACACAGAAGGCTTTATAAAGCATGCTCGATTCTCACTCTCAGGACATAATTTCATTGCAATGGACAGCTCTGGTCCTCACGAATTCAAGTTCAACGAAGCGGTTTCTATTATAGTTAACTGCGATACTCAGGAAGAGATCGACTATTATTGGGGCAAACTTTCAGCCGTACCTGAATCAGAACAGTGTGGTTGGCTCAAAGATAAGTATGGTGTCTCATGGCAGATCACTCCAACAATCATGAACGACATGTATGCAAATGGTACTAAAGAACAGATTGCTCGAGTTACTCAGGCTTTTCTTAAAATGAAAAAGTTTGATATCGCCGCGCTTAAGAAGGCGTTTGCGGAATAGATATTGTTAGTCTCGCATAGCTCTCCCACCAAGTCTGAGGCGGATCATCTCAAAGATTCGGACTGAATGGACTATGCACTCAAGGAATAAGATACGCCGTTTTTGCGAGGGAGAAATTCCGGTAATTTTCTGTAGCCGATTAAATCTGTACCTTGTATCAGATTGCATATAGCGAAGATAATCAAGATATTTCTTTGCTTTGCCGTTGTGGTTGATATAAATTCCACCTACGATTCTTCGTGCTCTCAGGATTATTTTTCTTATACTTCTGCGTGCGGGATGGAAAACAATTGCTTGGTCAGCAAAGAAAAGGGAAGCACCAAGGGTGACCGCTCGTCGGCACCATTCGAAATCACCGCCAGAATAATGTAGTTCGCTAAACCCTCCTGTCTTTTGGAATACTTCTTTGGATGTAAACAAATTGGCTGTGGCTGCAAATCCAGCATTCTCAATGAAATGCTTTTGGTTTATGGAGAAAAGGGAATCATAAAGTTCGGCTGTGGATGGTGAAGCTCCACGAAAGCGGAATTCAACTCTGCCTCCGACTATGGATGGGTGTGGTTGTGAAGCGAGAGCAGCTACGCCGTTCTCTATCCATGACGCATCAGGAATGCAATCTGAATCAGTGAAAGCAATAATGTCGCCCTTGGCAACGGCTAAGCCTTTGTTACGTGCAGCGTATGATCCAGGTTTTCTCTCACGCTCTATACGTACAGATGCGGGGAAGCTAAGGTTCTCTCGGCTTACAAATGTTTCGTCAGTATTATTGTCGATGACGATAACCTCGAACTTGTCTGAGGGGTAGGTTTGCTGTGTGAGGGCGTCGATGCAGTAACGTAACTTGTCGTAATCTCGATATGTAGGAATGATTACTGAAACAAATGGCATTAAGCTGTAGGATATTTTTCGAACTTAGGTAACTCAGGATTCATTGTGTCCCATGATTGAGCATCTGATGTCCAAACATCAAACTGTTGATTGAACCAACTAGAATCATCCAGACTTCCAGTCATAACCGCAGTTACGCTAGGAGCAGAGTCGGGTAGGGAGATGATAGGTGAGCCGCAGTCTGCACAAAAGCCTCGATGATTTTTGCCACCCCCAGCGCTGTCTGTTAGATAAAATTTCAAATCTCCTTGAGTGATTTTAAAAGTTTCTTTTGGTACGACGGTGTATGAGGAAAACGGTCCTCCGCTCCATTTCTGACAGTCTGTGCAATGACAGTGAAGCATTGCTACTGCTTCTGCTGCAGATTCATAACGAATTTTTCCGCACGCGCATCCACCAGTAATGGGTAGGTTTGTTTTGTTCATGGGCTTATAGTAGCACTTTTTATTTTTGGTGCACCAAGTACTTTAGTAATGTATTAAAACTAGTTATACCAACATTTTCCAGGAAGGAGTTCAATTCCACGTACCAATGCTTCTGCACACCATACTGGCTGATGAGCAATTACAGGTAATGTGGAAATTATCATCAGGATAAAAATAAAAAGAAAGGATCGGATTTCTTGAGGTTTAGTTAGCGGAATTGGTTTCTTATAGCTACGAATGAGGTTGATGTAAAAAATGAATGCAATTAAAAGAACGAAGGGCGGTAATTGTTGCACATAGCTGTCTCCAAATCCTGAGAATATAAATGACAAAACTGCCAAGAAACCTGTAATTAAAAATAAAAGAGCGAACAATACTAATAAACTAATTCGTGATGCTTTTGACATACATTGAGTATATCACTATGCGGATGGGGTGAGATTCGAACTCACGACCCAGTTACCCGGGTGACGGTTTTCAAGACCGTTGCTTTAGACCACTCAGCCACCCATCCAAGGTGTAACGGAAATAATTACATATTTTAGGTCAGAATTCAACTTTTACAAAGAAAAACCCCCCGAAAAACTACTTCGCCCATTAACTGCAGGTTGCAGTTGCTGTGAACGTTCGTAATCCGGGAGGTAGCCATCTAGCGGCCAACGGGCATAAGATTCCATGGAAGGAAATGTGCCAACGCGTGCGGCGGCCTGATGTGACGCCAAATTAAGGGCGCCGAGTCCAGCGCAAACCTACCCCGAAGGGTGGCCGCGCTGGTAGTTACGAGGTGCTGGTATGGAGGCTATTGCCTGACATATTTTTTAACTTTGTCGCCAAACGACGACTTGGTAAATTTAGCATGATTCTTAAATTAGGCAAGAAAATGAGCTCTGGTATACAATAGTCTGTATGAAATACCTAGGCGTAGATTACGGCTCAAAAAGGATAGGGTTGGCGACATCGACTCCGGATGGGGCGATGGCTTTCCCGCACTCGGTAGTGGAGGTAAAAGGGAGGACGGCGGCTTTGATTGCTCATCAGATTGCCAATATCTGCGCTATGGAAGAAGTGGAGGCTGTGATTGTTGGAGAATCCAAGAACTACCAGGGTAAGGATAATGTGATAATGGCGAGTGCTAAAGATTTCATAAACGAATTTTCAAAGATTTCTAAAATTCCTGTTGATACGTATCCGGAGTTCATGACTTCGCATCAGGCGGCGGCGCTGCAGGGTGAGAATAGTATGCTGGACGCTTCCGCCGCCGCTATTATTCTCCAAAGTTATCTCGACGCGCACAAGCTTTCGTAGTTAGACGTAATAATGTAATCTAAATCCATGACAGATCAAAAGACAGACACAACATCAACAGACACAAAGCCAACTAGGGAACAGGTGGCTCCAGCTTCAACAACTCCTGTTCAACCAGCTCCAGCCCCAGCTCAACCTGCAAAAATTTCTTATGATGATTTTGCTAAGGTGGAGATTCGAGCTGGCAAGATCCTATCAGCTGAGAAAATTCCTGATACCGACAAGCTTCTTAAGCTCTCAGTAGACTTCGCTGAAGGTCAGCCTCGACAGATTGTTTCTGGAATCTCAATGTATTTTCCTGATCCTGCTATTCTCGTAGGGAAGACATGTACGTTCGTTACGAACTTGGAGCCTCGAAAGATTAAAGGATATGAGAGTAATGGAATGCTTTTTGCTTTATCAACTGCTCCGACAGAAGAAAATCCAAACGGTGCATTCTCACTTCTCGAGCCAGGACCACAGATTCCACCTGGAACCAAAGCTAAGTAGCTTTTTAAACAATGATTCATAGCCTTCTTAGCCTCATCGACCCGATGGTGATAGTGCAGACCGCCGGACTTATTGGTGTTATTGCTGTTGTTTTCGCTGAGACGGGACTTTTCTTCGGATTCTTTCTTCCTGGAGATTCACTACTCTTCACTGCAGGACTCCTGGCATCTCGAGGATTTCTTGGAGGAGGCGACTTGGGAATTGTTTGGTTGATTCTTGGATGTACTATTGCGGCTATTGTTGGCGATGCTGTTGGATACTATTCAGGCAAGAAAGCAGGGCCGGCGCTATTTAACAAAGAAGACTCACTCTTTTTTAACAAGAAGCACATCATACGTGCGCAGAAATTTTATGAACAGCACGGTAAGAAAACCATTATCATGGCTAGGTTCATCCCTATTATCCGAACATTCGCGCCTATCGTCGCTGGAATAGGGAATATGAACTATCGGACATTCTTGTCATATAACATTGTGGGAGGTATTGCTTGGGTGTGGAGTATGTCGCTTCTTGGGTATTTCTTGGGCAGCGCAATTCCTTCTATAGACAAGTATATTCTGCCTATTATCATCGGAATTATCGCAGTGTCATTCATTCCAGCTATTATCCACGTTTTGAAAGAAAGAAGGCTGTAGTACAATAGGGGTATGTCCGCAAATTCTTTTGCTAATCTTTTCTTCAAGGTCTTTCCACCGCCAATACTTCTCGACACTCCATCGGCGGGATTAAGCATTTCTGACGATGCTGTACGAGCGATCAAATTTGCTCACGGCAAACACCATTTGGAAGTTGAATCATTTGCTGAGCTTGCCTTGCCTGATGGCCTCATAGAAGCTGGCTTCATCAATGATGAGAAAAAATTAGTGGAACTCCTCCAAAAATTTAGAACTGACAATGCATTGTCATATGTACACGCATCTTTGCCAGAAGAGAAGATGTATATTTTCTCTACTGACGTACCAACGACGGATCCTGATGATATTCATCAGAACATAGAATTCAAACTTGAAGAAAACGTTCCGCTCTCTCCGGCTAACGCCATGTTTTCATATCATTTGATACCTAGAGGAAATTCTAATCATCAGAAGGTGGGTGTGTCAGTAGCTCCTCGCAAGGTGGTGGATGCTTATCTTTCGCTTTTTGAAAAGGCGGGCTTCACACCGGTGTCATTCGAGCTCGAAGCTCAGGCTTTGGCGCGTGCAGTTTTCGAAGACACTCTAAAGGGTGCTCGTGTTCTCGTGCATATAATGAACAAAAAAACCGGTATCTATGTGGTGACTGATGGCGTAGTGCGGTTCACTTCAACGATACCTTTGGGTTCAAATGCCATTACAGAGGCTGTAAGCAAGGCATTCAACGTTTCTCTGGAAGAAGCTCGGAAGATTCAGTATGCTCGTACAACAGCTGGTACAGAGGAGACCAAGAAGCTTTTCTCAGCTGTTATCAATGTACTCTCAGGACTTAAGGACGAAATATCAAAGGTTATCTCATATTGGCATACGCACGAAGATGGTCAGCACCAGGTCCATGCTGTAGTGCTCTCAGGAAGGGATGCGCTCATTCCAGGGTTTGCAGAATACGTTGCTACGAATAGCTCTGTAACTGTAAGTGTTGCTGATGTTTGGAAAAACGTCTGCGTGTTCGATAAATATGTTCCGCCAATTCCTTACGAAGAGTCCCTTAACTACGGAGTGGCTATCGGTCTTGCCCTTTAATCTATGTACACACTTCTTCCAGAAAATCATGTTCGAGATTTGATCAGAAATTATCGGGGAAGGCTGATTGCCGTTTTTCTTTTCTTTTTGTCGCTCATGCTTATCTTCGGAACGATTTCACTTCTACCTGCATACATAGTTGCTAGGGGATATGAACGTGAAGCTCAGTCAAAAGCCAAAGTAGCTGATGCAGAGCGAAAGCTTCCACAGATTCAGGACGCTGATCAGAGAATACAGGAAGCGGAATTCCTCTATAAGAGCATCAACTCACTTAAGACACCATTCCTTCCATCAGCAGTAGTAACAGCAATCGTTGCAGCACGAGGGCAGGGAGTGATTATTGATGCATTTGAGATGTCGCATCTTCCCGAAGGAAATCAGCTCAATCTAGTTGTACGAGGCAAAGCATCACTTCGAGACAATCTTGTAGATTTCAAGAAGCGACTTCTCGGCATTCCTGGCGTAACAAAAGTCGAGCTGCCAATTTCTGACCTGGCAAAGAGCAAGGATCTCACGTTCGGTCTTAAGATCATGGTTTCCTTAGAGCAATTCCAATAACATGGCTATTCACCATCAAAAGAAAATATTCGCTCTCATACCGGCTGTGCTTCTTTTCCTTGTTACACTTGGTCTATATGGAGCCATGCATTGGTATATTTCACACATCAAGGCCGAGTCTCAGGTAATGATCAACACCATTGCTCAAAGCGATGAGAAAGTTCTTTCAAGCAGAAGACTGGCGTTGTCGCTCAAAGAAGTTGAACCTTTGCTGGGTGAACTACAAGCATATGGAGTTAATAGTGAAGAGATCGTTGGATTTATTGATCGTATTGAAAAGCTAGGGGACAAGACAGGATCTACTGTTACGATCGCATCAATCAATGTTCCTGAAGAAGAAGCTGTCCCTGGCCGGCCTTTTACGCCAATCGATATGATGATAACTATAAACGGCAGCTGGAAGTCTGTGATGCAGACAGTTGAACTTTTTGAAAACCTACCCTTCAGGCTCGCGTTTGATAAAGTGCGAATCTACAAGACAGGTGAGTTGTCAGGAGGTGCGGCGAAAAAAGCTTCACCAGGAAGCGCGTGGGCAGCTCAGTTTGGACTTAAGGTGATTCGGTTAAAATAGGCTTATGGATACAAAAGATATAAAACCAACAGGAGGAAGTGGTGCGGCGGCCCCAAAGCATATTGGATTGCCGAAAATTAACTTCTCGAAATTCTGGTCTCTTCTCGGCCGAGATCCACATGTGGACTGGGTAATTATGTTTGCTGTATGCATTCTCATTGGAGCTGGTGTTATTGGGTGGGGAGTGTATAGATTTTTCACTATAGATTCCAATGATGCTGCTCTTGGTGTAGTGGGAACTGAGGTCCAGGCAACACCCATAAATCCTGCTCAGTTTACGAATCTTTCTAAGGAGTTCGAGTCTAAGAGATTGAAGACTGTCGAACTAGAAAGTGGCCAGGTGTACACGCCTGACCCATCTGTGATATAGTCTCGATCATACGAGACATGAGCAATCGTTTTGCCTTTGTAGCTCAATGGATAGAGCAGAGCTCTTCTAAGGCTTTGATGTAGGTTCGATTCCTACCAAAGGCACCCTAGGTTATTAAACAAATATAATGAAGCCACTCATCGGTTTTATCGGACAAGGCTGGATTGGTCGGCATTATGCTGACGACTTCGAGAATAGGGGATATCCCGTTATTCGATACAGTCTCGATCCGCAACATGTTCACAACAGAGAGCGCATATCCAAGTGCGACATTGTGTTCATCGCTGTGCCTACGCCCACAACTCCTCAAGGACATGATTACTCAACAGTGCAAAAAGTGCTTAGGCTCGTAGGAGTTGGCAAGATCGCAGTTATCAAATCAACTCTCATTCCAGGCGTGTTAGAAAAACTTCAGAAAAAATACCCAAAGGTTATCGTTCTTCACGCACCTGAATTTCTTGTTGAATCTACAGCTGCACGTGACGCTGCACACCCTGACCGAAATATTATCGGTATCATCAAGGGTTCCAAAGTTCATTATGACGCCGCTCATAAGGTGCTTGAGGTACTTCCAAAATCTCCATTCACTCAAATCTGTAGCACCAATGAAGCCGAGCTCATCAAATACATCCACAATGTTCATGGATACATCCAAGTGGTTTTCTCTAATATGCTTCATGACATCTCAGGTGCTATGGGTGCTGATTGGGAAGAGGTCAAAAAAGCATGTATAGCAGATCCAATGATGTCAGACTATTACCTCAACCCTATTCATAAGAGCGGACGAGGAGCAGGAGGAGGGTGTTTCATCAAGGACTTCAAGGCATTTGCGGATTTCTATGAAAATCTCGTAGGTGACAAAAACGGCATTGATATATTGCGAAGTGTTGAACGAAAAAACATTGAGCTTCTAAAGAAAACAAAGAAAGACATTCATATTCTCAAGCAGGTGTATGGAGATGATTTAAAGTATTTGGACAAGCCACAAGCGCTCCTTGAGGCGATTAAGAAGAATAAAGCTAAGGATGAGAGTAAGAAGATTGTTAAGAAAAAGAAGTTAAATAAGCCGAGCAAACAAAGCAAGAAAAAGAAGCTGGCAAAAAAGATTAAGAGCTTTAAGAAAAAGCTGAAGCCTGTTAAGAAAGCGAAGAGACCACAGAAGAAGTCAAAAAAGAAGTCGAAGAGATAATAGGAAATGGCAAAAGAGGGTAGAAGAAAAGGGCGATCGCATGCGATCGCCCTTTTTCGTTTTTGTCTTTCAAAAAGAACTCAACAATTGAACCGACTACACCGGGAGGAGCTTATCCGAGATGATTTTGGCAACACGGTTTGCGTTGCCGCCATCCACCCTGAAGTGCTTCTCCTGAGCAGCAGTCATGGCATTAGTTATGGCTCCAGTGAAGATTTGGCGCATGTGCATGGCCAAGCTGTCTGCATCGGTGGCTTTTGCCGCGCAGCCAAGGGTGACGAGAGGGAATTCCTCAAGGCCGGTGTCAGCCTCGATCTTTTGTTGGCTTTCATCGTCGATGAACGCGATCGCAGGTCCGCGCAGTGCTGCACGCTCCACGAGTGCTGTGGAATACACCGACATCATAATGCCTGCTGCTTGATTGAGCAGGTCCATGGTCAGATCTCCGCTTGTGGGGAAGTTCGTCACGCAGCGCTGGTTGGTGATGCTCGCGAGAGCTTCGTCCCAATGCTGGTGCTGATCTTTTTGGTTATCGAACCGAGGATGCTTGCGAGCGAGGAACTTGAACCTGGGCACGTCGTCACCAAGCTTGTTGATTGCTTGGGCGACTACTTTGAGGATTTCTCCTGCCCGGCGAAGCTGGCCGCTCCAAACAACGAGAGGAAGGCCGTCGGCATCATTCGTGATGCGATCGACTTCCTTGATTGCATCATGTCGCGCTGTGGGCTGTGCCAGATCCTTGAACCGATCCAGGGCAGGATAGCCTGCAGTATGGATGTTGTCGGCAGGGAACTCCGGCCATGCCTTGAGCGAAGCTTGTTTGCCGATGTCGTCGTTGACGAACAAGTGGTCGATCATATCTTTGGACCACGCCCATGCTTTGCGGTCTCTCATCCGCTGGCCCCAGAAGTCCTGAAGAGCGAAACGGACGGGCTGTCCCGTACTGTAGGTCCAATTCACGAGGTCCCTTCCAGGGCCGCCGTCGCTATCCATGCTGGTAACGATGGCGTGAATGGGAGAGGTGTGTTTGATCAAGACTTCTTTGGCTTCCTCAATCATTGTTACTGGACCATTGAACCGTTTCACTAATGGCATCTCCCGTGCCTTGCCTGAGGCAAAGACGTGAACATGATGGCCCATGTTAGCCAGGGCAGTGGCGACGGGGACTGCACCGTTTGCTCCTCCTGGGTCCTGGGCGCAGAGGATGACGTTTCGCACATTTTTCTTGGGTAGCATTTCAAACTCCTTCTTTTGTTGCGTTTATCTAATAAATAATTACCATAAAAATACATAAATGTAAAGGAATTTTTCTCAAAAACCCTGAGGAGGCAATGTTGATAACTTTCCTCGCTAACTATCACAGAGGTATATACTTAATGGTATTGGCGCAGCAGGGCGCGTAATTAACAATAAAGATCGTTTTAAAAGTAATATGGCAAAAAAAGCATCAGTAGTGTTCGGAATCATTTTTGTAATCGTAGGTGTACTTGGATTTATCCCAAACCCAATCGTAGGAGAAATGGGACTTTTCCATGCGGACGCTGTTCATAACATTGTTCACTTGATCCTCGGTATCGTTCTTCTTATCACAGCTAAGAAGCCAGCAGCGGCAGTAACCCTCATTGTTGTAGGCGTTATCTACCTTCTTCTTGCGATTATCGGATTCGTAGTGATCGACGCTGGAGAGACTGCACATCTTCTTGGAATCGCAGAGGCAAACGGCGCTGACAACTGGCTCCACCTCGTTCTTGCAATCGTACTTCTCGGAGTAGGATTCAAGGCGAAGAAGGAAACAGCAGCTCCAATGGTTGCGTAATATTGGATATATCAAAATTGATATACAAAACCGCTCGGACGTACGTCCGAGCGGTTTTGCTAATAAATGGTGCGGGATGAGGGACTTGAACCCCCGACCTTCTCAGTGTAAATGAGCTGCTCTACCAACTGAGCTAATCCCGCATGTATTTAATTTTCAATAGACAGATAGTATATCAATTTGCGTCTTTTATCAATAGATTTGGCAAAATCGTCCAAATACCGTAGAGTAGCTCTATGTTTGAGGCTATCAAGATATTATACGAAGACAAGGACTATGTGGTGATCGACAAGCCGTCTGGCTTGGTTGTTCATGCTGATGGGAAGACGGATGAACCAGTTCTTACAGACTGGGTGCTCCAGAAGTACCCTGAAGCCAAGGGGGTAGGAGAACCTACGAAGCTGTCAGATGGTACTGAGATTGACCGACCTGGAATCGTCCATCGAATCGACCGAGAGACTTCGGGTGTGCTTGTCATTGCAAAGAACCAGAAGGCCCACCAGGCGCTCAAGGAGCAGTTCCAGGAGCGATTGGTCCACAAGCGCTATCTCGCATTCGTATACGGCGAACTCAAGGACAAATACGGCATCATCAATCGACCTATCGGTAAGAGCAAGTCGGATTTTAGAAAATGGTCAGCCCAGCGCGGTGCGCGAGGGGAGATGAGGGAGGCTGAGACATGGTGGGAGCTGATTGCGTCGCACGATAATTTTTCTCTAATAGAAGCCGAGCCTAAGACAGGACGAACTCACCAGATCCGTGTTCACTTTACAGCGATTAACCATCCTATTGTTATGGATAGACTCTATGCTGCTAATCAGGTAAGTCAGAAGCCAAACGCTCTAGGTTTCAATCGTACAGCTCTCCATGCAAACAGCATTGAGTTTACACTTATGAATGGCAAGAAGAAGAAAGTGTCATCGCCGCTGCCTGAAGATTTCAAGAATGCACTCAAGGAGATTCGTATAAACCCTGAGGATATAAAGAAATAAAAAAGGGAAATGAAAGGGCCGCCCGGGATGGATGGGGCGGCCCTGTTTTCGTTCGATTCAATTGTGTTCTTTTTGTGCCTCTAACTTTCCTCCGTTTCGTCTACAGAGAGTTCTGTTTCACTATTCTGTCGACGATATTGTTGTAGGTCGCGGCGAACATGTTATACCAAACGCGTTCCGGGATAGGGGCCATGAATAGTCCGAGTGCTTTGATTGTTTTGTGCATGTTCAGAAACTGAGATTCCAGCACCACTTCGGCCACCGTCTCGAACTTTGGCGAGTTGCTAAGCCTTTCGCTCAATACAGCCTGGTTTACCTCTACCTCTTTTGGTAGGAGCGTTTCCACCGCTAATATGGGTAAGGGAATGGTGGTCATACTCATCACGTGTGTCTATAATTACTCTACTCCTCTATAGTTTAAAGTCAAAGCCAACGTGGCTATATTTCTCAATATCAGTTGCTTAAATACGGCCCGTATGATACATTGTTCTCCACTATGGCAACAAACGTACTCTCGCCAATAAACGTAGAAGAACGAAAGAAACTCGATGTAAAAGCGGGTGACACAGTTCGCGTTTGGCAAAAAATCAAAGAAAAGGATAAGTTTCGACTTCAGGCTTTCGAAGGTCTTGTACTTGCTCGAAAGCATGGTTCAGAAGCTGGTGCGACATTTACAGTTCGAAAGGTAATGGACGGAGTTGGAGTAGAGAAAATCTTCCCAGTCTTCTCACCAATGATCGACAAGATTGAAATCCTCCGAAGATCAAAGGTTCGACGAGCAAAGCTTTACTTCGTTCGAGAGAAGGCAGCAAAGGAGATCCGACGACAGATGCGAAAGCTCCTCACATCACGAGAAGAGTCAACAGCAGAAGTTGCTGCAGCAGCGGCTCCAGAGGCAGCTCCAGAAGCGACAGCCGAGACAAAGTAAATCTCATAATAGACTCAAAACAAAAACTTCCGGAATGGCCGGAAGTTTTTGTTTCTGGTTGTTTGCGTCAAAAGGTTGAAAATATAGCGAAACTTAGCTATAGTAGGCAGGCTATGGAAATTGTCCGTAGCATAAGACATGCGCAGGTGGCGAAATTGGTAGACGCACTACCTTGAGGTGGTAGCGCCTTCACGGGCTTGGAGGTTCAAATCCTCTCCTGCGCACATTGTTTCAGATTACTCAGAACACTGTACGGTTCGGAGTGTTTCCGAGGCAAGCATGGTGGCTATAGTTTAGTGGTAAAACTCCGGTTTGTGGAACCGGTATCGAGAGTCCGATTCTCTCTAGCCACCCTAGTGGGAATTAGTATAAGGAAGTCTTGTATTTGTCATGTAAAATTAGTTCGAGCTCATGATACAATTATTCTATGAATAAAATTTTATTGGCAATTTTAGCAATTGCCGCAGGATATTTTGTATGGTTTGTATATACCTATAATCATCTTACAACTACCTTTATTTACATCTTCGCCTTTCTCGTATTATTTTTAGTTCTGGTCTTAATGATTCGTTATCTAGAACTTTATTGGAGAGTAACAGTCTTCAAACATTTGGCTAGGAGATATTCTCTGGCTCATCAATACTCATATTCGGTATGGGGATCAGAAAAGACATTTAATACGCTAGGAGGAATGATCAATGGAAAAAGAGTTAAAGTCTCTGACAATATTCACTTAAATTTAGCTATCTATGCGAATTATTTGGTAACAAGAGTTTATATAGGAGACCAAATAGTTGCTGATGGAAGTAAGAGATGGTTTAAGCATACCTTTTCTCAGTCTTCTATCGACCAGATACTTAGGAATATCAAGTAAGCCGAGGAGTTCATATTTAACTAGGAAGGTGGGGAATGAAAATGCTTGAATCGTTCCTCTTCTCAAATTCAAATATAGTTCTAACTTCCTCTACGATGGCACCCCATATAATGGATATAGTTTCTCGAACAAAAGCATTAAATCTCCCGATAGGACAATATTGTGTTTTTGGAAGTGGAGTATTAGAAGTCCATGGAATTCGTAAGGCAAAGGATATAGATATCCTTGTGAATGGCGAGTTGTTTAAAAAATTAAAAAAAGAAGGTTGGAAACGAAAATGGTTTTTCTGGAGAACTCTATGGGCTAAGTGTATTACAAACGGTCAGAATGAAGCCTTCACTAATCTTTACTGGGCTAGAAAATATAGACCAAATACACAAGAATTAATAAATCGAGCGGAGCTTCACGATGGAATACCTTTTCTTCAGTTAGAAGATTTATTAGAATTTCAAAGAAATTTACCTCGAGAGAAGGATAAAAGGGGAGTGAAAATGATGGAGGATTATTTTGCTTCTAAAAAGTAATTATCTTTAAGCTGATTAAAGTATTTAATAACTTCAACTTAAGCTCATCACTCGATCTCTGATTGACAAAGAACGACATTGGTTATATTTTAGGTTTGGACAAAGTAGCATGTTGCTGCTCCCATAACTGGCCAATATAAGCCATTCCCAAAAGGAAAAATTATGGATAAGGTAACGATTCGTTTCGGTAAAAAACTGCAGGAAGTGCTCAGAGATAATCCTGCTTTTTTTAAAGAGCTCACCTTACAAACCGCCTTTGCATTTGTGGGGTTTGTCACTTCAATCACATCACTTGGATTTTGTGGTGGAGTACCTATAAAAATATTCAGGGTTCATGATTGTGACATTCTCAAGACCGGAGGCTTGATACCTGGACCCAGAACAAGAAACCTTCTTGAAGATGCTAATCGGCTCAGCGATAGGATAGCTGTAGAGTTTGAAATCGCCGAGACTTCTAATCGCGTAAGCGTTAAGTTCCATTTTTACGGAAGTGGCAAAAAAGCACCCATCTATTTACGGTGCGCGGGGATAGTTGAGGAGGATTACGTTCGCGAGTTTCCGTTGTTTCAATTCACTTCAGAATTTTTCCCCCAATTCTGTTAAACATTTCTTACCGCTCGACAGATTCCGCCCTACGGTCTCTGTCGAGCGGTTTCTTTTTATCTAACCTAGGCTCCAATTAATCTCGCATACGATCGCGCTCTATAAGTTCTAACCACTTGTACGTACTAACCCCACGCTTAGAAAAAGAGTTTATTAGGGGATACAAAAGGATCTTATTCTGCTATGCTTTCTTTATGATTGATTTGTATCCAGTAATTGGGATGAGTCCTGGGAACAGCTATTTTAAAGATGAGGAAGTAACTTATCTTCTTAAAACAGTTGTAGAACGATATGGTAAGACTGCAATTCTCATTGCAGATATTCCAGCCGTTTCTACTTATGTGGCTCTTGGTTATCCTCAGAATAGAGCAAGAAGAGATAAGGCTTTACCACAGGGAAATAATTTGAGAAACCGTACTCTTCGAGTAGCGCATGAACTTGGCCTATCCGATAAGGTAAGGGTTATCGATTGGGAAACAGAAATTGAGAATAATTTGGAATATAAAAAAACATACGAGAGAATTTTGCATTTATATACTACAAACTCTGATTTTGAAACATCAGCAAATAAAACTACGAGGGGTGTATTAGAACATTACAAAAAAGACATTTCTGACATGGATTTGGCTGTTAGAACTGCCGTACATTACCTTCTTTCTGAATTGGCTTTTCTTGAGTTTGCGCCGAAGTATTTTGGTGTTGAAAAGGTTTCATATGTCTATCACAAAAACTGGCAAGTTTACGAGGATTATATTGCTGGAAAATTTGACGGTGTAATAAAACTACATATGGATTTTATTCTCTTAGAAAACCCATATGAAACATACAACCCAATTTGGGGATTGGAAGAGCAGGAAGATGAAAAATATAGAGATGTCTTAGATCGAATTGAAAAAACAAAAACGTTGAGAGTTGGATTTATACAGTCCGTTCCTACTTTTATGTATGATAAGGACCTCAATAATTTCTCAGGTATTTTTTATGAAATTATAAATATCATTTCTAAGAAATATGATTGGAAGATTCAATGGACTGAAGAAACGGGGTACGGTGTTATTGCAGAAGGGTTGAATAACGACAGGTTTGATATATTCGGTCCGACTGTATGGCCAACTCCAGAGCGTCTAAGGGTCGCCACTTTTTCCAAGTCGCTTTTTAAAAGTCCTGTATTTACATATGTTCGTTCAGATAATTATAAAAGTGAATTAGATCTTAAGGACAATGCAAATATGAGAGTTGTAATTATGGATAATGACATTATGGACTCCATAGCAAAAGAGGATTTTCCAAATAACCGTCAAGTCATGATACCTCAACTCTCAAGTAATATTGCGTGTGCTAAATTTGTCGCAGATGGCAAAGGAGATTTTACTTTCAGGGAGAAATATCTTGTTGAATATTTTAATAAAGATTCTAACATTAAACTTATTGCTGCTTCAGAAAAACCGATTAGGGTTTATGAAAATTCGTTTATGTTAAAAAAGGGGGAGGCTCGGTTAAAAGAGTTTTTAGATAAGGAGCTTGATATATTGGAGCAAGATGGGACAATTAAAAGTTTGATAAAGAAATACACGGGTTCTGAAGATGCTTTTCTATGAGGTTCTAACACTGTTCATTACAGGGTATACTTTGTCTCATGGATTCTTGGTTTTTCAATTCGATTCTCGCTATGGCTGCCTTTGGTGGTATGCAAGCCTTGTTAAAGGTTCCTGCAGCGAAGGGTTACAGTAAATTTGTTTACTCGGTCCTTAGTTTTGCGGTGGCCTTAATTTTAAGTTTTGTATTTTTTAGGAGTGACATATCTTTTGATGTGCACACAATGCTCTTTGGTTTTGCGTGGGGAATTGCGAATGCTGCATATGTGCTTCTTCAGATGCAGATATTAAAAAGACTTGATACGAGTGAATCTTTTCCGATAACTAGTTTGGGTTCGCATGTTCTCGTTGTGATTATCGGCATTTTCTTTTTTAATGACATTCTTTCAGCTCTGCAAACTGCTGCGCTTATCGGAACATTCTTGCTTATCGGTTTCTATAATCATACGAATAAGCACATAACACTGAGTAACGGTTTGATACCTACTGCAGCAGGAATCATTTTGCTTTCAACTTTCATAAAGTTTATCCAAAAATCAGGTTCGATATCCAGCGTGACAGGCGACTATATCTTCTGGCAATTGTTTTTCGCTACGATTGCTTCCGTACTTATTCTGCTGCTGACTAAAAATAAACGACTGGCTGAAAGGAAGGTTGATGGGAAATTGATAATATGGTCTTCTCTCGCTGGTATTTTATTCTTCGCTGGAACTGTAGCTATGGTCAAGGCGCTTACAACCGGGCCATTTTCATTGGTGTACACCATCAATACTTTCTATATATTGGTGAGTTCGATTGTAGCTTGGAAGCTTTTTGGAGAGAAACTGACACGTCAGAAGGTGCTATTTATTTTGTTGGCTATTGTGGTTCTTGTGTTGATTAAGGTTGGGTAGGTGGTTCTCATTAAACTACATATTAATCACGGTGTTATGTGTGTATCTATTACGAGGTATACTCAAATAATGGAAGCCAAATATACTCCCTTAGATAAATCTTGGATTATTCGCATGGGCATTCTTGATATTGCTCATGGATACTCTGACATCATCAATTTTCTTAATGCTCAAGAAAACCTTGGAGATGATTTGATTGCACTAAAAAGAGCAGCACTTGCTTGGGATAAAAATGAACCAATTGATGTAGGTGAATCGGGAACGCTGTATAGGTTCCTAAAATTTACATCTTGGAAACTAAACCTCAACAAAGAATTTGTAATTCATAGGACTCTTAAGGAAAGAAAAATAACTGATGATCCGAGTGTCGTAGACCTGCCACAAAGTGAACTAATTAAACTGGATAATAATACTTCTCAGTGGGCGAGTGCAAAAGTTTTACTGGGAGATACAGAGAGGTTAGAGAATCCTTCGTATAAACTCAAAGTAACATACGAGGCGGTTGATCATTGGAATAATATGCGAGCTGAAGGAAAAGTGTGGGAACCTCGATACGACGAAACAATACAGAGACAAGTTGAAGCTTTTGAGAAAATGCTAAAGGGTGAGAACGTTGAATTTGTTCCCGAGCAGGCTGAAGATTTTTGTTTTGCTTATACCTTTGGGTACGTAACCTTAGAAGAAGGAGAGAAGAAATGGCCAAGCCTACGTGGACATGAGAGTGATCGAATAGATGAGATGGAGAAAACATTGGTTCAAGCCAAAGAAGGAAGGGAAATAATCTCTAAGGATCATAGGGTAATACAAGCAATAGGGATGTGGGGTAAGTTGAATAATATAAAGTTAAATATTTTGTATCCAGAGTCAGTTAATAAAAGCTGGCCTCAATTCTGTGATTTTTTATCTTAACAACCGACAGAATAAGAGTACGAAAGAGTTTAAGCTTTATCGATAGGGCCGGGTTATAATTTAGCAATGAAGAAAATCATTGTAGCGATCCTTGTTGTTGATCTCATTGTTGTGGCTGGTTATTTTCTGCTCAAATCTTTGCCTCAGGCAAACCCGAACCTTGCTTTTCCAACTGTATCTACATCTACACCCACATCTACGTCTACCGTTCCTACTGATCCAGATCCAAACCTGACTTACGAAGAACACACATTCACGACAAATAGCGGGGAAGCTTTCTCGCTTTCGCTGCCTGCCGGATACACGATCTCGTTGGCTGCTTCAGGTTTGGGGCGAGTGCGTTTCATGGACATGAGTCCGGATGGAAGACTTTTTGTTACTGATATGAAAAATCTTTCTGATAGTCCTGACGGCGAAATATATATTCTCGATGCATTCAATGAGCAGACGAAACGATTTGAATCTAAGAAAACATATTTGTCTCGTTTAAGAAATCCAAACAGCATCGCATTTTACAAAGACGCTTCAGATAAGACGTGGATTTATATTGCTTTGACCGATCGTCTCATTCGCTATGCTTATGCTGCAGGAGATGATGCGCCACAAGGGGAGCCTGAAACACTCGCAACCTATCCTGATTATGGACTCAATTATAAATATGGCGGCTGGCATCTGACACGTACGGTTTATATTTTGAATGACAAAGTATATGTTTCTGTAGGATCAAGCTGTAACTCATGTGAAGAGAAAGAGTCTGAGTCTGTGCGCGCGACGATTTCTGAAATGAATCCTGATGGAACTGGGCAGAAGATAATTGCTACGGGTGCAAGAAATTCGGTTGGCCTTACGAATAAGGAAGGGGAGCTCTATGCGTCGGCAATGGGTGCGGATCATCTAGGAAGTGATAGGCCTGAAGATGCTGTATACAAAATTACAGAGGGCAAAAATTATGGTTGGCCATATTGCTATCAATATCAGGGCGTTGTGTATCCTGACACTGCTCAGATTTGGAAGAAGCCGATTGATTGTTCTACTGTGCCACTTGCGTTCGCAACAGTTCCAGCACATTCTGCGCCGCTTGGGTTGGCGTATTTTGATAATAAGTCACCAGACGAACTCAAGAACAGTATGCTCCTTGCACTGCACGGCTCGGGTATTGTTTCTTTGGGACGAGGATATAGCATTGTAAAGATAGATGAAAAGGGAAACGTTAGTGACTTTGTCACAGGGTTCTGGAAAAACGGTGTTCGATACGGACGTCCTGTTGGAATCTTGAAAGTTTCTCCTACGAGTTTTTATTTTACTGATGATTTTAGTGGGAGGTTGTATTTGGTTTCGAAGGAGTAAATGTAAGAAGTATGTCTATTCTCTTAAACTATTTGGGTCAGTTAAGGTTGTACTCTCTCGCAGATTTAATAATTTTACTTTTAGCTATCCAAGCTACCTCGAAAGAATTTGCTGGAGTTATTCTTTTGCATGTTGGGTTTCTCGCTTTTCTTGAAAGTAGGCATTCTCATTCGTATAGAAGGAAAGTACCTAATTTAGTATGGATAGCATTAGGGATTGCAGGAATATTTTTGTATGGACATATCGAAGTGATTGGATTTATTGTTTTTAGTTATCTTTATGCCAAGAAAAATAAGGGCATGGCGGGAGGCTTTTCATTCCTATCAAGAGGACTCCAGCTGTTCTTTCTTGTGGCAGGAATCACTTCATTTGCATCGATGTTGCCGTGGGTTGCTTTGGGTGCGTTTTCTGTAAGGAACCTACTGGGTGATTTTCGAGATGTAGAAAAAGATACCAAAGAGGGAATGATGACGATGCCGATAGTTATGGGAATGAAGAAAGGCTTTAGGTATGCACATTTATTTGCCACCATGCTCACTACGATTCTTTGGTGGAGTTTGGGGGATCTGCACATTAGCTATTTAGTTGGGGCGTTAATTATAGAAATTGTTACGTACCAATGGACGCCAAGAAGGTAATGTGGTTGTATGTGAGCTTGTAAGGTTCAAACATATAGAAAAAGCCACGACGAATCGTGGCTTTTTGTGTAAACAAAATTAACGAAAGAAGATTAGTCGGCGTGACTCGGAAAAATCAGATGTCCCGCTTTCTCCACCAGTTTGCGCAATCGAGGTTTGGTTTCTTCGACGGCGCAGTAACTCCAATCCGTGACCCTTGTGGGGAATAGAACTCCAATCGTGTGGTCGTACTCGTGCTGAAAAACACGAGCAGCAAATCCGTTGAGTGTTCTTTTGGCAACGCGCGTGGTTTCTCCGGTCTTGTGATTGAAGAGCAGGAAATCCACAGTTATGGATTCAGGCCGTGTAACCGCGGCGTAGAAACCGGGGATGCTCAGGCATCCTTCCACAATCGTGGACAGTTTGTTTGAAAAACCGACGATCCTTGGATTCAAGATAATCATGTCTGGCATATCGGGCGCTTGAGGATAGCGACTCGACGGATGAATCGTCAGGGCGAACATTCTTAAATCGATGCCCACCTGAGGAGCAGCTATGCCAGCCCCTTCGTAGTGATAGCTGGTTTTCAGCATGTTCAAGGCGGTCTTCTGGAACCAGCGCCTTGTTGCTTCTCGCACCGATACTTCTGCGTTGTTGGGTGCTGTCAGGCCTGGGTTACCAGCTTTAACAATGGGAAGGATTTTCCCCTTGTTATATTCCGTGGGTATCTTCATTATCTTCATAACGTCAGAGATCTATGTACTGTAATGACATTACTCTGTGTTAAAAACAGTGTCAAATAATTCAAGTGGCCGCTCTGACAGATTATTGTTAAACTTAGTGTATGAAAAAACTTTTAACCTGGATTGTCATTATTATCGTTCTCTTGATTGCAGGCTTCTATGTTTTGAATAGTTATATCTATAACGAAAAGCAGGGAGACCAACCTTCAGCTGCGTCACACAAGGACGCGACGTATGTCATTGATGGCAAGGTGGTGACGTTGAAGCAGGGAGTATCAGAAACCGAGGCTGCTCCAGGTTCTGCTTCGAAGATTGTTACGAGATATTATGGCAATGAGGTTAAGGCTGACTTTGATAATGATGGACGAGAAGACGTAGCCTTTCTTCTCACGCAGCAAACCGGCGGCAGTGGAGTTTTTTATTATGTCGTCGCGGCACTTAATAAAGAAAATGGATATATAGGATCTCAGGGATTACTTCTAGGTGATCGCATCGCTCCGCAGACAACTGAATTGAACGATAGTAAGCTTATCGTTGTTAATTATGCAGATCGGAAAGCTGGAGAAGATTTTAGTGTTCAGCCTTCTGTCTCCAAGTCGCTGCAACTTTTCCTTGATACGACCTCAATGCAATTTGGTGAAGTTCAAAAAGATTTCGAAGGTGAAGCAGATCCTTTGAAAATGACACTAGGTATGAAGAGTTGGAGATGGATCAATGTTACCTATGGTGACGGTACAAGCATTAAGCCAAAGCAGGCGTTGGCATTCACGCTAGACTTCAATAGTGATGGAACATTTTCTGCAACCACGGATTGCAACAGGCTAGCAGGAAAATTTGTGGCAAAGGATGGTGCAATCAAATTTTCAGAAATGATATCAACTAAGATGTTCTGCGAAGGTTCCCAGGAAGCTGATTTTCAAAAGGTTTTGGAGAGAGCAGCTGGCTATATGTTCACATCGAAAGGGGAGTTAGTGCTTGATCTTGAACGAGATAGTGGATCGGCGGTGTTTAAGTAAAAATTAAATAACATCAAAATAAAAAAAGCGCTGCGATGATGTCATGGCAGTGCTTCGTCGTTATTGTCTGAAAATGTTTGCCTCAGGTTAGAGGGTAGTTTACGATTTCATTCGTAACAAGTTGTGTGATCCTTTTGAGCTAAGGAACGGGAGCTTCTTGCTCTTGGGCTTGTCGCTCGGCGCAACAGCAGGGATCTTCTTGTTTTCAACGGTGAACTCGTCGCCGTTGACGCTGCCTGCGAAATACGAATGCAGGAACAGTTTGTATTTGCCGGTGGCGACAGTTCTGGGAATCTTCACCACTTTCTTGCCGAGGACCGTAGACACGGTTCCAAGGCGAGCGTAGCCATCAGGTCCTGCACCATCGCCCACGAGGTAGATCGTGTAGTGATCGCTGCTCATGATTGGATCATTCCAAGTCATTCTCACCATGCCGCCAGCTTTTATGATTTGCCCTTCGGAGGGTGATGTCATGCCGGACATGATCTTGATCATAGGTCCCGTTGCCGAGACTTCTACACCTGCGTCGTTTGTGCCTGTCACGTGGAGGCGATAGTAGCCGGTGTTGAGTTCAAGCGGGAGAGTCCAGCCTGTGCCGCTCACTCCACCTTGGACGATCGGAATGTCCGGCAGTTCTTCTGGCGGACAAGTGACGTCTTCGGGCAACAACTTAATGGTCGTTGTTCCTGAGCACCCCGTCACTGTGTAAGAGATGATAACCATCTCTCCTCCGCGCCAGACCTGGTCGGTTTGGGGAGGTGGAGTAAGTAATTCGATTGAGGCGATCGCGGCGTGTGTTTTAACAACACAAGCCAAGATAGCAAAGGTGAGGAGTAGTTTCTTCATAGTAACCTTAGGTTGTAATGTGCAGGAATGCAGAGAGAGGATCTGTTTTTAGAGTAAAACAGTTTTGCCTTAAAGTCAACAAAACTGTGGATGAGGAAAAGGTATGAAAAACGCTCCCGTCTGGAAGGGAGCGTGGCAATTTTATTCTCAACAAAGGTTGCCATCTCCTTTGCCTATGTACCCCTATCTTCCATTAAAATGGACCCTCGGGAATACTCGATGACTGAACTATGAGCGAACACTGGTAACTATGCATGACCAGGTGCACAGCCACTAGTTTGCGTACCGTGCCCGCTGGACTAAGTAGATCAAAATGATGCAGGAGAGTCAATTGTGGATGCAGTGCTGGTGGGTTGTTTCCGACCAACCTTTCGACAACTGGAACCGAAATAGCTACTCTGGTACGCACAGCGCAGCTAGACGTTATCTTACGGAATCTTCACCTACACAGCTGATAAGGTACATCCGCACGATATTCCAAGAACCTAATGACGGCTCTCGCGTTTTACGTTCCTAACGCCAGGGCACCAGCCAAAGCATCCATTTAGCAGTATAGATAAAATGGTTGTTTGTGCAATGAGAGAGCTAAATTTAATTAGTAATTAAAATATGAACTGATATACTTCGAACATGAATGAAGAAACACCTAATGTAAACGCCAAAGGCTTTTTGGAGACCGATGGACACCAGATTTATTGGGAAGATTGGGGAAATCCAAAAGCTCCGCCTGTCTTTTTTATTCATGGCGGCCCGGGAGGAGGGTTTTGCGACAGAGATAAGCTTCTGTTTAATCCTGCTCTGCATAGAGTGATATTCCATGATCAGCGTGGAAGCGGTAAAAGCATTCCTTTTGCTGATACAAAGAACAATACGACTCAGGGACTTGTTGGAGATATAGAAATTTTGCGAAAACACTTAGGAATCGAAAAGATGTATGTTGTCGGCGGTTCGTGGGGATCAGCGCTCTCACTCTTTTATGCTATAGCTCACCCTGAACGTGTGAAGAGACTTCTTGTGTGGGGACTTTTTCTTGCGCGACAATTTGAAATTGATTTCGTGAATGAAGGATATCCGAGATACTTTTTTACTGAAGCATGGGAACGCTTTATTGCATTAGTGCCCGAAGAGTATCGAAAGACAGGGGATAATGTTATGGGGTACTACTCCAAGATGATGAATTCTCAGGATGAGACGGAAGCTAGGAAATTTGCAGATGAGTGGACTCTTTATGAGATCAGCCTTTGTTCAATCAATTATAATCCTGCGGCTTTGGAGAAAGACGTCATGGGAGACAAGGGGAATATTGCGATAGCTAGAATTGAGACTCACTTTTTCCTTAACAAATGTTTTGTTCCAGAAAATTACATTTTGGATAATGTTCATAAAATTCAGCATATTCCATGTACCTTGATCCAAGGGCGTTTCGATATGTGCACACCTCCGATTTCAACTCATGATCTTAAGCGAAAGTATGGAGACAATCTATCTCTAACTCTCGTGAATTCCGGACATCTTTCATCTGATCCAGAATTAGGTTCCGCGCTGAGAATGGCGATTACTGATTTGTTGGTTTAGTTAAATTTGCAACGTATGGAACAGCCAACAGAAACCACTGAACTCAAAGCCAACATTCAAAGAATACTTGGCAAAGAAATTACTGAGTTAACTCTCAAAGGAAAAGGTGAATGCAATTACGCTTTTTATGCTGAATCGAGTGATGGTGATAAATACATTATAAAACAAGAGAGGGAACAAAAGCTGACTGAAGATCAGAATGATTTGGTTGTTGAGGGTAATCTTATAAAAAGATTATACGACGCGAATGTTTCTGTTCATGTACCTCGTGTAATTTTCGTAGAAGAAAATCCAAAGCTCTATTGTTATGAATATATAGAAGGTGATTTGATGCGAGGAGTGTGGCCATCACTCTCAGAAGAAGAAAGAATTAGTATATGTCGTGATCTTGGACGATTCCATGCCGAAATTGGTATGAAGTTTACCAAAGAGATGTCTCAAGAAAGTGGTATCGATATTAATCCATCTACAGGTCAGCATCCTAAGGTTATTGAGCAATACAATAAGTGGATTGCTGATCCGGCATTACCTGAGGATGTTATAGATCTTGTAAAAAGAGCCGAGCAGATTTTCGATGGAACCTCAGACAAGTCGGTATTTCAATTTCTTCACAACGACGGTCACCATGAAAACATTATTGTTAAAGACAAAAAGATCTCAGGAATTATTGATTTTGGAGATTCTGAATACGGTGAAGTAGCAAAAGAATTTTCTCGTTACATCAGAGACTATCCTCTCTACTTTCATTATATTGTTGATGAGTATGAAAAAGTTTCAGGAAATAAGCTCTCTTATGAACGTTTGGTAAACAATGCGCTTGTGTCTGGTTTCAATGAAATCGCTGAAGATTATCTTAAGGGAGGGGAAGATCGGAAGAGAGCTGAAGAGGCAATTGAGATGTATAGGAGACTAAATAGTAAAACAGCTTTTCTATAGCTAAAATTCATGTACTGATGCGATCATGAGGGTAGCGCCTTTTCTATAGTTTTTGTATTTATTATAATGATTGGTGCTAAGCCATAAACCAACATGAACCGCGGAGATTTGCTCAAACTTATTGCCGTCACGGTCGTTGTAACTATCGCCACAACTCTTGTTGTCGGGATTGGATTTTTGAGATGGACGAGAAACAATCCAACTTTTCTTGCTGTGCCAACACCTACCACACCAACGCCGACTACACCTGGAGTAACGACATCCCCAAGGCTGCTTTCTCAAAGTGAGTCATTGGTGGTAAATACAGTAAAGAAAGCAAATCCTGCTGTGGTTGCTATTACTGTTTCAAAAGATATTCCGGTCTACGAAAGATATCTCCAAAGAGTTCCGAATCCTCTCGGTGGTTTATTTGGAGGCGACTTCTTTAATATTCAACAGTTGAGACAGAGGGGAACTGTTAAGCGAGAGGTGGGAGGAGGTTCTGGATTCCTGATTTCAGCTGACGGATATATTGTGACCAACAGACATGTCGTCGATGATGAAACTGCCGAGTACACAGTTTTCACTAACGATGGAAAAAAGTACCCAGCACGAGTGATTGTTCAAGATCCCGGTCTTGATTTAGCAGTCGTCAAAATTGAAGGTGTAGAATTTCCATATCTTCCATTTGGAAATTCAGATCAATTGGAAGTGGGACAAACTGTTATTGCAATTGGTAATGCACTCGCTGAGTTCAGGAATACGGTATCGGCAGGAATTATTTCCGGTCTGTCACGCTCTATTGTTGCTTCCGACATATCGGGTAATCCCGAACAACTTGATCAACTCATTCAAACCGATGCCGCTATCAACCAAGGAAATTCTGGCGGCCCGCTCCTAAATCTTAATGGCGAAGTGATTGGTGTGAATGTTGCTATAGCAAGCGGCGCCGAGAATATCGGTTTTGCTCTAAGTTCGAATAGCGTTAAAAGCATTGTTGATTCAATCAAGAGTGGAGGAGTTCAGTAGGAACCGGCGAGATAACGTTTTGCTTTATGTGTACACTAAAGGGTAAAATTACCAGATGAAAAAACTATTCCTCCTTATGGTGTTTGGTTTCTTGGCATTGCAGCCCATGGAAACTTTTGCTCAAGAAGCTGTTCTAATCCAGGACAAAATTGAGATTGTGAAAGCGAAAGTAATAGAGGTAGTTGACCAAGAGAAGAGAGAGGTTCCAGGAACTGATGTAGAGAGTATTTACCAAACCATCAAAGTTGAAATACTCGAGGGTGAGAAGAAAGGGGAAGTGATTACACTCGAGAATGATTTTTTGGTGCTCAAAGCAGGTGATAGATTTTTCCTTCATCACAGCACTGATGGTATGACCGGCAAAGAAATGTACTCAGTCAGAGATAAAGATCGCCGCGGAGTGATGCTCGCATTCGTTGCACTATTTGTCGCTGTTGTGATTATCTTTTCAGGAAAACAGGGACTACGATCAATTCTCAGTTTGGCAGGAAGCTTCTTTGTGATTCTGTATGTCCTCGTCCCGACGCTTCTCCAAGGCTATCCACCAGTGCTTACAAGCATCGTCATAGCTGCTGTTATTCTTTTCTTGGCAATTTTCCTTACGCATGGCTTCAACAAGGAATCGACGGTGGCTTTCAGTGGTACAGTAATAGCGGTGATCCTGACGGGAGTGCTTGCGTACCTTGGAGTAAAGTTCGCCGGCCTAACAGGCTTTGCTTCGGAAGAAGCTGTTTATCTCAACTTCAATACTCGGGGTGCTCTTGATTTTGCAGGTCTGCTTCTAGGTGGAATTATGATCGGAGTGCTTGGAGTTCTCGATGATATCGCTGTAACACAAGCAGCAGTCGTGAGTGAACTTTATAATTCAGGATCCAATCTTACAGGCAGGGAGATCTACAAGAAAGCTTTGAGAGTTGGTAAAGAGCACGTTGGAGCGCTCGTTAACACATTGGCACTCGCGTACACAGGAGCGTCTCTTCCGTTGCTGTTGCTTTTCTCAACATCAGATTCTTCTATTGCGAGTATCATCAACCAAGAAATTTTTGCCACAGAGATTATCCGAACTGTCGTTGGAAGTATCGGTCTCATACTAACCGTGCCCATCACTACTTTGCTGGCCGTCTATTTACTGAAAGGGTACAAGGGCAAGCATCACGGACATAACCATAGTCATTAAGAAACAATGAAGACAATTTAGTCAGTGATTTGTCAAATACTCTGCTATACTTATAATGAGATACGAAGTTAGATAAGCAGACTAAGTTTACTACTATAACCACTTCACCATTATGGATTCAACAACTTCACCGAGCACCAAGCCTTTATATCGAGGTACGCAGATCGTTTGGTATATTCTTGGCCTTCTCGAAATCTTGCTCGCGTTTCGTTTCGTACTAAAACTTTTTGGTGCCAACCCTGCAGCTGGATTTACAAGCTTCATATATTCTATATCTCATATTTTTGCCGCTCCGTTTCTAAATGTGTTTGGCATTACCCAAGTTGGAGCAAGTAGATTTGAATGGACGACGCTTTTGGCAATGCTCGTCTACTGGGTTATCGCTTTGGGAATCATCAAGATTTTCCTTATGAGCAAAACAGTTTCAACTCCTGAGGCTGCAGCTAAGTTGAACAATCAAGAGAACAAAGTAGATTAGGTTGATCGCGTACTCTTTAATTTAAATTTAACAAGCAAAGGGTTATAATTGGCGTATGAAAACAATCATCGCAATAATAATCGTCGTTTTGCTTGTTATTTATTTCTACCCTAAGCAATATATTTCTTCACCAGGTTTCGTCACTCAGGAAATGCATGCAGAATTTGAGAGAACAAAACCTAAGTGTCTCGGCTTCAGCTATCTAACTAATGCAGAACAGATGGCTGCTGATGCACCAGGGGAGAGCTTGTGCTTTGGTTGGTTAGCAAAATAAATATGAAACTTACATTCTTCAAAACATTTCTCACTATAGCCGCAGCTGTTTTTCTGGGTGCTTCCTTTAATGGTGCAAATGCAACTGTAGGAGGAGCTACGTTTGTGTACGATATTAAATATGATGCAAAAACAGGGACTGTCTATTACACCGAACAGAACGAAGGTGGAAAGGGATGTCCGCCGGAGCTTAAGGCAATCTCACTTAAGGATAATACGACGAAGGTTATCTATTCTTGCGATGATGGAATAAATGAATCGCAGAGTGGGGGACAGAGCCAGGCAGAAAAGATAAGCACCTACACTCAGGATTTTACGTATCTTCAACCAGTCAACCTGAAGAAAAATAACATTAGTATCTCTACTAGTGTTACAGGCGAGGAGAAGCTTCAGGAGGGGGATACTGATTATGTCATTAAGACTAATTTCGTTGCCGATATTTTCCAAAACAATGCAAAGAAAGCATCTCTTCCATTTTCAGGATGCAGTGCGGATCAGCCGTTAGTTGTTGATGGATATAGAGTTCCAGGAGTCTCAGATAAACTTCTATTTTTGCTCTCACGAAAAAGTGATTGCTTCGAGGGAGGGTATATTGGCGAAACATTACACCTTGTGTCAGGAATTAATATAGCCAATGCAACGGATGTGAGTGCATACAAAGGCCAGTCTGCGCTTGTGCCGCATGCAGGAAGTTTGGTTGTATATACTGCGAAACCGGCAGCTCCAGCTGAACCAGCTCCACAGACACCTACAGGAAATTCTGCAGGAAGTTATTCCATGGCGAGGATCATTCAGATTGCTGCGATCGCATTCGTTGTGGGTGTGTTAGTAGGAAGGCTTACGGTTGTTAAGAAAGTTTCTTAAATAGTTTTCACCGGTCTTATTTTAGGATAATTTAATGTTTGACAAATAATACCCCCTGGGGGTATTATCGTCATATGAGAGAAGACATCAAGCACAAGGTAATACGACGGCTAAAAATAGTAGAGGGCCAAATGAGAGGCCTTCAGGGTATGGTGGCAAGCGAGGAATACTGTATAGACATAATCACGCAAGCCTCAGCCATCAAGGAAGCCCTGTCAGGGATAGAAGGTTTAATATTGGAGAACCATCTTTCTACCCATGTCATTAATCAAATGAAGCAGGGAGAGAACAAGAAGATGGTAAGCGAGATCCTTAAGGTTTATAAGCTCAACCGCAAAAAATAATCTATGGAAATGCATGAAGATAAAGGATTAGGAAAACTTACATTGAAAAGCTACATGCCGCTCATTGTGGTTATTTCAGTCATTCTTCTTGTTACTCTTGCGATTTCGATTCGAGATAGTGCAGCTGGTATGTTCAGTCTCGGAGCAACATTGTCATACTTCATGATTGGTTTCTTCCTGACGTTTGCAACATTCAAGCTTATGGACTTGAAGGGCTTCGCGGAAGGGTACAGTACATACGACCTTTTGGCATCGCGCGCACCTTGGTATGGATATGTGTATCCATTTATTGAATTGTTTTTCGGATTAGCAATGATTCTTGCTCCTTTCTCAATGCCGCTTCTGATAGTGGAGTTGGTTGTGATGTTGTTTAGTGGACTCGGTGTAGCTATTAAACTCGCCAAGAGAGAAGAGTTTGTCTGTGCTTGTTTAGGTACGTTTCTTAAGGTTCCTCTGACGAAAGTTACACTCATCGAAAATTTTGGAATGGCCGCGCTCGCATTAATAATGTTACTTATTAAATAAACATCTATGCAAAAGAACACAGCAATCCTTCTTATAATTCTCGCGCTTATCATCGGTCATGCAGCTGGATACTATGTAGGAACAAATAATCCTCATGATAGAAACATGTCACAAGATGTACCTGCAAAAACGGATGGAACAATGGAGGATACTATGTCTGGAATGACGTCAGGACTCGAGGGTAAAACAGGCGATAAGTTTGATAAGGCTTTCATCACAGGAATGATTGTTCATCACGAAGGAGCTGTAGCAATGGCTCAGTCAGCACTCCAGAATGCAAAGCATGAAGAAATAAAGAAAATGGCACAAGCCATCATCACAGCTCAGACCAATGAGATCACTCAAATGAAAGCATGGCTCAAAGCGTGGTATGGTATCGAGGCGGTAGATGGCGCCCATCACATGGAGCAATAAATAACGCATTAAAATTAATTATATGGAACTGATACTGTATGGTTTGATCGGAAGTGTATTGTCCCTCATTGGAGGTGTTGTCGTGCTTTGGCAGAGAGAGCGAGTGAAAAAAGTGATGACGCCGCTTCTTGCGTTTGCGGCCGCTGCTTTTCTTGGTGTAAGTTTTCTCGATCTTCTTCCTGAAGCGGTAGAGGTGGTAGCAGAGCCACACTATGTATTTATTGCGTTTCTAGTAGGAGTTACTATTTTCTTCGCACTTGAGCGTGCGCTCATGAAATATTTTTATAAACATCCGCATGACCACTCGCATGAGACAGGGGATGACGAGCACACAGAGTATCTTCCAGCACTTGTGATTCTTGGGGATTCTTTGCACAACTTTCTCGACGGTATCGCGATCGCAATAGCTTTCGTCGCCAATCCAGCACTTGGTCTCACGACAGCTTTAGCAGTTACGGCCCACGAGATTCCGCATGAGATTGGAGATTTCGCTATTCTTTTGGATAGAGGATGGTCTAGCAAAAAGGTTTTCCTCGCTAACCTCTTGTCCTCACTCACGACATTTATCGGTATCGGTATAGGATACGTCACCGTTGTGGCTGTAGAGGGTTGGTTGCCATATCTACTCGCTGGAGTTGCCGGAATATTTAGCTACATCGCTCTCTCAGATCTCATTCCAGAAGTTCATCATCGAGCGGGTCATCATCAACTCTTCAAGGTGCTTGTACCTTTTGTAGTCGGATTGGTTTTGATTGGGTATCTTATTACAACAACGCATTAATTATGATTCCTAACAAAAAATTCCAAGGTGGGTACATCGGCCTCATCTCGCTCCTCGTTACTGTAGCTCTTATCGGATTCATGGCTATCTATATGTATGGCCCTCACTCCAAAACAGGGGGAAGGGAGACAGGATTAGAAAACGATTCTCGAGGTGCGGGTGCAATCGAGCAAGCTGATGCAGTGAAGAATGCTCTAGAAAGTAGAAACAGTGCGACGGTGGAATCGGATAGGTAAACCTAGGTAAGGGGAGTACAATGAAACTATGCTTATATTTTTAATTATTGGTCTATTGCTCGGTGCGTTGGTAGTTATTTTTGCATTACAAAACATTACGACGGTTACAGTTGCTTTCTTGGCTTGGCAGTTTGAAGGTTCTCTCGCGCTCATTTTAGTTCTTGCTGTCGTGGCTGGAATTTTGATCAGCTCATTGCTTTCAGTTCCTAACGTCATCAAGAAAAGCCTGCAGCTCTCAAAGCTTAAGAAGCACAATGCGAACTTGAAAGACGAGTTGGTTAACAAGGAGAAGGAGGTGAGTGTAGAAAAAAACAAGTTGGATGCGAACAATGCCTATATTGATGATTTGGAGAAAAATCCAAAGGTATAGTAAATATTTAACATGGTTTTGGAACAGGTGTCTCATCAAATAGGATGCCTGTTTTTCGTAATACGGTATACTGATTACATACCTTTATATACCCATGAAGAATTTCAACTACAAAATTACAGCTTTCGACTTAGATGGCACGCTCGCTGAGAGTAAGCAGCCTATTACTCCGGAGATGTTCAAACTCCTTAATAGGCTTTTGGAAAAAACTAAAGTGGCCATCATATCAGGAGGATCGTTCGCGCTTTTCAAGGAACAGTTTCTTTCGTCATGGGAAGGACCTAAAGAAAATTTGATCCTTCTTCCAGTAGAAGGTAGCCAGTGCTACGAATTTGATACTACAGCGCAGGATTGGAAGCGGGTGTATACGACGGAGTTTTCTCAAGAGACTAAGGATAAGGCCATTAAAGCACTTAACCAGCTAGTCACTTCAGGTAAATATGACATTCCATCTGCTGATCATGCGTACGGACATTTTGTCGAAGACAGAGGTACACAGGTTACATTGTCTGCTCTCGGTCAGGAGGCGCCTTTGGAAGTGAAGCGAACATGGGATCCAGATCAGAAGAAGCGTTTGGAAATGAAACGTGAGTTGGAAGCGATTGTTCCTGAAGTTGAGATTGCTGTTGCAGGCATGACGTCGCTCGATGTTTTGCCTAAGGGACTTAATAAGGCAGTTGGCTTACAGAGACTTCTCAAACAAATGGGTTGGAATATGTCGGATATGATTTTTGCTGGGGATTCGGTTTTCCCTGGAGGTAATGACTACTCACCATTGGAGGCGGGTATTATGACAGTGCGAGTAAAAAATCCTGCTGACACTGCGCGATTCATTGAGAGACTACTCGAAGGCAGGGGAGCTGTGGCGTACTTCTGTGCTGAGTACGGAATTCCTGGATTACCTATCTATGCTGGAGGTTTAGGAATGCTCTCAGAAGATTTTGTGAGAGAAGCTGGAGATAAGGGAATGGACCTTCATGCCATTGGACTTTTTTATAACCAGCGAGGCGACAGTCAGTCAGAGGATCTTGTTGCGCAGAATGCTCGAATGCTTAGTGAGCATCAGTTTGAGTTGATGAAAAATGAGAAGGGAGATCCTCTCGTTATTGATATTGATCTCGCGCATAGAATATTCTCAGTGCAGGTGTGGCGAAGAATTCATGGAAGCTCGTCTCTCTACTTGCTTGATGCTGACCTCCCTAAGAATTCTTTGGAAGATCGGAAGATGCTGTCATTCCTCTATAAGCATGATATTGAAACAAGTATCATTCAACAGCTCATTCTTGGAATCGGCGGAGTGAAGCTTCTTCGAACGCTCAAGATTGTTCCTGACATTTATCATATGAATGAGGGACATACGAGCTTCGTGGCGCTGGCACTTGTTGCTGAGTACATGCATGATCATCCGGAGGAACAAGATCTGCACAAAGCAGCAGAGGCTGTACGTCAGATAACTGTGGCTTCAAAGCACACTATTTTGTCGGTTGCGGGTATTAATTTTACTAAGGAAAAATTACAAGAAACAGTAAGTCATTATTTCGAAAGACATAGAATCAATTTTGATGAGTTCTTCGCGCTGGGCGTTAGACCTGAAAATCCAGAAGTATTCTCAACAACCAGATTCATGCTTCAGAGTGCAGTAAGAGCAAACGGTGTTAGTCTTCTTCATACACAGTTTGAGAAAATTCGTCATCCGCACAGCACGCTCATTCCTATAACCAACGGTGTGTACCTTCCTCGATGGAGAGCTGCATCATGGCCAGCCTACAATGCTGGATCTCTCGAAGATGCTGCTCTGTGGGAACTTCGAAATCAAAGCCGAAAAGAGTTGGTGGATTATATTGCCAAGGAACATGCAACGAAGCTCGATCCTCAAGCTCTTACAATTGTTTGGGCTAGAAGATTCGCTTCTTACAAACGACCGTCACTTCTCTTTAGTGATCTCGAGCGTCTGGCAAAGATTGTGGCGATACAAGGTAAGCCTGTGCAATTTATAATTTCAGGTAAGGCGCATGACAGCGATCCTGAGGGCTTGGCTACCGTGCAGAAGATCAAGGAGTTTGCAGTGAGTGAGCATTTCCATGCAAAGGTGATTTATATCTCAGACTACTCAGTGGACATTGCGCGCAAACTTGTGAAGGGTGCTGACGTTTGGCTTAACACTCCAATTCCAGGATTCGAAGCTTGTGGAACGAGCGGTATGAAAGCAAGCCTCAATGGTGCACTTCAGTGCAGCACTCCTGATGGATGGGTGGGGGAGGTGGATTGGACGGGCAGAGGCTTCACACTTATTGAAGAAAAAATGCCTGGAGGACTTTATGATGTGATTGAGAAGGAGATTGTTCCTGAATTTTTCGACAGAGATACAGATGGTGTTCCAAAAGCGTGGATCAAACGCGTGCGTGCCACACTTAATATCGTCGAGAAGGAATATACCGCTTCACGGATGGTGGATGATTACTACAACAAGCTATATTTCCCTAAGTAGCGCAGAGTATCGAAAATCGGTAAAATTTGGTAGAATACTAAGACAATTTCATGAAATTTTTTCGAACAAAAAAGCCCCTAAAAATCCTTTTTATTGGCTCAGAAGCGGCTCCTTTCGCTAAAGTAGGAGGTCTAGCTTCGGTTATGTATTCGCTCCCTAAGGCACTTTCCAGACTCGGACATGATGCCCGTGTCATGATTCCTCGATATCTCTCCATCGATCCAACTCAATATGAACTCTCAATGGTGCGAGAGCATCTCAAAGTTCCAACCAAGAATGAGAAGGGAGAATCCCATCTTATCTGTAATGTGAAATTATTCACGCCAAAAAAGGATGAAGATCCGGTTTGTACATATTTCTTGGAAAACCAAGAATACTATGAGCAGCGGGCGAATGTGTACGGATACATGGACGATCCTGTTAGATGGTTGCTTTTGTGCCGTGGTGCATTGGAATTCTTGCAGACGAGTGATTGGAAGCCTGACATAATTGTTGGCGCTGACTGGCAGACGGGATACATTTCAAATCTTCTCAGGACTGAGTACAAGAACAGCACCGTTCTCTCGAAAGTTACCAGCGTTCTCGCGATACATAACATGTATCATCAAGGAATGTTTGATCATAAATTCGTGCAGGAGATGGATTACGATGATGGTCATTCGATGCTGCCAGCTCTCGAAGATCCTCGACTTAACAAGATCAATGCTCTCCGACGGGGAATTATGCATTCAGACGCTATTGTCACGGTATCTCCTAACTACGCTAAGGAAATTTTAACTAAAGAATATGGTGAAATGCTCGATGAGCTTCTTCGTGAGAGACGAGCAGTCCTTACTGGAATCTTGAATGGTATTGATTACGATCTTTGGAATCCTGAAAATGATCCGTATGTCGCGCACCATTTTGATAAGAACAACCTCGAAGCGCGAACTAAGAATAAAAAAGAACTGCAGGAACGCTTTAGGCTCAACGTCGACAAGGACGCGTTCATTGTTTCTATTGTTTCAAGACTCACACGACAGAAGGGATTTGATCTACTATATCCAATCATGGATACATTGATGCGAGAGCTCCCAATTCAATTCGTAGTGCTTGGAGAGGGAGAGGGTGATCTTATGGGCTTTTTCCATGACCTAGAAACAAGATATGCTGGACGAGTGGCAACTCATCTTAAGTACGATCCTGTACTTCCTCATATTGTCCTTGCTGGAACTGATGCGGTGCTTGTTCCTTCAAGATTTGAGCCGTGCGGGTTGACTCAGCTTGAAGCAATGCGCATGGGCGCTATTCCGATTGCTCGCAAGACCGGAGGAATTGCCGATTCAGTAATTGATTACAATCCAAACAAGGAGATTGGTACGGGATTTGTTTTCGAAAATTTCGACTCATCATCACTCATGATTGCGTTTATCAGAGCCTTCGAGAATCACCGCAGCAAGAAGCAGTGGCAGGAGCTTCAGAAGCGAGCCATGGAAGAAGACTTCTCATGGGATTCGTCAGCAAAGAAATACACAGAGTTCTTCGAGCGAGCAATTGTTTTCCATAACCGTAATCAGCAAAAATAACTTCCATGAAATGGGCAAACTTTCTACACGTATACCAGCCAGCCGAACAGCAGCGAGATATTTTGGAAGCGATCGTCACACAGTGCTACCGTCCAATTTTTACGCACATAAGAGACAATAAGGATCTTCGCCTGACGATTAACATCAACGGTGCGCTCCTCGAACTTTTTGCACGCGATGGATATACCGATCTTATTGATTGCCTTAAGGAAGCAGGAAAGGATGGGAGAGTTGAGTTTACATGCTCAGCTAAATACCATGCTTTTCTTCCATTCCTATCCAAGGAAGAAATCATTCGCCAGATCCAGATCAACAATGACACGATGAAGCGCTATCTCGGGGACTCATACAAGCCTCGAGGATTTTTTCCTCCTGAAATGGGATTCAAGCCGGAGCTCGCACCTATTTTGAATGAGATGGGTTTTGAATGGGTTATTCTCGATGAGATCGCGCTTACTGGAACTCCTGGAGCTATTGATAACAGTAAGCAATACAAGATCAAGGGAACTGATATGAAGGTGTTCTTCCGAGATCGAAGACTCAGCAACCTCATCATGAGTGCTGTTGTTAGATCTCCTGAAACTCTCAAGGAAGCTATGAAGGGCGAGATTCAGAATGACAATTACGTCATCACTGCTATGGATGGTGAGACCTTTGGTCACCACAGGCCAGGACTTGAGAAGATGCTTTTCAATGTATGGAGCGGAAAGGAATATGATCTTGTAAACATTTCTGACCTTAGCGCCTTGGGTATTGAAACCGTAGAAGTGCAGCCGGTTGCTTCAACATGGGCAAGTAGTAAGGAAGATATTGATCACAATATTCAGTTCCTTTCATGGGCTGATCCTGAGAATAAGATTCATAAGTGGCAGAATGAGCTTCTAGCTCTCACACTCAAGGAAGTGTACGCCATGGATAAGACGCATCCTCGATATGATCAAGTACGAATGAAAATGGATCTAGGTTTGGCAAGCGATCACTTCTGGTGGGCATCAGCTAAACCTTGGTGGAGCGTAGAGATGATCGAAGACGGTGCATATCGTCTTCTTGATACTATTCATCTCGTGCCAGATGTAAGTGCAGAAACGCTATCTAAGGCGAGCAAGCTGTATGAAAATATTATCTCGACTGCATTCAATTGGCAGCGAACAGGACGTATCCGAGAAATGATGCGATCACAAAACTCTATTCTCAGAATTCCTTTTGCCGACAGGACTGTTGGCAAGGGTGGTGCGGAAGAGGGAGTTTTCCATGCCTTCATAGATATGATGACGAAGCTTGAGAAGGAAGCTGCTGCGCGAGGAGAATACGAGAAGGCAATCCTTTGGAGAGATGCTCTCTATAAACTTACGAACAAACTTGATATTTACGATACAGTAAATGCTATCGATCTTCTCAGAATCGAAGTTCCTCATAACGAAGTAGAGGCAGTGATTGAGAAATACAAAGAGAAGTATCGCGCTATGCGAGGTGGGCAGCCGGAACAGCGGGGTAGCTAGGATTTTTGACGAGGCAAGGTTCTCCGTCTTTCTCTATAACATAATATGCGAAGCCGTGAAGTTTTCTCATAGGCTCATAATCTGCATGCTGAGGCATACTTGCGGAATCTCCACCTGCGAAATTCACAGGACTGTCGTCTGAAGTAACGAGCCAGGTTTTGCCAGTGTTCACCATCGCATGACCTGCAAAAGGAGGGATGACGTATTTGTCTCCAGCTTTGACCTTGATAGCTTCGAAGCTTTCAATCTCATCATCAATCCAGGCGCCAGCGGCGTCTTTTTTGCGCATCTGAAGAAGTAGAATTCCTTCGCCTTCGAGTATCCAATAGGTCTCCTTGAAATCGTCTATATGATAGTGGCCATAGGCTTTGATGTATTCGCCGCCAATTGTTCCAGGCTCCCAGATCGTAATGTTCTTCTTAGCTGATCCTCCGCGGACCATATGATAGTGAATTGCAGGTCCTGCTGCCTCGGGATTCATGAGAACGTCCTTCATTTTGTCGTGGCTTCTTTCGGCGTAGCTTTTGTTTTCCATATAATGATTATTATATCCTATTCTGATAGACTTCGAGTATGAACACTATGGCTGTCTTAATCATCGATATGCAGGACTTTTTTCTCAAGCATATTGACCAAACCATCCGCGAAGAGATGATTGCTAACCAGGGCAAGGTTATTGAGCGTTGTGTAGAGAGCCAGATTCCCATCATCCTTGTGCAGTACAAGGATAGAGGAGATATTACTGATGCGCTTCAGGCAAAACTAAAAGACGTTCCAAACGTTACACTCGTGATCAAAGAACATAACAGCGGCTTCAGAGATACGACGCTCGGTGATGTACTTATCGAGAAGAAAATAAAGAAGCTCGGGCTCATGGGAATAAACGCTACCGGCTGCGTGCAGGATACTGCTATGGGTGCATTAAGCAGGGGACTTACCATCATGACGGGTAAGGGTGTGATCGCAAGTTCTTCCAAGAATGATAGGTATTTGGATGTGAGCAGGGTGTGGTTTTCTAAGAATGGAGATTTTTTTGAAACGCCTGAGGAGTTCGTGGCAGCTTTAAATAAATCTGGGTATACTTCATAAATGTTTAAAGCAGCAATATTCGATTTGAATGGCATATTCGTGCAAAGCCCGAAACTCAGCGAAAGATTTGAGAAAGATTTTAATATTCCTATAGAAACTTTTGTTCCGAGGCTTTCAGAGATTATGAGCAAGGCTCGCCAGCCTGGCGCAGGAAAGACATTTGATTATTGGGCTCCAGCTCTCAAGGAGTGGGGAGTGAAGCTCACCGAAGAAGAATTGTGGGATTATTGGTTTGGAGTTGAGAAGGTCTCGGACGAGATGGTGCGTTTTGCAAAAGAACTCCGATCTCAGGGAATCAAAGTTTTCATTCTCTCGAATAATTTTAAGGAGCGCTCAGCATACTACGGTAATTATCCATGGGTACATGAAGCAGCGGATAAAATATATTTCTCTTGGCAGACGGGATTTGTTAAGCCGGATGTACGAGCATGGACTTCTATTCTCGAAGAGCATGATTTGAAACCTGAGGATTGTATTTATTTCGATGACCTTGATAAAAACTTAAAAGCCGCAGAGAGTGTGGGAATTAAGTCACATATGTTCAAAGACGAAGCTGATCTCAAAAGGATCGTAGGAGAAGCCATCAAAAGCTAAGTTGGTATACTCTATATATATGATGACGTCATTTCAGCAAAAAGTTCATAAGCTTGCTCAGCGAATTCCAAAAGGGAAAGTCGCTACCTATGGCCAGCTGGCGAAAAAGGCTGGAAGTCCAGGCGCTGCAAGAGCTGTTGGTATGTGCATGAAATGCAATCCTTACACCAAGGTTACTCCATGCCACCGAGTTGTGGCTTCAGATGGAAAGCTCACTGGCTATGCCTTTGGAGGTGTCTCTGTCAAAAAGAAAATGCTCCTTAAGGAAGGAGTGATGTTTAGGGGAGAGAAGGTGGATCTTTCGAAGTCGCAGTGGAAGGCGTAAGTGGTTTTAAAATCAAGAAAAATCAAGAAAAGAATAACGCGCGCAGACCACAGGTCTGCGCGCGTTCGTTATTTGCAATTTTGGTTGCTGTTAATTTTCCTGGGCATCGCCCCTGTAGTCCGGCCAGCTTTGGATGTCTCGACCGGTGATATCGCTGAGTGGTTTGTCGCGGGGCCAAACAATTTCACCGGTGACAATACGGTTAGTGATGGTTGCTTGCCATTCGTGTTCAACTTTGTTCACACGATCGCGGAGGTCTTCGGCTTCGTCGCCGTCGAGAATGGGAACGATCCGATTGAAGATCACTGCATCTGGGTCGTCGTAAACGTCCGTTACGAAATGCATACTTACGCCGGAGTGTTTCACTTCGCCGTTGCGGAAAGCTTCGATGGCAGCACGATGGACATTCATGCCGTGAAAGTGGTGGCCACCAAAACGACGCAGATTGATCGCGGGGTGAATGTTGAATGTGGTGTGGGGATCATAGCCGTCTGTGATCATGTATCCCAGCCATCCCGATAGGGCGGTAAAGTCAGGCTGAGTCTCGTCCATGATCCGACGATAGTCGTCAACAGTCCGTCCCTTGGGGGAATGGATGAATCGCGTAAGTTTGTGCATCTTGGTGTAGACACCGCCTTGCGCGTGATTCGATACAACAGCGACAATGTCAGCATTGAGCGAGCCATCTTGGGTGGCATTCCAGAGTTTTAAGACCCCGGAACCTCCCTGGTTTGGATCAGCTTCACCTGAAGCGTATACCAGCAATTTTTTTCGTTGCATATGTTTTGACAACCTTTTCTATAATCTGCTCTTAGACTCTCAAATAGTGGCGCAAAGTCAAGCGGCTTCATGATCGTCTTCATCTTGGGTGAAAAAACAGGGTTCCATTCTGGAGCAGGGGTTGTATAATGAACGCTATATGCAATATCAATCAAAAACTTTAACAGCAAAGATGGATATGATTTCTAGGGCAGAGCTCTACGTGATCGCCCTTCTTGCAGTGGCATTTATCAGCGCTTGGACATTATTAGCAACACCGAAGACAGTAGGAGCGGCAGAGATCTGCTCATTCAGCGAAGACTTGTATGTTGGAAGCATTAGCGAAGAGGTGCGATGCTTGCAGAGATACCTCAACTCAAACGGCTTCGTTGTTGCATCTGAAGGCGTAGGATCTCCAGGAAAGGAGACAACGATGTTCAGGGACAAAACCAAAGATGCAGTAACACAGTGGCAGATTTCTAATGGCCTTTCTCCAGCTACGGGAACATTCGGAGCAAAGTCACGAGCGAAATATCTTGAGCTCATTACAAAGACACCTGCTTCAACTCCTGTCACCACTCCTTCTACGACGACAGTGATCCCAGCTCCTGTGGTGGTTGTTCCAACAGTAAGCACTGGTGAGCAGAACGCACGAAAGGCAATTGAGGATGCACGAAATGAATTTGATAGCGCAGACGAAGCAATTGAAAAAGCAGATGACGATGAGAAGAATACAGAATCTGCTGTGAAGCTTTTGAAGAAGGGTGAAGTAAAACTTCTTGAGGCATTCTATGCATATTTCGATAGAGACTATGATGAAGCTATAGAGTTTGCGAAGGCAGCGCAGGAATACGGACAAGACGCTCGAAGTGATATTAAGAAGAGCGGTAAGAAGGATGGACTCACATATGCAGTCGCGACAGTATTCGCAAACGAGACAGTAGTAAAGGTTCGATTTGATGGTAAGGAGTATATTTTCTCAACTGATGAGACTGACGAAGACGAACTTATTGATGAGATTATCGATGAGGTAGATGATAATGATCTCTCAACAAAGGATGTTGCTAAGGAACTTGATGTAAACAACGAAGACGATCGAGACAGCACAGCTGATGACAAAGAATTTAATGACGATGATCTCAAGGATGCAGCTGAGGATGCAATCAAGGATGCCGAGGATGCAGTAGAGGAGGCCGAAGAAGAAATTGAGCAAGCAGAAGATGAGGATCGAGATACGAACGATGCTGAAGATTACCTCAATGAAGCTGAAGATGCATTGAATGATGCAGAAGATGCTTATGATGATGAGGATTATGACGAAGCATTGGATCTCGCAGACGAAGCAATCAGCAAGGCAGAGGACGCAGTGGATGAGATTGAGTAAAAGATAGCAGAGGTTACAAAAGCCGGCCACTTGTGGCCGGCTTTTGTTTTCTCATATAAAATTCATTCGCTTTGCATATAGTTTAAAAAGATACACAGGTGCAGGAAATGAGCATGAAAAATATTCTTCCGCCCATTGATCCGGTGATCGTGCGGCCGAAGAGGGCGCCGTTTGATAGTCTGGATTATCAGTTCGACCTCAAATATGACGGCTTCAGGGCGATAGCCTCCAAAGACTATGACGGCAAGTGTCGCTTCATGTCGAAACAGAAGAGGAGTTTGATGGATTTCCCACTTCTTCAGAGGCAGCTTGAAGCCATTCTTCCTCCTGAACCGATCATTCTCGATGGCGAGATTTGTTCTTTTAACGAAAAGGGCCAGCCGGTGCTTGCTGACCTCATCAGGAAATCCAATGCCACTGGAAACATCTGCTACGTCGCATTTGATATCCTTTGGTTAGGTACGCATGACTTGCGCAAGAAGCCTCTTGAAAAAAGGAGGGGGATCCTAGAGAGTATCGTGGATCTGTCGCTTCGCAAGCTCAGGGATACACCTATAGAAGGAGTGAATGAAAACAAGCTCCGTCTCTGTGTCAGTACTCGTGGTACAAGCAAGATTTTCTTTGCCCGATTATGCGAGCTGGATTTTGAAGGCTTGGTGGCCAAGCGCTTGAGCAGCACGTATAGTCGTGGCGCTCCCTGGTTCAAGATCAAGAACCCGGCATATTCGCAAGAAGGGGACCGCAAACGGATATTCAGCGCCCGAAATAAAAAGCGCACAAAGGTGTGCGATAACGGGCGATGAAGACCGTTGATCGTTACACGCATTTCTCCTTTGCGTGGGCCGCAGCAGGTGTTTGGCATCAGACATGGCTGCGGTTTTTCTATTACTACAGAATAGGTTCGTTCAGAGTCTCGACAACGTAGCCGTTGTTTTCTCGTCGGACCTTAGTAACGTTTCCATTAGTAAAGCTGTATCGGATACCTTCTTCTATACCGTTCGTAGTAATGATAGGCATGAGCGCACGAAGTATTCCTCCATGAGTAATTATTCCGATTTTGTCAGCGTCGCTTGCTGTCATCATGACGAGCGCTTTTCTGATGCGTTGCTCCATCTCTTCCCATGTTTCACCGTTGGGAGGACGGAGTGCATAACGTTCCATAACAGAAAGTTTTGAAAGAATCTCGTCCGCGAAGCTCCACGGTTTACCTGTCCAGTCACCCCAGTTGCGAGACTCTAATTCTTTGACGATGGTTGTGATGCATGGATGTTTGCTTGTGCAGATATTCATTGTTTGTGCAGCTCGATGCTCAGGAGATGAGAAAATAGTAGAAATGTTTTCCCGGCGGCAATACTCGGCGATTTTCTCGGATTGTGTAATACCTAGAGCATTAAGAGGCTGAGTATCTCCAGGTCCACTCATGATGGATTTGACGTCACTTTCCGTCTCGCCATGTCTAAAGAAGTATAGAAGCATACCTAGATTATATACCAAAAAAAGGCAGACTTTTGGTATACTTAATGCATCATGAATTCAAAATTTTCTCTCCCAGTTCTTATTATTGTGTTCGCTGCTTTAGGATTCTTTTATTATACGAGTACCCTTAAAGCTCCCGCTGACAATGTTTCGAAGATTGATACAGCACACTTCGAATGGCAGGGCATTGAGTTTGATTATCCTGAGGATTGGCACGCAGACGTGTGGCGCTATTCCAGCCCGGCCATGCATGAGCAGGGCCAGAGTGAGGAGGTTGGTTTTTTCCTCAACAAGAATCTTCCTTCTGACCGGGGAGGAGCAACTATCAACATCACAGCAGGAGGACCTCAGTCAGGAGGTATGACATGTAAGTCACTCAAGGTTCGGATTGTCGATATTATCCACTGTGCTGACATCAAAGTTCCGAACCGCGGTGAGACAATAGCTATGTACACAGTCAGTACTGACAGAGAGGCAAAGACTGCATTCGAAATTATTATCAATTCCCTCAACACTGACTTCGACGTGTTTTAGAAAATGTAGCCGACCTGATATACTACTTTTATGAACGAGCGATTTGGATTTAATCCAGAACAATTTGAAGCAGAAACTAACCAGTATGGACAGACTGTGGAGACGGTTGATATTGCTGAGGCTCCAAAAGAAGAAGTGCTCGCTATTCTCAATGCACTTCGCAATGATGTTTACCTACTAGGCGCAAATGACAAAGAAATTCCTGATATCGACATGGTTATTGCTAACTATCGCAAAGACAAGATATCAGCCGAAGATGCTATTCGAGCTGTTCAGGAAGTGCAATCTAGGAAAATGGAATACAGATAGATAAGCTTGTGAAATAAACCCATGACAGAATCCAAGCAAACTAAACAAAATCCTAAAACGGAATCAAAAGCAGAATACAACGATCGAGCTTACTCTATAGAGAGCTACGATCCTATCTGGGCAGATCAATTCGAAGCTGAAGCAGCTTTGATACGTACAGTCTTGGGTGACAAGATAGTTGATATCCAACATGTTGGGAGTACTGCTGTGGAAGGACTAACAGGCAAGCCTACTATTGATCTCTTGGTGACCGTTAAAACAATTGAAGGTATAGATGATCTCAATGCTGAGTTTGAGAAAATTGGATACGACTCCAAGGGAGACTTTTTGAAAATGGGCTCACGGCTCTATAACCAGGATCAGACCAAGGACGATAAGGTTATTCGATTAGCGAATCTGCATATTTTTCCTGCAGACCATCATCATGCTCATGAGATGATTCATATCCGCGATTACTTGCGCGAGCACCCTGAAGAAGTTGAAGCGTACAATCTTCTCAAATCAGATCTCTATCAGAAGTACCCTGAAGACTATGCGGCATATCGTAGGTACAAGAACAAATTTATGGCAGCGTTGGTCAAGAGAATGGGAGGGGAGTGCTGCTAAGGTTTGTTGAATACAAAGAAAATAAAACAGGCAAAAAAGTGTTGTTGACAGACAGCACTTTTTCTTTTAATGTTTGGATAGCAATACCACCACGAGGCCCTTTATGAAGCAAAGAAAAATACAAGCACTCTTGCACTCACCCGCGAATGAGCGCGCCATGCTGAAGAAGCAGCGTCGAACTCGCAGGGTCGTGATCCAGTGCGTACTGGGCACTTTCATTTTGTTCGTTGTCGCATATGTTATGAACATCACGTATGAGAATTCTCAACGCAGTAAGAAACGCTCGCGGTCCACGGCGGCAGCGAGTGGTGCGTTTGTCAGTCACTCCATTGCCACAACGAATGTTGTTGGTGTGCGGTAACGCATGTTGTATTTAAAGAAAACAAGAAGAGCGGCACGGATTTAACCGGGTCGCTCTTTTCTTTTATACTCAGCTTATCCACACCTAATTCGTTGACGGTGAACGACTGTTCACCTATACTATAAATATCAAACGAGGAGAGGGGAGGTTCGAGAGAAAGCCATACCAGCCAACATTTTTTATAAACATATGAGCAAACACACATTGATCAAAGAATTGCGAAAGGAGCTCAATAAGCTCAATGCCGAGATCGACATGAGGATCATTCGCGGCAAGTCCTACAAGAGGGAGTCGCAGAGACATAAGTTCATTGTTTCTCAGCTGAAGGCTCTTCAGCGACAGCCGGAAGTTTCTATGGGTTGGCTCAGTAGGATGGGTCAGATGGTGTCGATGTTTATGTTCTAGGTGTTGAGGCTCGTGAAGTTTTATGAGGACTATCCGAGACTATATTAATCAATCAAACTACAAAATTTATGAGCGATGCTTATCGAAATAAAATAGTTTCTTTCTACAAAAACCGGCGGCGCATGCCATCGTACCAAGAGATCATGGACATGCTTGGTTTCAAGTCCAAGAACGCGGTGTACAAGCTTGTGAACAAGCTGGTTGCGGAAGGCATCCTCTCCAAGGATAGCCAGGGACGACTTACTCCAAATAGACTAATGGGGGAGGTTCCTATGCTCGGTCTCGTAGAAGCGGGTATTCCTACATCCGCTGAGGAGGTTGATATGGATATGATGAGTATTGATGAGTATTTGATACATGATGCAGGTAAGACATTTGTGCTTCGAGTGAAGGGTGATTCGATGATTGAGGAAGGTATCAAAGAGGGAGATCTCGTAGTAGCTGAGCGACGCGACGAAGCAAAGGACGGCGATATTGTTATTGCGAACGTTGATGGTGGCTGGACGATGAAGTACCTTCGCAAGAAACCTGGCAAAGCTCCTTGGCTCGAACCTGCCAACAAGAACTACGAACCTATTTACCCAGAGAATGATATGCAGATTGCTGCGGTGGTGAAGGGAGTGATTAGGAAGTATTAAAAACAAAAAACCACTCGAGGAGTGGTTTTTTGTTTTGCTTTTTACTGTGAGAGGCTAGTTATTTGTTCATCCATCCAAATAGGCTGAATGTATCTTCGTGTGCTTCTACGTATGCATTCAATTCTGCTTGTTCGTCTTCAAGTGCTTCAATCTGAACATTTAATTCTGCTTTGCTTGAAGCGTTTGTAGCTTGACTGACGAGAGTCTTAAGTTTTGCAATGTTATTTGCTGTTGTCACCATCCCGCTTCGGATAACACCGAGATTCTTATAGTCGCTACCGAAAAAGAATGTTCTAAGAGATCCTCGTTTCTCAACTTCTGCTATTGCTGCGATTGTTGTAGTAGATGAATCGTTCTGTGATTGTGCTACTGCTCGAACCTGCGTTCCGATGCCTCCTTCTCGGTTAGCTACACTAAGTAGAGAATGTACGAACATTGCAACAACACTTCGGTGTGTTTCTGACATCTGAGCACCTTTGTTATTGTCATGATCTGAATCATTGTTTCTAGATGCAGCACTTGTTGCGTTTCCTCGAGAAGTCGTACCGTTATTAATGACGTTTACAATGCTGCTCGTTGCCTTACCTTTGACTGTAGCTGATGTTGAAGCCTTTATGCTAAAAGTTGAATTGGTTTTTGCATTAAGTTGAACATTTGCAGCTGTATTTGTTTCGACTGCTAATTGTGCCTGCGCTACTCCAATCGATGAAAGGGAGATAATAGCTGCGATAATTGCGAATGTAAATTTCATATATTTTATTATTAAGGTTGGCCACTCTGATCGAGTAGTGTCTTGTGATTCATTATACAGGAGATTGGGGAGGGAGGTGATTTGGAAGAAAGCTTAGCTTTTTTCTCCCAAGGGTGTATTTCTTGAAAGGAAGCATGTCATTACAAGTGTACTTGCTGGTAGGAGCACTATTATTAGCATTGAAATAAAAATAAGTGCTTTCAATACACTGAGTTCCCAGGAGGGAAAAAGATAATTTTGAGTTGATAGGGCAATAATAGATAGTGGGATAGCATAAGAGCCAATCCCCACAAATAAAGACGTACTAATCCATTTAAGATTCCTAGAGGAAAATTTATTGGATCTAATTTCAAAAACAATATAGTTAGCAATGTAGCCTGCAATAATAATAGCTCCTACCAATTTACTTTCTGGAATCAACGCAAGAAAAAATATAGATATTGTAATAATAAAACGAAGATTATTTTCGATCTTCCCTATGAGCTTATTTTCAGATGCTTCTTTCATTATATGAGTATACACGTTGTTATATAAAATCTGGAATTGTTTTTAGATGGACTTTTGACTTCCTGCTCGAATCTGAGTAGTATCAACTTAGACCTACTTAGACACCATGCCGATTGCTAAATTGACCGTATCGAACCGATTTTTCTTGGCGCAATACGTCAAACCTCTTATTGAGGCGCTGCCCGGCCTCATTGTTCGCCACTTGGGTTTGCCTGGAACCAAGGCTGAACTTGTGGTGGGTGATGTTGAATGTGAGATTATTCGTGCGCAGTCTTTGGGCTATTGGGGTGTTACTACCTCAGTGCAGGAAGTCGATTTCAAGATCGTGATTGAAGCTAACGATTATCGCGAGCGCCGCGACATCTTGGAAGTCGGAACGAAGAGGATTGAAGAAGCTCTTCGCCAATTCATTCCGGCGGATGCAACGGCTTATATCTGGGTGCGGCTTATGGAAGGTTTCTATATGCCCATCCAGTGTGGCCAACGCCCCTTGCTGTAAAACAGAACGTTCTGAACGACATTTGAATAACACCCCCGCTTGCGCTCGACGCTGGCGGGGATGTTTTCTTTTTGTGTAGTTAGTTAATACATTTCTCATACACTTGAGTTCAAATTAAATTGACGCGATTAACAATTTAAATTAATAATCTAAATTTCAACTATATGCCAAAATACGGCAAAAAATCTCAGCAGAAAGTGAAGAAGGTAATGCATGAGTATAAGAGGGGTAAGCTTAAGGCGGGTAGAAGTGGCAAAAAGGTCACAAGCAGAAAACAAGCTATCGCAATTGGTTTGTCGCAGGCGCGCAAAAGTGGTGCAAAGGTGCCGAGGACAAAGTCTCGTGCGAAGCGTGGGGTAAAGCGCACAACAAAACGATAGATATTTTATAGTAATGAATTCTGTGGGGGTTTCTATGTATGTTATGCTGGTTCAATGAATACACAGCCTGACATTTCTATTACGACATCGACACCACCACCGACACTTCAGTCCGCGCCTTCTAAAATCTCCCTTATTGGTATGCCGTCATCGGGTAAATCAAATGTTGGAATGATGCTTGCGGGCAAGTTGGGTCGCAAGTTCATGGATCTTGATAGGATGGTGGAACATAGGGAGGGTCAGTCACTCATTTCCATACTTGAAACCAAGGGTGGAGAGTATTTTCTTAATATCGAAAACGAATTTTTACATAACATTCAGCCTGACGAAAAGGTTGTGATCTCAACTGCTGGCAGTATCATTTATCACGCAGAGGCAATTGAGTGGCTCAAGAGCAATACAATTGTCGTTCTTTTGGATACGCCATTTGAAACTATTGAAGCGCGTTTGGCCAAGAAGCCGAAAGCTGTCGTGGGATTGAAGGAGAAGGGTCTGGTAAAACTTTGGGAAGAGCGCATGCCTGTATATAGAAACCTGGCTAATATCACTGTACAGACTAGCGGCAAGAGCATGGAGTATATCGTTGCAGAAATACTTGCGAGCCTCGGCTAATTTTTTTAAAGTGCTATAATTATTGTATTAACCATATGAAAACAATTGTTGTTGCAAGTACAAATCCGGTAAAGATCTCTGTTGTTAGCAAAGCCATTGCTGCAGTTTTACCAAATGAAACCTTCGATGTCGTTTCTTCTGATTTGGAGAAATCTGGAGCTGAGCCTTTTGGACGAGGAGAATCTCTTGAGCAGGTGAGAACAGCTATTAGGGAGGCAAAGAAGCTTCATCCGGGAGCCGACTATTATATTGCTATGGAAGGCGGAGTTGAGATCAATGGTACAGAGATCGACGAAGTGGCGTATGTGATTGCGGAAGATTCATCAAAGAATGAAAGTATCAGTCATGCGGCATCATTCAGCGTTCCTCACGATATTGCACTTGAAGTCCGCAAAGGAGTTCCGTTCTCCGAAGCTGTGGAGCAGTTTTTCAAAGTTAAAGACGTGAAGCAGGGAGGAGGGTTCGTGAAAATTCTTACAGGAGGATTGATAGACAAAGAAGCTCTATATATGCAACCGACGATCATCGCTCTCTCAAAGCTTCAACATAAGGATTGGTATTAGGAAGGTAGCTACAAATTAATTAAAAAGTATTTTACATGAAACTTATTGCAATTATCGTGGCAGTTATTGTTGTCGGTGGAGGAATTTGGTTGGTGTCATCAAAAGACAACACACCAGTAGACAACAACGTGCCAGTTGGAATTCAGTCTAATGGTTCACAAGATAAGGTCGGACAACCAGATCAAAAGACACCCACATCCCTAGAAGAGGCGATGGTAAGTGGAGGACAATATACGTGTACATTCAATACGGATGATCCTAACGCTCATACTAGGGGAACGTTCTATATTGATGGAGAGAAGGTGAGGGGAGATTTCGAGGCATACGCAGTAGAGACGGGTAAGTCGTTCATTACACACATGGTAAGTGATGGATCATTCAGCTGGACATGGACTGAACCTGCAACAATAGGAATGAAAATGCCTGTAATAAAGAACGCTTCAGCATCGGTATCTACTGATGGTAGAGCTCCTGTTCAAGGAATGATGACAGGGAGCATGAGTTTCCAAGATGGGGCAGTTAAAACAAACTATGATTGCGTTGTGTGGAATGGAGATGATTCTAAGTTCTCAATTCCTGCAGGCCTCAAATTTATGGAGGCGCCTGTTGATCCGCGAAGATAACAAAATAGCAGAAGGAAAACAGCTCAGTTCACCATGTTAATTGCCAAGTTGCAATTTCCGCCAGAAACCCTAGTATTGATGGCAGACGTTTGAAAAATTATGAGCGAGATCAAGGTCTCAAGCATATCGGTTTTTCCGATCAAATCTTGCGCGGCCGTCTCACTCAACAAAGTGATGCTGACTGATCATGGTTTGCAAAACGACCGTATTTATATGGTCATGCCGGTGGTTCCTTTCAGCGAGTTTGTTTCCCAACGGGTTAAGCCGAAGATGTGTAGGATTTTTCCGACCATCGATCGCGACAAGCTCCATGTGGAAGCGGATGGAATGCGTACGCTAACTCTTCCTCTGCAGCCAGTGCGAGGGAATTACATTCAAGCTACAGTTTGGAAGACTCCGTTCGAGTGCTCCAGGCAGAGCAAGGAATCTTGCGAGTGGTTTAGCCACTTTTTAGAAACCGAATGTTGGCTTGTGGCAACACATCCAGAAACCATGGCGGTCCGAACGATCGATCATGGCAGGAAGATGAAGCTTGCATGTCACGATTCATCGCCGGTTACGGGATTGTCGGAGGCATCTTTCAATCATTTGGCGACTGCGGTTCAACGAAGGGAGCGCATTTTGCGAGGAGCGAATGCACTCACGAGCCTTTCTGTCGACAGATTCAGGTCCAATTTAGTTTACGAGGGGCTGCGAGCATTTGGGGAAGAGCGCGGCAAGGGTGTCATCATTGGTGGCTACACTGCATTGCGATTCCGGAAGCTTGTACCTCGTTGCGCGATCATCAATGTTGATCAGCAGACGGGTGAGCGACATCCGCATAATGAACCCTTTGGTACATTGAATTGCAAAGAGTATCGCGACACTCGCCGTCAAACGGATGAGAAGATCCCGCTCTTCGGCGTGTACTATGTACCTTTTCGTCAAGGCGAGGTTCAGGGCGAGATCAAGGTGGGCGATCGCGTTGAGATTGTCTGAGTCGAGTGAATTACGAAAGCCCCGTTGCGCAAGCAACGGGGCTTCTTTCGTTTTTCTTTAATCCTTATAATTCCTCTTTATTCCTCTAAACGTATCTTTGCTGCGAACATTGGGTCATCGGCATACTTGAGTGCTTTGTCATTAATGAGGTACTTGGCTCGTGCTGCTTCGAGGGGGAGATCGGTATCGAGAAGGCCAAGCTTCAATGCTAGTCGATCGGAAGCCGCAGGGAAGAGAATATCGAGGCTTCCAGGGATTCTTCTAGGAGTAATGTCATTCACGTGGTCTGCGATATTCGTTGTGCATGTGTTGGTAAGAGTGTTATAAAATTCCGGTTCGTAGCGAAGACCGTTAACGCGTTCAATAATGTCGAGAAAAAGTTTCTTGCCGTCTTCAGGTGACGCTTTGACTGGATACACGTAGACCAAGTCTTTGCGATAGTTAGAGCGGAGTTTTACAACATCACGTTCATCAGCAATTACATACATGAGTTCATACTGCCTGAAGAGGCCTTTGAGAGCTGAGAATGATTCACCTTTTTCTTTTCGAATTTCTACAGATACTGCTACGAAGTTATCGCCCTCGAATTCGAAACTAAGGAAAGTATGCGCTGCTCCGACAAAGTCTGTGAATGGTTCGACGACGTAATAGACTCGCTTGAGTTTGGAGAGGTCGAATACTTTGTCGTAGTAGGCAGGCACATAGTCTGTCGTTGATGCGTAGGTGAAGTTGCGGATGTTGTGAACGTTTACTAAATTCCCATGCACCTCGGCGTAGGGAAGAATCTCCTGATCCAAATTCCAAGCGCGATCGTTGGAAGGTCTGATCACTAGTGTAGTGAGGATGTAGAAGAGAACTAAGACCAAAATAATCCATCCTAAGATTTGAATAATTTTCTCTATGAAAAACTTTGTCCAGAACCAAATGAAGCCTTTGTCCATAATGGATATATTGTACTACGCCCGGTATTTATTTTCTTGGATACTTTTTGTCTAACTTCTTGATGATGTCCTCGGCATCTTTTGGATCAAGCTTTTTCAAAATCATGTCGAGTTTCTCTTCCTTACGATCGTCACCCTCCTTGGATTGGGGAGAGCCGAGATAAAAGAGGAAGGCCAGGCCTGCCACCTGCCAGATGAGTTGGAGAAATTCTGACTGCCAGTTCTCAAGAGTGTCTCGAGAAGTTTGGATAAAATATTGTGATATCTCTACTGGAGCGTTATGTTCCTCCTGCTCTTGTACGTATGCGTACCAGGCGAATACCCAGTGTCCGATAATCGATGCAAAAAACAAAACCAGGGTTACCCAGAGGTATGAATATTTTGTAAAAACGTTTCTTGCGTTCATGCCTTCAGTTTACAGAAGTGGGTTAAGAGAATATTAACGGAATTTTAGCCAGGTTTGAAAGCAGGAGAAACTATTATATAGTTATTGTATGAACACATTTGAAACTCCAGAAGTAATCGAAGAAGGTCCTGAAACACTTGGCTACATGGACAAGGCTCGCAAGGCAGTTGAGGAGGCTGAGAGCGTAGCTGATGCAGAAATGGTGCGCTCTCCGGAAGTGACATGGCTCACGTCTTTTAATAATGCTATGGGACCTGTATTTACCAATATTGGAATTGGCAAAATCAAAAAAGAAATTGATGACTTCAGGGCTGATGAAATTTTAGGAAAACTCCAGAAGCTTAAGCAGGAGGTGGGTGTGCATATTTCAGTTGATCCAAACAAGCGAATTCCGTCAGATATGATAAAACAGAGGCTTCTCAGGAAGCTCAAAGAGGCCCTAGAATAAAGGCTTATTTCAAAATCCTTCATCTGATGTGGATAACCGCTTTCCCAGGGCGGTTATTTTATCTATAATGTACCTAACACCTACTCCAACATTTTGGGTCACTCATGTGGCTTTTGTTGTTTGCTGTCTGTCATATCCCCGGCAGGCCCGCAGTGATGCGGCTGATCGTTAAATTAGAACCCATGGCCATCGTTATTGAATCTTCACAACACGCATATAAAAATTCGAATATAAGTCTCTTGCAGGGGCTTATTGAAGCGGCGCCTTCTCGCATCATGAGTGAGACGGTGGAGCGCAATGTTGCCTGGATCGATTGTTATCGCAATGCTTTGTCAGCCATCATGCTCCGCATTCATGCGGGGGAGTCCGATGGGGACATCGCGCGAGACAAGGCTCAGGCAGCTATTGCCAAGGTAGTCGAAGTTTCGAAAGATTGCCTAAAGCTCAAGGAAGAGTACAAAGCGCAGGTCCCCCATGACGTGCAGGGCAAGCTCTTCGGGGAACTTGAGAAGATATTAAATATTGCCCGAGGTAAGACAGTTTAGCTCAGTGTTCAAAACCATGTGTAGCCGTGAGGTCGCACAGAGCATATGAGCGTAGTATAATGTTTCCATTATAAATAAATAAGTAATCTGATAATCAACCAATGAATTCGACAACCTGGATAATCGTAGCTGTCGTCATCGCACTAGTAGTCTATGCGATCGTTCGACGACGAGGGTGCGGATGCGGAGATGGTAAGGTATGCAGCACTCATACGACTCCATCTTCAGGAACTCAGGGTGGCGCAGCAGGAACTTCACCTGTAGCTCCGACTTCGACTCCAACATCAACTCCGACTATGTAAGTTAGAGCGAAGGCCGCCCGGATGAAACCGGGTGGTTTTTTGTTTCTTCTCGATACTCTAAAAAGTGAAAAAAGTGAGTATATCAAAATTGTTATATGCCATAACAATTTTGATATACCGTGAAAAGTCACAAAAAATGTAGTATTCTCAGGTTATGCAAAACCCACTCGAACAATATGCATATAATCTTCCGGATGCGCTCATGGCGAAAATCCCAGCTGAGCCAAGAGACTCATCCAAGCTTTTGGTGTACAACACAGCGACGGATACAATCACTGACGCACGCTTCTATGATCTTCCACATTTTATTCCAACGCCTTCGCTTCTTGTGATGAATGATACGAAAGTTATTCCTGCACGAGTGATGCTCTCAAGGAATCCTTTGGGTAAAAATCCAGGCAAGGTGGAAGTGCTTTTTCTCGTTAACGAAATTCAGCCTGGAGCTTCGAAGGTAAGAGGAATGGTGGATAGGAAAACACTGGTAGGAGATGTGTTGGCATTTCCTGATGGATCAAGTATCGAGGCGGTAGGACAACAGGAGCATATTTTTCATTTTGATATCGGCACACTTGGTGAAGAGAAGTTTCGGGATTTGCTCATCAAGTTCGGAACAACGCCGTTGCCAAAATATATTGGCGAGACAGGACTCGATGAAAACAAACTGCGTGAGCGATACCAGAGCGTCTTTGCGAAAAGCGAAGGTGAGAGATCGGTGGCTGCTCCAACAGCATCGCTTCATATGACTCCAGAGGTGTTGAAGAAGCTTCAGGACAAAGGTGTAAGGGAAACATTCGTGACACTCCATGTCGGAATGGGAACCTTCGCACCGGTAAACGAAGAGCAGATCGTGGAGAAAAGACTGCATAAGGAATGGTATGACGTTAGTTCAGCAGTTGGTGCGATCAATGAAGCCAAAGAAAACAAAATGCCCATCATCGCTATGGGAACCACCGCAACTCGTGCGTTGGAATCATTTGGCAGGACAGGGGAGGCTTCAGGCGATACTGATATTTTTATTCTGCCAGGTCATGAGTTTCAAATTGCGAGCGGTCTCATAACTAATTTTCATTTGCCTAAGACATCACTTATGGCGCTCGTGGATGCTTTCCTTAAACATAAGAAATCAAAGAGAGGGATATTGGACCTGTACGCGCACGCTATAGAGAAAGGCTACAGGTTCTATTCGTTTGGCGACGCTATGCTAATTATATAGGGTTTTGGTATACTAACTGACATGAAAACAGCAATCATTTGGATATCTACAATCGTAGTCATAGGTCTTATTGTGTGGGGTATGATCGTCGCTAATCGCAAGGATGGCGAAGCAACTCCTGGTAAATTGGCAGTTGCAGTTACAAACAATGACCATTCCGTCGGTTCGTCTTCAAAAGTTACTATCGTTGAGTACAGTGACTTCCAGTGTCCAGCATGTGAGTCATATCACAGCGTTTTGAAAAAATTGATCAATGAGCGAGGAGAGGATTTCACGTTCGTTTACCGACATTTTCCTTTGAGCCAAATTCATCCAAACGCAATTCTCGGATCTCTTGCTGCCGAAGCTGCGAATAATCAGGGAAAATTCTGGGAAATGCACAGCATGCTCTTTGAGCACCAGTCTGAGTGGTCAACACTTCCAGGTGCATCGGCTGAAGAGAAGCTTGTCTCATATGCTCAGACACTAGGTCTAGATGTAAGCAAGTTCTCAGCGGACCTCAAATCAGAAGCGTCTACACGAAAGGTAAATGACGATTATAAGGGAGGAGCACGATCAGGTGTCAATTCGACTCCTACGTTCTTCGTTAACGGCGTAACAATCGATAATCCAAGAAGCTATGAAGAATTCGTCACTATCATTGAGCGGGCTGCATCAAGTACTCAGTCGCAATAAGCGCGAAATAAAGGGCTGGCAAGCCGGGATATTTACGGCTGTTGGAGCTTTGGGTTTTGCTGATGCTTTGTATCTCACGATTCAGCACTACCAACATGTTATTCCTCCATGCACTATAGAAGGGTGCGAGACGGTTCTTACGAGTGCATACTCTGTGATTCTAGGAGTGCCGGTCTCTTTGCTGGGAGCCGTCTTCTATGCGTGCGTTATAGCTCTATCTATAGTCTATATAGACAAAAGAAACTACAAAGTACTGAATGCACTTTTCTTAGTGACGCATCTCGGCCTCATCGCGTCGCTCTATTTTCTTTTCCTTCAAGCATTCGTTATTAACGCTTGGTGTCAGTATTGTTTGCTCTCAGCGGCAACATCAATCATCCTTTGGCTCAAGGCTAGATGGTTCAGTAGGAAAGCGGTCACTATCGCTGTTGAACCCGTCTCTATTTCTTCGTAGTAGTAGCTTTGCTACTTGTTGCGTTCGTAGATGTTGCGCTTGTTGATGAAGCTTTGAGTTCGGGCACGATTGCCTGCATTTCTTCGATGCTCTTGAAGCCATCGTAGACTTTGTCGTTGATGACGAGTACTGGAAGGCTGGCTGGAATTTTGTGGAGAGTAATCATTGTCTGTACAGCGCTTACATCGAGATCGTAGTCGAAGCTGTAAACACGGATATCAGGGTTGTCTTCACGAATCTTGGTGAGGACGTAGCCTTGTCGCGTACAGTCTACGCACTCTTCTTTTGTTGAATAGAAATATAGAATTGTAGTTGGTCGGAAACCACAGGTCTTTCGAAGCTTCTGGTTGAGGAGATAATCCTTGATCTCGAGGATGGAATAATATTTCTTGAGTGTAAGAACCTCTGCAGTGCTGAAGCCTCGCTGATTCTCAGCATATGAGAGCCGCTCTCCAAGAGAGTTCAATTCATCTGAAAGTGTTGAGTTCTGGACAGTTTTGCATGGTGATTCCTGAAGAAGGGCGAACTGTGTCTCAAGTGAAAGAATGTCTATAGAGATGGTGTCTCCTGAGAGCTTGAGAGTGTCGATCTTCTTGGTATTGATGTAGTTGCTCAGAATGAAGGCAAGACCAAAGACAGCCGCTGTTAGGATAAAGACAAGAACGTATTTTTTGTAGTTGAGTGGAATTGGGGGCATTGTTGTGTGGATTGGTGTAACTTCAACAGACTATCTCCAAGGAGTGTTTTTTGCAAATACGGTATTGTAAACCGCCTTACCAAGCCAGAATGGAGCTACGAAAGGATAGAAGATGAAAAAGTATACGATGTCTCGAGAAGGAACAGCAGAATCCTCGGCAAGCTTTTTGCCTAGGAGGACAATGAAGGCTGTGAGTGCGAAAATAACGATTCCAAGGAATGTGAGAATTTCAGTATTGAAAAAGAATAGATCAAATGTCGGCATATGGAAATTTATACCTACAGTCATCCATCGCTCGATGTTGTCAGCTGTGTTTGCACCGACACGGAAGAGGAAATACCCAATCATATAGAAGGTGAAGACTATAGAGATCACTGAGCAAGGGATGGTGAGCATGCCCATGTTGCCGTACTTCTTATTAAAGAGGATGTGCTTGTAATCGATAGTGTTGTTGATGAAACCATAGATCCATCGTGTTCGCTGTCGGTGAAGTTTTTTTACTGTATCAGGAGTTACTGTATACACGTGAGCTGTATGGCAGTTTGCGATTCTGTAGCCATGGGACTGGATTCTGAAAGCAATTTCCATATCTTCTGTATTGTGAGCTTTTTTGAAGACTCCAATTTTGTCGAAGACTGATCGTCTGAAAATCGAAAATGGACCAGGTGTCACATGGATGGCATCAAGCATTCCGAATATTCGCTTGGTAAAAATTCCAAGGTTATATTCTGCTTTCTGCATGAGCTGAAGCAAATTCTCTGGCTTATGAACTCGCATAGCAGGAGTAACGGCCATTGTCTTCTGGTCATTGAAATAAGGAATCATCTTGCGCAGTGTGGACGGTTCGACAAATGAGTCTGCATCCAAACATCCGATTAGTTCGGTAGTACACTCAGCGATCGCTAGGTTAACTGCAGTATGTTTACCGCCATTTTCTTTTGCGATAGTTTTAACTTGCTGTGGGAATTGCTTGGCAAGAGACTTTGCAATGGAGAGGGTTTCGTCTTTGCTGCCGTCATCAACAATCATGACGCTGAGTTTGTTTTTTGGGTAATCTAGAGCAAGCAGAGACATAATTGTGCCTCGGAGGGTCTTGGCTTCATTGAAGCAGGGGACAACTACAGTCACTGAAGGGAATGCGTCATCACCCTTAATGTGGCCCTTATCGTTCTCAGCAACCTGCGGGTCTTTTCCTTCAAAAAACGTTAGAAGAAGGAATATTTGGAAGTAGAGGCCGCAGAAGAGAGCGGTGTATAGGATGTATACAAGGATATCTGCCATGTGTTTATAGACATCTATAGTATAGCAAAATGACCCTAAAAGCTAGTAATTTTGAGCATTTTTGGTACAATCACTCTATTATGAATATCAGCTTTATACCTAAGTTAAGTCGCAAAACCCTTATCATCGCAGGCATTATTATTCTCGTTTTAGTGCTGGCAGGCGTGGCGATCGCTAGATCAGGCAAGGATGAGACATTCAGTGTCGTTCCTGTTGAGCGAGGTAATATCACTGACAGCATAACTGTCACTGGAAAAGTTGCGCCATTTGCTAAAGCTGATCTTGGCTTCGAGAAAACCGGCATGGTAGCGGGAGTTTACGTCATGGTAGGTGATAAGATTGCTGCGGGTAAGACTCTTGCAGGACTTGAGTCTGGAGAACAGTATGCTCAGTACCTTGCGGCGCAGGCGGACGCGCGCGCAGAGCGCGCGCGTCTTCTCGAGCTTGAGAATGGCTTGAGAAAAGAAGAGGTTGGAGTAGAAAGCGCAAAAATAGTTTCAGCTCGCGTTGCTGTATCAGATGCTCTTCGGGAAGCGGAAAACGCACTCAATAATGCCATCCTTGATTCTGACAGGGCATTCAAATTATATTTCGATACTTTGTTCGAAGGTTCTCAGCCTTCGACTCTAAAAATTGACATTCCTGTTGAAAGCCAGAAGATTGAACGAGAGATCAATATGCAGCGCGCAGAGATTTTCTATGTTTTCAGAAATTGGAATGAGCAGGTTAGAACAGGTCTCTCATCAGAGACAGCTCTTAGCGCACTCAGGGTAACTAGAGCGAATTTGGAAGAAGTTCGTTTGTTCCTTGAGATGCTCGAGAAAGCAGTTTATAGACTGACGACTACAAATTCAGGACTTTCTACAGCGAGAATTACAGAAGCGAGAACAGCGTACGTAAATGGTGCCGCTCTCATCAACTCTGCATCCGAAAGCCTTACTGCTGCCGAAGGAGATCTTCTTGCAGCCTCTTCTGCTCTGCAGCTCGCACAGCAGGAATTTAATCTTAGAGAAGCTGGCTCAAGCAATGAAGATGTTGCTGCACAAACAGCTGCGTACGAACGTGCTCAAGCAGACGTACAAAATTCCAGCTCAATGCTTTCTAAGGCAACTATCGTTTCTCCAATTGCCGGAATCGTTACTAAGGTTGATGTAGAAGCGGGAGAGATTGTGACAGCTGGAACTTCAGCTGTATCTGTTATGAGCGATGATCCGTTCAAGATTGAAGTATTCATCCCTGAAGTTGATATAGCGAAAGTAGCTATAGGAAACAAGGCTAATATCTCACTCGATGCATACGATGAATCAATTGTATTTTCTTCAACAGTTACTCAGATTGATCCAGCGGAAACAATTGTCGAAGGAATTCCAACGTACAAGGTAACGCTTAGATTTGATTCAATAGATCCTCGCATCAAATCAGGTATGACTGCCAACATCAGGATTGTTACAGGTGAGAAGTCCTCAGTTCTAAAAGTTCCTTCAAGAGCAGTTAAGGACGGCAAGGTTACAGTAGTACTCGATGAGGAAGGGAAAGAAACAGAACCTCGAGAGGTTAAGACAGGTCTCAAGGGTGATGACGGAAGCATTGAAATTGTTTCAGGTCTCAATGAAGGCGAGCGCATAACTGTTTCCAAATAAATTCACTAAGCATAACTTATTCTAATGTCTTCATTATCCATTCTCGAAACGCTACCTACAGACGGGTATAAACTTCTTGATTCTGGAGATGGTGAGAAGCTTGAGCAATTCGGTAACATTGTGCTTCGACGTCCTGATCCTCAGGCGCTTTGGAAAAAGCATCTCGATGAGAGCGAGTGGAAAAAAGCGGACGGACATTTTACTCGGGAAGAACGACAGGGAGCATGGGAGCTTTCGAAGAATGTTCCAGACCGCTGGAATATAGATTTTGGTGGGCTTAAATTTTGGATAAAACCAACAGCTTTCAAGCACACTGGAATTTTCCCTGAACAGTCAGCAAACTGGGACTGGATGCGAGGTCTCATTACAAAAGCGGTAGCAGAAAACCCTGATGTGGAAGTGCTCAACCTTTTTGGTTATACAGGAGGCGCTACACTCGCGGCCGCACAGGCTGGAGCGAAAGTTGTACATGTGGACGGTTCGAAGTCTGCTATTACATGGGCGAGAGACAACGCGGAAGCTTCTGGTCTCGCAGACAAACCTATTCGATGGTTGCTTGATGACGCACGGGTTTTTGTTGAGCGTGAGATCAAGCGTGGTAGGAAATACGACGCCATCCTCATGGACCCGCCTGCATTCGGTCATGGTGCCAACAAGGAGATTTGGAAGATTGAGGAGCATTTTATTGCTCTCGTTGATATGTGCTTCGAGCTCCTCAAGGACAAACCTCTTTTCTTTTTGATAAACGGATACTCAGCAGGCTATTCTGCGATTGCATACGAAAATACACTCAAAGCTTTGGTAAAAAAATACGGCGGTTCAATTGAGATTGGTGAGTTGGCTATTAGGGAAGCGGACAAAGAAGGCCGGCTTCTTCCTACAGGTATTTTTGCTAGGTGGCAGGTGTAATATATGAATATTAAAGTTCTCTACGAAGACAACCATCTCATCGCTGTCTACAAGCCAGCGGGTGTTCTTGTGCAGGATGATATTACTGGGGATGAGTCGCTCATGGATCAAGTGAAGAAATATTTGAAGGAGAAATACCAGAAGCCAGGCAATGTATTCCTAGGACTTGTTCATCGTCTTGATAGGCCAGTATCTGGCGTTGTGCTTTTTGCTAAAACTTCTAAAGGCGCAGCTAGAGTATCTGAACAATTTCGTGAGCGAGCAGTAGCAAAAACATATCATGCATGGGTTGAAGGAGTTCCAGCTGAGAAAAAAGCGACACTCAATAACTATATTGTGAAGGACGAGAACATGGGTAAGGCGTTTGTGTATGACGAAGAAGAAAAGGGAAGCCTGTCAGCAGTATTGAGCTATGAGGTAGTTGGTAAAGAAGAGTACAACAGCAAAACTTTTTCATGCCTCAAGATTAGTCTTGGAACCGGACGCTTCCATCAGATCAGAGCACAGCTTGCGCACATGGGTCATCCTATCGCAGGTGATTTTAAATATGGCGCTCTACGAAGTCTTACCGATCAATCAATCAAACTTTGTGCTACATCTCTTGAATTCGTAACTGCTACTACAGATGAAAGAAAAATAGTATCAGTAGATGTGCCGCCACTCCTTCCTCTTAATTGACAATTCACTTTTTGCGTGTATAAATTCATGCAGACGCATTGAACCTTTTGCCTGTAATACAGGCAAAACACTTGAAATATGAAACTCGATATATCTGACCTGACGGCTCATGCCGATAAGGCTCTCGTTCTTGCGCGGAAGGAAGCGCAAAGGCTGGGTAGTCCAGCAGTGTCCTCCGCACACCTCGCTCTCGGACTGATTATTCTGTCGGAGAGTGCAGTGGGTGTGGTTCTCAAGCAAGCACCAGGCTTTGACTTGGATGTATTTCGGAGCCGTTTGGAAGCGGCAGTCTTGGAAAAAGGAACGGGACATAAGGATCCCGAACCGACGTACGCCCCGCGAATTGGTAAGATTATTTATGCGGCTCGCGAACAAGCTGGATTTGCCAGCTCTCCACAAATTGACACTGGACATCTTTTTCTTGGAATTATTTTGCAGGCAGACAGCGCTGCAGCCAAGATCATTGCCGAACTCATTCCAAACAGGTCGCTCAATGAATGGCGCCAGCTTTTCAGGGTTCCGCCTCAATCGGGCGCCGAAGCCACGGTGTCTGTGAAGCCTGAGGACGAATATGTCCGGGAATGGAAAGGTATTCTCGATCTCCGCCCTGACGTCGGACCCAAGGCTTTGTATAAAATTACGATCGAAGTCCAGGTGCAGGCGGTGAAGATGTTGGGCAGCGGGGACTACAATATCAGGGACAACTCTATCCTCTTGCAGGCTCTGGACAACATGGTGCAAAATTCCAGGAATGTAGACTTGCTGGAAGGGTGCGCTGAAGTGTACAGGCAACTGCTTGGTAAAGACGCTTTCTCACATTTGCGGGTGATTTGGCTCCAGCAGCCAAAGGAAGGCGAGACTGCCGAGCGTGGATTGGCAATGGTCATCCACACTCTGACGGGCGAGTTTCCTAAACGTGAACCAGTGGCGAAGGAGGTTTTGCCTCCGGATTCCGACTGATTCAACTACGAGTACTTTTTACGGGGGTCGCAACAGCATGTTGCGACCCTTTTTTCATTTTTATCTTTTTGTGCTAATCTGACCCTTATGTCCACTACTCCTAAAGCCGCAGCAACTATAATCGATTGCCGTCCCATCCGAGCAGAACGCAAGGAGGCTCTCGTTACTTATATCGCTTCATGTGCAGAGCTTGGCCGTGCGGTACCGACACTCGCCATTGTTCAGGTAGGCGACAGACCGGACTCAACTGCTTTCATCAAAGCTAAGCAAAAGTTTGCCGATGAGATTGGAGCTCAGGCAGTTTTCAAACATCTTCCAGAGACGGCATCACAACGTGAACTTGTCGAACTCGTATCTGCTATTTCTGCGGACAAAAGTATTCACGGCGTCATTGTTCAGCTTCCTTTGCCGCTTCATCTAAACAAGGATGAGATCATTGATGCTATTCATCCTTCAAAAGATGTAGATGGCCTTACGTCTCATAACACCAAAGCACTCTGGGAGGGTAAGGAGAATTGCATAACGCCGGCAACAGCACGAGGAGTTTTGGAAATTTTTGATTATCAGAATATTTCACTCGAAGGCAAACATGTCGTGATGATGGGAAGATCTTCGCTTGTAGGGAAGCCTGTGGCGCTTTCATGTCTTCATAGAGGAGCGGCTGTTACTATTGTTCACACCAAGACTGAGAATCCTCAGGCTATTACCAAATCAGCCGATGTTCTCATTGTTGCCATTGGTAAGCCACATTTTGTTACTAAGGATTACGTAAGTGAAGGACAGATTGTTATCGATATTGGTATCACTCCTATTGATCAGGGTGGCAAAATTAAAACTGCAGGTGACGTTGACTCAGAGGGTATTAAGAATATAGTTAGTGCCTACACTCCGGTGCCGTATGGCGTTGGACAGATGACTGTCTTGGCGCTTTTCGAAAATCTGATTGACGCGCACCAGAGGCAGTATGGTAAAATGTAGGTCAATTATCAATAAAGCCGGCAAGCAATAGGTTTGCCATTAAAAATATGAATCCAGAAACAACAACGCAGACATGGAAGAGTTATGTGTGGAGAATAGCGGCCGTCGTTGGCGTGCTCCTTGCTATATACCTCATCGCACTCGCTATAAGCGAATTCGCATCGATTAAGTATGTAGGACGAACACACATAGGTCCTTCTACGATTTCAGTGCAGGGTAAGGGCGAGAAGTCAGTACAGCCTGACATCGCAGTATTTACATACTCAGTATCTGAGCAGGCAAAGACAGTAGCTGAAGCACAGACAAAGGCTACAGCAAAAACTAACAAGGTTCTTGAGGCCCTTAAGGCAAACGGAGTAGAGGATAAGGATATTACGACTGTGTCATACACAATCAATCCTGAATACACAACTACTCAGACTCCATGTTTTGACGCTCCAGTATCAGCAGGATCAGTTCGATCAATCGCAGGATGTACAAACTCAAACACTTCGCTCAAGGGCTACGTTGTAGCACAGTCAGTGGAAGTGAAGGTGCGACAGCTTGAGAACGCAGGAAAGCTCTTCGAGACAGTAGGTTCACTCGGAGTACAGAATGTTTACGGACTTTCATTCTCAGTTGATAACCCAGAAGAGGTTAGAGCTGAAGTTCGAAGCCTAGCTATCGAAGATGCTAAGAAGAAGGCAGAGAAGCTTGCTCGAGATCTAGGAGTTGACCTTGAGAAAATCCAGTACTTCTACGAAGACCAGGGATATCCTCAGCCAATGTACGAGTCATACGCACGTGACGCAATGTCAGCAAAGGGAGGTGTCATGATGAACCAGGCTCCTCAGATCCCATCTGGTGAGCAGAAAGTTGTATCAAACGTTACAATTACTTACGAAATAGAATAAGTAGGGTAAGGAAAGAAGGTTTGACTTTATAGTCTCAAATGAGGTACTATAGCCATTAAGCCCCGGGGTAGGGGTTTTTTGGTACAAAAAAATAAGTGCTAAAAAAACAAAATCTCCATGAATTTCATCAATTATATTAAAGAAAGCCGAGCAGAAATGATTCACGTTAAGTGGCCTACAAAGTCACAGGCGTTTGGATACTCAGTGCTCGTAGTCATCGTTTCTGTAGGAGTCGCCGCATTCCTCGGACTATTTGATTATGTGTTCTCAACGCTCCTTAAGCTTATCGTTTAAGTTGCTCTTTAAGTCACTTAGGGTTGAATTAATCAGCCAATTTATCTCACACTATTATGTCAAAACAGCAAGCAGGAGGTGCAAGAAACTGGTACGCCATCCATACCTATGCAGGGTATGAGAATGCTGTTGCCCGAAACCTCAAACAGCGAATTGAATCCCTCGGTATGGAAGACAAAATCTTCAATGTCATTGTTCCTACTGAAAAGAAGATCAAAATCAAGGGAGGCAAGCGTGTAGAAGAGGAAGAGAAGATCTACCCTGGATATATTCTCGTGGAAATGGTTGTGACCGACGACTCATGGTACGTGGTGCGAAATACTCCTCGCGTTACAGGATTCGTAGGAGCAGGAGTTCATCCAGTACCTCTTGATAAGACTGAAGTTGACTCTTTGTTTGCTCGAATGAATGCTGCTGACGTTAAGCACACGATCGACCTCGTTGCTGACGATATGGTGAAGATTGTCGATGGTCCATTCAAGGATCTCGAAGGTAAGGTTGCAGAAGTTGACGACAGCCGAGGTAAAATCAAGGTACTTGTGGCCATGTTCGGCCGCGAAACGCCAGTGGAGCTTGATTTCTTGCAAGTAAAGAAATTATAAGGTATTCTCTACGTTACCTCAGCTTCTAGAGGGCGTGACAGAAAAGTGACACAAAAAAGCGACTCAGATTTCCAAAAACTATAACAAATATGGCTAAAAAAATTATCAAACAACTAAAGCTCCAGATTCCTGCAGGAAAGGCCAACCCGGCTCCTCCAGTAGGTCCTGCGCTTGGTCAGGCCGGCATCAACATCGGTGACTTCGTAAAGAAGTTTAACGACGCGTCCAAAGACAAGATGGGCGACATCGTACCGGTTGTGATTACGGTATACGACGACCGAAGCTATGATTTCGTTTTGAAGACACCTCCAGCTTCCAGCCTCATTCTCAAAGCCATTGGCGTAGAGAAGGGAGCGGGCAAGCATGCTCAGAAAAAGGCAGGATCAATTACTCGAGCTAAGATTCGAGAAATTGCAGAAAAGAAAATGCCTGACCTCAACGCAAACGACATCGAAGCAGCGATGAAGATCATCGAAGGCTCATGCCGATCAGCGGGGGTTGATATCAAGGGATAGTTAAATCCTTCATACGAACCTATAACAAAAACCACTCTAATGAATTTAGAGTGGTTTTTGTTATTGTTTGATGTATAGTTTACCCAGAGAAACATCATGAGAGGGGGTCTATGATTACTATCAAAAATCCAGCGAAACTGGCGGATGAAATTCGAAGGATTGCTCGTCAGGGTGCGGAGCATCCCTACAACGCCTTTGCTGCCGAAGTAGAGAAGCTCGAGGAGCGAGATTATGAGCATCCCGAATTCATCGAAAAGTTTTGCGAGATGCTCCTCGTGGCGGTGGGAAGCGCTCCTTCAGACCAGACTGTTCAGCTACGACTCAATCTTTCCGACCTTGTTGATGTTTTGGTTGATCTCGAGAATGGCGATGTTGTGGAAGGAAACGTTCGATCTCGAATGGGGTGGGTTACGTGATCTACTTATCAAAAAAGCGCGCGTTCGCAGACGCGCGCTTTTTCTTTGTTTGAGAGTTCTAAAGATCCCCGTGATACTCAACCTTGTATTCCAAGAGGAGAGTTCCGGTTGCTTCGTTCACTTTGGCGCCCACTGGCTTCAGATGATGATTCAAAGGTTCATTGAAGAGGGTGATGCCCTGTCCAAAGAAAAGAGGTTCGATGGTGAGGAACACTCTATCGACAACTCGCGCTTTCATAAAGCTGGTGTAAATCTGGGAGCCTCCACAGATCGCTACTTCCTTGATGCCTCGTGCTTCGAGGTCAGCGAGCAAATCTTTTGGATCTGCTTGGGTGTATTCAACCTTCTCAAAATCAGGCCGTACGGATACTCCTGCTTCAGGAGGTTTTCTCGTGTATACGATATTGAGGCGATCCTGAAGCGGACGGGAGAGAGTCTTGAAGGTGGTTGACCCCATGATGACAACTCCTGCGCGTTTAGTAAGTTCAACGAACCGAGCTTTGTCTTCTTTGCTGGTCCAGATGGCAGAATGTGCGGCGTCCTTGGCGATGAAGCCGTCTGCTGTAACTGCGGCGATGATGAATGCTTTAATCATATGGATATAGTCTAGCATGAGTCTATCACGAGATTAATATGCAAAATATATAAAAGAAAAAGGCCGGCTCGCTGTTGGTTATTGGCGAGCCGGCCTCTGCATGTCTGGAGCAAATGTTTACGCAGCCGTTTTAACGGGTGGCACCCAATCGGGGTGATAAATGGATTGGCCACTCATCAAGCGGCTTCGAAGTTCATCGGGCAAATAGACTGTAGCGACCACAGGCCCGGTCTTGTCCGCCACATGAATGTGGGCGTGTGCGTGCACCATGGTGCCGCCGCTTCCGGAGAGTGGTCCGAATCGATGAGCAACCATACCAGCTTCAACTTGATATTTATTCTGGACCCATTCGACAATTCGGAACAGCTCGTCCATCATTCCAGGGACAGCATTCAGTTCCCGCATGTTCGTCAGGTGCTTTTTGGCAGCCATGACGAAGTGATGCTGCTGGTGCGGATACGGTGTATCGTTCAGCTTGAGCCACCAGTGCTCCCAAAGATGCGGCTCGATAGGCTTGTTCTTGAGTGTGTGGATGTGCGGCTCACAGAAGGCACATCGACCCGTTTTCTCATCGCTCGCTAACTGCCTTCGATATCCTGCATCGACGGCATGGCCTGCTCTGCCGATCACTTCAGGCTCTTCAGACTTTTGGTCTTCTGCCATAATCAATATTCTTTCTGGCGTTTATACTACCCACTAAAGACACAAAGTCAACGAATGGCTAGATTGACCATGGTCTTTTTGATTATGTATACTTAGCGTACAATCCGCATAACAGAAACACTTTTTACACCATGTCAAAGACAACCATCAAAAATCTCTTTAGCTTCAACTCGGACGTCAAAACTCGATATGTCCAAAATCATGAGGAGCTCAAAAAGACTATCGATCTTTGTAAGAAGATGGGATACAGGATCGTGCTCACACAAGGAGTCTTTGATCTTATTCATGAGGGTCACGCAAACTATTTAGAGAAGGCGAGAGCGTATGGCGATATGCTTATTGTTGGCATTGATTCCGATGAGCTGACTCGAAAACGAAAAGGACCCAACCGCCCGATTGTTCCTCAGAGTGAACGAATCCGCATGCTTTCGCATCTTCGACACGTGGATATTATTGCTTTGCGAGACCTTGATCATGATATAGGTCATCTCATCCGGGTTATTGAACCTGATGTATTGGTTGTTTCTGAGACTACTAAGGACTTTGGAAAAAAGCTTCAGATGGAATATAAGCCATTCTGCAAAAAAATTGTTATCTTGCCTGCTCAAGGAACAGCACATACGTCAGCTCGAATTCGAAATCTTACTATAGAAGGTGCAGAACAGCTTGCGACTGAGATCAGCAAAATCACTCAGGATTTTATTAAGAAAATTAGGAATGCAAAATAAAACGGCGCTTGTTTGCTATGTTCCAGTTCTGCATGAGGGGTATATAAAGTTCTTCAGCAAATACCCAGGTGCAACTCTTTATATTTTAGGACGTGACGTGATCATTGATTATTTGTCGCTTGTTCGAGATCCTCGAGGAATGGATCCTGAGGTTTTGAAGACGCCAATTGAATCGTTGGGAATTTTTAGTGAAGTGAAGGTACTTACGAAAAAGGACCTTGAGAATTTTTCAATTGAAAATATTGTCATGCCTGACGAAAATGTCACTCGAGATTTGGCGGCTAAATACTTTGTTGGGAAAAAAGTGGTATTTGAATCAGTTTTCCTTCGTTGGGATCAGATCAAGTCTACAACTGAGTTCGTAGTTCCTGCTGATCGTGTAATATCAACCGATGAGGCTGACAAAGAGATTATGGCTAAAGCTATGAAGGTAGCAGACCGTAGCCCTGATTGGTGGCGCCAGATTGCGGCTATTATCATTAAAGATGGGAAAGTTGTTTCAGAAACTTACAACACACATTTGCCATCTGATTTTCATCTTCAAAAAAATGGTGATCCACGAAGTAATTTTAACGCTGGCGAAATGCAGCAGATTTTCACCTCCATTCACGCAGAAGCTCGTGGTATAGCTGAGGCCGCAAACAAGGGAATAAGTCTGGATGGGGCAGTAGCTTATGTAACGACGTTTCCATGTCCTAACTGTGCACGACTAATGATGTTTGCTGGTATCAAAAAAGTCTATTACTCCAAAGGCTACTCACTCCTTGATGCTGAGAACATTTTGAAGATTGCTGGAATTGAGATCGTGATGGTGAAGATGGATTAGATTTATCCAACTCTCGCAACTAAACCGCTCCACTCTTTTTTCTTGGTGTAATCTGGATCGCTTGGATCTGATTGAATGATATGTGCGTGCAGGTGGCTTACTGAAGCTCCTGTATATTGTGTGTCGCCAAAGCGCATCATGAGAGCGCCTCCTGTTATATTGCGTTCTTTGCACACCTCGTCCATGAGGTCTTTGAGTTCAAGCCATGCTTCTTTCGAGAGTTCGCTTTCGTGCTTGATGTGATCCTTATGTATTAGAAGGATATGGTGCTTGGTGGGCTTGTAGGGATACATGTTATCCGTGACTTTCCAGAATTTGGTTTCTTTAAGAATCGGATTTTTATGGTAATTTTCGAGTTGTTCTGGACAGAACGGGCAAACGCCGTCTTGTTTAATTTTATTGATAGTCTCTTCATATTTAGTTCCCGGGCGGGCGTTGTTGAGGTTTACGAAGTCACTCATGGTTTTGGATCAAACTGGTGTAGGGATAAGCATTTTAGGATGTGGTTCGTAGTCGGTGACGGTGAAGTGTTCAGGTCGGAAGTCGAAGATGTCCTTGATGTTTGGATCAAGGGTAACTGTAGGGAAGCGGCGAGGTTCTCTCTGGAGGAGTTCTTTGACCTTCTCATACTGATTCTCATACATATGTGCGTCTGAGAATGTGTGAACATATTCCTTTGGCTTGTAGCCTGTAACCTGGGCAAGCATCATAAGGAATGCTGCGTACTGCATCATGTTGAAGGGAACTCCTACAGGAATGTCGCCTGATCGCTGGAAATGGTGGAGAGACATTTCGTTGGTCTCAGGGAAAATGAGGACGTGCATCCAACCGTGGCAGGGTGCTACGACAACCTTTCGTTTGAGCTCTTTGTGCTGAAGGGTGTACTGAGGAATCCAAGGAGTGACGAGATGCGTTCGGAGGAAGGGCATATCCTTGATCTGTTTGATGAGATGCTTGATCTGATTGAATGGTTCACCTTCAGCTGTAGGGAAGGTTGCCCATGCTGCACCGTATGATCCAGGTCCGAGGTCTCCAGCTTCAAGTCCGAATATCGCACACTTCTCAGGAGTTACCCATCGATCCCACCAAGGGCAGCCGAATTTTGAAAGCTCTTCGTGAGTATGAGCTCCGTGGAGAAAGGCAATGTGCTCACCGAGTGCGCCAGCAATAAATTTTCCTGAAAGATCACGTTCAGTAATCATTGGAAAACCGTTCTTCATATCAAACCTGAATTGATGTCCAAGGATCATTTTCGATTTGATACCGTGGATTGGATTTACCTCTGTACCCTCATTCAAAATCTTGGTTAATAGGTCGCGATACTGTGTATCGATTGTTCGCTCGCTGTATGGTTTCATACCTCGTATTGTACTACAATGGAAACATTGTAAAACCGGAATTTATAGCAAACACACATTAAGAAACACATGGAAATCAAAGTCAAAAAAGTTCGTGAAGGATCAAAGTTGCCGACATATGCCCACCTCGGGGATGTCGGAATGGATGTGTATGCAACAGAGGATTATGAGCTCAAGCCGGGTGAGCGAAGGGTGTTTTTCGTTGGATTTGCTTTAGAGTTTCCTGTTGGATATGCCGCTATCGTCAAAGACAAATCCAGCCTACCTAACAAAGCGGGGCTTCATACTATGGGAGGAGTTTATGACGCTGGCTATAGAGGGGAATATAACATTCAGCTCATTAATCTTGGGCAGGAGGCTTACAAGATAAGTAATGGTGACAAGATCGCACAGATTGTGGTTTTTCCAGTGGCTATATGTACGCTCAAAGAAACCGAAGAGCTTTCAGAAAGCAGCCGAGGCGAGGGAAGATTTGGAAGTACGGGAAAGCAGTAATACTTCGTGGTCGGAGGCTGTTGAGAGTGTATTGCGAAAATCTCCATTTGGGGCTAAATTTAAATACAGATACTTTGACTTCGCATGAGACTTATCATCAGCGAGCTGGAAGATTGTGCCTACGACGTGAGAGGGCAATTGAGTAAGCAGCCAGGTGATCTCACGCCAATACATACCTTTCCTGGATTCACCGAAGCTTTCGAATCCATGAAGTGCTTTCGTGCGCTCGTGACGGTAGGAGACTTTCGCGAGAAATTCCGCATCCTGCATCTCCTGGGTATCACCAGGTGTTTCGATTACATCAAGATATGCACAACTGAACAGCAGAAGTGCGTTGAGATCGGCCGCTTGTCGTTCATGCTCGGGATCAACGAACCCTCAGAGGGTCTGGTCATCGGAAGCTGTCTCCATTCGGAGATCGTGTATGGTAATGCAGCAACGTGCACCACAGCACACTTGCAGGTAGGAAAGTATGGAAGCAGGATTCCTACTGATTGCCTTGAAGTACCCACCTTTACATTGAAGTCGTGGGATGAATTCCCACTGCTCCAAAGAGACCTTCATTTTTGACCCGCTTATACGGCAGGTCGGAAACAACGGGCGCCGCCATCGGGACGGCGCTTTTTTTCTTTTCTTAACATCCAGGTGCAGCTATGATATCGTACGGGTATGATCTAATACCCTGATTTGAGTCACATATTCGGAATTTATCAGATATTTACTGAAAATTTACTTTTATTTTATTCCTTACACCTATACTAATCCAATGAAAGACACTCAAATCAAAAAACTAATCGAGGCTGAGAAGAAGCGACAGAAAAGCGTTATTAACCTCATCGCGTCAGAGAACATTGTTTCGAAGGATGTACTCGAAGCTCTTGGCTCAGAACTTACCAACAAATATGCGGAAGGATATCCTCACAAGAGATATTACGGGGGACAGACTTTCATAGACAAAATTGAAGACGTTTGCAAAGAGCGTGCATTGAAGCTCTTCGGATTAAGCGATGGTATGTGGCATGTGAACGTGCAGGCACTCTCAGGATCACCGGCGAACCTCGCAGTCTTTCTCGCAGCTGCTCCTCTGGGATCAAAGATTATGGGTATGACACTGTCTCATGGTGGTCACCTAACGCATGGTCAGAAAGTTTCTATGACAGGAAAAGCTTGGGTTCAGGTTCCATTCGGAGTTGATGAGAAGACAGAGATGATTGATTATGATGCACTCAAAAAGCTTGCAGTAGAGGAGAAGCCAGCAGTTATCGTAGCGGGATTCACTGCGTACCCTAGAACTGTTGATTTCAAGAAGTTCCGTGATATTGCTGATGCATGCGGCGCAGTCCTTATGGTAGACATGTCACACTTTGCTGGACTTGTAGCGGGTAAGGCATACTCATCACCGTTTGAACATGCGGATGTTGTTACTACGACTGTACATAAAACATTACGAGGTCCGCGCTCAGCTTTGATTTTCTCAAAGAAAAACGTAAACGTACTGAAGACTATTGCTGATGGAACTACGAAAGAGCAGTCACTCTCAGAGCTTATTGATAAGGCGATTTTCCCGGGACTCCAGGGAGGTCCTCACATGAATCAGATTGCAGCGGTGGCGGTGGCGCTCAAGGAAGCGGCAGCTCCAGCTTTCAAAAAATACGCACAGCAGGTAAAGAAAAACGCTACAGCTCTCGCAAGCGAACTGCAGAAATTGGGCTGGAGAATCATATCCGGTGGAACTGACAGCCATCTTGTACTCGTTGATACGTGGATGGGAGGGAAGGGTGTGAGTGGAACAGAAGCTAGTGACAGGCTTGAGAAGGCAGGTATTATCGTTAACAAAAATACTATTCCAGGTGAAACTCGTTCTGCATTTGATCCGTCAGGAATTAGACTAGGAAGCGCGGCTGAAACTACTCGAGGTAAAAAAGAAAAGGATTTCGTGGTTATCGCAAGGAAAATTGATAAGGTATTGAGGAAGTAGGTTGTATAAAATAAAAAATTAAAACGAAGAACCCGCGTTCCTGATGAACGCGGGGCTTGAAGCGATATGGTCTTGGAGATTAACCTTGTTATCCTACGGCCACCACGGGGCGTCGGGCAAGTCTGGGTTCTCCTTTGACAGGCACCAGGGTCGTTTCGCTCGTCGAGCGGGGAACAGACCGAAGTGTCGGCGACTTCTCTTTTAATGCACGGAGAGGAACCGATGGCTCGGGGCCAAAACGATCATGATCCGCACATTTCCATGGTCCAGGGCTTGCTTCGTGCCCTGGTCGTTGCTTCCCCAGAAATCGTAAAGTGTGTTCTCAAATCTAGATAGATTGAGGTAGACCGGGTTGGGAACCAAGAGTCACATGGACTAGGTTTTTTGCTATAAACGTGGTCTAATCTATTTATAACATAGATGGCTTCAAAGTCAATAAGGCGCCAAAAAAGGGCCATGGTAGAATGCTTCCATGACAATTTCAGGGATCTCAGAACAAATAATTCGCGCTGTCAACACCATTCTTAAAGACATGGGAGTAGCAGAACCTCGAGCTACTCTTGAGCATCCTGAGAACATTCTCCATGGTGACCTCTCAACAAACGCGGCTCTCGCGTATGCCAAAGAATTGAAGATGAATCCACGCGAACTTGCAGGAAAGATTCTGACTGCTCTTGGCGACTATAAGTTAGAGCACGTAGACAAGAATGAGAGCGCTGGTCCAGGTTTCATTAATTTTCAGATCAATCCAGAGTTCATCGGCACAGAGATCGTAAGAATATCTGACGATGAGAAATTCGGCAGGACGCCTGTGCTCAAGAGCAAAAAGATTGTTGTTGAGTATACTGATCCAAACGCATTCAAAGTTTTTCATATCGGTCACCTCATGTCGAACTCCATTGGAGAATCCATCTCAAGGATTATTGATTACTCCGGTGCGACAGTGGTGCGACTATGCTATCCAAGTGACATTGGCCTTCATATTGCTAAGGCTGTGTGGGCTATCAAAAATAATTTAAAAGAACTTCCTTCTGAGGACACGGCTATTACCCTGAGGACTGATTTCTTAGGTAAGATGTATGTATATGGAACGGCACAGTATGAAGAATCTCCTGAAGTAAAAGCCGAGATCGATAGCATCAACAAGAAGTTATTTGAGAAAAGCGACAAGGAGCTCAATGATATTTATGAGAAGGGCAGGCGATGGAGCTTCGAGCATTTCGAGGCGCTCTACAAAAAGCTTGGCACAAAGTTTGATGGATATATCTACGAAAGCGAGGTTGCAGAACCAGGCAAAAAAATTGTTCTTGCTCACGTGGGTAAGGTTTTCCAAGAAAGCGACGGTGCGATAGTTTTTAAAGGAGAGGACTACGGACTTCACACACGCGTCTTCCTCAACTCACAAGGTTTGCCAACATACGAAGCAAAAGAAATCGGACTTAACACCAAGAAGTTCGCAGACATCCCGGATATTGATACTTCTATTGTTCTTACTGGTAATGAACAGAATGAATATTTCAAAGTAGTCAGAAAAGCCCTTGAACTCATTGATCCAAAGATTGGTACTCGTACTCATCATATTGGTCACGGTATGCTTCGATCAACCGCAGGCAAGATGTCATCACGAAAGGGAAATGTGATAACTGGCGAATCGCTCATTGAGGAGATGGAGGAAATGACTCTTGAGAAAATGGCTGACAGGGAAATGACTGATGCTGAAAAAAAGATTGTGGCTACAGATGTTGCTATTGGTGCTATCAGATATTCCATCTTGCGTCAGGCGCCGGGAGGAAACATCATCTATGATCCTGAGAAATCAGTTTCATTCGAAGGCGATTCTGGACCATATCTCCAGTATGCGGCCGTGCGTGCTCTGACCGTCATTCAGAAAGCAAATGAAGCCGGACTCAAAAAGTTTTCAATTAAAGATATTCTTCCAGAGAGCGGATTCATTAATCAGGATTCTTTTGCTGTTACCGCAGGAACTCTCGAGCGCATGATGGTGCGATTCCCAGAAATGGTGGAGCGAGCATGTAAAGAATATGCACCGCATCACATTACGGGATATCTCACAGAGCTTGCAGGACTTTTCAATAGTTTCTATGCTGGAAACAAAATTATCGATCCGACAAAGCCTGCAGAATCTTCGTACAGACTTTCAGTAACGAAGGCCTTTGCAACAGTCATGACCAACGGACTCTATCTACTCGGAATCAACGTGCCACCAAAGATGTAAATGCTGATTCATCTATGTTATGCTTTCCATATTGAAAATGGCTGAGGATAAAAAAACACAACACCACAAGGATTCTACGGTTCCAAAAAGCCCTCTAGCCGAACGAGAGGAGCGCGTTTTGCAGTTCTGGAATGCTGAGAAGATTTTCGAGAAAACTCTCACTAAGGAAGCTCCATCAGGCGAGTTTATTTTCTATGACGGTCCGCCGTTTGCGACAGGTACGCCTCATTACGGTCATATTTTGGCAAGTACAATTAAGGATGTTATCCCTCGCTATAAAACCATGCGTGGATTCCATGTACCACGACGATGGGGATGGGACTGTCACGGACTACCTATTGAGAACATGGTTGAGAAGGAACTCGGTCTCAAATCGAAGAAAGATATTGAGGAATACGGACTAGAGCAATTCACAGGAGTGGCTCGAGAGTTCGTGCTTCGCTATGCTGATATCTGGAGATCACAGATCCCAAGATTCGGACGATGGGTGGATATGGACGATGACTATCGAACTATGGATTCATCGTACACAGAATCTGTATGGTGGGTTTTTAAAACTCTCTATAAGAAGGGTCTTATCTACGAAGGTTTCAAGTCTATGCAGCTTTGTCCTCGATGCGGAACGACGCTCTCAAACTTCGAGGTGAATCAGGGATACAAGGATATCACTGACATTTCTGTATACGCGAAGTTTGAACTGACAGATAATCCAGGAACTTTTCTTTTAGCTTGGACTACTACTCCTTGGACATTGCCTGGCAACGTTGCTCTCGCAGTTAATCCAGATATTGATTATGTAAAAATCGAGATTGCTAAAGAGGGTGTTGCAGACGCTGAGAAAATGCCGAATGTATTTTATATCCTCGCAAAGGAGCGGCTTTCTGCTATCAAGGAAACATTTACAATCTTGGACGAGATGAAGGGATCCAAGCTAGTAGGTCATTCCTATAAGCCTGTGTTTGATTACTACGCCAATCTTCCTGAAGCAAAAGGTAAGGCTTGGAAAATCTACGGTGCTGAATTCGTAACGACAACCGACGGTACTGGAATCGTGCACGTAGCCCCAGCATTTGGTTCAGATGACTACGAGCTTGCTCAGAAGCACAAGCTGCCTCTCATTCAGCATGTGAGTATTGATGGTAAATTCAAGCCGGAAGTTACTGACTTCGCGGGAATGGATGTGAAGCCGAAGGCAGGGAAAATAAAAGGGGAGGATGGAAAAGAAAAGGAAGAGAAGGATGCGCATCAGAAGGCAGATATAGAAGTGGTCAAATACCTCGCGCACAAAGGACTGCTTTTTGCTAAAGAAAAAATCATCCACTCATATCCTCACTGCTGGAGATGTGAGACGCCGCTTCTCAATTACGCTTCGTCATCATGGTTTGTGAGCGTTACAGAATTCAAGGATGCTCTCGTTGAGGAAAACAAAAAGATAAACTGGGTACCTAAAGAAGTAGGACAGTATCGGTTTGGTAACTGGCTCGAGGGCGCTCGTGACTGGGCAATCTCACGTGCTCGATATTGGGGTGCACCTCTTCCTGTATGGAAATCAGAAGACGGCAAGGAAGTTGTTGTTGTCGGAACAAAGGATTATTTGAAGGAACTTTTGAAGCCACGCAACGAGTACTTACTGATGCGTCATGGAGAAGCTGAGAGCAATGTCTTGGGCATTATTAGCTCTGATATAAATAGCGTTAACAATCTGACAGAGAAAGGACGATCCCAAGTTGAAGAGTCAGCTCGTCATCTCAAGAAAGAAAAAATAGACCTGATTATTGCGTCGCCATTTTTGCGAACCCGACAGACTGCAGAGATCGTAGCGAAAGCTATCGGATATGAACCTGCAAATATAGTGTACGAGGAGAGATTTAGAGAAATTTCAGTAGGTGTATTCAATGGTAAAAAAATCGAAGAATATACAGGATCATACTCAGATCCACTCCACCGATTCTATCAAGCACCTGAAGGAGGAGAGACGCTTACTCAAGTTCGTAAGCGAATGATGGAAGCGCTCTATGAGATCGACAAGAAGTATGAAGGCAAAAAAATACTCATCGTTACTCACGAGACTCCGGGTTGGATAATGTTCTCAGGAGCAGAGGGTCTTACTAAGCGTGAGACGCTTGATTTGCGAAGCAACGGCACTGGTCTTTTTCTCCATAACGCAGATGTAAGAATGCTTAGGTTTGTCCATCTTCCTCATAACCATGATTACGAACTCGATTACCATCGACCATTCATAGACGAGGTAGTTCTCACAGACAAACACGGTAAGCCAATGAAGCGAGTTAAGGATGTGTTTGATTGCTGGTTTGAATCAGGTTCAATGCCATACGGTGAAGCACAGTACAAGGGCGAGACCGTGCCGCACTTTGATCCTATGAGCAACAAGGGAGTGGGATATCCTGCAGACTTCATAGCTGAAGGTCTCGATCAGACACGAGGCTGGTTCTATTCTATGCTCGTACTCGGAGTTGCTCTCTTTGGAAAAGCTCCATTCAAGAACGTGATCGTAAACGGTCTCGTACTTGCTGAAGACGGCAAAAAAATGTCCAAGAGCCTCAAGAACTATCCTGATCCTATGGACGTAGTTAATCGATATGGAATCGACGCCGTCAGATATTTCATGCTGCAGTCGCCTGTGGTTGCTTCTGAGGATTTGCGGTTCACTGAGAAGGGAGTGGATGAAGTTGTGAAGAAAATCGTCAACAGATTGGATAACGTGGTTACGTTCTACGAGACGTACAAAAACATGCACGCTTCTGCGCTGGGAGAAATCTTTGAAGAATCAGCTGCTAACCCTGAGAGTCTCCATGTGCTCGATCAATGGATTGTTGCTCGATTCGATCAGATGCTAGAGCACGTTACTAAAGGATTGGAGAAATATGAGCTTCATAATGGTTGCCGACCAATAAATGATTTCATTGAAGATCTTTCTGTTTGGTATCTACGCCGATCACGAGATCGCTTCAAGTCAGACAATATAGAAGATGTGAAGAACGCTTTGCAGACAACACGGTATGTACTCGAGAGACTCTCACGAGTACTTGCGCCATTCATGCCATTCTTTGCTGAAGATATATACAGCAGGACAATGGGCAGCAACGATCCTCAGAGTGTTCACTTGGCGTCATGGCCCCATATTGATGAGAACGAAAATAATCCAGCTATAGTTACGTACATGGCTGAAGTGAGATCTTTTGTTACAGCAGGACTCGAAGCTAGAGCTAAGGCGGGTATCAAGGTAAGACAACCTTTGGCTGCGCTTACTATTCAGAGCAAAGACCTTGCTGACAAGCCTGAACTTCTCGAACTTATTCAGGACGAGGTCAACGTTAAGAAGGTTTTGGCAAACAAAGATCTTGCGACTCCAGTAGAACTCGATACTAATCTCACGAATGAACTTAAGGACGAGGGAATACTTCGTGAACTCATGCGATCCATCCAAGACCTTCGAAAGGAGAACGGTCTCAATGTAGGAGAGCAGGCTACTCTCGTTGTTGCTGCGGATGAAAAAGCCAAAGCTTTCATGCAGAGATTCGAGAAGGAGCTCAAGCAAGTTACTCAGCTCGTGTCTATTGAATTCCAAGAGCAGCAGACTCAACCAGGCGCTCAGCCTGAAAAAGCGACAGCTATAACTGCTGAACCTTTCGTCTATCACGTTACGATCGTTAAGTAAGTCCATATCTCATGGCTCACCATATTTATCAAACCGAAGCATTCGTGGTGGGAACCTTGCCGCGTTCGGAAGCCGACAAGTCCATCCTATTTTTTACTCGTGAACTCGGCATGATACGAGCCGTTGCCAAAGGGGTGAGGCTTGGAAAGTCAAAACTTTCCGGCCATTTGCAGGATTATACCTATGGCACATTCGCCTTCGTAAAGGGAAGGGATGTCTGGCGCATTACTGATGCGTCAGCACTTCCTGTGCTCATCAGGAATACCAAAGCCGACAAGGTCCGCTATGAGACCTATGTAAAAATCCTCATGCTCCTCAAGCGAATGTTGCGCGGTGAAGAATCTCACCCCGTGCTTTTTGATCTTGTTAAGAGCGGGCTTACATATTTGAATGACGTACCAACACTTACGCAGGATGAAGCGCTAGCACTCGAATGCCTCGTTATTATCCGTGTCCTCCACGCTCTCGGCTATGTGGGGGAGAGCGCATCGACCAAAGGCTTTACGGATACTCATGAATTCTCACATATGCTTCTTCAAGAACTTCTAAAAAATAGATCAAGTATTATTAAAACCATCAATCTTGGGTTGAGGGAGAGCCATCTATAAAACAGATAGCACAGTTGACAAATCTACAATATGTGCTAGTATGGTGTTATGACAGGGTTGGTTTAGTGCGCTTCGCCAGGTGTTTCAATCCTTCTGTGCTGTCCTGGTGGAATCGGCTAAATTGATCAGTCTGACGGTTAGGTGGACCTGTTGTCCATTGATACCCTCTACTTGGGGTCCCCGGCCGTGTGTTCTTGTAACACGCGGCTGGGGATTTTCTTTTGTATATACATGCTATGCTTTATTTATGGAAGACCGGATGAAACAAATCGAACGGGATATACAGGATATAAAGGACCGCAATAACAGGGTGGAGGCGGATAAGACATGGGAGGTAAGCGTTTTTAGGAAAACCTCACTAGCCGTCATTACCTATGTTGTTGCGTCGTTTGTTTTGTATTTCATTGGCGTATCTGATTACCTCATAAGTGCCCTTATCCCAACTATTGGCTACATACTCTCAGTGCAATCACTACCTGCACTTAAGCGCTCATGGCAGAACAGGAGAAAAAACTAACAATTTTTTCCTTTTTCTACTCAATTCCGCGTGGTATTATATACAGCGTATATGAACAACACTCCTCCGGATAAAAGTAAGTTGGATGCTCTTAACACCTCATTGTACTCTCGAACGCACGAGCCAAAGCCGCTCAGAAGGGTGGTTCTCCATGATGTAAATTCAACGATCAAAGACGATTGGGAACATCCACCAGAACACCAAGAAGAAAGTCCAGAATTAAATGAGAGATATGAAGCCCCTGGTTCATCGTTTTTTAACAAGATTCTCATTGCTTCTGCGGTGTTCTTCGTGCTGGCTGTAGCAATCGGAGCTTTCATGTTGTTTAGAGGATCAAATGTGGTTTCTGCTAACAACGTCGATATTACCGTAAGTGGTCCAGTGTCAGTCTCAGGAGGAGAGCCTTTTCAATTCGATATTCAAGTTCATAACAAGAACAACATCAAGCTTGAGATAGTGGATCTTTCACTAGAATACCCATCAGGAACTGTTGATCCTTCAAATACTACGAGGGAAATGAAGACGTTCAGAGAACTACTTCCTGATATTGAACCAGGACAGTCTCAACACAAGACGCTTACAGCAATTCTCTATGGCGAAGAGAACGTTAAGAAAGACATCAAGATCAAAGCTGAATATAGAGTTCAGGGATCCAATGCGATTTTCTTTAAGGAAACTTCATACTCGGTATTCATAAGCTCATCGCCTTTGACGCTTTCAGTGTCGTCATTTGATGAGATACAAAACAATCAGGAGATTGATCTCACAGTAACGCTTACATCAAACTCTAAATATCCTTTGAAAAACCTTTTGCTCAAGGGGGCATATCCATTTGGATTTACATTTATATCTTCTGACGTAAAGCCTACATTTGAGACGTCTCTTTGGGAGATTAATGACTTGGCACCAGGAGCGAAGAGAGTGATCAAAATTCGCGGTAAACTACAGGGCCAGGACGAAGAGGATAGAGTATTTAAATTCTCAGTTGGAGTACAGAATCCTAAACAGGACAGAATCATGGGAGCGGAATTCGCAGTCAAAGAACAGGTGGTGCGCATCAAGAAGCCGTTCGTAAGTGTTAATCTTGTACTCAATGGCAACTCTTCAAGCAATGAATTAGTAAGCAACTTCAATGAACCGATCCGCGGAGAGGTCATTTGGTTCAACAATCTTCCGATTGCAATCAACGATGCTGAGATCCATCTCAAGTTCTCAGGAGGCGCTTTTGACAAGTCGACTGTAAATCCTGAAGAAGGTTTCTATAGATCGTCAGATAATGAAATTGTTTGGGACAAGAAGACGGTGAAAAATTTGGCAGCAGTTGGAGCAGGTGAGTCGGGCCGGGTGACGTTTACCTTCATTCCAAAGGACATGGGATCATTAATCGGCAAGCCTCTCGTTAATCCGCAGATGAATTTGAATGTCAGCGTCAAAGCAAGCCGACTTTCTGAGACAAACGTACCAGAGACGATTGATTCATCAGCTGTAAGGGTTGTAAAAATCGCTCCAACGGTATCACTTGTAACCAACCTCACACGTTCAGATACTCCATTTGAGCAGAGTGGACCAATTCCTCCTGAAGTTGAGAAGACGACAACATATACGGTGGTTTGGACTGTTTATAACACTTCAAGCATTATCTCGAACGCCAAGGTGGAATCTTTCTTGCCTCCATACGTAAAATTCCTCGGTAAGATTTCTCCAACAGGATCAGATCTCAAATATAATCCAACTGACGGCAAGCTGGTTTGGAATGTCGGAACAGTTCCTGCATATTCAGCGGCTAATACAAACAAGAAAGAGGTAGTGTTCCAGATCGGATTCGAGCCAAGCGCTAACCAAGAAGGATCAAGTCCTATGATTGTAGATGATGTTACGTTGACCGCGGTTGATAACTTCACTAATATTCCAATCAACGTGGAGCGCCCTAAGCAAACGCCTAAGTTCCAAAACGACTCGAATTTTAGTTCGGGAGATGATAAGGTAGTGCAATAACCGCAGAAATCAATTAATAGTAATAAACGACGTATGGCAAATCAGAATGAAATGATGGAAAAATTAGTCTCTCTTTGTAAGAGGCGAGGTTTCGTATACCAGGGTTCCGAGATCTATGGAGGTCTTGCAGGTACATGGGATTACGGACCATACGGTGTAGCTCTCCGAAACGCCATCAAGAATCTCTGGTGGAAGAAGTTTGTTACTGATCGCGAAGATATGTACGGCGTTGATGCTGCTATTTTGATGAACCCAAAAGTCTGGAAGGCGAGCGGACACGTGGACGGTTTCTCTGATCCGCTTGTTGAAGATATGAAGACTAAGAGGCGATTTCGTGCTGATCATTTGCTTGAGACAGTTGGCGTAGATGTGAAGGGTCTCACGATTGCTCAGATGGATGCGCTCATTAAAGAAAAGAAAATCAAAAGCCCAGACGGCAATGTTTTGGGTGATGTTCGACAGTTCAACATGATGTTCAAGACGCACATCGGTGCTCATCAGGATGAGGACTCTGTTTCATATTTGAGACCTGAGACTGCTGGAGGTATGTTTGTAAACTTCAAGAACGTTCGAGATTCATTCAATCCAAAACTTCCATTCGGTCTTGCTCAGATCGGTAAGGCATTTAGGAATGAGATTGCTCCTCGTGACTTTATTTTCCGACAGCGAGAACTTGAGCAAATGGAGATTGAATATTTCGTTGACCCTAGAGATCCTGCTAAGGTGGATGCGATGTTTAATGCTTGGCACGACGAGCAGGTTGCGTTCCTTAAGGAGCTTGGCCTATCCGCTGCAAAGATTCACAAGATCGAGATTCCTGACGCCGACCGCGCGCACTACTCCAAGCGAAGCGTTGATACTGAGTTTGATTTTCCATTTGGACAGAAGGAACTTCTTGGTCTCGCATACCGAACTGATTTTGACCTAAGCGCTCACACAAATGCTTCAGGCGTTGATCTCTCGTACTTCGATGAAGAGACTAAGCAGAGATTTATTCCTCATTGTATTGAGCCTACGTTCGGTGTTGATCGACTACTCCTCGCGGTTTTGTCAGATGCGTATACTGAAGATGATCTCGGAGCAGAAGGAGAGGCAGGTGCAGAAGGCAAAGCTGATAAGCGAGTGTATATGAAATTCGCTCCAAAGATCGCGCCTATTAAGGTTGCGGTATTTCCACTTTTGAAAAACAAGCCTCAGCTCATCGAGAAGGCTCGTGAGGTTTACAAGATGCTCAAAACTGAATTTGGTAATGTAATGTTCGATGATAATGGAAACATCGGCAAGCGCTATCGACGACAAGACGAAATCGGTACGCCATTCTGCGTCACAATTGATTTCGATACTGTAGAAAAAGGAACAGGCGTTACTGTGAGATTTAGGGATGATGGTAAGCAGGAGAGAATCGAGGAAAAAGATTTGATTCAGCATCTCAAGACTAAGTTGGTTTAATGAGATAATTGACATAGGATATTTTTAGTGTTTATATCATACATAGATATTCTACGTTGATATGGATCTGAAAGATCTCTTGAAGGCCGTAAATGAGTCAGAAGCGCAGGCGATTAAGGCTGTGCAGGCTTCATTCGCAATGGTTCGTGCGAAGGTTGAAGAACAGATTGAGCAGCAGAAATGGCAGAAAAACCAAAAGGTGTTCGGTGCGTTTAAGCCGCCAACTTCCGTCGCTCCGCAGCAGGAGACTCTCGTCACTTTGATTCCCGACTTTTTCCCTTCACTCGATGAAGTGAAAGGGCCAGCGCGCGGACACTTGAAACGTGCCCTGCAGCTCTGCGAGGTTGCGTCTATTCGTACGGTTGTCCAGCTCGTGATGAAGACCGAGCAGGAACTTCTCAAGTACAGAAATACAGGGAAGAAAACTATCCAATTCATTCAGTTCTACCTCGGCCAGCGCGGTCTCAGTCTGGCCATGAATTTGGATACCAGCGAGTTGGATAAAAAGTACTGGCCGCCGCTTGAGGAACTTTTCTCGGGTATTCCAGACCAACGCAAGAAGACGTTGGTTGATGCTCTGCAACGTGGGACAAGACTCAAACTCCCAAGTTCTCGTTGGGGGATCGACGTGGATGTGCGTTGTACGGGTGACTTGTTGGTGCGTACTCGAACTCACATACTTCAGATTCCAGGCCTGGCAAAGTGCGATGTCAATCTCATCGAGCGTCGGCTGGCAAAGCACGGACTTCGGCTCTACCCCGAACCTGCGAAGAAGAAAAAGTAATTCGAACAAATTCACAAACGCCGCCTTGGCAACGAGGCGGTGTTTTTCTTTTATCAAAAGTATGAAAACTAAAAGGCAACCATTGCAGGTCGCCTTCGTGAAAGAGCGTTGGATTATGATTATGATTGTGGTTGGAGCAGTTTGAGGAGTACCTCATTTCCGCTCAGATTAGCAATGCTTTCGCATTCGTGTTGGGAAATCAACCGGAGCAAACGCGCAGCCATCACAACCACAGCTTCGTCAGCTTGCCGGGTGTATCCTGCAAATGAAAGAATGGCGGTATTGGTGCGAATTGCGCTGCCGCAACCTTTTTCGTCAGGGTTTTTCTCCGTACAACTACTTATGAGCCGCGGGTTGTCTTTCAAAAGCTCGCCATTTTGGATGGAGGTTGTGTAATATGCTTGCCGGTATTCCGGGGCGCAATTACCAAAGAAACGAACCAGAAAAAGTTCACCGCTTTGTGCGGGCCTGAGGCTGAAATAGCCGGCAGCTGGTGTCTTGACGATGTGGTAATGTGGAAGCGTGAAGACCAGGGCTTGCCAAACGCACTCAAGGATCTGGCTATCCAGAACGTTGCTATTGAATAGGTTGTCCGGCATCATAATTTCAATTTTTCGGGTTTCTGCTATAGACCCTACAACTTAGACAGGGAACAGTCAATATTCGCTTGTATTCCCCAAAAAGAGAGTTATAGTTACTTTATGGACAAAAGTTTCATACAAGCTTTTCTTAAAACCTCCTCAGGCCTCAATGATTTGGGCAAAAAGTTAACGTGGGAAATTCCAGCTTCTGCTGATAAACACAAAGGTGATCTAGGTCTACTACCAGAAGATATTAATATTGGTGCATGGCAGGTGCCGACATCTACTGCTCAGTTGCTTCGTTTCCTTATTCTCATAACAAAATCGAAAACCATTCTTGAACTTGGAACTAGTATTGGGTTTTCTACAATTTGGCTCGCGCTTGGCGCAAAAGAAAATGGGGGACATGTATATGGGACAGAAATTTTTCCTGAGAAAGCGAAATTAGCAAAGAAGCATTTCGAGGAAGCGGGTGTGAGTGATCAAGTAACTCTTCTTGAAGAAGACATATTGGATGTTCTGAAGAATTGGAAGAACGAACAAAAAATTGATTTTGTTTTCATGGATGCTGACAAGCAGAGATATGATCAGTATCTTGAGAAGCTTTTGCCCATCATGAACGACAATGCGTTAATTGCAGTTGATAACGTTGGTAATTACCCAGAGCATATGCAGCCTTTTCTTGAGAAATGTACATCGATGGAGGGGATTACGGTTCATTTTTTGAATATTGATTTCGGCGTACTGCTTATTTTGAAGAATCCAAACGCAAATATTTTTAATAAGGATAACTTTATTTACAATGCTCAACGCATATAAAAACAGCGATGTATGGAGAAAAAATCTTGATGGTGTGAACTTGAGAAGTGATATATTGGTTTCCGAAAGAGTGGTTGATATGTTGGGAGATGTGAAAGGAAAAAAGATACTGGACCTTGGCTGTGGTAATGGCAAGGTTGCGCGAATGCTCTATAGAAAGGGTGCACATGTAGTGGGAGTTGATGCTGTTGAAGATCAAATCAATATTGCCATTGAGAATTCACCGTCGCATATCGAATATCATTTGGGAGATGTTTTGAAACTAAATGAGCTCAACCTGCCGAAGGACTTTGATATTTGTATTTCGCTTATGACATTTCTCCATTTCAATGAGAGTCAATTCTTAGTTGCGGCAAAAGAAATACAGGAACATTTGAAGCCGGGAGGGAGATTGATATATGGAGATATTAATCCGCAGAGATTTTTTGGAAAATATAAACAGGACGGTAAAACTACATACAAAGTCGAATTAAATACGGTTGATAAACAGAAATTTACGGTTGCATTCTATATTCACCCCATGAATTTCATACACGATGTGTTTACTGGAGTTGGATTCGAAATGCCATCGGTTATGCATCCGATGGCTACTGAAGAAGAGATTGCCAAGTATCCTGATATTTTAACGCCTGAGAATGACATTCCTTTGTATGCGATCTTGGATATGTCGATGAGACAATAAAAAAGCAACCCTAATCCTTATGGTTCCTGGACTCCATATCAATAGAGTGATTTAATTACCGTATGAAAAAGACCCCATGGATTGCTGTCGCCATTATAATAATTATTCTCGGAGCGGTTTTAGTTTCTCAAAAAAATAAGTCGACAGGTCCAATTAAGATCGGCGTCGCAACTCTTCTTAGTGGCGACTATGCAATTCTCGGAGATAACATTGTAAAAGCAGCAAAGCTTGCGGCAGGGGAGGTTAATGCAAAAGGAGGCATCAACGGAAGAATGATTGAGCTTACTATTGAGGATGCTGGGGTGGATAGCAAGACTGGGCTTTCGGCGGCACATAAACTCATTGATATCGATGGTATTAGGTACATAGTAGGAGGTATGTCGAGCAACGGTACTATTGCCGCAGCTCCAATCGCCAACCAGTCAAAAGCTATTATCATGACGCCTGTTACTGGGGGAAGTAACGTAGACAACGCAGGAGAATATATCTTCAGGACAGCCAATGCTGACGTGTTGGCAGGAAGGGATCTTGCAAATTCCATGCTTAAACTCGGATACACAAAGGTGGCAGTTGTGTCTGAGGTAACTGAATACACAGCTGATATCGCTGATACTTTCAAGAAAACAATTGCTGCAGGTGGGGGAATAGTGGTAGCTTCAGAGGAATTTAAATCTAATACAAACGATTACAGAACGCTCGTATCTAAGGTTCAAGCTGCTAAGCCTCAGGCCCTTCTTGTTCTTTCGCAGACTGGAACAAATGCCGGTAAGTTCATAAAGCAGTCTAGGGAACTTTCATTTAATCCTGTATTGTTTACTGATTTCAATTTTGCTACCAACGACAATGCCAAACAGATTGTAGGAACATTCGATGGAATATATTTTACTGATCCTTCATACGATTCTGAGAGTGCTGCAACGAAAGCATTTTTCGATTCATACCAAAAAACATATGGAACAACGCCTGCAATTCCATTCCATGCTGCAGCAACTTATGATGGCATTATGATGTTTGCAGAGGCTTTAAAGGCTGTGGGTGATGATAGTGAGAAGGTTAAAAATTGGTTGCTCGCTAACATCAAAAACTACCAAGGTCTTATGGGTACCTACTCTCTAGATGAGAAAGGAAATTCTGATATCGGATTCACGTTGAAGGTGATCAAAGACGGAAAACCTACTCCAGTTCAGTTCTAGTTATTTCTTCAACGCCGCTGACTCCCACGATAGGTTAAATATCGTAGTCATCATTTGGTGAATTTTTTCGTCCTCAATGATTGTTCCAATTGCATTTGTCTTAGAGAAATTCACAATCGAAACTTTGTTCTTGCCATAGATAGTGATCTCGCCCTGCATAGGGAAGGCATTCTGAGGAGCAAATCTCATTACTGGCCAAATGGGCTTTGCAATATTGTCGTAGCGAATATTGTTGAACTTTTTGCCTTCATTAGTATCAGATACGATGCCGCGGGTAGTGATGCCAATTTTTTCCTTGGACTTAACGTAGCTGTCAAAAAATTCTTTTGGGAGTGATTCCCAAAGTTCTGATATGTTGGCCCAAGCTAACATCTCATATGGCTTTTTGCTTGAGATGTGATCAGAGTAGATTTCCATTATTCCTTCAGTGCCTTCGTAGTAAGTGATCTTGGGCTTGTCGCCGAGCATACCATGTAAAGCTTCAATTTCAGGAAGGAGAGTCTTGGCTGTCTCGAGGGAATCTTCGGCGCGTCGGACGAGGCTCTCGCTATATTTAATGAATCGGTCAGGCTTCTGAATTTGATAGAAGAGTTTGTTGCTCTTTTCGATTTCATTTATAAGTCCGCGTACAGAAAGATTAACGAGTACGTTGTATACCGTACTTCGCTTGATGCCAGTATGGAGAGCAATCTTAGAAGGGAAGGCGCCGCCTAATTCAAGAAGGGCAAGATAGACCGCAGATTCTTTGTCGGTCAGTCCTGATTTCTCTAACTTTTTTAAAATTGATGTATTTTTTATGGCCATAACTATAGACCTAGTATAGTCTTTTGATACTAAATTGTCAATCAAAACCGACAAAATATACCATATTCTGTAATGTGGCTATAAATAAGAGTAGTAAAGCACTGTCTGTCGAGCAAAAAAACACAGAATTGATAAAACGTGGCATAGTTTGAGAGTTAGAAATTAGCCTTATTACTCTATATATGAATAAACCTATAAAAATCGTAGTCTCAGTAGTAATTGCACTCCTTATAGTAGGAGGAATCTACTCAGCACAGCACACAAATCAGCAAGCAGAAGCAAAGCCTACAATTAAGATCGGTATACAATTGCCGCTTACAGGCGGAGTGGCTATGCTTGGCGAAAGCAGCAAAAAAGCTTTGGAGCTTGCTAAAGAGAATATAAAGAACACTAAATATAATTATGAGCTTGTATTCGAAGATGATCAATTTAAGCCCACTGTTGGAGCTTCGGTTGCGAACAAGCTTACTAATGTCGACGGTGCATCAGTACTTCTTTCATTCGGATCACCGGTTGGAAATGTGGTAAGCGGATTTGCTGAGAAAGCAAAGATTCCTCATATCAACTTCTTTGCCTCTGATTCGCGTGTAGCTGATGGAGATTATAACTTCGTGCACTACACGCCTCCTTATGAAGACTCAAAAGTTTTCATTGCGGAGATGAATAGAAGGGGAATTAAAACGTTGGCATTCTTTGGTCAGTATGATAACCCTGGAGTTGCTGCAATCATAAACGCCTTTGAGAAGGACATTGTGAGTACAGATATCAAGGTCCTTACGACGCAGAAGTTCACGACTGGAACAAGGGATTTCAGAACACTCATAAGTAATGCTCGAAAACTTAATCCTGAAATATACGTTATCGAGGGAAGTAGTCCTGAGATTGAAATTCTCACAAAGCAGCTTCGAGACGCTGGCGTGCAGACTCCAGTTACCTCAATTGAGGCATTCGAGTTCTCAGATGAACTCTCACTGTTTGAAGGTATGTGGTATGTGAATGCTGCGGATCCTGAATCGTGGTTTCTCGATATGTACAAAGCAAAGTATAACGAGACACCAAAGTTCGGTGCAGCAAATGGATACGACGCTGTAAACATAATCGTACAAGCAGTGGAAAGCATTGGTGATGGAAAAACAATTCCAACGAGAGATGAGATACGACAGGCGCTTTCAAACATTAAAAGCTTTGATGGAGCCCTCGGTAAAAATCTAAGCGTGGATAGTAATGGTCAGGTGATTTCCAAAGCAATTGTAAGAATGGTTAAGGATGGAAAGCCCGTAACTATTAGTCAGTAAAAGAAAAACAAAACAGCGCAAGGCCGAAGGCCTTGCGCTGTTTTGCTAATTTCGCATGAGTACATATGTACTCATTTAATCCTCCAGTTCATCCAATTCCTCATTCAGCCGATCAATTCTTTGCTGTATTGCCCGAATATGGGATTCAAGAGATTCTATCTGTCGCAAGATAACCTGTCGCTTTCGGTTGTCTCGGTCTCCTCGAGGGGGAGTTGTTGTTCCATTTCCATTGTCGTCATCCTCTTCTACGAAGTTATAGACGTGTAGCATTACTTCTCCATTAGTGTCATTTGCGAGGTTTAGTCTGACCCTGCCAAGGGATTCGTTTACTGAGACGAGGGCGTTTGCGTCAGTGTTTGCAGACACTGCATTTGGAGTGAATCTTACCGCTCCAAAACGACGACCTTCTCCGGCTTGAGTCTCAGTTATTTCGATGAGCTGGTTTCCATCTTGGATATCAATATCATCGATCACATAGTGTGACTGGTCGTAGCATGTGTCGGAACTTATGCCCCCAGTGCCGTCTATGTCAGTGTTGATGTCGTCCTCGCAAATTACATCCTGCATGAAGTCGGCGTCATCAAGATCATAGTCCTGTCCTTGTGTGTTCTCAACATTGAAGTTGAACGTCGAGCGACTTGCAGATACTGAACCTGAAGTAGGTTCATCACCTGAGAGTCCTGTTACGGGACAGTTCGCTAAGACATTGGCGAATGCAGAGACTGCACTTCTGCCTTCTTCCAGATCTTCGAAATCACTTACGCTGTTAATATTTTCGTTACACTGATGTTTCGCAATGTGAATTGAAACACTGGATGTAGCGGTGGTTGTGGCTTGAGCATGGGCGCTTTGTGCTGAGGCGGCCAAGGCAAGACCAAAGATGAGCGCCGCGAAGGGCAGGGTGTAGAATGTTTTTTTCATAAGGTGATGTAGTAATAAAGTAATTTAATAATTACTCGACGGCGGCGAGGCGCCCGAGTGGCCGGGTTCGTCCGGCATTAGGACTGATAATTATTAATTAACTTGTAATGCTTCTAATGTGATTACTGTAATCGGTTTCTGTGAAGTTAAGGTTAAAATTTTAAGAAAATTTACTTTATTAAAACTTCATCGAATCTTTATCTTCGTTTGATATCTTTATATCCGTTCGGGGTTTTAATAATCTAAAATCTAATCAAACTATATGGCAGAAGATGACATCAAAGAGGCTGAAGAAGAAGTTGAGGAAGCTAACCTAGACCTCGCTGAAGCCAAGGCTGAAGATGCAGAAGAAAAAGCCGAAGATGCCAAAGAGGAGGCTGAGGACGTCAGAGAAATGCTGGATAAATAAGCGCAAACAGATTTCTTTGTTTTTAAAAGAAACCGCTTTTGTGGCGGTTTCTTCATATCTGTTCAAAAAATGCTAAACTAACCTTATGAATATTTCCCAAACGATATTACCTTCAGGTGCGAGAGTTATAACGGTACCTATGCAGGATAGCCCGGCTGTTACCGTGCTTGTGATGGTTGAGACTGGTTCTAAATATGAGACCAAAGAAACTAATGGTATTTCGCATTTCCTTGAGCATATGGTTTTTAAAGGAACAGAGAAGCGACCAACGTCTCTTGATATTTCCAAGGAGCTCGATAGTCTCGGTGCCCACGCTAATGCATTTACAGGACAAGAATATACGGGCTATTACGCCAAGGTAACCAAAGAGCATGCTTACACTGCTTTGGATATTGTCTCTGATGTTTTCCTCAATCCATTGTTTAATCCAAAAGAAATTGAGAAGGAGAAGGGAGTTATTATCGAAGAGCTTCGTATGTACAAAGATATGCCACGCCAGCATGTACATGACGTTTTTGGTGAGCTTCTCTATGGCGATCAGCCTGCAGGATGGAATGTTATTGGTACTGAAGATACGATAAAATCTTTCTCAAGAAAACATTTCATTGATTATCAAAAGGAGCATTATGTCGGTAAGGCTACAACTATTGTCGTTGCGGGTTCATTCGACGAGAACGATATGAAAACGAAGGTTGCTGAGATTTTCTCTAAGATTCCTGCGACAGAAAAAAGCCAGAAGCTCCCAGTCAAAGAAAGCCAGGACGAACCGAAGGTAAAGATTGAGTACAAGGAAACTGACCAGACACATCTCGTGCTTGGTGTTCGTGCTCCTTCGAGCAGAAGCAAGGACGCTCCCACATTTCGAGTGCTCTCAGCTATTCTTGGTGGAGGTATGAGCTCAAGGCTCTTCCAAAAGCTCCGTGAAGAAATGGGTGTCTGCTATTACGTTGGCAGTGACTACGATGGTTCTACAGATCATGGTTCGTTTATTGTCTCTGCTGGCGTTGATTCAAAGCGAGTTCAAGAAGTTATAAACGTACTGCTTGAGGAGATAAAGAAAATCTCAACTGAGCCTATCCCTGCGGCTGAGCTCGCTATGGCCAAGGATTATCTAATCGGCAATACGCTGTTGGCACTTGAGACATCGGATGCTGTTGCTCATTTCTGTGCAGTTCAGCAGATAGTTCGGGGAGAAATAAAAACACCTGACCAGTTGGCGAATGATTTGAAGAAAGTTACAGCTGAAGATATTTCCAGAGTGGCAAAGGAGATCTTTGTCACCAAGCATCTCAATCTCGCGATGATTGGAAAATTCAAGGACGAAGGGGAGTTTAAGGGTATTTTGAAATTCTAAATCTAGAAAAAGAAGTTTAGTAGTTTTTTATCCTTAATTTACTTCTCATCTCTTATGCTATGATTGTGATATGAAAGAGGGCAAAGATGTCACAATAAGCATAACCACAGGAACGATAGTCAGAGGTGTGATGTTTATTGTGTGTCTTCTCCTCCTGTTTTATATCCGAGATATCGTGCTCGTGATCCTGGCAGCTATTGTGCTCGCGTCGTCAGTGGAGCCTGCGACAAAGTGGTTTGCAAGATGGAAGATACGGAGACTTCCTGCGGTAATTCTCATTTATATTATTTTAGGTCTGTTGTTTGCAGGCTTTCTTCTGTTCTTCCTGCCGTCTCTCCTCAATGAAATGATTGTGTATCTAAGTAGTTTGCCTCAGAACTTAAGTCTTAATGATCTTTGGAACCCTATTCAAGAAAGTGGTCTATGGGGATTCGGTAATGCGGTTAACTTGCCAGGAGGAGATCTTCCAATCAAAGAGATTGCTGACGGAGCAAAGTCGTTTATTGCAGACACTCAGGGTGGAGCAATTAGGACAGCGAGCATTATCTTCGGTGGAGCTCTCAGCTTCATCCTCATTATGGTTCTCTCATTCTATCTCGCAGTGCAGGAGGATGGTGTTGCTGACTTCTTGAGAATCGTTACGCCGGTCAAGAAGCATGAGTATGTTATCGGACTATGGAAGAGAACTCAGCTTAAGATCGGTTATTGGATGCAGGGACAGCTTCTCTTGGGTCTTATTGTTGGTGTACTCGTGTATTTGGGTCTACTTATATTCGGAGTTGAACACGCCTTGCTTCTCGCGTCGCTAGCTGCGATGTTCGAAATCATTCCGCTCTTCGGACCTGTACTCGCTGCTATCCCAGCCGTAATTATTGCAACTGTGGATGGGGGAGTTACTATTGGTCTCCTTGTTGCAGGTTGGTACATCATCATTCAGCAGTTTGAGAACCATCTCCTATATCCGCTCGTGGTGAAGAAGATTGTTGGTATCTCTCCAATCCTTGTTATCCTTGCCCTTGTTATTGGAGCTAAGCTCGCTGGTTTCCTTGGAGCCCTCCTAGCCGTGCCTATTGCAGCAGCGCTTCGTGAATACATATCAGACGTAGAGAAAAACAAGCACGCTGTATCCATGCGGTAGGTGCTTTTTTGTTGCTTGCCTGGTGTTTGCCTAATACTTGATAGAATCACAATTTAGGGTAGTCTTAATGTAATGAAATTTTATATAACCTCAACACTTCCGTATGTTAACGCAGAGCCTCATATTGGTTTTGCTATGGAACTCATACGCACGGATATTATCGCCCGATACAAGAAAATGCTTGGGTATGAGGTTTTTCTCAACACAGGAACAGACGAGCACGGTCAGAAAATTTTCGATGCTGCCAAAGCTAAAGGCATTGAGCCAAAGGAATTGGTAGATGGATTGGCTGACAGGTATGAAGAATTGAAAAAAGCTCTCAATATTTGTGATGCTGTTCACTCTATTCGAACTTCTGATAAGCGACATGTGACAGCGGCGCAAGAATTCTGGAAGCGATGCGATAAGGCAGGATATATCTACAAGAAGCATTATGCTTCGAAGTACTGCGTCGGATGCGAGCTTAACAAAACTGATTCAGAGCTTGAGAACGGCAAGTGTCCAATCCATCCCAATCTCGATATTCAGATAATTGAGGAAGAGAACTATTTTTTCAAGTTCAGCGAATTCCAGAAGCCTTTGCTTGATTTGTACAAAGCTCGTCCTGATTTTGTTGTTCCTGATTTTAGATTTAATGAAATCAAAGCCTTTGTTGAACGAGGTCTCGATGACTTTAGTATTTCAAGACTACGAAGTAAGATGCCATGGGGAGTTCCTGTTCCAAGCGATGACGACCATGTCATGTACGTTTGGTTTGATGCGCTCACAAGCTATATATCAACGTTAGGTTGGCCATCAGATGAGAAATCTTTTGACGAATGGTGGGTGAAAACTGGCGGTGTCGTACAGTATTGCGGCAAGGATAACCTTCGACAGCAGGCTGCTATCTGGCAGGCAATGCTCATTGCGGCAGGTCTTCCAAACTCCAAGCAGATTGTCATTAACGGCTTCATAACAGGTGAAGGAGGTCTTAAGATGTCCAAGAGCCTCGGCAACGTGGTTTCTCCTTTTGACGTGATCAAAGAATACAATACTGAGACGCTTCGATACTATGTGGCACGCGAGCTCCATCCTTTTGAGGATAGCCCGTTCAGCGCAGAGCTTCTCAAGAACGCATACAACTCTGCTCTCGCCAATGGTATCGGTAACCTCCTTAGTCGTGTAATGAAAATGGCAGAAACAAATGGAGTTACGATTGATCCTGCAATCGACGGCACTGTTGAGGATCTTATCCAAGCTACGAAGAAATGCATTATTGATCCTGAATGTGATCACGAATATGTTAGAGCTATGGAAAAGTACGATATCAAATCAGCTTGCGATATCATTTGGCAGAAGATTGCTCTTGCCGACAAACGCATTCAATCTGAACAGCCGTTCAAACTAGTGAAGACCGATCCTGCACGAGGCAAGATGATTATTAGTGATCTTATGAAGGAGCTTCTTACTGTCTCAGTTTGGCTTGAACCAATATTACCTGTGACATCAGCGGCTATTCAAGAATGCCTTAAGAGTGGAAGTGTACCTAAGGCGGTGTTGTTTGGTCGCAAAGACTAATGGAACAGAAGACTCTAAAATTTAGAAACAATCTTGCTGACTTAGTCACTAAGGGAGAGAAGACTACTACGTGGAGACTTTTTGATGATAAAGATTTGAAAGAAGGAGACACAGTGTCCCTTCTTCGATGGGACACTAAAGAAAAGTTCGGAGAGGCTAAAATTTTAAAAGTCTGGGAAAAAACAATGGGTACATTAGAAGACTCAGATTTTGACGGACATGAAAAATTTGAGACCCAAGAAGAGATGTATGCTACATACAAGAAATATTATGGCGAAAGAGTAAATGAAAATTCTCCAGTCAAAATTATTCAATTTAAAGTCTTAAATTAATTTTATATGTCACCACACAAAGGCAAAAGACTTTTTATAACAGGCATTCCTACATCAGGAAAATCTTATCTAGCGAAGAAGCTTGCGGCAGAAGTTGGAGGCGATGCTATTTTGCTCGATGATTACAGGGAAGTGATATCATCCGATGAGAGATATGGGAAATGGGTCACATTATTTTGGGATCAGGATGAGAAGACATATCTAACAACCACAAGTCCAGAAAAGGATTGGGCTAATATTGTTGCTCAATCAGAAGGAATATGGCCTGCATTTTTGGAGAAAATTGATTCGTATAAGGATGAAACAAAGCCGATCATTTTTGAATGCGTAAACATTTTACCTCACTTAGCTAAGCGAGATTTGTATTTCCCTGGAATTGCTCTCATTGGCTCATCGTATGAGGATACATTGGCAAGGAACAAAAAAGAGCCTCGATGGGGTAAAACTGAAGAGCTGCAGGTGCTCGAAGCAAAACTTTTCTTTGAAATGGAGCGGCCTTACTACAAAGCTGAAGCTGAAAAGTATGGATATCCTGTGTTTGAAAAGGCGGATGATGCTTTCGAAGATGCGCTAAAGCTACTACAATAAGATTATGACCCCTCTATATATAGACAACCACTGCCATTTAAACTTCGATGATTACGATGCTGATCGTGAGGCTGTTATCGCTCGAATGAAAGAGCAGGGTGTCGGAGCTATTGTTGTGGGTGTAGACAGGAAATCATCTGAAGAAGTTGTTGCCCTCGCGGAGAAACATGACAACTTGTATGCGATTGTTGGATTGCATCCTATCTACGCTGGAGGTTATGCAGGCAGGGAGGCATTTGATTATGACTTTTATAAAAATCTCATTCAAAGCAACAAGAAGGTTGTTGGAATTGGCGAATGCGGATTTGATTATGCTTCTATGGATCCTGAGGATCACCGCTTGCAGGATGTGGCGTTCCGAGGTCAGGTAAAACTGGCGAATGAACTTGGTAAGCCTCTCATGCTCCATCTGCGCAATAATAGGGACGGAGATCTGAGTAAAAATGCGTACAATGACGCACTAGCTATTCTCAAGACAGAATCTAAGGTCCCAGGAGAAGCACATTTCTTTGCGGGAACCCTGCCTCAGGCTACAGATTTTCTTGGTCTCGGATACTATATTTCATTTACGGGAGTTGTGACATTTGTTGATGCTTACAATGATCTCGTTAGATATATTCCTGAGGATAGGCTTCTCTCTGAGACGGACGCTCCATATGTTGCGCCTGTTCCACATCGAGGTAAACGCTGTGAGCCTCAGTTTGTCATTGAAACAGTGAAAGAAATGGCGGAAATAAGGGGGATTGCAGATAATGAGGCTGATAGGAGGGCTTTCTTTAATAAGCTCGTAGAAAATTCACGAAAACTGTACGGAATATTTTAATGTTTCTTTAGTTTTTCTTCATATGTAAAGCCGTATCATAAGGGTACGGAACAGGGTTTGCAGAGTCTGTTTCAGTATGATAGTGTCTAAGCACGTGCACTTTATTAACTTGTAAGCATGAACAGTCTGGGCTTGCACGGCCCCGCTCCGCTTCGACGCGGATTACTGCTCATCAAAGAATATGTCATCAGACACTATCAAGAATGATGAACTACGAATATACGAGGTAGGCTACCTCTTCGTACCATCAGTTCCCCAGGAAAGAATCGGGGAAGAAATTGCTGCTCTCACAGAGCAAATTACTAACAAAGGAGCTTCGATACTAGCCCACGAAGATCCAGAACTACGACCGCTCGCATATACAATTCTCAAGAAGGTTGGCGCGGTAAACGAGAGATTCAACCAGGCATACTTTGGTTGGGTGAAGTTCGAAATGGAACCTGCGCAGATCGACGCCATCAAGAAGTGGATGGACGAGAACTCAAACGTTCTCCGATATCTTCTTACGACAACTGTTCGTGAGAATACATATCTAGGCAAGAAGTCATCTCCAGTCATTGCTAAGGAAGAGGCTGTAGAGGCAGTTGCTGAAGCTCCAAAGGTTGAGGCTGCAGTAGAAGGGGATAAGGTCATTGAGGATACTGCAAAAAGCGCGTAGTATTTAATTAAGCCTAATACTAATCAACATGTATCTCAACAAAGCATTCGTCATCGGAAACCTCACGAGAGACCCTGAATTGAAGGCGCTCCCGTCCGGAATCAAGGTTTGTACGCTTTCACTAGCGACTAATCGGGTTTGGAAGGATAAGAACGGAGCTCGCCAGGAATCAGCTGACTATCACAATGTGGTGGTCTTCGGAAAGCAGGCAGAGACAGCCGCTCAGTACCTCAAGAAAGGCTCAGGAGCGATGGTGGAAGGAAGGATGCAGACTCGGTCATGGGACGGAGCCGACGGTCAGAAGCGATACAGGACAGAGATCGTAGCGGACAGAATACAGTTCGGCAATCGACCCCAAGGAAATCAGGGAGGAGCCGCCGGAGCAGCAAGCGGAGCAGGAGCTGCTTCAAAGGGAAGTAAGACATCAAAGGATGAATTTGCTGACGAACCTGCAGGAATGCCAGACGCAAAGGGTGACGCGATCGAATACCCTGAAGAAGAGATCAATCCTGAAGAGATACCATTCTAACAACTATAAGCAAACGTATGAAACAGTGTTTTTTCACTCAAAATAATATCAACTATATAGACTATAAGGATACGGAGATCCTGAAGAAATTCTTGAATCCCCACGGACGAATCGTTAGCCGAAAGCGAAGCGGTGTCTGTGCGCGAAGCCAGCGACAGCTTGCTCTAGCGGTAAAGCGAGCACGATTTATGGCACTATTGCCGTATATTGCTCGATAAACAGTCAACAAAAAACCAGCCTCATGAGGCTGGTTTTTTTGTTTTGCTACTTTTATTTACTTTCCAACTCGCTCTCTATATTCTCCAGTTTCAGTATTGAGTCTTACTACATCGCCCTGGTTAACGAAAAGAGGAACGTTGATGGTTGCACCTGTCTCGAGGGTAACGAGCTTGGTACCACCGGTAATAGTGTCTCCTTTGACCGCTGGGAAGGCCTCAGTGACCTTGAGGTCAACTGTAATAGGAAGTTTGAAGCCGATGATCACATCGTTGAATGTGAGAACGGTGACAACGCTGTTAGCCTTAACGAATTTACCCTGTGGACCGAATTGATCATCGGTTATCTTGAAGCGCTGGCCTGGGTCGTTAGCTTCGCAGAACCAGTATTCACCTTTGTTGAGGTAGAGGAATTTTACTTCTCGCTTCTCAATTTCTGCTTCTTCAACTTTCTCAGACTGATGAAATGAGTACTCAGTAACCTTTCCTGTGATGAGGTTCTTAAGCTTGGTTGCGTTAACGGGCTTTCGCTGCTGTTTTCTGAAAACATGCGATGTAAGCACTTCGTAAGGGGCTCCGTCGAGAACGATATACTTTCGCTCAACAACTTCGTTATATTCAAGCATTGCCATGGGGAATCTACGTTAAAGGGAATTAAATAATGTATACGGATTGTAGCCGTTGTTGAGAAAAAGCGCAACCTAAGCCTCTTCCTGGAGCTTTGTACGGATGATGGCAAGAATCTCGTCCTTGATAGGGCGGTTCTCTCGGAGGAACTGTCGTGTGGCATCATATCCTCGTCCAAGCTTGGTTTCGCCATATGAATAGCTGGTACCTGACTTGGCGATGATTTCCATCTTTTCGCCGAGGGCAATGATCTCACCTTCCTGAGAGATTCCTTCGTTGTACATGAGGTCAAATTCTGTCTGGCGGAAGGGAGCTGCAACTTTGTTTTTGACAACCTTTACGCGCACACGTCCTCCCATGATTTCTTCGCCTTTCTTGATCTGAGCAATTCTTCTGATATCAAGTCGTACAGATGTATAGAACTTAAGAGCTTTACCACCTGGTGTTGTTTCTGGGTTACCGAACATAACTCCGATCTGCATTCGGATCTGGTTGATGAAGATGACGACAGTCTTCGACTTTGCAACGATAGCTGTAAGCTTTCGGAGGGCCTGTGACATGAGTCGTGCCTGCTTACCCATGTGATGAGCTCCCATGTCTCCCTCGATCTCGTCCTTTGGAGTAAGGGCTGCTACTGAGTCGATTACGACTACGTCCATCTTGCCTGATCGTACGAGGCTCTCAACGATCTCAAGAGCCTGCTCACCTGTGTCAGGCTGTGAGATAAGGAGTTCGTCTACGCGCACTCCAATTCTTTTGGCATACTCTGGGTCCATCGCATGTTCGGCATCGATGTAAGCACAAATACCTCCTCGCTTCTGAGCTTCGGCAACAATGTGAAGGGAGAGGGTAGTTTTACCTGAAGATTCTGGACCGAAGATTTCGATGATTCGTCCTCGAGGAATTCCTCCTACGCCAAGTGCAGCATCAAGACCGATTGATCCTGTAGGGATGGCGTTGATGTTTACCTTAGGCTTCTCACCAAGCTTCATGATGGAATCCTCACCGAACTTCGTTCGAATCGCCTCAAGAGTATCCTTGATGCTTAGTTCAGGATTTTGGCTGGCTGCTTCGTTGGGTCCTCGCTCTCTTTCTTTAGATTGCTTGCCTTTAGGAGCGGCATCTTCTGATGAGTCTGCAGCAGGATTTTCGTCGAGGGTTTCCTCGGATTCAATTCCAGATTCCTGGTCACTTCCTTTCGGGGCTCCTTTCTTCAGTTCTTTTCCGTTGTTTGATGATTTCTTTTTTGCCATATAAATTGTTTGTTATTAATAAAAATTGAATGCATTCCTGCTCGCAATCATATACCCCATAATATCAAATTTTCATCAAAAATTATTAAAATCAAATTAATTACGGGAACTGTCAATTTGACTGTCTGTTGATGAGCTGAAAGGGGTAGAGGAAGACATTGTGCTGGTAGCCTGAGGTGTAACAGGCTTGATGGGTGCGCTAGGCGTTTCAAATCCAGAGCCAATTATCGTAAGTGTTTGCAGTGTTTGATGCTTGAACTTATCTTGTGCACGGAAACTTATGATGTTATGGCCTGGGTATATGAGGAGAATCTCCGTAAAATTACCTTGTTCATCCATAGTGATATCGCGGTCGTTCATACTAAGGCTCTTTACCCGTATTGCTTGGCCTCTAACGTGAACCGTAGAGCTACTGACCATAGAATTGTTTGTGGGCTCAGATATAACAATCATGGGTCCTCGTATGTAATCTCGCGCGGCAAAAATGGCATAACATACGATAGCTATGCCAAGCGTGCCAAAGGCGACCATTTTTGCGAATTCAACCGTAGCTCTGCGGCTCATAAGGTTATTATAACCTTATTCTAGCTTTGTTTCGTCTGAAGAAGTATCACTGTCTGATGGGGTGTCTGAAGACCCACCTCCACCAAGGACTTCACGAGGCTTGGATCCATTAGCTGGTCCGATAACACCTCGCTCTTCAAGCATATCCATGAGTCGTGCTGCACGTGAGTATCCTACACCGAGCTTTCGCTGGATGTATGAGGTTGAAGCCTTGCCTGCAGCGACAACCACATCTCTTGCTTGCTCGTACATATCGTCTTCTTCACCCAAGTCATCATTATTATCAATTCCTGCTGCAAAGACTGCATCAGCACCTGGTTCCTGCGGTGTGAGGCTGATCTGAGATACGAGTTCATCCTTGTAGCTATCTGCGAGATATGAAACTACGCGCTTAAGTTCAGATTCTGAAATATATGCAGACTGAAGTCGGTATGGCTTGGACATTTCGCCTCCAAGATAGAGCATGTCACCGGCTCCGAGGAGTTTCTCTGCACCTGGAGTGTCGAGAATAGTTCGAGAGTCGATCTGAGAGGAAACTTGTAGAGCAACACGGGTAGGAACGTTTGCTTTGATGAGACCTGTAATAACGTTAACGCTTGGTCGCTGGGTTGAGAGTACAAGGTGGATACCAACAGCTCGGCTCATCTGAGCAAGTCGGACGATGGCGCTTTCGAGCTCTCGAGGGTATGTCTGCATGATATCTGCGAGCTCATCCAAGACGATCACTATATATGGCATGTTCTCAGGAATCTTCGCTGTGATCTCTTCTTCAGGACCGGCGTCTTTGATTTGCTTGAGAACTGGAGCCAGGATGGTCTTATGATATGACTCGATATCTCGAACAGCATGTGATTCAAGGATGTCGTATCGTCGGCTCATTTCCTTAGCGGCCCATTTGAGAGCGAGGATGGCCTTCTTGGCATCGGTGATTACTGGTGTAAGGAGGTGAGGAATCTTGTTATATAGAGTAAGCTCCACTCGCTTGGGGTCGATCATGATGAACTTGAGGTTCTCAGGAGAGTTTCGGAACAGAAGGGATGTAATGAGGGCATGGATGGTGACTGACTTACCAGAACCTGTAGCACCGGCAATAAGCATATGGGGAGCTTTGGCGAGGTTGGCACAATACGACTTACCTGCGATGTCCTTACCAAGTGTAACCAAGAGAGGCTTCTCTGAACGCTGGTACTCTTCTGATTCAAGAAGGGTTGCGAGACCGACTGTGGTTTTGATGGTGTTTGGAATTTCGATACCTACAAGTGACTTACCTGGAATAGGTGCTTCGATTCGGATAGGGTGAGCTGCGAGAGCTAGAGCAAGGTCATTGTTAAGACCGACTATCTTCGAGAGCTTCACTCCTTCTGCAGGCTTGAGGGCGTATCGGGTGACGGAAGGTCCGATTGAGATCTCATCCATTTCGACGCTAATGCCGAAGTTGAGGAGGGTTCGCTTGATGATGTTTGCGTTGGCTTTGATGTCTCCAACTTCTGGCTTGCCTCGATCCTTCTCAAGGAGAGTTAGGGGAGGTGGAACGAAAGGCTTGGCTGAGTGGGCAAGCTTGGTATAAGAAGAGAAGCTGTCTTCCTCTTCTTTGGTAAACGAAAGGGAATCTTTTTTGGAAGACTTTCGTGCTTGGTCGGCCTTTCGTTTCTCTTCTTCTCTCTTGGCCTGAGCAAGAGCAGCTGCTTCGAGTGCACCCATTCTTCGGTCCTCTTCAGTAGGCTCGCCGATAGCTGCCTTGAGGGCTTGGTCGATGTTCTTCTCTTCTGCTGCGTCGAGTTCTTCTTTTGAACCTTTGTTGCCATTTAGGAATGGAATCTTTCTCCAGAATGCCAACCATGTGAAATCGATCGATGTTTCAAATACTACTATTAGAGATACGATGATTGCAGCCAGTAGGATGATTGTCGTGGCGTAGAATTCAAAAAGACCAAGGAGAGGAGTTGAAATGACATGACCTATGATTCCTCCATCATTAGATGGGAAGAGATCTACGATGCCGAGTGCTGATGCAAAGAAAATGACTGAACCTACTACTCTCGAAGCTTTGAACTTTGTCTTGATTCCCCTAACAAATGAGATGCCGAGAAGTATGCAGAAAATAGGGAGGAGGAAGTAGCCGATTCCTAGGAGCTTTTTGAATATGATATAGAAGTAAATTCCAACGAACCCAGCCTTACCAAAGGAGGCCAATATTGCGAGCACGGCGACCACAAAAGCTGCTATCGCAAATATGGCTTGCGATACTTCATTACGCACTTCTTTTTTTAGGTTCTTGCGGCTCCGACTTGGCCGTTCTTCCTTCTCTTCCTCAGCATCTTCGACAGGTGCTTCCTCAGTTAAATTTTTCTTTGCCATTATGCGACTAATAATATCATATAACAAATCAAATCTCAGAAAGATGGCTTAAAGAAACGCTAAAGGCTTTACTTTTTGAAGATGTCCGATATATAATGGACACATTGATTTTCCTAAAGGACGGTCATAAAGGACTCTAATTTGGTTGTAAAAGACACACATTTCTATGGACCATAAAAGACATAATGAACCCGAAACAGGGGTATCTAATCATAGAGCTCAGATAGCTGAGGTTGATTCTAATTTTGGCCTCCCAGAAAGGTATTTTTACCTTATCAAGAAGGCAGAGAAAATCGCCGCTGCCTTGTACATGATTGCCGACAAGATAAAGGACAACGAACTGATCAAGATGAAGCTCAAAGAAACTTCGTGTACCTTGCTCGAAAAGTCAGCAATGTTTGTTCCTCTGTATAAGACATCTAATGCAGTTCAAACAGGTAAAGCTGTCACTCAATTTGTATCGTTATTCACACTCTCACACTCATACCTCAAAACTGCTTACCTAACGCAGGTTGTCTCATCGATGAATTTCGGAGTGATTCAGGAGCAGCTTATAGAACTTATTAAGTATGCAGAGGAGATAGAATCAGATGAGTCACGCGACCCAGAAGCAAGAATTGGATCTGGAAACTTTTTCATAACTCAGCAGTGGAAAGATACGTTTGCAAAGAATCCGTACACAGGCTTTCGAGGACCTCAAGTAACTCCTCCTCCACACCCTCATCCTGCGCACCCTTCAAACAGAGTTATTCATAAAGGACATTCTATAGGACATACTAATGTCCCTTATAATAAGCTTGTACCTAGCCATGGGGGCCAATCTGCTCCTTTTACACCATCGAGAGATCAGAGTGCTGATTTAAAGGATAGGAAGGATAGTCGAAAGAAAGCGATAGTTGATCTCTTGTCTAAGAAGTCGAACCTGACTGTTAAAGACTTTCTTAGTGTAATTACTGACTGTAGCGAGAAGACAATTCAGAGAGAGCTTATTGATATGGTTGAATCTGGAGTTCTTAAGAAAGAAGGTGAGCGCCGATGGAGTCGTTATTCTCTTGCAAAAGCTTAGAAAAAATTAAGAAGGAACTAAGGTTGACTTTGGGTTAATTCTGAGTAATATGGCCTAATGGATAGGTATATTGTTACTTATCCACATTACCTTTTGGTGGTCTGATATGCCAGGGGTATAATACGTCTTGTATCGCGTGTTTTGACGTATGTACGATATTAGTTTCCTGTAATGTTTTTCTGTAAGATTTTCCGGGACAGGGTGTCATACATACTACGGGCATGAAGATGCAGTGATAGTTACGATAGATATTCAGGCCGTAGAGACCTTTGAAAATTTAATAGGTACATACTACCGAACGTCAGAACTTATTCTTCCACGGATGAATGACAGAAATTCCAAATCCCACGCAACCTAGTCTCTTTGCTCGTGTCGATAAATATGAGCAGGGAGAATAGTGTAAGAGCATGTCGGTTCATTATGACGCGTAGTCTTAATGGGTTGGACATGAAGTTTGTTTGTTTATTTCAGTTTGTATATATACACCTCGAGGTGCGCCTTTCACACTATATTAGTAATAACTGAAAGGTTCATCCCGAACAATTAACAACAATTATGAAGAAATATTTAATCGCAATTGCATTCGCTCTTGCAGCAGCAGCAACAGCTTCTACTGTAAACGCAGCAACAACTGCGGAGATCATGGCTCAGATTGCAGCTCTTCAAGCACAGCTTGGAGGTACGCCAGCAGTAAGCGCATCACATAACTTCGCAACTGATCTTACAGTTGGAAGCACTGGAGCAAGCGTCACAGCTCTTCAGGACTTACTCATCTCAAAGGGTTTCCTTACTATTCCAGCTGGAACAGCAAAGGGATACTTTGGACAGCTTACTAAGTCAGCAGTTGCAGCATGGCAGGCATCAGTAGGCCTCCCAGCGACAGGATACTTTGGACCTCTTTCACGAGCTAAAGTAAACGGCGCAGGAATGGTTGTAATTCCAGGCTCAGGAACAGGAACAGTTACTTGCCCAACAGGCATGACTTGTACTCCAGCTTCAAACCCATCTTCAAACAATGGTGACGAAGGACAGCTTGTTGAAATCGACAACGCAAATGATACAGAATCAAGCGTTGAAGAAGGAGACGAGGAAGCTTACGTTGTAGGAGCAGAAGTAGAGGCTGAAGATTCAGACATGATCATCTCACGAGTTGATGTCGACTTCACACTCACAGACGCAAGCACAGGCTCAAGCGACAACCTTGATGACTACATCACAGAAGTTTCAATCTTCCTTGATGGAAAGAACATCGGAACTCTTGACGTAGACGAGGCTGACGTAAACGATGGCGACAACGGTGACGACCTCACTGATGACGACAACGATGTATACTCATTCCGATTCACAGGTCTCAACGGCAAGATTGCTGAAGGAGAGCAGGGTGAGATCTACGTAGCAGTTACAGCAGCAAACAACATTGACTCAGACGATGAGGACGGTGAGTGGGCAGTTGTAATTCCAGAGGACGGTATCCGAGCAGTTGACGAAGCAGGTATCACAGATACTTACGTTGACTCAGGCGACATCGATGAGGAGACATTCTCAGTAGGTGAAGCTGACGCAGGAGACCTCTCAGTATCAGTTGACTCTTCAGACAACGAATCACGAACAGTGAGCGTTGACGACGAGAACGAGACTGAGGATGTAGAGGTATTGTCATTCACAATCGAGTCAGACAGCTCAGAGAACATCATTGATGGAATCGAGATTGATTTCGCGACAACATCAGCGACAACTACAGCTCTTTCTGAAGTGATCAAGTCAGTTCGCCTTCTCGCAGACGGTGAGGAAGTGGCTTCTGAGGATGTCACAGACGGAGCTATCGGAGGAGCTACAGTTGACTTCGACGACATGGACGAAGTTACAATCGAGGAGGACGAGGAAGTTGTATTCACAGTTGTAGTTGACCTCTTTGAAACAGATGGAAACTACTCTTCAGGATACGCATTCCGAGCAACTCTCGACCGATCTGAAATTGACGCTGAAGACGCAAATGGTGACGAGATCACTGTAAGCGGTTCAGATGACAACGGAGGAACAATCACACTTCGAACAACAGGTATCCAGGTTACTGTTTCTGAGGAGACTGATCCAGAATCAGAGATTCTTGAGAACACAGACTCAACAAACACAGACGACCAGGGTAAGTACGAGATCGAATTCGTAGTAGCTGCATTTGAAGATGCTGCATACATCGAACTTGGTACAGTTGCTTCAGGTACAACAGAGGCAAACACAGGTGCAAACTTCCTTATCGAAACTACAGACAACACAGCAGTAGCTGCAGCAATTGCAAACACAGCTGGATCTGTACTTGAACACATCGAGGGTGGTTCACGAACAGGAAACTTTGTTAAGATCAATGACGGAGACACAGCAACGTTCCGACTCACAGTCTACCTAGATCCAAACGTAGAGGATTCATACCGAGCTCAGCTTTACAGCGTAAACTTTGCTGCAACAGCAGTAGACGCAACTTCACAGGAGGTTGTAACGCCAGAAGAGGACTTCGAGTCTCCTTCAGAGTTGGTTCAGAACTAATGATTCTTTCTCAGACTCTTGGGTGAATAACCTAGGATAACGAGAAAAGCATTGCAAAAACCGCACGGGAAACCGTGCGGTTTTTGTTTTGTCTGAATTGTGTTTGGTAAAGGGTAGAGATATAGAAATGAAGCGGCTTTTGTATCAGCCAAAAAGCTGCGGTATAATATGTGAAATGTTTGATTTAACCTTTTTTAAGTTTCTATTTGGATTCCTGTTTATTTTGTCACTTTCTTTTGCAGTACTTTTTTTCGTCGGAGTTCATCTTCAGAAAGAAAGGACATTGGCTGAATCTAGAAGGTCAAAGGCAACTGGTGCGGATATCTCAGTGGTGGGAACTACAAACCTCAAGACAAAGTGTCTTACGGGGAAGACTTGTTAGGTTTTAACTATTTTTTAAGAAAATTTTAGGTACGTCCAGATATCATTTAAAGATGATATTTATTTTTTATAGAGGACTGCTGGCAGCTTTGATTTCACTATGTGCTTTGGCTTTGGGTTTCTCTTTTGCTCCTGAGGTGTGGGGAGCGGTAATAATTACCGAAGATATTAGTGGGAGTCATGAATGGACTCAAGAAAATAGTCCTTATGTGATCAAAGGAAACATTGTTATAAATCAGGGTTCGCATGTAGTAGTGCATCCTGGTGTTCATATTGAATTTGCTGAATCAGATCCAGTCGGATCAGAAATTATGATGCTGGAGGTGAGGGGTCGATTGGATCTCAGGGGAAGTTCAGGGTCTCCCATAGTCCTTACTTCGCAGGAAGGAGGAAAAGTTACTCATTGGTCAGTGAAGTATTACGCGTCTTCCTTGGGTTCTGTTATTCAGAATGCGATATTTGAGAACAGTTCATCGGGTGTGTCTTTGGATAAGTCGGAAATTGTGACGAGTGGCGTCTCTATGATCAATGTACGTTCGCCGTTCAGGTTGAAGGATTCGAAGCTTGTTCTTGCTTCGTCAACGATAAAGAACTCGAGGCTGGGCATATACGCTGAGAGGAGCTCGCTTCGAGTCACGTCTTCTCTCTTTGAGAAGAATCAAAAGGTAATTGTGAATACTCTGTCTCCTCAGCTGGTCATGAAAAATCAGAGTTGGTTGAACAACACTGGTGGCGAAGGTAATGCTTATAAGAACATTGCAGCTTCGAGTACGATTTCCGCGTCGGCTTTCATAGACAATGAACATGGGATTATGAATTTGACCTCGGGCCTCATCGACGCACGAGGCAATTGGTGGGAAGGTGATGCTCAAAGCATGGATGACAATACTGAGGGAAATGTTTTGGTTGAACCAAAGCTTTCTTTTAATCCATTCACTCATGCAGATAATGTAGCTACCAGTTCGTGCTGTTCGAACATTGCCTTCATTCCTGGTCTGCAGGCAAGCAGACTCTTAGAAAGAAAAGGTGGACTCTCCGACGGTTCCTCAAATGAATTATGGATCCCAAATAGAAATCTTGATGTCTTGAAACTCAAACTCGATGAGAGCGGGAAAGGTGTGGCAGATGTTTTTGTTGGAGACGTTATCAGAAAGGCAGGACTCAAAAATATTTATCAGAAGCTATTCGATTTGTTTGATGATATGAAAGGTCGCCAGGTGATAGGGGATTGGAAGGCTTTGCCGTATGACTGGAGACTTGGGATTGATGACATTGTGACAAATGGAGTTAGACAAAAAGATTCAATCTATAAGATGGAATCAGAAATAGTAGCTTTGGCGAGCTCGTCTCCAACGGGTAAGGTATCACTTGTTGCTCATAGTAATGGCGGTCTCATCGTAAAATATTTGGTGAAGCAACTCATGGAACATGATCGTGGTGACCTAATTGATTCTGTAACAATGATAGCTTCGCCAGAATTCGGCACTCCTTATGCAATCGCCTCACTTCTTCATGGTTATGGTCAGGACATTCTTGGGGGTCTTGTTGTGAAGCAGGCAACTGCCATGGAACTTGCTCGCACAATTCCTGCGAGCTATGCGCTTCTTCCATCTGAAAGATATTTTGAAAAACACAATTTTAGAAATTGGTTGCCCATAGATATCTTCAAAGAAAATGCGACATCGTCTATCAGTACTCATTCTAAATTTATTGATTTCTTGAGTAATGCAATGGGAGCAGGCATCAAGAATCAAAGACTCTTTGATCTGGCAAAGAATATTCATGACGTAATCGATTCTTTTGTTTTTCCAGAAGGTATTGTGGTTCGTAAGTTAATTGGAATAGGAATGCCTACTGTATCCAAGATGTTGTATAAAGGTATGGATGTATCAAAAACAGATGTGTATTTCTCCGGCCATGGAGACGGCACAGTGCTAGCACATGGAAGCGACACAGATGACACTCGTTCAGAAATAAGTTTTCTTGATCTTACTCTGCCTTTCAAAAAAGGAGATTCTTTACGCAGGCATGCTGACATAACTGAGCACCCATCTGTTTTGAAGTACATTGAGCGAGTGGGGGAAGGTGTGAGTCCGTCATCAATACCACTCCTTCATTCTCAAGAAGACAACATCAAGATACCGACCTATGTGTCAGTGTCTGTTCACTCACCAGTGGCGCTAAAAGTTTGCGCATCAGACGGAATCTGTACTGGTAGGGATCAGGAGGACTATTCATATCAGGACGATGTACTAGGAAGCTATACCGAAAATATCCCAGGCAGTTCCTATTTTGAAATTGGAGAAGACAAGTACATTACATTTCCTCAAGATGATGGAGAGTATAGTATTACCGCTTCGGGTATTGGTAGTGGGCCGGTTAAGTTAAGTATTAAACAAATCACAGAACAAAGAGAGGGCAGCATTGCTGAGTTTGAATTCAATGTTTCAACAAGCTCTATTATAGAAGGGTCTGTTAATGTTTTGGAATCAGATTCTTTAATTGAAGCGTCTCCACTATCTGTTGACTACGACGGAGATCGAATTATTGATGGGTATATTGAGAGCGGTATTATTCAGCCTAAGCCAGACTCTCAGGAAACTGAAGTGGAGGTCAAGAAAAATACTTCACGAAAAGGTGGAGGCGCGTACACTTTTGTTGATGATGCAAACTCCACTGAATCATTTGAATCATCTGAAGCATCGCCCCTGCTTCTTATTATTCTTGATGAACTAAAGCAGGCAGTAACTTACTTTTTGGCCGACAACAAGACTATGCTTCTTTATAAGTTAGATAGCATCCAGAAGCTGCTTTTCCAATACTCAGCTAATGGGGCGCCAGGGAGCCCTTGATTAACCCGCTCTTCTATAGTAGTCTGGTTGCAAAGGCCAGAGACAGAGGGCATTGGATCATATCCAAAGAAGACCTTCCGAGGTACCATGCACTAAGTATATCTTCCAAGATATCCGACAGCGCAACCTACTCAACGCCTTTATTAAAGGTCGTTTTCATTTAAAAAATCATAAGAT